>JAGCWY010000072.1 GCA_017961625.1 Ruminococcus sp. | reverse complement strand
GCACTGTGAAAGGCGATTATATACGCCGTTGATGATGTCCGAAGTCTGAGCTGTCTGTGAAGCTGCGAGATTTGTCATGTTGAGCTGGTTCTGTAAGCCTACGTTATCACGCTGAGCCTGAGCGAGCTGATTCTTAACTGTATCGAGCTCAATAGCGCAAAGCTTGTCGAGAATAGCCTGTGTGCCTCTGGTCTGACTCTCGATGATGTCACGAGTGTTCTGTGCTGCCTCATAACGATCTGCACAGTTCTCAGTTGCTACTGTGTACTTAAGGTCCGCTGTAGCTGCTCTGTTCTCGCAGCAGCAGTTCTGGAGCTGCATGTTAACTGCGTTGATAGCAGCTGTGTTTGCTGTCTGAGCTGCAAAGCTTCTTTCGAGATCTGCGAGCTGGTTAGTGTAGAGCTGCTGCGCAATAGCGTTCTGAGCGTTATTGATAGATGAGTTCACGCCGTTGAAGCCATTTGCAAGTGACATCTGCATATCACCGCAGCAGCCGCATAACTGCGTACTGAGATTACTGATTCCGTCTCTTACGGATGTAACATTGTCGCTGAGCTGTGCATCTCTGAAGCCGTCACTGATGTGCTCAGAGTTGCTGAGCCAAGGATACAGGAAGTCCATTCCCATCATTCCAGCGCCCATCATTGCACCTGCACCTCCTCCGAAGCCGCCAAAGCCGCCCCAGCCTCCGCCGAGTACAAGCAGGAGAAGTATCCATGCCCAGTCTCCGCCAAAACCGAAGCCGCCACCCATGCCGCCGCCGAAGCCGCCGCCATACATAGGCTGTACAGGCATAACAAGACCATTGCCACCGCCGTTTCCATTTTCTGTGAGTGCCATATAGGCCTCCTTTCTCCGGGGAATTATCCCGGTAAGCGACTATCTCCTTAAGGATAGTCGGTGATATTTATATCAAAGCCGTAGCTGTGATACCGTCAGCAAGTTATAAGCAAGTTAAAAATATACCTAAACTTGCGGAAAAGTATACTTTGATTTCAAAAACTTGCTTTTTCAGCAAGTTAATTGCAACTTAGTTGCAATTTAGTTTTAATATTACAAGCAATAAAGTTAAAACACGCGCGTGTTAAATCGTGCGTTAACGTGCGTTAAAACGCACATAATTGACATTCGTCAGCTTTTATGGTATAATAAGATAATGCATGAGGAATATGCATGACATGGAATTCATACCGATTAAGCAGTCACATTTGTGGCTGCTTTTTCGTTATCTGCGGCCAAACATCCGCTGCATTAGCTGCTGAGCCATGTTGAGCCTGTTATTTGGTACCTTTCCGGACTGCATAACGTGCTGCAGAAGTGCCTGAGGATTGTTTTCCATGCCCTCAGGAACGTTTATACCCATTTCCTTCATGCGGCTCATGGCTGCGCTTCTCGGATCCTGATTGCCAGAGACATTATTGTCCTTACCAAAGCTTTTGAAAAGATCACTCGACATTGCTTTCAGTCCTTTCTGTAACAGCTGTAATTGCCGCTAAACGGCTTTCAAATTCTTCCCTTGTAATATAACTGCTTGTGTCGTGAACGGCTGCTGTCGGCTGCTGTGGTGCTTGCTGAGCTGTTCTTTCCTGATAGTCAAATATCCTGAGAGGTAAAGGCATACCAGAAGTGTCAGCCGACTTTATAAAGAAGCTGTTGCTCTCGGAGTCCATGAGCAGTGCGGAGCGCCCCGGCTCCACAAAATGGCTCTTGGCTCCCTCGATGCCTTGTACCCATGTCAAACCACTGTTCTGTTGTTGTGGCTGCATGACTTGCTGAAACTGCTGCATAGCTGGTTGATATGGATTGTATCCGGCTGGGAAATAAGGATTATAATTTGCCATAGTCCTGCTCCTTTGTGTAGTAGTATGCCGGGACCTCCTGCGAGCTGTCCCAGTTGTCAAGTATATTTCCGTTCTTTACGCATACAGCATGAGAACCGGTTGCGACTATATAAGTACCCTGAGGATTATCCCTTGCAAAGTCCTCTATCGTGTAGCAGTCAGGACAGCTATTCGGAACTACATAGCGCTTGAAGCCTTTGGATTTAAGGTAAGAGTCCCATACATTATTAGCATTTGGCATATCTCGGAAGGTGAAGCCCTCGATGCAAAGGTCAATGTAAGTGCGCTCCCAGGTCTGGTTCATGGCTGCGGAAATCGCACGGACAACGCAATCTCCTATTTTCAGCCCTTGCGGATTGTTGTTGAAAAATATATACATATTGATTCACCACTTTAAGTATAAAAAAAATAAGACCGACTTACCATAAAGTAAATCGGTCTTTTTCTTATACCTTTGTATTCAATATTTTGAGATTTTTTTCAACTATTTTCCATGTGTGAGTTACCGAGAGCTCGAATTCCTCGGCAAGCGGTTCAAAACAGATACCGTCAATCAGTCTCCGCTTCATGATCTTACGGTCCCTTTCGCCTCGGATCCATTCATCAATGAGCTGCGATAACTCCGTATTGCTTATATTGGTGAATCTGTTCATAATCTCTTAGTTCGTCGTAGTAGTGAGTTTATATGTACTTTTCGTAGAGAGCCTTGAGCTCTGCCAGGAGTTCTTCCTTTGAACGGAGCTTCGGAGCAGACTCTTCTTTTTTCTCTCCAGGAAAGGCAGTGCCACGCTGGAAGGTCTCGATGTAGTTCCTACCGTCGCGTTCATCACCGAACCAGTGTTTATTAAGATAGGTTTCACAGTCTCTTGTGTCAACGTGACAAGCTCCCTGCATAAGACCAATACCACCGAAGCCGATACGCTCCGCAGCTTCTGCGATATCCTCTGCCGTGTATGAGCCGCCGCCCTGCTTATTAACAATAATATCAGCGGCAATATTACGTGTATGAGCGTCCGAGCTGTAGCCACCGACTTTTACGCTGTACTTCGGGCAGCGATAGCCGCTTGTTATTACTATGCTCTTGGCGTCCATGAGGTCAAAGAGCTGTTCAAGGCGCTCGATAAGTTTTTTTGAAGGATTCTCACCGCCGCAGCCACACTGACAGCGGAACTCTGATTTGTCGAAATGCTTTGAAAGATTGCCCATAATATCACTCCTTACTGCTTGTTTGAGTTGTGTTTTTCGACCTGAACGCCGAAAAAGAAAGATATTATAACAGTAAAAACCGTCATAAAGTTGTCTGCTGTGATACGTCCCACGATTGACAGGTATGAGAACACACCTGTCAATGTGAGAGTAACGATTGTCTTAACGTCAATGAGCTTTGCAAGCCGTTCACGCAGTTTCATGCTCTACCTCCGACAAACGCCTGTCATGATCTTTGAGCTTTTCTTCGATTACTGGAAGCCTTTCCGCAAAATTGTTGTGTTTATCTACCTTTTTTTCAAGTTGCTCTATGCGGTAATTGGTGAGCTTTGAACTCACCAAGATACCACCGAAAGAGCCTGCAAGTGTGCCAATAAGGGATAATGCTGTGATTATTGTTTCGTTTTCCATTTGACAGCCTCCTTTTTATGGCTTACTCTCCAACTACAACGATCCAGCATTCGTAGTTGCTGTTTTCGTCCTTTGCAATGATAGCGCACTTTCCAGCTGATACGCTTGCAATTACACCGTCTGATACAGTTGCTACCGCTTCATTGCTTGAAGTCCATGTTATAGTACCTGTAAGCTGTGTTGTGACAGTAGTAGGTGAAATTGGAGTTACATGGAAATGTCTGTCAGCTCCTGCGCCGAATCTGATGAAATCAAGATCGTTTGTATCAGGTTTAAATACGCATACAGTCCATGCATCTTCTGTGTGCGTTCCTGCCGTTCTTCCCCACTGCACGATATTATCGATAAATCCAGTAATTCCGTGTGTATCTTCTGCATCGGGCGGTAGAACTTCACCCTCTGTATCTGTAAAACGCTGGCAATCCTGCATTACACTAAGCCACGGATCAATAAATGCTATATCACGGTGAGAGTGTCCGCTAAGCATTATGAGATTGCCGCCGTTATTAACAAATGCTTGTAATTTAGCATTAATTGCTGCACCATTATAGGTATTAACAGTATTGTATACCTGATTTGGCTGTGAGGACTGATGTACTGCAACTATTACCGTATTATCAGTCACAAGAGCAGCTTCAAGCCATGCAGCTGTGCTATTGCCGTAAGCATATCTCTCATGCCCGTCAACAATACCGTTAGCGTTAAGGCATATCAGGCGCACGCCAATTGTGAAGTCAATGTAATAATCAGTCGCATATTCGTTTCTATTGTAAACAACATTCTTAATAGAACCATAGTATGCCTTGAATACTTCCGGCATTGTAAATTCGTAAGGCTGATCTGTAGTGTAATAATTTATATCATGATTTCCGTTAGCCCAGAAGTAAGGTACTCCGATATTGACAAAATCCTTCGTTGATTCATACGCTCTGTCAAATGTGACTTCCTTTGTTGTGTTTCCGTCTGTGAAATCACCAAGATTGAGAAGGAAATCAAATTTTACATTAAGTGCCAAATGTGATATATTATTTATCATCTGCTTAAAATTCTGAACAGCAGCGTTTTCAGAGTATCGGTGAATATCTGTAACAATAGGGAATACAAGCGCAGGCGATGTGATTGAGTTCCTTACCTTGTTGATAGTATCTGTCATTTCTGCGGCATAATACGGTTCAATATCGGCATCTGCTTTTGTAAGAGTTACACGGACAACAAGATCAGTTAAACTTGCCCCTTCGGCTACGTATAAAGCTATTGATAACGCTGTACTGCCTGCGGTGAAAACAAACTGTTTCTTTGTTGTTGATTCATACAGCCATGATGCTATTGTCTTATCAATCGGAGTATCATATACAACGATATTTGGGAAGTAAGCTTTTCCGTCCAGTGTTCCTGTTCCAGATATTTTTTCTATAGTTGCAATATACTTTTCACCTTCATCAAGATACAAAGTATTTGTCCATGATTTGAACGTCGAACTATTTGCTCTCTCAATATCACCTGATATTTTGACACGTCTTACACGCTGCGAATTGTCAAGATTAAGCTTGATAATTGTTCCGTATCTTTCTACGCCTATATATGTAGGTGATGATTCAGTATCTGTGGAAGGGTATTTGTCAACATTATAGGTATATCCATAGTTTACAAGATCGGATTCATCGTTTGTAATATCATCGAAGTAGTCAAACACTCTTTTTTCATCGTCTTTTGTAAGTACAGTTGCATTTTCGGATAAATCTTCAAGTGTTATCATATACTTTGCATTTACAAATTCCTGTTCGTCCTCAATATAAATGCAGAAATTATACTGCGTATCTGTTGCTGTAAACGTTCTGACAAATGTCTTGCCGCTCCTATAAAATGTTCCAACAGACTGGCGCTGTCCTATCGGATATACGCTTACACTGTTAATGTATTCTTCATCGTTAAGTTCTGACGTTCCAGACAAAAGCTTACAAGTAATCTTGTAATCATGTCCTTCGATTAATGACAGTCCTGTATCCCAATTAGTTACAGTTGAATCCTGCACAGTTGAAACAACATCATCAGTAATTCTAACAATAATAAAATTGTTAGGATTTGTAGTAGAGTTGCCGTTGAGGACAACTATTTCACTTGAACGATCTATACCTATTTTTAATGAGTTAGTCGCTTCTGGATCAGCCGCTCTATGGAACGATGCATCATAGTTATAGTTAATATAGCCGAAATTGTCATGAATTATATCTGAACATGATGCGACATTTCCATTTGTCACATTCAAATCTGATCTGCACTGTGTGTCATTCGCACTGATTTCTTTTATAGCAGCAGAATCCATAATTTCAGTTGCTGTTCCATAGCTTGAATCGGTATTAGCATTATAAACATATGCGCAGATATACTTAGCATTACTCGGTGACATAACGTCAATTTTGTCTGCTTCGTTGTCTGTTGTAATAGCAGACGTAGCCACACCAGTATCTGGAAATTTTGCCGTAAAAAATACGCTGAATCTCTGTGTTGGTGTTTTTGTTACTCTGTACAATTTGTTTGGTTCACATTCAGCATATACGGTGCGGTGATTGCTATTTGTAGTTACTACCAGAGTGGTGGTATTAGCTGAACCCTCATAATATCCGTCTTTGGTGACAGTTTCAACATCAGATATTATATCGATATTATCCTGTGTATTGTCAAATTCTGTATCAAGTCGCGCTTTAAGTGTCTGATAACTTGTTCCGTCAGCTCCTACTCTTGCATTCTGCACTTCGGCATCCTGAGTTGTAGGAGTTATCAGCTCATCAATCTGAGACTGCAAGTTAGCTGTTGCTGTGGTAAGATCATCAGAATCAGCTTTTGTGTCAACCTCTGCTTCAAGAGCAGTAAGGTCTGCCTGTGAAGCCTTGCCTGCAATCGCTGTTGTATTTGTGCCTATCTGAGTTACAAGAGAAGATGTAATACCAGAATTGCAAGCTTTGAGCTGTGCTTCTGTAAGTGCGTTCTGCTTGCCTGCAACAGTGGAACTAAGAGCATTAAGGTCAGACTGCGAAGCTTTGCCTGCAACCGTTGTCTGTAATGCTGCGAGATCTGACTGATTAGCCTTATCATTAAGAGCTGCATCAAGTCTCTTAGTATTAGTTACCTTAACGTCAGCTGCTTCAACAACAGGAAACGTGCCCTGATTTTTCGGTTTTATAGTGTCTATTACTACTACTGCCATAAATTATCCCTCCTTAATCTCGACTGTTGTTTCGCCAAGATTTGTATTTGTTGATCTATAGAGCTTGTAAGTTTCGGTGTATCCACTTGCATTGGTTATGCTCTGCTCAACAGCAGGCTCGAAGCCGCCCTCCCAGCTGTCAACATAGAATGTGACGTCACCAAGCCTTGCTGGATAAGCGTATATAATATACTTTCCCTGTCCTGCATTGACTGTGATAGTTCTTCTTTTATTGTCTGAAAGCACCTTTGTAAGTGATGTAACTGTTGAGAAGTCTGCCGCTGCGCCATAGTAAATCTGATTTGCAGCTGTAACTACAACAGATTCTGTATCATTTGTTTCACCGTCTGAAACTTCCAGCCTGAAAGTAGTTGAGGCTGAAATGTTGGTAACTTGCATTGAAGTTCCCTGTACAGCCTGTCCGTTGACAGTCTGTGTTACTGCTGCTTTGTTCAAAGCCCATGTCAAGTCAATAGTGCTATTTGAGCCTATTTCAATTTTATTGGGATTTGCTGTAAAGCTCTGGATATTGATAGCCTTATACTCAAGAGCGTCAAGCCTTGCAAGAATATCGACGATCTGAGCCTTGATAATCGTAACATCAGCTGCAACAGCTTCAATATCTGCCTTTGAAGCAAATTTTTCGTCCGCTTCTTCCTTGCTGTAACAGCCGAACGGATATCGCAAGCCGTTTTCAATATCGCCGATGAATCTATTTTCAGGATTGAACCTGTTTCTTGTATTGTCGTAGTCGTGAGACATTATATAGCCTCCTTTACATAAAATTCAGTTGGCCGTATAACGACAAGGTCATTCAGATACGCTGTAAGTGTACCTCTGCCCAAGCTCATGGTCTGAGTTTCGGCAGGGCTCAGCTCGACAGTGACAAATTTATCAATATCGTCACAAGCTTCATGAGTATAAGTTTTGGTAAGGACATTTCTGTCTTTATCAACTATTTTTACTACCAGCGTGTCCTCTGCTGTCATTTTGTACCGCCAGCCGCGATCTATAGTCAGCAGTATGCCACATACTGCTTCTTTTCCTTTGAATATAAACATAAACTCACCTCTTGCCACCCTGTAGACGTTTACCAGGATATGCATTATTGATTTTTACCCTCCGAGAGCCGCTATGCGGTCCTCAAGTTCGTGAAGCTTTGCCTGCAATGAAATCATGCCGCCTTCATAACTGCTGTATATTCGGATATGACCGCCATAAAAATTAAACTTTTCAGCACCGGAAGGAGCAGCGCTTATATCTGTATAATAGATAAACTCATCATTTCCAGGCATTCCAATTACCACGGCATTGCCACTCTCAGCGTGAATTGCAACGGTGTCGAGCTCGTCATAGTCTCCTCTTGGGATATACTTGATAACTCCAACATCGTGAACAGTTTCATCAGTTGCAACTCGTTTAAGTTCATACGAACCGTTTTCGACAACAACCTTCGGCCTTGAACCAGTACCGCTGGCTATTGTTTCAAGCGTAACGCCTGAGATAGTATTACCGACAAAACGATCTGTAACTATAAGGCCTGCAGCAGTAATTGCTGTTGCATAAGGGCCGTTATAGCCTGAGCTCGAATATCCGAGTCCGTTTTCGTTTAATCTGAATACGCTCTGAGCCGTGCTGATATCGCCTGTATCAAGTATTAAGAACTCGGCAGGCTTGCCATTGCCACCCATGTTGATGCGTATAATACCACCTGTAGCACCCGTGATTGTGTCTGTTGCTTCTTGAATAGCTTCATTAACTCGGTTAGCCGCTTTATGTTCAGCCAGTATAGACTGGAACCTCCGAGCCGATACGGAGCGTTCAGCGTTGTTTGCTGTTCCCTGATAATCGCTGACACCGTAAGACGTAACAGCCGACGATAAGCCGCCGTCGTAAGTCCAGCTATTGTTCATGATAGGAACTGTTAAAGTTTGATTCTGCACTGTCGTAACAGTGATTATATCGCCGCTCTGCAAGCAGAAATTGCCGTAAGGTATATCCACTTCGGCCTTGCGATACGTTAAAGATTGACCTTGCTGCAGAGAGCTGAGCCTTGCAGCTGTCATAAACGGACAAGTGAAGTATATTCCCTCGCCGCTTCCTGCATCAATAACGCCGTCCTGAGTCTGACAGATCCAGCGCCCTATTGTGCAGTCATTTTCTCCAATGTATGGTATATTTGCCCTTGTGCCGTCAGCTGTGTAGCCTGACGATGTAAACCACCTAAGGTCAAGAGCTCCCGAAGGTGATAAATAAGCGTTTTTGCCCTGATAGCCTGCTATGAAGCCCAGAACATCACGCAGAGTATAGCCGTCAAGCATAGAACTGTCGATTGTAAGGTCCGCAGATAGCACGGTAGACGTTATACCAATATCTCTACAAACATCGTTACAAATCGTCTGCAATGACTTATTTCCTGTGGAATGATAAGTATTAACAGAATAATACAGCTTGTCATACGCATTAAATGACGTATACCCTTGTTTTGTCCGTATTGACTCTTCATCAACTCGAAAAGATCCTATCTGCACCCATTCAACAGTTGTGCCTATTCCCATGCTCAGAGTGACGTTAGCTCCGGCAAGAGAGTAACCTGGTGTCGGTAAGGTTACAGATATATATGACGATACAACCTGACCTACCGTTATATTACCGGACCAGTCAGAGCTGTAAGTCAGCATTTTGACATTGGTGATAGTATTGCCGCCTATTTCAAGCTTACAGCTTATTTTTCGGGGCTGTGCGTTTACATTGCCAGTTACAGGAAGCATTATACATCACCTTTCTATGATTGATACTGCGGCATTTACTGCATACTGGATGCCGTTGTTCCAGGAATACGACTCAACTGTTAAATCGCCGAAATATGCATCCACTGTATCAGTACCGCCCTCGGCATTTGTTATCTGGACCGATGCAAAGCCGTTGTTTGGATTGACCGCCGTCCTGACTGTTGTCAGATCTGACGTAGTAAGCGGTGGAAAAGTAACTTCATACTTTTTCTTGACTGCTACCAGCTCACCGACAAAATAACCGCTGTCAAGTCGGCCTGTATTCTGTGACCAGAGCTTATTCTGGCTGTATGTTACGCTTTTCGGAGTAGGAAGCGTTGTTGATCCTATTATAAGTCCCATATTAACCTCCTAACTCTATCAGCGGACTGCTGCCACTTGAGCGTGTCATGTTGTTTATATCATCGAGAACGACAGATGTTATCTTTCTGCTGTCTATCATGATTGTTGGTGTGAATACGATTGGAGCAGAGCCGCCTATGCCACCCATTTGTGAGCTGTTGACAACTCTTGTCTGAGAGCCGCCGAAGGATCCGACCAGCTCCGCACCGGTCTCACCTGCCAGGAATAAACTGCCTTTATTTGGGAATCCGCCTGCAGCGTGCTTTGACCACTTGATGTTCTTAAAGTTTCCCAAGCCCTCAGAAGAAGGATTTAAGCCATTACCGACAGGATTTTCAACAGCTTTTGCTGCTACCTCTGCCGCATACTCCTCTGGATGTAAGGCATCATAGATAGCTTCACCCAAGCGCTTGTAAAAATCCTCCCAGTCAGGAAAGTATTTCTTTAGCTTCTTGTCAAACTCGTCAGCTCCGATCTCCCAGTCCTCAAGGAAGTTACCTTTCTTGACATCATCAATGAAACCTTTCACATAACCAGCAACTTCCACCCAAAAATCCTTTGTAAGTATTCTTGGAGTCGGAATGTTTATCGAAAGATTATCAAGGCTTTCCTGTATGCCGTCTATGCCGCTTGCTAAGTCAAGAATATTGGATATATCATCAGCATTGACGATTTTTGAAGCAAGTGTGCCGCTGCCGCCTACTTTGTTAACCTCATCGAAGCTTGCAAGGAAGGTTTCAAAGGTGTTTGCACTCTCGCCTAAGTTCTCAATGCTTTCATCGAGAGTGTCAAGGCTGTTCGATACATCTTTTATTTCGTCGGCCGTCTGGTTCTGCTTCATAGATTCCACGCTCTTTGTAAGATCAGCTAATGCCATAACTGCAAGAGCTATGCCTGCAATGCCCAAAAGGGCTTTTAAGGCCATTCCCAGTGTGGTAATATCCAAAGTCAGCAGCTTAACCGCTGCGCTTGTTACAGCTATTGTCTTCGGAGCTACGATCATTATTCCAAAAGCAGCCAGTGAAAGCTGTACATACGTTTTGGTTGTATCAGATGCCTGCTGCCATGCCATAGCATAATACTTGACTGTCTGAGCCACGCTTATTAAGAATGGGGAGATAGCCTGCAAGCCCTTGCTGATAGCCTGTATACCCATTGAAGCCACTGGAATGAGCTCCTTGCCTATTTCTACCTTAAGGTTTTCAAGCTCAAGCTTTAGCGTTCTGGTAGAGTTAGCATAGCCGTCAGAAGTCCTTGCAAAGTCGCCCTGAGCGTGTCCGAGCTTCTCCATTGTGTACTGGTAACGCAGAAGGACCTTCTCCTGCTCCGTCATTTCCTTAGTTCTCTTGCCAAAGCCCTTTGTCATTGCATACGCATTGAGCTGAGTCTCGGTCATTACAACGCCCAGCTCCTTAAGACCTTCGGTCTCGCCTGTAAAGATCGCTTTCAGCTTTGTGCCTGCCACTTTATCTTCAAGGTTGTAAAAGCTTGCCACGTCGCCTGTGAGCTTTGTCAGCTCGATTGCCATTGTCGCGGCCTGATCTGAGGTCATGTTGAACTGCTTAGCCATTGTGCCGTAAGTACCGGCATAACGCTTAGCAGCTGTCTCGGAAAGGCCGAAGCTTGCAGCCTGATTCTTTGCCCAGTCGTTTATTTTATTGGCGTTCTTGCCAAAGGTGACATCGACTACGTTTGCTACCTCCTGCAGGTTGGAAGCTGCTTCGATGCACTGTTTGCTGAATTTTACAATGGCACCGCCTGCAACAAGCTTTCCGAGCGTTGATATAAGGTTAGTGCATGACTTGTTATAGTTGTTGGTGACGTTTGTAACTTCGTTTATAGTGGTCTTGTATGAAGCAGCTCCGTTGATTCGGAGCAGGATCCGTAGCTCGTCAGTAGTTATATTCATTTTGCACCCCCTTGTTTAAGTTTTTGAAGTGCTTTGATGTAATTGTATGAGTTTTTCCAGCTTCCTTCTCGCTTTTCCTCTCTGCCGAAAGCTTCAGCTGCGGAAGCAGGGAATTTGTTTTCTGCACTAATAGCAGAAGCCACGGCCACTCTGATCATTGCTGACAGAGTGTAGATTTCATTCTGTTTCTGCCTGATTCTTCGTGTAACCGTGTCTCTTATCTCTTGCATAGACATATCCCAGAACTCAGCTGGATAAATGCCTACTTCAAGAGCTTCATTATACATTATTGCGATGATTTCTGAAACGCTTCGAGCACTTTCGCTTTCAGCTCCGCTGTCATTTTTTTTTGAGCTTCTCGTGCATCTGTTGTTAAATATCCAGAGGTAACAAGAATATCCAGCGCAAGCTCAGCAAGCTCCTCAAGAGTGCCGCCGTCTGCCAGATAATCATCAAATAGCTGATATACGTCCTCTATTTTCTTTATGCTGTCATTTCTTGCCACTAAAGCTGCATAATAGTACTTTGAGAGCGTTGACAGCTCGCCAAGCTTATCAGTGCCCGAAAGTAAGTCCGTTCCGAGCTGTTCTTCAAGCTTGACCGCATAAGCGGTAGTGATTTTTAGCTGATACTCACTACCGCAAACCGTTAATGTTTCGTAAGGTTTTCTCATGCGGTATTACTCCTTATTAAAGATCAGTAAAGCCAGTCTCAAGACCTACTGTAAGCGTAAACTTGATAGCGGAATTAACTCCGACAGCCTGACGGCGAACAGTACACTTGCCCTTCCAGGTGAAGCCCTCACCGTCAGGATATTCAAGCTTCCACATCATGGTGTCGCCTGCTGTCTGGTATCCTCTGAGGATATTCCATGTATCTCTGATCTGGCTTGCTGTGTCTGTTTCGTCCTCGGTTGCATAGAACTCGAAATCAAGAGTTCCAGTATCACCGATGCCCGGAATGTTACGTTTCATAGCATCTTCAAGATTGGTGACATCTATCATTTCAGGTGTGCCGCCCATTTCGGGAACGTTGAAAAGTCCATACAGCTTCTTGTATGAAGGATCGCCGCTCTGTGGAACTGCAGCAACACTGAGAATAGTGCCCTTGCTGTTAAACTCTGCCATGTTATCACTCCTTATAAGTGTTGAATTTTTCGCTGACTAATGCCTGATAAGTCAGCATGTAACGCTGTCGGCCCATTAGCGCACCGTTGGTACGCTGCCAGCCGTTGTCTTGCATGATATCATCGACTGCCTTTGCCATTTCGCAGCATTTCTGCGGTGTTTCGGCATATACATCAATCTGATATATGAACTGTGTCAGGAAATCCCTATTATCAAACCCGACATCAGTCATATTTGACACCATGTCTATATAAATTGTCGGCAGTTCAAGCTCCTTCTCGGAGCCTGCCAGCTCGACAGGTGCTAAACCCTCAAGGAGATTCTTTATTTTTACATTTAAATCAAGCATTTCTTATAATCTCCTTTACTTCGACTCTGACGATGTTAAACGCTTCCTTATGCTTCTGGGCAAAGCCTTTAGTAAACATATGAGCAGGCGGTTGACCGTGTGAAGTAATGAAGCTCTGCAGCTTCTCAGAATAATAAACCCAGCTCTCCTTGTTTGTGTGCGGTACCGCAGGATCGCCAAGCTTACCTGTTCCAAACTCCACATACGCAGCATATTCCACATTTGTGGTAACAGTCCACACGTTCCGCTCTGGATTGTCCAGGAATATCTTATTTCTGAGATTGCCTGTATCTACAGGCGTGAGAAACTTTACAGCGCCCTGAATACGAGCTGCACCTCTGCCGAGAGCCTTGTTAATCTGTGGATCGTTCTCGATGTCCTTCAAGGCTTCCAGCTTGTTCAGCAGCTCTTTCAGGCCGTCAACATGGAAGCTTATTTCCATGAAACGAGCTCACATACACAGTGGCCTGTGTATTTTGAGATAGATATAATCTTCATGTCAGGCTTTATATCGCTGTCAAATGAAGCCATAAAGCCTTCCTTGAAGTGGTATCCTGTTGGTACGGTGAGCTTGCATATTACTTCTTTTTCAGTCTTTGAATCGTCAGACTTTGATTTTTTTACGACCTCAGCAACGCAGTTGAAACGTCCCACAAGGTCTATCTTAGGTTCTGTACCCACATAACCTGAGTCCATATTCACCATTTTGAAGATGTAAACAGGTCTTTCCTTATTCCTCGACAGTCTCACTGTGGATAACACCTACCTTTCGAGGATAGTTTCTGAGCTGTCTCAGTATATCCATAGGAATGTCACTATTGAAACTCTGAGATATACCGCCCTCGGTTCTGGCTGTTTCACCCTCGTTTCCGAGCCTGTTGTAATAGATAACAGCAAGCTTGTCAACTATGCAGTCAGCTCCTCTGGGAAGCGTATCTCTGCCGATGTAGTCGAGCACGGCTTCTTCAGCCATGCTCCGACATACTTCGACTGTTTCCATATCACATTCAGGCGGATTGCCGAGAAGCACTAACAGCCTGTTAATCATAATTAAGCGCCTACTACAGCAGCAACAACGCCAGAAGCTACGCACTTGCCGTCGCCGTCCTTGACTGCAACAGCGATATACTTACCAGAAGCAGTTGTTACAGCACCGTCAGAAGGAAATGCAGTGAATGCGCTTACATCGTCTCCGATATCAACAGCAGCGCCTGCGGTTGCAGCACTTGCATAGTCACCCTTGTAAACAAGTGTACCGCCTGCGGTATTACCTGTAACAGTAACAACGCTCTTTGTTGAGCTTGCACCTGCTGCAGCTGTAAGTGTGAGAGCGTTCTCACCGCCGCCGTAGTAAGCTGAGATCATACGAGCCTTATTGTTGAGAATGAAAGCATCGTGATATACACGGCCTTCTGCAAGCATACCGCTGATTCCAGGAGGATCAGTGTGAAGCTTGTACTCATTGATCTTGACAGGAGCTGTGCAAGCAAGAGGATGTGTGATCTCAAAGAGAAGTCCAGCAGGGAGTCTGTTGGAAGGAACCTTGATAATAGCAACGCCGTCGATCTCACCGACCTGACCATTCATCAGAGTCCTCTGTGAGAGATCGCCAGACTTAACGAAGTTGCTGTCCTGCTTGATAAGGTTAAGGAACTTAGGAGATGCATTGCAGATACGACCTGCAGAAGGTACATCTGCTTCATCAATAGCCTCGTTAGCTGAAAGGAATGCAGAATAAGCAGTTGAAGTTGTCAGTGCAGTTGTTGCATAGAACTTGTGGCCTGCTCCCTGAGCTATCTTTGTGAAACGATAGAGATCGAGTGCAGGAACGATAGCAAGATCAGTCTCTCTGCGGAGCTGTCTGCCTGCCTCACGAACACCAGGCTCGGTATCTGTTGCATTGCCCTTGTCAATAGTGAATGTGAAGCTCTTATCCTGTGTCATTGTGAGCTCCTGAACTGTGTCCTCGAGCTCGTTAGGTGTGCCGTAGCGGTTTGAGCCAGAGCGTGTATAATCGTTAAGAGGTACAGCATCAAAGCTGTAAACCTTAACTGTCTGTGCGCCTACAAAGCTGTAGTCCTTGTTAACAGAAGGAGTTGAAAGCGCACCATTGTTGATAACTTCATCAACCTTGCCTGAAAATCTGGTTGTAAGATTAACTGACATTATAATTCCTCACTTTCTATAATGCTTATCCTTCGTTGAAACCGTCAAGGAAAGCATCTACTGGTTTATTGCCACTGCTGAACGGTGGCGGATCGTTAGATCGTAAACGTGCATCAACCACAGCTGTAAGAGCTTCGGTCCATGCGGTCTGTATTGATTCAATTGAAGCTTTGCAAGTGTCTGCTGATGTCAAATTCAGGCAGTCAACAAGCTTTGACGGAAGGCCTTTCTCTTCAAGGATGTTCAACGCTTCATAGCGTAACTCCTTCTGCTGTATTGCCGTTTCTCTGGCTTTGAGTTCTTCCTCTCGCTTCTTGGCCGCATATTCTGCTTTCTGCTCAGCATTCATTTTTGCTAATTTCGCAGCCTCTTCCTGAGCAGCGTCAAACTGCTTCTGCTGCCTTGCCAGCCGCTCAGCGACGATTCTATCCACGTCAGACTGAGTGAACGTCTTGCCGGTAGGAGCAGGATTATTATTGTTTGTCTGCTGCTGTCCGTCTCCCTGTGGCGCTGGTGTAGGATCCTGCGCACCGCCGTCTGCTGCCTGAGCTGCTGCCCCTGCCGGCTGTGTGCCGTCGCCGTCCTCAGCGAAAAACTGCATAGGGATTCTTAAAATTTCATTCATAAAAATACCTCCATTTTACGTCCGAGTAGACGAAATCCGCTTTAAGCCCGTCGGCTATTGGTGCTCATTGCGGTTCATGCGCCGTATCTGAGCATTTGTGACCGACAATAATGTCGGTCGCTGTTTTTATACTATTCTCCAGTCCTCTGCAAGCATATCAGCCTGAGAAGCAAGCCAGCCCAGCTGCACACCTGAGGTACCAACAAAAGCAATAGCCTTATTGCCGATAGCACTGTGGTCTGCATTGACTGTGTATCCGTCAGAATTGATGTAGCTTATATTTGAAGCAATCTCTATATACTGGTTCTTACCGTTCCAGCCTTCACGAGCTGCCTTGTGTCCTCTTTTGATTGCATCAAGTGCCTGTCCGAAATCCATTGAATCACTTCCATTCTGTGTATAAAAAAAGAGCGTGATTGAACTTAATCAACCACGCTCGGCTCTTATATCTCAACGCTTAGAGATACGTTATTTAACTATTCCTGTTTCGGTTATTGCCAGATTGCTGTGCAGCATAGCGTCCTCGATGTGCGTTAATGCTATGCTCTTTTCTCTGCAGTTCGGGAGCTTGTCGAGCAGCTCCTCAACAGCAATTAAGCCTTTGCGAATCTCTCCGCTTAGCTGGATTTCCTCTTCATTGAATTCACGTCTGGTGTACATTACTCTACCTCCGGGATCACAACGTTCTGGAACTTCTTGTATGCATCAAGGTACCATTCCTTCTTATCACCGTTATAGGTCAGCTCGTAGTACATGCCGTCGAACAGTGTGCTTGAAAGAAGATACTTCCAGTTCTGCAGTGCTTTGCACTTCCAGACCATAAACACTTCGAAGTTTGGCTTTTCATCTGACTTGTCAAGGTGTTCTTCGATGTATTCCCTGACGATTTTTAATGCTTTTTCGTCCATTATTTGATTTCCTTTCTGGTTTCTTGAATTATTTTGATTCCGTCTTTGCCCGGAATAAGCTCAACGCGATCACCTTTCTCAAGGACCTGCAATATTTTAGCGACCTGCTCCGGTGGGAGTGTGTATTTACTCATTGCTTTCTCCTTTTCGGTATTGGAGTATCGATATAATCGCCGCTCTGGGCTTTGCTCACCTGTACCTCTGCAGGTGTGACCGCAGGAACTTCAACAGGCTTGTTCTTGCTCGGAGCAGGCTGCGTTCTCGGCTTCTTTGCCTTTTCATAAGGCTTTATATGCTTATCATACCACTCTGGGTACTTCATGGAAGCAGGAACCGTGATACGCTTTCCGTCCTTGTCTCTGGCTGTTCTGAAAGTTGGATTGCCGTCTTTGAATTTTGGAATAGTAGTAGAACGGCAATTCGGATGCATAGCCGGCAGGTTCTTGCCTGCCTGTGCATCTTTCGTATAAAAGACTTTACCGTCCATTTTCTGACAGATGCTTGATGTTCTGGTGTCCAAAGTAGCCACAAACTCATACTTGTCAATATCCAGCTCCTCATAAGAGAGCAGCTCGGCCTGATTGGTGGCGTAGGTGGTTTCAGTGCGGATAAGCCGACGTGAATTATATGCAGACTGGTCGAACTTCTCCGAGAGCCGCTTGGAAGTCTTATAAATGCTCTCGCCGTTCACAGCTGCTTCGGTAAGGACCTGCCGTACTTCTTTGGCCAGCTCCTCTGTATTGTCCCATATCCGCTTGGAGTAGTTCTCACCGCTCCAATCTTCATTGATAATCTTGTTTATAAGCCTTGTCGGCACCGCTGAGAACTCTGGCTGTACTCCTGTGCCTTGTGCTATATCGAAGATCGTGTGATAGTAGGCTTCCGGAATTATGCTTTTCAGAAATGCTGTGGTATCGCCTAAGTTGATGCCGTACAGCTCCTTGAACTTCTGCTCGGTATTGATAAGCAGAGCGTTCAGCCGCTTCATTCTGTACTCGTAGGCAAGAGAACCTTCATCACCTATATGCCGCAGTATCTTTGCCATTTCGGTCTTAATATACGTTTCAAGGGTATTATATGACCGCTGAATAGTCCGAGCCGTATCAAAGGCAGCCAGTGTGTAGTTATCCATGCGCCTGTTGGCTCGGTCAATCCAGTACTGCTTATTCCGCATTTCTTATATCAGGTGGAGTAGACATCACAAAGCGTTCGTCCTGCTCCTGCCTGCGTTCCTCTGCAGCTTTCTTTGACTCTTCCTCAGGATCCTCGACAAATGGCAGCTGGGCCAGAAGCGTTTCGTTACTGCAGATTCCGTGTAAGGTTCCAATTACCTGCGCTATCTCCACGAGGTTCTTCGGCAGGCTGTGTGTAATTGTGATTGTTATATCATCGATGTTGATACCAGGCATTCCCTTATCCTGCATAATAGCTGAAAACAGCTGAATACGCTCTCTGATGCCTTCCTTGATGTATCGCTCCTTGATCTTCGTGATTTGATTAAGGCCGAGCAGCTTGAACTGCATAGCCACGCCGCTGACGTTGGAAGCAAAGTCCTTATCAGTCATGGAAGGAACGCAGCTGAACTTGTGTATATCATCAGCCAGGCTCTGACGGAGCAGCTCATTGCCTTGCTGATCTATCTGGCGTGTCAGGAATCCAGCCTTGCCGTCCTCGGTCAGCTCCATGACACCGTTCTCCTTAATGCTGTTATAAGCTTCGGACTTTTCCTTGTCGGTATCACCGAGAACCTGTCCTGTCAGAACAAGAATAGAATTGACAAAGTTTTCGACATCATCAACACGATTGGACTGCTGACTGTTGTATGCATCGATAAGCGGAATAAGCTGCTCGAAGTCGCCCTGGCGTTCATTGTTGTTGTAAATCTCAATAAGAGTAACAGCCTTAAATGGATTTGGCTCCGGTGTGACTTCACCGTCCAGAGCATAATCAACAGTCACATTGAATTTAAGGATTTCCTTTTCAGTGCTGGCAATTACAGTGAAGCCGATTACGTCCTGTGTCTTTGGATCGTGCCTGTCATAGTAATTAACGCCTGCCATTTTCTTGAGCTCAACAGAGTTGTTATAAATAACAAAGCTCTGTGTCGGATGCGTACTCGCCGTTTTTGGCGTTGGTGAGTCAGCTGAGGACATATATACAAGCTCATAAGCCACACCGAAAATAGACTGATACTTGGCATTATCCATGTCCTGTACATCGGTCTGAGCTATGTTATTCCAGTCTTGCAGCTTGTCAAGGTTCTGATCCTGAGACTGGTAACTGATAGGCTCGCCGATAAGGTAACCAGCTGCAAAATCGCTAATGTACTTGGCGTAATTGCAAACCACATTGTTACACGGATCATTAGCCCTGTACTTTGGCTTACGGTTCAGAATTTTATGATGACCTTCATAGTAAGCCTGAAGCGTTTTGTATTTCGGTATCATAACAGTTCTGTGCATTTTTATGTATTCACATATCAGCTGAGGTGTCAGCTCATCTGTGGAGTCCATTAAAAACGGCATAATAACACTTCCTATCGTCTTATTTTCGAGGTTCCGACCTTGCTTGTGCAAAGGTGTGTATATACAAAATATCTCAGAGCGTCCATGCAGTGGTCGTTCTGTTTAATTACTTCATCGTCAATATCGTTCCGTTTGTTATCGTCCTTGCTGGGCGACGGCTTCCAGCTGTAAAGGTAGAATTCTTCAATGGTGTGCTTGCAGCATGGCCTGAATAGCAGCATTCCTTTATTCAGCCGGACCATTGTTTCCTTGATGCCGTTCTTGACATCGTTCTTGGCGTGGAATACTATATATCCTCGCTTGCGGAGTGCAGCTATAAGAGAAGCCGCCGAAGGATCCACGATAACGCCCTTGGTAGAAATGCCTTCCAGGAAGCGGTCAAGATCGTCGCAGTACTGTTCATCGGTCTTTTGCCTTATAGACTCACGTCCGGAATAGTAATACTCTTTCTCGCAGAGCCAGCGGCCGTCCTTTATTTTATGCCAGAGCAGGAACACGGTAGCGTTCTGGGTACCGTAGTCGCAGCTGACGTAGTAAGCCGGGAGCATTTCAAACTCCTCGGTGGTAACGTGCATCTTTTCATCAAACACGCTGTATACAAGGCCCTCAGCGTTTACCCACTCACCTCGGATATATCTATCATAGTAGACTGTGCCTTCGTATTCTCTTTTCAGCTCAGCCACAAACTTAGGATCGTTAAACGGATTATCGTCAATCGAGTATTTCTGACAGTATATGTCTGCATTGGAATCCAGGAACTTCTTAAACCAGTGTAGCTTGCCCTCAGGGTTGCAGGTCAGGTCTGCTATGCTGTAGCTGCGGTCGAGACGTGACTTCATCATATCAAACGCCTGCTGGTGCCAGGTAACGACCTCATCACCATAAAGGTATTTAACGCTTGCTCCTCGAAATACGTCTACAGCTGTAACTTTGGAAGCTCCTAAGCAGTACACTTCCTCGCCAAACATCTTAGCCTTATTCTCTGAGTTGATACTGGTAACAAGCTTGCTGCCCCATATCTCCTGCATAGGTTCAATGATGTTTCGCATAAGCGTGCCTTTGGTATTACCGAGGATAAATATTCTTCCTGGCTTACCTGCAACAGCCCTGATCCGCTTCGGAATCAGGTAGTAGTCCATAAAGGTCTTACCGCTACGGGTAGCGCCTGTCTTTACGTTCCAGCGGCTGTGAGCGTTCTGAAAGAACTCATGCTGCATAGGTGAGAACTGTAAGCCCATTTACTCACCTTCGCTCTCAGGTTCTTCCTCGCCGATCTGACTGAGAACATCGTCAAGCTTCTTCATGATCTCCTCGCTGTTGTCGGTCTCAATCTTATCAGTCATGCCGAGATAGTTCTTGCAGTAGAATATATGTACTGCTGGGTTTTTCTGAGCCAGCTGCCAGCCTGAACGTCTAAGCGATATCTTACCAATATTTCTTTTTTTGGCAGATACCTCCGCAAAATTCTCTTTGTAAGTACGCTTACACCATCGCTCAATTGTATCCTGTGAGCACTTGCCTAACTTATGTTCAAAAAAAGCTGTTACTTCTTCAAGTGTGCATTGTATGGCTAAAAGAGACTCAAAATCCTGCTGATCAATCTCTATTCTCGGTCTGCCACCTGCCATTCAATCACCTCAATTCAGTTTAACCGCCTTTTCACCTGTAAACTTCTCCCATCTGTCAATAATGACATCAACGTATTTCGGATCATACTCCATAACGTAAGCCGTGCGCTTGTTCTGCTGCGCTGCAATGATAAGGGTACCGGAGCCACCGAATAAGTCAAGCACGCTGTCTCCTGGCTTGGTATTGCATTGCATTTCGTAGTCAAACAGCAGCACCGGCTTCATGGTCGGATGTTCCTTTGAAGCTCTGGGCTTGTCAAAGAACATCACATCACGCTCTTTGCGCTTTTTAAACCACTTGTGAGCAGCTCCGTCCTTCCAGCCATACATACAAGGCGAAAAGCCTTCCTGTGGCTCATCGTCAAACGTCAGGCCAGAGAGAACGCTCTCATACTGGTGCTGGAAGTCCTGACGGCCTATTGTGGCGCTGTTCTTTACCCAGATAAGCTGCTGTCGTACAATAAGCCCTGCATCGGAGCAGGCTCCTCGAAAGTTATAACCTTCGGTATCTGCATACCAGATATGAAAAGTGCAGCCGCTTTTCAGAGCCTGCCGTATATTAAGGAAAGCCTTTTTCAGGAACTGCCTGAACTCAGAGCTTTCCATGTTGTCATTCATGATACTGCCTGCGGTGCCTTTATAATTTACATTGTACGGTGGATCCGTAAGGACCATGTCCACCTGTTGACCGTCAAGCAGCTTCTGAACATCTTCCTGAGAGGTAGAATCTCCACACATAAGCCTGTGCCTTCCAAGCTGGTATATATCACCGAGCTTTGCCTGCGGCTCCTCTGGAAGCGGTTCCTGATAATCGTCCTCAACAACTTCCTCAGTCTCAAATAAGCTGTCAAAGCCGAAATCAGTCATATCAAAGTCAATAATGTTCTCAATCTCTTTGCTCAGCAGCTCCACATCAAAGTCAGAATTCATAGTAAGCTTGTTGTGAGCCAGCATGTAGGCTCTGCGCTGCTGATCAGTCAGATCGTCAAGCCGGATGATAGGAATCTCCGTCAGGCCTAACTCTTTGGCAGCTATTAAGCGGCCGTGGCCCTCGATGATCTCATTGTCCTTCCAGACTGCAACAGGATCATTGAAGCCGAAGTCCTTGATAGACTTCTTGATCTGCTCAATCTGCGCCTTCGGATGAAGCTTAGCGTTCCTTTCGTAAGGTTTGAGCTCCTCGATCGGTAGATAATCAATTATTAAGTTTTTCATAGTAGTGCGTTCCTTAGTACGTTTGAGTAGTGTGATTGGTAGTAAATTGATTGTAAAAGCTGCGTATACAGCAAACCGCCTCAGAGGGGAGTACTGAGACGGAGTGCTGCATCACCATAGGAGGTAAATTATTCAGCTGTGGTGTCCGGAGCAGGAGTCACACCTGCACGGTGGTAGTGCAACATACCACCAGACGAAAGCCCGGAATGTATGGATTATCCTTGACATTTTATCAAAAGGGCTTGAAGTCGCCTGTGTCTATAATTTCGCCATCCGAACAAAGGTGGAGAAGCATGTCCGACTTCTCCATAGTGAGATTATTGTAGAACAAAAGAAAGGAGACAATTACGGAATTTACAAAACTCAGCCCGATTATCAATTGAATCATAAAGGGTTGATCAAAACAAGCACTTTATACCGAATGACGAGATATTGGACGGAAACCCGAATATCATAAACTTTGAGAACGGTATATTATACCTCGATACTATGACACTGGACGCGCACTCTCCTGAACATCACTGATTCAATAGAGCTTTGTATTTTCCTTATGTCTCCATTATACGCTATATTGCTAAATATTTCAATTCGTGCAATACATAAATATTAACGAGTTATCCACATAAAAAAATTGCACTCTCAATAAAATACTGTTGAAAGATTGTTATATTTACCGTGCTTTCTCATGAATGATGTCAAGTATTTCTTTCTGCTCCTCAGGATCCACGCCCAGAGAAGCCAGAGCTTCGCGTGTACCGCAGTCCGGGCATATAAGGGTAATACCGTCCACCCTTGATACTGCAGGCCTTTCTGTGAAGATTTGACCGCATTTCGGGCAAGCCTGCTCAATTGGAATATCTTTCATAGTTTCACCCCCTTTCTGATAGGCATAAGAACCACAAAAGCGGTTCTGTGGTTCTTACGCTGCAAATCTCCAAGCTGCATTACCGCTGAGGTTCTTGGTAAGGAACTCTCTTGCTGTAGCGAATTCGTCACCGATAAGACCGAGACGATTGAGCCAAGTACGCATTGCAAACTTTGGATTGTCGTGCTGCTGTGGCTTGGAGCTTGCTGTTTTCTGGTCTTTTGCCATTTGATTGAGTGCCAGGCAAAGCTGAATGTAGCTTTTGAGCTGACCAGCGTGCAGGCCGTTTCTCTTGCCGTTCTCAGGCTTGTCGAACTGGAACAGTCTGAATTCTACAGTACCCTTTGTGAAAGTAGCGTGCAGGTTAAGCATGTGGTAGCGACTGCTGTTGTAGTGGTGGTCTCTGCCGCTGTTGCAGTTCTGAGAGCTGTACCAGATGTCTGCAAGCTGAGTCATTGTTGTGGGCTTCTTGTTATTGAGCTGTCTGATAAAATCAGGATCAACTGTGCGGCAGTAGTTCATCATACGGCTGCGGTCAATCTTTATGGCTTCAGCTATAAGCTTCTCGTGGCTTGCCATGATGTTTGCAAGTGTTCTCAGGCTCTGAGCTGTGTGGCCCTGAGCTCCGATGTGGATGTGAACGCCTGCGCCCACACCTGCATGGCTGATAGCTCCTGCCTTGCGGAGCCTGCGGATAAGCTCCTGAAGGAGCTCGATATCGTCATACTTGAGGATAGGAGTTACAAGCTCACACTTCTGGCTGTCCGGACCTGAGATAGAAGTATCTCTCTGGAACTTCCACTCTCTGCCCTGCTGATCCCATGCGCTCCAAGTGCAGTAACCATTGCGGAAAGCTGTGTCGCTGTAGCGGCCAGTGCCAAACAGATCTGCTGCAACCTTAGCAGCTGCGCTTCTGGTGATGTGGTTCATCTCAACTTCCACGCCGATTGTTTGTTCCTTCATTCTTGCTATCTGCTCAACTGTTTTATTATTCATAATCAAATCTCCTTCTGGGCTCCGCCCTTGATGTTGTGTGTATTATAGCTTACATTCAAAGTTATTACAAGATGTATTAGTACCAATGTTTCAGCAATTCCTTAGTGTATATTTTAGTGTATATTTCGGCATTTGGAGATTAAAAAACAGCTGCGCCACGCATTGAGCATGGCGCTTTCAATTCTAAATTTTATTCATTCAGCACATACTCGCTGTACTGCTCTGCAATGGCTGCGGCTATGCCCTCAAACGTCTTGCTTCGCTGTCTCGGACGGTCTTTTGTGAACAGTCCTCGGTGCTTATCATCGTGTTTGTGGCTATAAGAACCACTCGGACAGTACGTTCCTATCGGTTCAACCATGTTTGTAGGCTGTAATTCAGGCAAACCTTTAAGCCATAAACACGTCCGCTTTGAAAACGGGTGTCCGTATTCATAGGGCTGAATTGTCTGCGTATACGGCGGCATTTCATAGATTTTGGACGGTATGGGATTTTCAACGCAGATATGCTCACACTCCGCATTTATAAAGTTCATAAAAAACTTTTTACCCTCTAAGCCCAATTTATAACGTTCTTCGTTAAGTTTATGCCCTTTCCACAAATGCCTTGCCCCTGCGTTGCTCAGATATGTACATGGTGGGTGTGCAATGATTATATCCCACTTTCCGACTTCGTGATAGCTGCCGTCCATAGTCCGAAAAGATATATACCTGTCGGGAGCTTCAAAGTCCCCTAAATGGTCTTTAGGGTTTAAAACTTCCAGAACATCGCCTAAAATGTGCCATTCAGGGTGATTTCCAGACGGTTCAAGAATATCTGCACTGTATGCTTCATGCCCTAACTCACGAAACGCTGTACATACTCTTTGGCTTTCCTCACAAGCCACTAAAACTTTTAATTTTTTCACTTTGCTCCCCTTTCTAAATCAATAAAATTTCCTTTTGATCTAAACTTTATTCAGAGCTTCACGCAGCTTCTTTACCTGAGACTTCAAGCTGTAGTTCTCATGTTCGAGCTGGATAACCTTTGCAGTCAGCTCCTTTATTGTGTCCTCAGCTTTCAATCTCTTAATGGCTTTCTCAAAAGCTTCGGCTTCACTTTCTGCCTGCTGTTCAGCCCATTGCCTTGCTATATCGTAATTTTTATTAATATCATTGCTTGAATAAGGCATCGTAAGGATCCTCCTCTTCGTCCAGTCCCAGCTGCGACCTCTTTTCCTCCAGCTCCTGCTCCGTAGTCCACCTGCCGACAAAGTAACCAAAAATGTATCCTGCGAGAGCAGAAGCTGCACAAACTAATACTACTGCCACTATATCACTCCTTTATTGGCTTAGAGCTTTTCAAACTCTGCTTCTAACTTTTGTATTTTGTCGCTGTACCAATCCTTTATTACGTCCAGAAGTTCATCCGATATATCAAAAAGCCAATCCGCAACGCCGTCAGAACATAAGCCCGATACAACAAACTTATCATATTGACCGTCGTGTTTTGGCAAACCACTGTAAAAATATCCCGATTCTTCATATAATGCTTCGATTTTCTCTTTTAATTCCTGAGCTTTTGTAAACTGCTCTTCAGTCATGTTATTCCTCCTTTTCAGCTTTCTTTGAATTCCACTTATCGATCTTTGGGCAGCCGCTTGGATGAGCTCCAGGAAGTGTTGATGTAAACACCTTTGTTTTGCAATCTGGATTTTGGCAGAACCAAACACCGTCGAACTCGCAGTTTGTATCATAGTTCTTGCAGCAAACCTTATCTTTTAACTCTTCCTTTCTTTTCTCAATATGAGCAAAAAGGCGGTTACTTGCTTTATAATGCTGTTCGCATAGATCAAATAATTCATCATCGCAATCTAATACAAAGAGTTCTTCATCGCTCAAAGGCTTATCGCATATATAGCACTTTTTATTACTCATTGTTTCCCTCCAATCAGCTTCATAACAGCCTTGGTGTGCTTCCATGCCCTGCAGTTGCCGCCGTTATTTAGAGGACACTTGTCACAGTCAAGGTCAATCTTGCAATGCTCATCAAGATACTTTCCGAGAGCTCTAAAGCCGTCAACGGCTTCCATGAGATAATGCCTTGCGTCCTTTAACAGTAAAGCAAACTGTTGTTGTTCAATAATATAAGCTTCATGTTCATGCTCAACACCTATATCTCCTTTGCAGCCGCCTGCTTTTATCCATTCCTTGGCTTCTTTAGCTCTTATTTCACAGAGCTTTACGGCTTGGTCAAGTGTCATTTTCACTACCTCCTATCAGCTTTAAGGCTTCGGCTGTGTAACGCCAATTATATTCGCACTCAGAATATCTTTCGATATAAGGACAACCGTCAACTAAATCATTATGCTTGCAAATCGCACAAATTGAATCTATGTCGCAATTAAAGTCCTCAACTGCCAATCTCAGAAGTCGCTTTGCTTCTTTCAGTTCCCTGAGCCACTCTGCAAGCTGTCTATGGTCTGCGGCACACTGACGGCAATTCTCTTTTAAGCTTTCGCTCCATTCGTCATCGTCACTCCAACGGTCTATGAAACTGTCGGCTTCTTGCTGTTCTGCCACTTCTTCACAATGCTTTATAGCTTCATCAATCGTCATCGTCAAACCCTCCTTACAATTGCTTGAAAATATCCCTGACTATAGCCGAATATGAATCACAACGGATATTTACAAGCTTGGCTGCTCCGTTCTTGTAGTGAATAACCGCAAGCTCTGTTTCGTTTTCCGTTTCTGGTGCGTACTCTATCGATGTAACGCCCTCTCTGGTCTGAGAAGCCAGAGCTCCGACATTCCTGACAAAATCAGCTCTGTCAAGCATAGCGCCTTCATCATCAAGGAACATTGCTTTGGCTTCACTGCAATCATATAATATCATTATTTTTTCTCCTCTCCCAGAAGCTGCATAGCTTCATCATAATGCTTCCACTTGTACTGACAGCGATCAGTGACACCAGGGCAGCGAGCGCTGTCATGAATACAGTTATCGCAGTCTTCGGAATCCTCCAGATCTGACAAAGCAAGCTTGAGCAGATTCTTTGCTTTGTTGCTTTCTGCTTTATTCTTGGCAGCAAGGCTTAGTACATCAAATATATCATACATTGTCACTCCTCCTCATTAAGCCAGTTTCGAATACATTCATCACAGTCACGATCTGAGCTTGCAATACAGCGCTCCTTGTTTTCTACGTACTGATACTCACCTGTCATAGCTTCGATAACGCACTTCATGCCGCCCATTATCTCAGCATTAATAGTTGAAAGCATGTCAAACTCGTTTACCTTGACAATATATCGGTCACGGTTTTTCATTGCTTTCTCCTCCGTCAATAGCGCTCACCATTTTGATGAGCTCGGCCTTTATTGTAAGCAGCTCTGCATTGATAGCTTCCCTCTGAGCCGTCAGCTCATTGACACGGTTAAACAGCTGCAGGATAATCTTTTCATTGTCCTGAACTGGATCCGGAGCAGGTTCTGCAGGAATTACCTTCCAGCCTCTCTTTGGAGCAGTCCCTTTGAGTGTCCGAAGATCCACTCCTTGCCTTTTCAGGATTTCCTTTATTTTCTCTACTCCAACACCATTGAGCTGAGCACAGATAGGAATCTGCGCAATCTGATCCTTAGCCTGCAGAATGTTGGCTTTTATCTCACTTTCAGTCATCTGCATTGTAATTACCTCCGTCCTTGAATGTCTACTTAACTTTGGAAAACTCCTTGCGGTTCTCCTTTATGAACTTTTCAACGTTTCCAGGCGGTACGCCGTAGGTACGGCATACCCCTGAATAATACTCGACCTGGTATTTTCGCAGCTGAGCGATGCCGAGATTTATCTTTTGGATAGTTACTGACTTTATATCGGACATGAGCCTGTCCTCCTAAAAGAATGTGAGCTGTGTATCATCATTTTCTGCGTTCGTGGATTTTTTCTCTGCAATCGCAGCATTTTTCTTTGCTTTCGCTGGCTTTTTAGGAACCCATTCTGCATAATACCTGTTGCCTTTAATAAAAGCCGAAGGCGTGTTAATTATCGGAACCACGAACTTCACATAGTCCTCGGCTTTGCTCGCCCAGATAAAGGTCCGGACACAGTCGTACTCTCTCTCATCATCATAAAGGTGGGATTTGTAATATACCCGAACAACGCCGCTAATATCACCAAGAGGTTTCTCATACCTCACCTTTGTGATAATATCTTCCTCACGAATAGGTTTCCACCCTTGAACTGTACAGCTGGTTCCCATTACATTGTCCTATCTTCGACAAGATCAAGATCACGCCAGTTTTCTTTCAGCTTGACATATAAGCACTTGCACGAGTTGTTGTGACCGATGAACACTTCATCCTTGACTTCCTCAACAAGATCACTGAGGATCTGATTGAATATCTCCTGGCTGTATTCCTGTATCTTATACGCAGGAATATAAACATGCTCGTTGTTCTCCGGTCTCAGGCCGTAGTCTATAAGGTTAATAGTGACGGTACACTCACACTCTCCGCTATCAGAATAAGCTCTGATAGCGGTTGTATCATCACAAACATAAGTTGAAGCTACATAATACATAAATTTACCTCCTATTCCAATGGCAAAAACTTATTGATTACCTTTTTGTACTCCTCAATCTGAGTATCAGGCTCAGGAGTGTCGTTCTTGTAACCGTTGGTCTCCCAGTTCCTGACAGCTGCCTTCCAGTCCTTCATCATATTCCTGCCGACCTTCCAGCCGTTGCTTTCGTAGTACGAATAAAAGCGATCAGGATTGACTTGACTATTGCGATCCTTGCAATAGGCTCTGACTTCATCGAGAGAAGGCTTCACAAACTGCTTCTTGCGTGCGTGCGTGCATACACTCTCACTATAAGAAGTATTATTATTATTTATAATAATATCAGTCTCAGTCTCAGTCTCTGTCTCAGTCTCAG
>JAGCWY010000071.1 GCA_017961625.1 Ruminococcus sp. | reverse complement strand
TCAGAGTAGTATATAAGCGCATATCCTGAAGAAGTTCCAATTCTGACAGAGCCACCATTATCAACCTGTATGTTTATACTGTCCACTTCGTCAGCTGCTGTAGGTGCCAGATAGGCAATTCCGCCTACTTTTGCAGCGACTCCGTTTGACACTTTGTTGATAGTATAACTTCCGTCTTCAACAATAACCTGTGGCTGCGAGCCACTGCCTTCTGCCGTTGTTTCAAGCTTTACGCCTGTTATTTTCGTGCCTGCGATTCGTTCTGCGACAACTGTTCCTTCACGAGTCAAAGCGACGTTAACCTGACTCCAAGGATCTGACGTCGATTGCCGCTGCATATGTCCGAGGCCATTCTGATTGAAAATCCACATATTCAAAGCGTTACTTTCAGACGGTTCGTCCATTACGAGCAGCTGTGCTGTCTTTCCATTGCCGCCAAATTCGAGCTTGATATATCCGCCTGTAGCGCCTGTTATAAGTGCTGTGGCGTTTATAATCTCACCCTCAACCGTATTTTTTATCTGTGCTTCACGGCTTACCGCCCTTTTGGCATCCAGTATACCTTGAACCCTCTGAGCCGTTGCAGAGCGTTCAGCGTTGTTAGCTGTGCCACTGTAGTCACTCACGCCATATGCAGACACGGAAGACGATAAACCGCCGTCATAAGTCCATGAGTTAGCCATGATAGGCACTGTGAGATTAGATCCTGTCGTTGTGACAGTAATTATATCACCTGACTGCAAGCAGAAGTTTCCATATGGGATATCTACGTCAGCCTTGCGATATGTGAAACCTGAGAGCGCTGCTTGAAGTGTATCAAGCCTGCTCTGAGTCATGATCGGACAAGTGAAGTATATACCCTCACCGCTGCCCGAAGTTATAACACCATCAGCCGTCTGACATATCAGTCTGTTGACAGTGCAGTCATTTTCGCCGATGTATGGAACGTTTGCTCTTGTACCATCGGCTGTATATCCCGAAACTGAGAACCAGCGCAGATCAAGAACACCACTCGGCGATAGATATGCATTCTTACCGACCATAGCAGTGCAGAAGCCGAGAACATCACGCAGCGTATAGCCGCTAAGTATATCTTCTTCGACTGTGAAGCTAATTCCCAGAGAAGCAGACGTTATACCAATCTGAGCGCACACATCATCGCATATGGCCTGTAGAGACGCAGGGAAAGTGAGTGATGATACGTATGTACTGACAGTATCATGGAGCTTGTCATAGGCAGAAAAAGACGTATAACCCTGCCTGTGCCTTACACTGTTTTCGTCAACTGTATACTGTCCTATGTCTACCCATTCCGCAGGAGAGCCTATACCCATACTGTGCGAGACGTTAGCGCCAGTCAGAGCGAACCCTGGTGTTGGAATGGTTGCTGTGATATATGACGATACGACCTGACCAATGGTGATATCTCCTGACCAGTCAGATGCGTATGTCAGCTGTTTGATATCGGTGATAGTGTTACCGTTTATATCAAGCATACAGCTGATTTTTCGGGGCATTGCGTTAACATTGCCGTTCACTGGTAACATCCTATCACCTACCTTTCTATTATTGACACAGTGGCGTTGATAGCGTACTGTATGCCGTTATGCCATGAGTAAGATTCAACTGTTAAATCGCCGAAATATGCAGTTACTGAGTCCGTACCGCCTTCGGCATTAGTTATTGTTACTGATGCAAAATCTGTATTTATTGCCGCTCTGACCGTGCTGAGCTGCGTTGTGGTCAGAGGTGGGAAGGTTACTTCGTATTTCTTCTTGATACCTATCAGGTCACCGACGAAATAACCGCTGTCAAGTCTGCCAGTATTCGCAGACCAGAGCTTATTCTGAGAGTAAATAACTGACTTCGGAACTGGAAGTGTTGTACTGCTTATTTGTAGCATTGTATACCTCCTTATCCGAGCTGTATAAGCGGACTGTTGCCGCTTGAACGTGTCCTGTTGTTGATATCATCGATTACTACAGCCGATATTTTCCGTCCGTCTATCTGAATGGTAGGCTGGAAGAGGATAGGCTGTTCGCTGTTGTTCGTAATCTGTGACTGATTTATTACCTTAGTCTGAGAGCTGCCGAAATTGCCTACAAGCTCTGCTCCACTCTCACCTGCAAGGAATAAGCTGCCCTTGTTCGGGAAACCGCCTGCGGCATGAGTAGAGTCGTATAGTTTACCACCGACTCCCTCCCAGAAATTAGACCACTTTGAATCCTCAAACTTCTTGAAAAGACTTTCCATATCTTTTTTTAGGCTTTTTATACCTGTTTTCCAGTTATCAAACCAGATATTTCCTAAGAGTTTGATATTCTCGACGTTTTCGTAGGCGATTTTGCCTATGTTTTCCCAGAACTCTGTCCATAAAGGAGCGATTTCCTTAAGCTTATCAGCCACTGCTGTAGCGCCTATATCCCAGTTTTCTTTCCATTCGCCTGTGAAAAATGAAAGCATAATACCTAAAGCTGTTCGCTTAACCTCTTTGAGCTTCCCTTTCCACCACTCAGGATCTAAGAAAGAGCCCTGACTGATATCCGGCACCTCGACAGAGTCCATGATGCTGTTAAGCTCTTCGATGCCGTCAATAGCTCCTGAGATATTAGCAAGATCGTCAGCATTAACAAGCCCTGACATTAAGCTGCCATTATCTCCGACCTTGTTGACCTCATCGAACGAAGCAAGAAACAGCTCCATTCCTTTTGCCGCATCACTAAGACCGTCTATACTGCCTACAAGATCATCAACAGCATCAGCAGTTATTTCTGCAGAATCGCCGAGAGTGTCAAGGCCTTTGGCTGCGGCTGCGGTTTTCATTTCCTTGACTTGCTTAGTCAGGTCTGCAAGTGCTATACCTGCGAGGATAAGCCCTGCAATGCCTGCAATAGCACTCAGCGCGCCGCCTAACGTAAGTGTCTGAATAGTTAGTAGCTTTACAGCCTGAGAGACTATAGCGATTATACGTGGCGCTGCTGCAGCTATAGCGAACGCTGTTATCGATGCTTTGACAACTGATTTCGTTGACTCCGAAGCATTCTTCCATGCTTCACCGTAGTATCTCACTGTCTGAGCTATACCGATCAGTATAGGCGATACAGCCTGCAAGCCTGAGTTGATATAAGACAGTCCCTGAGCTGCTACAGGTATAAGCTCGTTTCCTATTTGCACCTTAAGGTTTTCAAGGTTAAGATTCAGCGTTCTGACTGAGTTAGCCCAGCTGCCCGAAGTTCTTGCGAAGTCTCTCTGTGCATGGGAGAGCTTATCAAGCGTGAACTGATAGCGGAGCAGGACCTTTTCCTGCTCAGACATGTCTTTTACTGCCTTGTTGATACCTCTTGACATAGCAAACGAGTTCAGCTGTGTCTCAGTCATTACTACGCCGAGCTCCTTAAGGCTCTCAGTTTCGCCTGTAAATACTGATTTCAGCTTTACCGCTGCCGCTTTATCGTCAATATTGTAGAAACTTGCCACGTCGCCTGTGAGCTTTGTCAGTTCAATTCCCATTGCAGCTGCCTGAGCACTTGTCATGTTGAACTGCTTAGCCATTGTGCCGTAAGTGCCTATATAGCGCTTTGCAGATGTTTCAGATAGTCCGAAGTTAGCGGCCTGAGATTTCGCCCAATCGTTTACAACGGCAGCACTCTTTCCAAATGCCACCTCTGTGACGTTTGACACCTCTTGCAGTTGTGATGCTGCGTCTATGCACTGCTTTGAAAACTTTGTGATTGCAGCCGCTGAAACGAGCTTTGCAAGCATTGAGGTCAAACTACCAATAGTGTTTTTATAGTTGTTTGTTACGTTGGTAACTTCATTGATAGTGTGAGTGTACGTTGATGCGCCGTTTACTCGGAGTATGATTTTTAGCTCATCTACTGTCATTTCTTGCACCTCCTTTTTTCTTGAAGTGCTTTCATGTATTTCTTGGAATTCATCCACGCTTCCTCTTTATCATCCTGTCCAGGAGGGGCAGGGAAGCGGACACCTGTATTCGGGAAAACAGAAAGCACGGCGACTCTGATCATTCCTGACAGAGCGTATATTTCATCGTTTCTCTGTGCCAATCGTGCGTCAACCGTGTCTCTTACTTCTTTACATGACATACTCCAGAATTCCGATGGAAGTATGCCTACTTTCAAGGCTTTTTCGTAAGCCCTTCCAATAATTTTAGTAATTCCGCTGAACTGTTTTCCTTCAATTTTTTTGATGTGTCATACGCATTCTGTGACAGTATACCAGACGTGAGCAGGATATCCATTGTCAGCTCCTGCAGGCTGTCTATAGTGTTCCCGTCAGCAATATAATCATCAATCAGCTGATATATGTCTTCTATCTTGTTAATGTTGTCATTCTGCGATACAGCTGCCCGGAAGAGATACTTAGAAAGTGTCTTGATCTCTGTGAGTTTTTCAAGCCCGGAAAGTACATCTGTCCCGAGCTCCTCTTCCAGTGCAACCGCATTTGCGGTAGTAAGCTTAAAGTGATACTCACTACCGCAAACCACTAACTTTTCATATGGTTTCATGCGGCCACCTCTTATATATCATCTAATCCGGTTTCAAGTCCGACCGTCAGCGTGAACTTGATAGCATTGTTAACGCCTACACTCTGTCTGCGGACTGAGCATTTTCCCTTCCAGGTGAATCCTTCACCGTCAGGATACTCAAGCTTCCACATCATAGTAGTTCCGGCTGTCTGATATCCTCTGAGAATATTCCATGTATCACGAATCTGAGTTGTTGTGTCTGTCTCGTCCTCGGTAGCATAAAACTCAAAGTCAAGTGTTCCTGTATCACCGATACCCGGGATATTGCGCTTGATAGAGTCTTCAAGGTTCGTGACGTCTATCATCTCAGGAGTGCCGCCCATTTCAGGGACTGTGAATAGTCCATACAATTTCTTGTATGTCGGATCTCCGCTCTGAGGTACTGCAGCAACACTCAGAATTGTTCCTTTGCTGTTAAATTCGCCCATTATATCACTCCTTTATAAGTGGTTAAATTTTCGCTGACTGATACGCTATACGTCAGCATATAGCGCTGTCTGCCGAACGGTTCACCGTTCGTCCTGCTCCAACCTGCTTTCTGCATCTTTTCGTTGACTGCCTTTGCCATTTCAACACATTTCTGCGGTGTTTCGGCATATATATCAATCTGGAAAATGAACCTTGTATAAAAGTCCTTGTTTTCAAACTCAACTTCTGTTGAATTCGACACAGATCGTATATATATCATCGGCAGTTCAAGCTCCTTCTCAGAGCCTGCAAGCTCGACAGGCGCTATTCCTTTAAGGAGATCAGCTACTTCTTTGTTTAAATCAAGCATTTTTTATAATCTCCTTTATCTCTGCTCTGACAATTTCCGTCACTTTCTTGTGCTGTGTAAAGCCCTTTGTAAACATGTGCGCCGGCTCCTGACCATGCGTGGTGATAAATTTCTGCAGTGCTTCTGAGTAGTACGTCCAGTATTCTTTGGATGTATGCGGCACAGCAGGATCGCCAAGCTTGCCGGTGCCGAATTCGACGTAAGCCGCATATTCTACGTTGGTCTCAACGCTGTAAGACATAGGCCCCACGTGATCTATAAAAATCTTGTTCTGCAGGTTTCCTGTGGTGCCTACAGGCGTCAAGTCCTTAACTATGCCTTGCATCCTTGCGGCTCCACGCCCAAGAGCTTTATCGATGCGAGGATCCTTTTCAAACCCCTGCAATGTCTTAAGCTTTGCAAGCCACGCATCCAAGCCCTCACACTTGAAATTTATTTCCATGATTCACACTCACACACACAATGCTCTGTGTACTTAGATACAGATACTATCTTCATATCAGGCTTTTCGCAGCTGTCCAGCGACGCCATAAAGCCTTCCTTGAAGTGATAGCCTGTAGGTACTGTGAGCTTGCATATTATCTTGCTTTCGGTCTTGCTATCGTCAGATTTTGATTTTGATTTTTGTTCAACAATACAGTTGAATCGGCCTATAAGATCTATTTTCTTTTCTGTTCCCACGTAGTCCGAAGGAACATCAACCATTTTGAAAATAAATACAGGCCTTTGCTTATTCCTCGACAGTCTCATTGTGGATTACACCTACCTTTCGAGGATAGTTCCAGAGCTGCTTCTTGATATCCTCAGGAATGTCTGTGACGAAGCTCTGACTTATACCGCCCTCAGAACGGCTGCTTTCTCCTTCGTTCCCGAGGCGATTATAGTATATTACTGCGAGCTTTATCACTATGCTCTCAGCTCCTTTTGGAAGCTCTGAGCGGCCGATGTAGTCGAGCACAGCGTCTTCTGCCATGCTCAGACACATCTCGGCAGTTTCTTCGTTACATTCGCACGGATTACCAAGTAATACCAGCAGCTTGTCGAGCTTAGTCATCAGGCCCCAACGACAGCAGCAACAACGCCAGAAGCAACAACCTTATTGCTACCGTCCTTTACTGCTACTGCGATATACTTACCGCTTGCTGTTGTGCATACACCGTTTGAAGGAAATGCAGTGAATGATGATACATCATCACCGATATCAACAGCACCGCTTGCTGTTGCTGCGCTTGCATAATCACCCTTATAAACAAGTGTGCCGCCTGCTGTGTTACCGCTGATAGTAACCTTTGATGTTGTTGAGCTTGAACCTGCTTCAGCTGTAAGTGTGAGAGAGTTCTCACCGCCGCCGTAGTATGCTGAGATCATACGAGCCTTATTGCCAAGAATGAAAGCGTCGTGGTATACACGGCCCTCAGCCAGGTTACCAGAGATACCGGGAGGATCAATGTGCAGCTTGTACTCATTAATCTTGACGGGAGCTACACAAGCAGCAGGATGTGTGATCTCAAAGAGCAGACCTGCAGGGAGTCTCTTCTTAGGTACCTTAATGATGGCAACACCATCGATCTCGCCAACCTGTCCGGTGAACAGTGTCTTCTGAGAAAGGTCACCAGACTTAATGAAGTTGCTGTCCTGTTTGATAAGGTTCAGGAACGCAGGAGATGCGTTACAGATACGGCCTGTAGAAGGTACGTCCTCATCATCGATAGCCTCGTTAGCTGCCAGGAATGCAGCGTAAGCTGTTGAAGTTGTAAGTGCAGTTGTTGCATAGAACTTGTGAGCTGCTGCATTTGCTATCTTTGTGAATCTGTACTGGTCAAGCATAGGAATTATTTCCTGATCTGTCTGCCTACGGAGTTGCTTACCTGCCTCACGAACACCAGGTTCTGTGTCAAGAGCATTGCCTTTATCGATAGTGAAGGCAAAACCTTTATCCTGTTCCATCTGAAGCTCCTGAACATTTGCCTGAAGCTCCGAAGGATCACCGTATCTGTTAGTTCCAGAACGTGTATAGTCCACAAGAGGGACTGTATCGAATGAATATACCTTGACAGTCTGTGCACCTACAAAGTCGTAATCGTTGTTGATAGACGGAGTACTAAGAGCACTGTTATTAATGACCTCATCTACTTTACCTGAAAACTTGGTTGTCAGATTTATTGCCATAGTATTAACCTCACTTTCTCGTCCTTATCCCTCCATGAAGCCAGAAAGGAAAGGATCTGTTTTCGTATTGCCGCCGCTGTAAGATGGCGGTGTATTGCTGCGAAGTGCGTTGTCCACTGCGGCTGTTACAGCCTCAGGCCACGCCTTCTTAAGTGCTTCGATTGATGCATTGCAAGAATCGGCTGAGCTCAGATTCAGACAGTCAATTAATGATGCTGGAAGTTTGCTCTCTTCGAGAATACCGAGTGCTGTATATCTCAGCTCCTTCTCGGCTATTGACTTCTCACGAGCTGCAAGTTCTTCCTCTCGCTTCTTAGCTGCATATTCTGCCTTCTGGTCGGCATTCATCTTTGCAAGCTTTGCAGCTTCTTCTTTTTCCGCGTCGAACTTCTTCTGCTGTCGTGCTAACCTCTCAGCGACGATTTTGTCGACATCTGCCTGAGAGAACGTCTTGTCAGCTGCCGGAGCAGGTTCTGCCTTCTGCGGTTCTGTTCCCTGTGGCGCTGGATCACCCTGAGCACCTGCAGTCCCTTCTGGAACTGTTCCGTCAGGATCCTCAGCGAAAAACTGCAGTGGGACTCTTAAAAAATTATTATTCATGTGATTACCTCCGTTTAACGTCTGAGTGGACAATTCCGTTTAAAGGCCGTCGCCTGATTGGTGCTCATCACGGCTCATGCACCGCTTTGAACATGCAGCTCCGCTCGGGGAGCTGTGCAGCTATATTTCTCTTGCGGCTCTGTTCGCAAGGTTATAAAAAAACGAGCGCAGTTAGATTAACTAACCACGCTCGGCTCTTATATCTCAACGCTTAGAGATACGGTTATTCAGTTTCTACCTTTTCAAGGCTTAATGATTTTATGTATTCATGAGCATTCAGCTGTAATTGAACATTTCTCAGTGCTCTGTTCCATATTTCTTCATTAGGTAGAGATCGCTCAGTCTTGAAGCCAAACACACATTCACGCCCTTGGCTCGTTGTGCTGCCGATAACGGTCTTAAATCTCATGATGTACAGCATTATTTTATCTCCTTCCGGCTTTCCTGTATGATCTTGATTCTCTCCTTGCCTGGTATCAGCTCGACACGGTCGCCCTTTTCAAGAATCTGACGTATTCGCTCGACCTGCTCCTGAGTGAGCAGATATTTGCTGTCTCTCATTTACTTCTCCTTCAGCTCAACGCAGAATACATTATCAAAGTTATATATGCCTATCCATGCGCCTTTCTGCTTTATTATGACAGCATTGCCGTCATAGCTATAATCGTCCCATTCTCCTTTGCCGTAGGAGATCGTTTCACCGCTCTTGAAGGTGATTTCTATTCTGTCAGCGTGTTCCATCAACTTTTCCTCCTTTTCGGAATTTTAACGTCTGTATAACCACTGTCTGCGCCTTGTGGAGCTGGTATCTCTACCGGTACCGATGTACCAGGCTGAGCTTTTGGCGGCTTCTTCGGTTTCTTCTGCTTATTTTCGTATGGTTCAATATACTTCTTGTACCATTCATCATATTTCATGGATGCCGGAACAGTAACGCGCTTGCCATCCTTGTCTCTTGCGGCTCTGAGCTTTGGCATTCCGTCCTCGAAGTACGGTATTGTTGTGCTTCGGCAGTTTGGATGCATTGACGGAAGGTTTACTCCTGCCTTTGCTTCCTTCACTTCGTATATCTTGCCGTCCTGCTTCTGACAGATAGGCGAGGTCCTTGTGTCGAGAGTTGCGACGAACTCATAACGCTCTATATCAAGTTCTTTATATGACAGCATTTCCGCTTGATTTGCAGCGTATGTTGTCTCGGTACGTATAAGTCTTTGTGCATTATAAGCAGTTGTATCAAACGCTTCTGACAGCTTGCGAGAGGTCTTATAGATACTCTCGCCGTTCATAGCTGCTTCGGTAAGTGTTTCTCTCACCGATTCAGCAAGCTTGTTTGTGTTCTTCCATATGCGCTTGCTGTAGTTTTCGCCTGACCAGTTCTCATTGATGATCTTATCAATCAGCTTGCTGTTGACCGCTGAAAACTGCGGCTGCACTCCTGCTCCCTGCGCTATGTCGAATATCGTATGATAATAAGCTTCGGGGATTACCTCAGTCAGGAGTGCTGTTGTATCACCAAGAGTAACACCGTACAGCTCTTTCATTTTGGCATCAGTTTTCGCCAGTAGTGCCGTTAACCGCTTCATGCGGTATTCATATGCCAGTGTATCTTCACCGCCTGTATGACGTAAAATCTTGGCGATTTCGTCACGCACATAATTCAATGTTGAATTCAGCGACCGCTTGACAATGTTCGCCGCATCGAATGCAGCAAGCGTGTAGTTATCCATGCGACGGTTCGCACGGTCTATCCAGTACTTCTCATTCCTCGTCATTCTCGTTTACCGACTTTGAAACCATAACAAACTGCTCATCCTGAGCCTGTCGCTTTTCCTCTGCTGCCTTTTCAACTTCCTTTTCAGGATCTTCGACAAATGGCAACTGAGCGACAAGTGTCTCATTACTGCATATGCCTGAAAGATTTCCTATTACCTGTGCAAGCTCGACAAGGTTCTTCGGAAGGTTTCTTGTAATCGTTATTGTTACATTTTCAACGTCAACAGGTTTCTTTCCTTTGATAGCGAGTATCGCTGAGAATAGCTTGATGCGATATCTCAGTCCTTCCTTGATGTAGCGTTCCTTCTTCTTCATGAGCTGGAGCAGCCCCCATAACTTGAACTGCATAGCCACTCCGCTGACATTGGCTGCGAAATGTTCATCTGTCAGATCAGGAATATAAGAGAACTTGTGAATATCTTTTGCAATGGATTCTGTAAGGAGCTGGTCACCCTGCTGATCAGACTGACGTGTCAGGAATGAGAGGTCACTGCCTTCTGTGAGCTCGATAACGCCATTGTCCTTAATGTCCTGGTATGTCTCGGCTTTTTCTTCCTGATTATATCCGAGTGTCTGACCCTTCAAAACCATGAGAGAGTTAACGAAGTTCTCTTTATCATCAATTCTGTTCGACTGCTGCTTGTTGTATCCATCTATCAGGCTGATGAGCTGCTCAAAGTCGCCCTGTAAGAATCTGTTATTATAGATCTCAATAAGCGTAACCATGCCGAAGGGATTGCCTTCTGTAGCAACTTCTCCGTCCAGAGCATAGTCAGCAGTCAGGTGGAAGCGGATGTACTGCTTGTCCGTACTTATCTCTGCATCATAGCCGTTGATCTGCTGTGTTGCTGTATCTCTTGTCTCGTGATAGTAGACACCTGCGACAGGATTCAGCTCCACAGTGTTGTTATAGATAACAAAAGCCTGTGAAGGATGTATGCTTGCTGTCTTCGGTGTCGGTGAATCGTCTGAGCTCATGTATACAAGCTCATAAGCAACACCATAAATCGACTGGTCCTCTGCATTGTCATTGTCCTGCACGTCTACCTCCGCAGACTTGAACCATTCGAGCAAGTCGGAGAGGTCGTTTTCCTCAGACTGATATGAAACCGGTTCGCCAATCAGAAAGCCGGAGCCGATATCCGTTATATACTTGGCATAATTACATACTACATTGTTGCATGGATCATCTCTGCGCTTAGGTCTGCGATTCAGGATGTCATGCTCTCCCTTGTAATAGCTTTCAAGTTTCTCGTATCGCTCATTCAGTGCGGTTCTATGCAGCTTTATATACTCGCATATTCTTTCTGTTGTGAGTTCTTCTGTAGTGTTCAGCAGAAACATTTTATCATCCTCTCAGTTTTGATGTGCCAACCTTGGTTGTTGCAAGTGTGGTTTCTGCGACGCCTGTTGTAGCATCGGGAGCATCATCGTGTGCATTCTTTCCTTCACGCTGGTATCTGTTCATAGCTTCATAGTATTCAGGGAAGCGGTCACGCCAGTTCACAGGATAATATATATGCTGCATTACCCAGGTCGAGTGCGTGAGGATCCTTGCTTTCTTGTTAGCGGACTGATGGAACCACGTCCAGATTGTCCGATAATTATGCAGCTGTTCCTTCGAGATTCGTTCAACGTTTCGGGAAAATCCTCGACCACCGTTATTCGATTCAACACGAGCATTGTTTACTTCATGTTCTTTGTGTCGGCGAGCTGTCTCAGGCTCTGTGATCTCCATAGGCTCCTTGGAGAAATACACGTCAAGGATATATGCTTCCTTCTGGTACACTCCCCAGATGATTGAACAGAGCCAGTCGTCGCCTTCGTCAGCTGTATCGGTATAGCTGAATACACCTTCAAAGTGTGGAGGAAGGTCTGTATAAGTCTTGAAGGAAGTATACAGCTTGCCTTTAATGTCAATCGGCTCCTGCTGATAGTTCGCACTTGCAATGTCGGCTCCCATTGCCTTGATAGTCGCTTGATAGCTTTCAAGGCTCAGGATCTCAGGGCAAAGCATTGTATCTGTTTCTTTGTTGTAGGCTTTCATACAAATGTGCCTGTATGCTATGCCTTCATTCTGACAGAAGTCCAGATACTTGCCAGCCAGATCATCAGAAGCCCAGCGTGTCATAATAATAATGACTTTCGCACCCTCTTCACGACGGCTCAGCATCGTGTTCGTGAACCATTCCCAGTGCTTCTGCTTAGTGTTCTCATTGTTCGCTTCATCAGCGTTTTTGATAAGGTCGTCAATGATCATCAGAGTGCAGCCGAAGCCTGTTGCTGTACCTGTCGGAGAAGTGGCGAGATAATTGTTATATCCGCCCTCTAAGCTCCAAAGATTCATAGCTCCGTCACCGAGCTTGATGCGAACATTCGGAAACACGTCAGAAAATACAGCTTTGTATTTGTCAGCCTTGACCTCTGATATCGTGTTTCTTACATTCTTTGAGAACATCGTTGACAGTGTCTCGTTGTATGAGCCAATCATGATTTTGCGGTTGATATCCTGTCCAAGATACCACTCAGCAAAGCAGCAGGCCGTTCGGGACTTTCCGTGTCGAGGAGGAAGATTAATGATCAATGCTTTCTCTTCGCTGTCAAGGAAGTTCTGAAACTCATTGCAGAGGTCAACAAGGAATTTTCTTTCAGGCTTATAGAAGTCAGGAGCTTTCAATCTGCAGTAATCAAAGAAGCTTCTTCGTGCGAGTTCTATTCTCGCTCCGAGTTTTACTAACTTGTCAGTCTTCTGCAAGTTTCCTCAGCTCCTCAGTAGTCAGATCTTTAAAAGGATTGTTGATCTCTGCAGAAATGTTTCCTTCGATCTTTGTTACATATTCGCCTGTCATTTTGTTGAGCGTGTCAATAGCTCTGATCCTGTCTTGATCATCACCGCTGCGAGCAATGTCTGACAGTACAGCCTGACGCTCACGAGCTGTCATGATACGCTCATCCTGAGCTTTCTCGGTGAGCTCACGGATATACTGCTTAACTCTATCATTCTCTAACAATCTGCAAGCATTAGTATTCGCATAATTAACGCTGTAACCTGCTCCTATTGCACTCTGAACGGTATTACCGCTTGCTGCATAAAGCTCAGCGAATTTCTTCTGTCTTGCGTTCACGGTAACACCGCCTTTCTATAATGCAAAATCCCGCCGCAGAAGGAGTAATACTGCGACGGGATCTGCGTTTAATACAGGAGGTACATATTCTTTTTAATTATGATGCGATAGTGATACGGACACAAGCCAAGTGACGTATCACTGTCGCTTCAGTGGGGCCGTTGGTGAGTAGTTACCTCGCTTCCGGCATAAGGTGGGAGAGTATGCCGTCTCTCCCATAATTCAAACAAGATAGAATGTGTAGAATAAAAAAGAAAGGAGACAACGCAATATATGCATATTTACGTCCTACTTATATTATAGCATTGTGCCTGTAAAATACAATTAGTAATATACACGAAATGCAACTGTTGAATTGTTGCATATGCGTAAAAAACCTGTTGAAAACTAATCACTCACTGCAATGATCTTATATATCTTCGGATTCAAGCCATTTTTGCTTATAAAATTCTGAGCATCTTTGCGGTTCGGGAAGAGTTTGACCGAACTCAGATTCCTGTGAATGTATGTACCGCTTAAGCAGTTCCTGATAGCGCAGGTGCTGTTGACTCCCAGAGCCTGACGATATTTGTTCCAGTTTATTTCAATCATCTTCATCATCACTCCCTTTAAAAAATATTGCAGTTACAAACCCCAGCCAGTAACAGGCCATACCGCAGCAGCCACCGACTATTATTCTAATAATCATTTTACATCCCCTCCTATTAGCTTTATCGCATCAGCTGCGTGCTTCCATAAAAAACCACAACTATCGCCTATTCCGGGACAAAGTGTCGAAGGATCATTGTATAAGCAACAATCACAATCTTCTGCATCTTCGATATCTTCCATAGCTGTTTTTATAATATCCTTAAGCTGCTCGATTGTCTCAGTCAGTTCCTTGATGTATGCTAATGTTTCTGTTTCACTATACTCTCTATCATTAATTTTCATCTGTATCCTCCTACTCTTTACCTATGACTTTTGAAATCTTATCAATCAGCTCGTCAGCCTTGTCCTGGTCTTTGTAGTTTGCGAAGAACGCAGCTCTGAGAATCGGTTGTGTCTCCTTAAGTAAATTCCATAATTTCATATTTTCAACTTCCATTGCAGAAAGATGCAGCATATCTGTATCACTCATTCGTATTCCTCCTCGCTCTGACGCGCGATATATTCGCGCAGCCTGTCGACTTCATCCTGTGAGTTTTTTCGGCCTTGCTCATAGCCTTTTTCGTAGGCGAGAGCACTAACGCTGTTCGCAAGCTCTGCAATACGCTTGCTGTATTCTTCGATTAATTTCAAATTGTTTCCGAGTAATCGTTCAACTTCCTGTAGTCTCGACATTATTCTCCTCCTTGTTCTCGTATTCCGCAAGCTTGATGTACCGCAGATCAGCAATGTCAACTTGCATACCCTTTGAGAGCAGTCCCTCCGCATTACTGCGGAGAGCTTCGGCTGTTTTCCGGTCAGTTAGTCTTTTCTTGAACTCCACAACATTTGCTATCTCTCCGACATCTGTGTCGGGAACATCTCGCATATCTGCTCCGCAGCAAGGGCAATATTTTAAAATGTCTCGCCATTCATTCTCAATATAATTGCTTGTACTGAGATTAAGCCCACATTCACTGCATTCCACATAAACATCATAGCCCTGTTCATCTTTGCGCCATGTACCACGCTTCACAGGCTTCATTTCTGAGACATACCGCTGCTGATCATATATCATGTCCTTAGCACAGAACAGCGCCCTTGCCTGTGATCCTGTTGGAGCTTCGTTAATAAGACCGTCTATTCCCATGATTGTAGTATCAAGCCTTATAAATTCATCAGCCATTTTCAGTCCTCCTTTAACCACGGATAATTTATAGGACATTCGCTTACATATTGACATTTCTTACATAGCTCTAACGTGCTCCTTAACGCTTTCAGCTCCCTCAACCACTCTGCAAGCTGTCTGTGTTCTTCGGCACACTGTTTGCACTCGTCTTGCCAAGTTGAAGTTAATTCCCATCTGGCATTATCTTCTTTTTCTGTCACCACTTCCTCAGCGTGTTTTATAGCTTCATCAATTGTCATTTCGTTCCTCCTTATCTTTTTCAAGCATTGATTTAAGCATTTCTATTTCTTTATCTTTCTGACTGTAAAACTCGTTAAGCCGTTCATTAAACCATTTTTTCAGTGTTCTATCCTCTGTAATAATACCAAAAGCTGCGCCTATAAAAAACACGAATAACATAACGATAACTTCAATCAGCCACATTTTCATCCCTCCTGTTCCATGCTTCAACAGCTTGATTAGCTGTCATATATATTGCCGTGTTGCAATTGCAACCATAGCATTGTACCATATAACAATCATCCGTGAAATATGGAATATGCACCTTAACATCAACACTACCGCAAAACGGGCATGGTTTAAGTTCTGTCATTCCGCATCACCGTCCATTCTTGCACCGAAAGAGCAGAAACCGTCATCACTCATTGAGTATTTTGTGAATTTACACTCATACTTGATATATGGCTTTTCGCCATCTTCTTCATAATGATGTTCTTTCCGATGTTTACAGTCTTTACAGCGTACCACAGGCTGTACGTCTGAGGCTGGCATTGTATCTATTTCGTCAAATAACGTACTATAATCAGCATATCCAGCAAAACCGCCTGTATCGTTCATAGTATTGATAATGTCCAAGACAATATCCCGTCTTATATATTCAGCCATTTTTAATCCTCCTTTTCTGCCTGTTCCATAATGATAAGATAATCCTCATACCACTCTGCTTTTTTGATATCCTCTTCGTACTTGCTTTCGTCTTTCAAGCCTGCTCTGAATCTGTATTTATAAGCGTTACACTTACAGAATCCCTTTACAGCTTCATCACCGAACATAGCTCTCATAACTTCTATACATTCATGTTTCCCTTGATAATGGGAAGGATGATTTACCTTTTCACCAATTGTCATTTCTGTTCACGCTCCTCTGCAATTCTCTGCATCTGCCTGTCAAGTTTCTGCTCCACGATCTTATCAATGTTATTCATGCCGAATACCACTCTCAGCTGTCTTACCATAATAAACACATCTGCGATCTCTTCGAGTAGATTTTCATTAATCTCGGGACTGTAGCAACGGCGCATTTTACATATAGCTTGTGTTAGTTCTGCACACTCTTCAATCATGATATCGCACTGTGATATAAAACCATAATGATATACTATATCAATTATTCGCTTGTCCTCAGTTTTACCTTTCTCGAATCCCTGTCTAAAAGCCTGCTCCAATGCATCATCAGCCGGGATTTTAACATCATCAATCATTTGTATTCATCTCCTATTTTATAGCGCTTCTTGTATTCTTCTAAGCTTTCTCTGCATACATGAATCTTGTCAAAATCAAGATCATACAACTTTGAGTATTCAGCTATCATTTCATCTGAACCTTTACTCATTCCGAATGTCTCAGGGAATGAGAGGATATAACAGAAATCTTTGAAAAATCTCTGGATATATTGCTTGCTTAACTCTCTCCGGTGCAGTGTAGCGACCATGCAAGCCGCAGCTGCTTTGAACATATCGTCCACGCATAGATCGTATAGCTGAAATTGATACTCGGCATTTTTGATCTCATTCTCCTTCTGAACTGCTCTTTGCAGCTCTTTAAACCCTCTTGACTTCATTTCGCTTTCAGCTCCTTACGCATCAAATATCTCTGCCGATTATACGCACTTTTCATGCGCTTCTCTCTCGCTTTTTTCTGTTCCTGAAATGCAGGCGTGTTAACTCCGACCGCTTCATCGAGCATCTGACGTTCTGCTTTCGTGGGCGCTCTATTATTCCTACAATCTGGGAACTTACAGTCAAAGCAATTCATATCGCATATCGGCTTATGATACGCTTCTCGGTTGTACTTCCGAACGTGTTCTCTGTGTTTATCTCTCCACGCCTGCATATACTCTTTTGGCATAGTTCCCATTGCTTATCTCCTTTCAGAAGTTCTCATAAAGTTCCACACCGCAAGCCCTCGCAAGTTCTCTTGCGTTTTTGGTGTAGGTGCGGTTTGTGCAGACAATAGCTTTCTGCGCTCCGTAATACTGCCGAGCTGTATAAGCTTCTTGCACTGCTTTTGTTCCGACTTTCGCTGTTGCTTTTGACAGGTACTTGCACTGCACAATCGCAAGCTTGCGGAAGAAAAACGTCTTAATTATCAGATCTGCCCCGAAATCTCCGCTTGCTCCAATTCGTTCAACAATACAACCCCTGAATCTCAGTTTCATAGCGCAGTGTTCTTCGTACCTGTCACCCTTGCGCTTTGTGTTCTTCTTCCGTCTCATTTTTCAAGTGCCTTTATGTCTGAAACAAGCTTTCTTATGACCTGTGCTTCATCATCGTATCTCTTAAGCTTTGCGTTCTCACTAAGCATAAGAATCTGAGCTATGTTCAAACCTTTCTTGTTATCCTCAGATATTATTGCATTCTCACTAATTCTTAACGCCAAAGCCACCGCTGCTGTTGAATAAGTTTTCATTTTAAAATACCTCCTGATTGTTTTTCAATTCTATCACTCGCTCTCTCAGAAGTTCGTTTTCTTCTTCGAGAAGTTTGAGCCTTTCATCTTTGAGTTTTCGTTCTTTTTGGTTTCTATCTCGGAAGTCACGAACCGCTTGTCTTACCTGATCACGTCTTGCTCTTGTTCTGCAATTGTCGCAGTACTTTGTGCGAATCAAAGCAAAGAAATTTCCGTTCCCATTGATGTTCCCTATTGGGTCTCCGCATACATCGCAGACTATTTCTCCCGTTCTCGAATCATACATCGTACTGCTCCCCCCTTCCGTAAATATCTGTCGTTGTGATTACGTTATGATTACGGCGTTTAGGTAACTTGTAAATTTCAGCGAACAGGTGAACCAACAATTCCTTTTTCCTTGCCTTAAGCAGCTCATACGTCTGCTCAGACAATTCTGAGTTACCGTCACACCATATATCAGCGCTTATTTCTTCTCCTGCAAGTGTCTGTCTCTCAAAGCTGAAACGATGATGATGTTCTCTGTCCGAAAGCTCAACATCGACTAACAGCTTATCAATCTGAATGATCTGAGAATTAATGTAATTTATCTTCTGAATTCTCTGTGAAAGTTCCTCTGTGTATTTTACCTTCCGGGATCTCCCTCGCAGGAATGCTGCCCATATAAAATACCCGAAAACAACTGTGAAAAATATCACTGCTCCCATGATATCACCTGCTCTCTAAGGTGAACTGAGACTGGATAATATCTATCCATTCTTCCAGGCGCTCAGCTTTCTCGTAAGTGTACAGATATATCATGAGAATATTGATAATCGGTATCAGTCCGACTATGAACATTCTGAGATAAAAGTCCAAAGTCATTACATTGTTTCTCAGCTTGTTCCTGTAGTACAGGTTATACTCGTCAAAGCATCCTCTTGCTTCGTCTATTGTTGACCAAACAGCGTATACAAGAAATGTTGCTATCATCATGTCTATGAATGCTGCTACTATCATCAGCTCACCCCCTTCCGGATCCGTTCCTGATACAGCTTGCAGATATCAGTGAACTGTGTGTAGTCGTCATTCATTCGGTTATAGATCTTATATATCTGCGTTTTATGTAAATGGCCTTGAGACTTATCTATCTTGCCTGCCTGATATGCTGCATACAAGCCCAGTAGCATATAGTACAGCATCGACTCAGGCGGCCGTAGGTCCTTCGGAGCAGGTGAGCTCTTAACTGCTGCTCTCTCTATCTCCTGTAATTCTGACTGCATCTTCCACACTCCTTACAATTCCACCCGAACAGCCGTATTTGTCATGCATCTGCTTAAGAAAATTCAGCTGTTCAGGACTTGCTTTTCCTCTCTCGGTTTTGACTTCGAGAAAATATATTCTTCCGTCCTTGCAGGCTATGAGATCTGAGAACCCCTTCGGGACGCCAGTATCAAACCAACGACCGTCTGCCATTCTGACCTTCCCTGAATTTATTCTGAATACGGCATAGCCTAACTCTGATAATTTTATGCGTATAAGATTTTGCATATCGTGCTCCGTCACCTCATGAACCTCCTCATATAATCGTACTTATGCGGTACAGGTATACTGTGCATATCTGCGAACCTGATCGCCCACTGTATTTTATATTTTTTTGTCTTGCGGATCCGTTCTACATCGTCCCATGTCTCAGCTGTTAGATCTGAATACTTAGTGTCTTGTATTTCCTTCTGCCGTTTCACTTCCACCAGATCAATCTCGACTGTCTTCTTTTCTTTGCGTTGTATCTCCTTCACTGCAGCATATCCGCAGTACGGACATCGGTCGAGTGTCGGAGGATACACAGCGAAGCACTCTGGGCACTCTCTGATCTTGACTGTGTTTTCTTGCTTTGCCTTCGGCTCCAGCGTCCATTCACGGTTATCATCCGGAAGGCCGTGTCTCACTACATTTCCGCAGCAGTCAAGTATAATAGCTGTCTTGCCTTCCTTGTACCTCATGCAGCGCATATTCTGCTGCACAGCAAGAGCTAAGCTCTGTGTAGGCCTGAGCAGGATAGTGACTTCAATATCTTTATCATCGAAGCCTACTCCGAACAGGTCAACGTTAGATACAACAGTTATCTTACCTTGTCTGTATTCTGATACTATCCGCTCACGTTCTGCCTTAGACATAGTACCGTCAACGTGTGCTGCTGTAATGCCGTTCCTGTTGAATTCCTCAACGATTTCTTTGCTTGCCTTGATAGATCCACAGTAGATCATAGCCTTCTTGCCTGGTGTTATTTTCTGATACTGTCGGACTGTACCGGAGAACACTGCCCGATTATCCAGAAGCTTCTCAACTTCCTCTTGAACAAACTCTCCTGCTCTTGTATGTAACTTAGATGTATCTATCAGAGGAAACGAGTAATATCTGTACTCAGAGAGATACTTGTTATCTATCAACCACCGTGTAGAAACGCTGGTCAGAAGGTCCTCGAACAGATTACCAAGTCCACCTTGATTTAACCGGCAGGGAGTAGCCGTGAATCCTATCTTAAAGCTATCGGGGAAATACTGAAATACTTTCTCGTAAGCCTTATTGAATACGTGTGCTTCATCGACTATAATCAGAGCCGGTTCTGATATACTACTCAGCCGTCTCCGAGCCGTCTGGATCATCATGATATCACACAGCTCATCATCGACATCACACATCCCGAAGAACGTGTCCGATATCTGCTCACACAGCTCAGCTCGATGTACCAGGAAGAGAACTCTATTACCCTTATCCGTCGCTGACTTAGCAATAGCTCCTGCTATAATACTCTTACCAGCTCCACAGCCAATTGTGAACACGACTGACTTGTGTGTTCGCAGTGACTGACGTATATCATTGACTGCCTGTTGTTGGTATGGTCTTAGGTTCATTGGTTTCGTCTCCTATCAGCTTTAATACATCTGCTTCATGTTCCCATTTCCCATCCGAGAAACAATATATATCAGCATTGGCAAGTAACAAAAGCCTTTTCGCTTCATCCAGCTGCCTTTCAAGCTTTTCCTTATCCGCTGTCAGCTGAGATATCAATGCGATTATCTCAGGTTCTGACATCCATTTGCCGTTTATAATCATTCGGTTTTACTCTCCTTACCCAGTCTCAGATACTTTGCAGCGTTCTTGAAACACTCAGGGCAGAAGCATCCGAGTTTATCTCCGCTGTCATACTGTATTTCTGTTATCCACGAATCCCATTGCAGCGGCTGTCTGCCTGCTGCTAAGCATCCAACACAATATGTCTGACCGTTGCCGTTATGTTTGATTATTTTCATCTTCTCACTCCTCGAAAAATGATAGTTGTTTATCCGTCTGCCCTGTAAGATACGCAGACCATTGTTGTGCCATTGCTTGCGCTATGCCTGGATATGTCTTTGAACGCTCCTTTGCGGTTCTCGGGTCGTTATATGATAATATTTTGCCGTTTTCATCTCTGACGTATAGTGCAGGTCCTGAATAACTCTTACCGCCGCTTTGTGCCGTTTCCGGCTTTACAATCTTTGTCGGTGTAAGTGTCGGCAGATTTTTCAACCACAAGCACGTTGCTTTCCTTACTGGATGCCCGAACTCATACGGCTGTATTATCTCGTCAGCTTCACGGTAATGCGTATTCATGTAGCCGATAGGGTTCTCAATTGCTATATGTTCACAGTCTGCATTTACAAACGCCATAAAGAATGCAGCTGCTTTTTCTCTATCGCCGTATCGCCGTATCGCCGTATCGCCGTATCGCTCAACATTAAACCACCGATTACCACTTACTGTCAGATATGTACACGGTGGATGCGCTATTATCAAATCCCATTTGTCAACGTTGTGGGATTCGCCGTTCATGGTGCTGAACTCCCCCCCGCGTTTAAAACTTTTAACACATCACAGTGTATGTGCCACTCAGGATGACTGCCCGAAGGTTCTTGTATATCTGCACTGTATGCTTCGTGTCCGAGCTTGCGGAACTCTATGCATACTCTCTGAGATTCTTCACAAGCAATAAGAACTTTAAGCGGTTTCATCTTCTCCGTCCTCTCATATCTTCCTGCTCCTACTTGGTTACAAACTTGGTTACATAGATGGTTACGCGAAATATCGGGAAAAACTCCGATTTTTGTATGTAACTGTAACCAAAATTTCCTATATATATATTTTTTCAAATATATATATTTCTACTATCACTATTATTTTTTTATTTTCTTTATATTCTGGTTACATTGGTTACAAATAGGGATAAAAGGCTATATATAGCGTAACTATCCATGTAACCAAACCTGTAACTATGTAACCAGAATTAAAGCAATATATCTTCGTATTCAGTAAATTTTGTGCATTTCCACCATTTTTGAATACCATAATTCGGAAAACGTTTGACAGCAGGCTGTTTTTCCCAGTCCGGAAAACTGCCTGATAAAATCAATGCAATATCGATACTATCTTTTTTTGACGGTTTAGTTTCGCCGTTCTTAAGAGCCTGTTGCCATAGTTCAAGGATGCACACTTCGTCTCTGCCGTCGAGGTAGTCTTCAATCATTCCCACACGGAAATCATCTTCGACCGCTTCGGACTGCTTCTGACGTATGATCTCAATAAGCTCGTGCTTAGCGTATGGCTGCATGAACTCTGTGTCATACTTTGCTTTGGCCTCCGCCCAGCATTGCTTGATGTATTCCTTGATGTCTTTTTCGTGCTCAAACAGCTCGTAACCTGATTGTCTCACACGCACAGGATAGAACCGGCGATTTCCTGTCTTGTCCGTCAGGAACTGCTCTTTATTGGTTGTGCCAATGAATATACACTGTCTCGGATGATCTGTGATACGCTTGTCGTAAGGCATTCGGTAACGGTCATTCAGGCGAGTGAGGAAGCTTTTAACGGCTTCCTGTTCCTTAACCTTAGTCATAGCAAGCAGCTCGGAGACCTCACATATCCACGCTCCTTCAAGTGCTTCGATACCTTTCTGACCGTCGAACTCGTTGACCTCGGTGAAATACTCATCCTTCATAGCAAGCCAGCGAACCAACGTTGATTTACCCTCGCCCTGTTTCGTGCCTATCAGGACAGGCATATCATCAAACTTGCAGCCTGATTGATAAAGCCTGTGAATACCGCCTGCGAAAATCAGTCTGCTGACTTCTCGTGTATATTCTGTGTCTTCACACTTAGCTGCATATGACAGGAAGTTAGATATTCGGTCTTGTTTATCCCACTCTAAGGAATCAACCAGATCTCGGATAGGATGATACTCATTGCGCCCGAACACTACTCTCAGCGCATCGTCACACTTAGCAGCATTGTGAATCTTGTAGGTGTACTCCATATAGTGCCGTGCAGCTGCATCGTCCTTGTCAGTCCAGCGGCACATCACGCCCTCACGCTCCTGCTCCGGCGAATATGTCAGGAGATTAAATTTCAAGCCTGTGAACTGCTTGTCGTGTTCAAGGATCCTGACGAAGTTCTCTGTTGAAGAGAGTTTCTTACCGTCTTCGCCACATTCGAGATCGAAGTCTGTGTTCTGTTTGCTGTGAACCTTGTGGCAGGTCTTCTCATATGCCCGATATAAATACTTGAAATTATTAATTCCGAATTTCTTAGCTTCCTTAGCCAGCTCTTCAAGGCGCTGTGCACGAAGGAACTCGTTGTCAATAATGATTATTTCGCTGTATGGCTCCGATGTTGTGAAGTCCTCTTCGTCGTATGTGAACCGCCATTCAAGGTTGTTCATATCTTGTGGATGGACTTCATCCCTTGCAATGTTAAGGCATCGTGTAAATACTTCTAACTTACCGGCTTGTTTGCTTGCGTTCCTCAGCAGCGTCAGGTTTTTTGTGAGATTTTCCTGCGTCTCGCTGAAATATGCTATATCTTCAAGGGTTTTAATGATATCTTCAGCAATGGCTTTCAGCTCTTCATGACTGTAACAAGCCGTTGCCTGTTTGTGGGTAAGCTTATAAATACTATCACCTTCTTTCAGAAATTCTGAAAGCTATTAAAATGGAACGTCATTTCCACTGAGTATCTCCTCAAACTCGCTGAGATTACCATAAGACATTGGATCGCTGCCAGCTGCAAGCTGCTCAGGCGCCTGATATGCGTTCCCCATGCTTGCAAGTGATGCAGTATAAGAAGTGTCGTTGTTCTTCTTATCCATGAGTTTGTCGTCCGGAATCGTGAAGTTCCCGGTTCTGATGCTTTCTATGCTGCGAGGGAATCTACACTTAGTAGCGAACTTATATGTGCCTTCATTTGTCTTGAACTCCTCACGGCCGAATACTCCGCCGAACAGCTTACCTTTAAGACTGTTTTCGTCCCAGTTCCAGGTATAACCTTCATTTGACTTCTCAACGGAAGTGATAAAACGCTTGAATACTGTCTTCGTGTAACCAT
>JAGCWY010000070.1 GCA_017961625.1 Ruminococcus sp. | reverse complement strand
GGGCGACCTGTCCTGCAGTCCTTCTCTGCAAGATATTTCTTTAGGTCAATTTGATCTAAAACTTCAACAAAAGAATACACTGAGTCGTGTTTATATATAATTGTTTCATAAAACACTGGTAATTTCAGTTGGATTGGTTTATAATAGTTCTCAGTGGTATTCATTTGTGGTAATTTGATTATATCACTAAAAACAGCTGCACGCAAGTTATTGTTGTGCAGTTTGTTTTTTTGCTATAAAATTTGGGGCCTCTTTACGAGGCCCCGTGTTCGTTTGGGGGACTGAGTTTTTTTACAGCCCCTTTTTCGACAGACTGACTTGTTTTTTATTTCCTTGACTATCAGAAAAATCAGATCTATGAAAAACATTTATTTAATATCCTACAAATGTCGATTTTAAGGTTTTTTTAAGACTTCTGAGTTATTGTGAGAATGTTTGATAACGTTAGAATGCCAGATATAGTCCTTGTTGTGTATCTGCGGCTGTTTTTCAGAGCTTGTGCGTATATAATTGCTGTATTTCCCATAATTTGTGACATTTTTATTATGTCTGATTTATGATAAAAACGCAAAGCTTTTGATATATTTTCTTCATCACTTTTAATTATAATAAAATCGACTATATCCAAAAAGCTGACAGGCAGATGTCAGCAATATATCATCTTAGTACCGATTCAAACGATTCCCTTAAAACAAAGAAAACTCTTTACCAATGCACCGGTGCATTGTGATACAGTCACTATCTCACAGCATATCAAGATGATATAGAAAACAAGATCAAGAAAAGGCTTTACCGGACTCCCTCTCCCGAAAAGCTTTTTGGCAGACCAAAAATCAAGACCAGTTCAAAAGGAACGTGATAAATAATGATAAAAAAAGCCGACAAAACAGATGTATATTCTAGTGAATATAGCGACACACTCAACAGCATAATGCAACAGCAGGAAAAATACCTGCCTGAATTAAAGTATTTTCTCGATACGGAATATACATGGTCAAGCAGAAATACCCGATCACAGCAAAAGCCCTCTGTAGTTATTCTCGGTACTGGAATACCCGAGGAACTAGTTATGGCAGCAGGCTCCGAGCCCTACTGGCTGACAGGCGGAAGCCTAGGTTCGGCAGCATGGTCCGACGATATCGTCCCCCGTGACACCGACCCTGTGAGCCGCTCCATACTCGGATATATACATCAGCCCGGCGGTGCTGATTTTTCCGAATCGCTATTTATAATCCCCCTTACCAGCGACAGCATGAGAAAGATATCTTATCAGCTAAAAGACGAAGGACGAAAGCTCTGCCTTGTAGATGTTCCGCCAGACCGCAGCGGCAGCAAAGCGGAAGAAAAATGGCAGCGTCAGATGCTGGATATGGCAGAAGCTGTATCCGCTCACACCAAAAGACGTATAACAAAGGATTCTGTAATATCTGCAGCCTTAAGAGCATCAAGAGCACGCTGTGCTCTTGCCGCCTTCATGAACGTCTCACGGGAGCGCCCTGATATAATCTCAGATGCGGCACGTCTTCTCGTACAGGACAGCTATTACCGCACCTTCAACCTTGACGATTGGACATATCACGTACAGGAGCTCACCGAAAGAATAGGGGAAATGTCCAGGCGTTATGTTCATGCAGGACATAACAAACCTAATGTTATTATCATGGGTTCACCGGTAGTATTTCCCAATTACAAGATACCCTTCCTGATACACGACGTCGGTCTCACCCTGCTCGATGCTATAGACAGTTCTGTATTGAAGCAGGAGCTCATACACGAAAAGAACTGCCTTAATGGCAGCTGCGAGCGCATGATAAAGAATATCGCTTCTGCATGGTATAACAAGGACGCTTCATCGGCTTTCGTAAAGAACGAAGCTCTCTTCGGGCATATCTCAAGACTTGTGCAGAAAAGAGATATCGAAGGAGTAGTATACCACGTACTGAAAGGACAGATAGAGTACGACTTCGAGCTTGAACGCTTTGAAGAGCTTTTTGCAAAGTATGATATCCCCGTGTTCCGTCTTGAAACGGACTATCAGTATCAGGACGTTGAACAGCTCAGGATACGTCTTGAAGCGTTTTCCGAGATGCTCACCCAGAACCGTTTCAAAGAGGTGCGAAAGGCGAAATGAGATCAAGGAAACGCATTGCAGCAACAGCTGTTATTTGTATCGTATTTTTTGCACTGGCATATTTTGCACTGTATCTGCCATTTTATAAATTCGGACCAGAAAGCTACGCGACAAGTCTGAAGAAGGTATTCTCTATAGAATATATAAAGACCATCCTGCCCCTTTTCATCATCACTGTTATCTCAACACTGGGCATCATTCTGACAGCTTATATAAGAAATGCCATTATGAAAAAAAGCAGAAGTAACGCCTACATGTACAGCAAAAGAGGTCATGGAAACGCCCCGACGCAAAAGCCGGCCCTGTTCATGATATTACGCTGGTTGACAATGATATTATTCTCTTTCATGATGATATGGGGAGGACTGCTTTTCGGGCTAAGATCAACAAATATAAGCCTGCCTGTTTTTTCCTGCCCTGCTAACAATGTGCAGATGACCGAATCAAGTTGCTACTTTCTTTCGCACCCTAAGGACCTTTTCGAAGAGCTTCCTCTGAAAAACATCATCATCTTTTATGTCAGCACCCTGTTATTCATAGTACTTCTCGGACGTGTGATGTGCGGCTTTCTGTGTCCTATGGGACTTATACAGGACGTCATGGACAAACTCAGAAAAAAGACTAAGGTCAAGGGCATATCCCCAAACGAAAAAATGTACTCTGCCTTCGTTCCGATAAAATGGTTCATGGTGCTGTTGTTTTTCGGCATCGGCTTCATAGGTGGCAACTTCTGCAATTTCTGTCCTGCCATTACAGTATCTCCCATACTCGCAGGAATAGGAGTAAGTCTTTATGTCAGTGGCTTCCTTATGATATTTGTACTTATAGGCGGCTTTTTCAAGCGCAGACTGTTCTGCAATATATGTCCTCTGGGATTTATAGTTGGACTTTTCCATAAGGTATCACTGTTCCGTATACGCAAGGACTGTCAGGCGTGTACCGAATGCGGTGCTTGCTATGAGGCTTGCCCTATGGGTATAAAGACTATATATACCGAGAGAGAAAAAACCGATGTGACAGAAGCAAGCTGCATAATGTGCGGAGAGTGCATAAGATGCTGTCCCGAAGACAATGCTCTGTCCCTTACCTGCGCAGGCAAAAAGCTTTTCACTGCGTCGAGAAAGAATGTGATGTCGGGCTACGCTCCCAACAGAAAACGAGGATAAAGCAATGATAACAATGTCAAGAGATCAGGAGCGTAAGGCGCGTCAGGACAAGCGCTTCATAAATAAAGAAACGCAGACCTCTGCTAAATACCTCCGCCGTATAGAGGAACTTTCCGGTGCTCCTGAAGGAATGGATGTATTCCTTCACGCACTTGAGCGTATATACGTTGAAATGAAGGGCGTAAACGTCCCCAACGGACAAAAGACCATAGGCACATACTGCGTCATGGTGCCGCAGGAACTTATCTATGCGGCAGGAGCTATGCCGGTAAAGCTATGCAGCGGAAACTACACTGCCTTTTTTATAGGCGACGATATCGCTCCCCGTGACGCCTGTCCACTTGTAAAGGCAGTTGCAGGCTTCAAGCACACCGGGTTAATGCCGTTATACGAGGACTGCTCCATGATGATAGTACCCGTTACCTGCGACTGCAAAAAGAAGATAGCAGGCATGCTCAGCGATTACTGTGACGTCATGACGATGCACGTACCTACCACAAAAGGCGACGACGAAATAGACGAGTTCGTCAGACAGCTCTATGATCTGGCTGCAAGGCTCGAAACCGTCACCGGAAGAAGGATAACCTACGAATCACTGGCAAATGCATTCTATAAAGTCGGACGTGCTCAGTATGAGCTGTCCGAGTTCATACATCTGAAAAAACAGATGCCCTATCTTATCAGGGGCACACACGCTATGACAATAATGAACGCAGCTGCATATCTTCCTGCGGACACATGGGCAGACGCTCTTCATATCGTAAATGATTCGCTGAGGCTCCGCACTCAGAAGAGAGAGACAGTAACGACAAAAAAGCTGCCAAGGATACTACTTACGGGCTCTCCTATAGTGTTCCCTAACGTAAAGATACCTCTGCTCATAGAGGAAATGGGCGGTATAGTTGCAGGTGATGAGACCTGCATGGGCGAACGCGGTATGTGGGACCCTCCGGTAATAACAGACAATAGCTTTGACGGCATGATAAGGGCTTTAGCGAACAGTTCGCTCCGTCCCTGCCCATGTCCAACATTTGCCGACAATACTCAGCGGATATACCGTCTTAAACAGCTGATAAAGGAAAATCAGATACAGGGAGTTATTTATCACGTTCTCCGCGGCTGCCTGGTATACGATTTTGAATATAAGTGTATAGAGGAGGAGCTCGGAAAGCTCGATATACCAGTTATACGCCTTGAAAGCGACTACAACGAAGAGGACGTAGAACAGCTGCGTATAAGGATAGAAGCATTCATAGAGCTCATAAAACTGGGACAGGCTCCAGAAAAGCGAAGCGAAGTACGCAGGGAGCTGTAAGGAGAAAAGAAAATGGGAAAATACTATATAGGACTTGACGGCGGTTCCACATATCTTAAAGCCGCTCTTATAGGCAACGGAGAAGTCATAGATACTATGGTCCGCAATACAGGAATAGACAATGACGGCACAGCTCGAAGGCTCACCAAAGAGCTTTGCGACAACAACAGCATAGCACTGTCGGATATAGCCTATATAATGGCTACAGGTTACAGCAGAAAGGTACTTGAAGTGGCAGACGATGATATATCCGAGATAACTGCTCACGCCTACGGTGTTCGTCTCACTGCGCCAAAGGAATACCGCCCGGGCATGATAATCGACATAGGTGGGCAGGACTCCAAGATAATATATCTTGACAGCAAATATGCTGTCAAGAATTTCAGCATGAACGACAAGTGCGCTGCAGGAACGGGCAAGTTCATGGAAGTAATTGCACAGATACTTGAAACTACTATAGACAATGTGGGCCCCCTTTCACTGGAAGCGACAAATCCCTGCGATATCAACAGCACCTGCGTAGTTTTTGCCCAGTCCGAGGTCATCTCACTTGTTGCAAGAAAGTACGACAGAAGAGACATACTTGCAGGTATGCATATCTCTATGGCAAGGCGTATCGTGAAGATGATGAAGAAGTCCGAAAAGGACGGCGATATACTCATGACAGGCGGCGGTTCCTTGAATATAGGGCTCCACAAAGCGTTCGAGGAGGAGCTTATGAGAGATGTGTACGTTGCGGCATATCCGCAGTTCAATGGCGCGATAGGCGCAGCTCTCATTGCCAGCGAAAGAGGATAAAACAATGGGCTTTTCATTACTGCTTGAAAGCATGACCGCAGCTACTTCCGTAGGAATGGGTTGTGGTACCTGCTGCGGCTCTGGGATAAGCGCTGCTCTTTACGGCTATCTCACCACACATACAAAGAACATCAGACAGTCTGTCAGAGCATTTATAGATTTCTTTTTCGGCAAATTCCTTGCAGTCATACTGCTGTGCTGTACGGCATCAATTATAGGCAGCAACATTATAGACGACTCCGGACGCATATTCGGTATAAAGGCTGCATTGATAGTTGACGCAGTTATGCTCGCTATGGGAGTATGGTTCCTTATATGCTGGATAAGGGAAAGAACAGGCAGGAGTAACTGCAAAACCTGCAAGGGCTGCAAAACCGATAATGAGGTGCTTGACGAAGAAAAAACGCATCATGCGGCTTTGATAGGCATGGGGTTCGGATACGGTATCTCCCCATGTGCCCCGCTGATACTGATAACCGGCTACGCAGCAACGCTGCCTTTAGCTTTTGCAGCGATACTAGGCGCTGTATTTGCTCTTGCCAGCACAGTATCTCCCGTTCTTTTTATAATGCTTCTGTCAGGCGTGCTCGCCAAGAGAATGCATAAGGAGATACCCCAATATCTGACATGGTTCAGGCTCGGCTGCTATTTATTGATGATAGTTGTTTTTGCGTCGGGTATCATAAAATCACTCCTATGTGCATAAGTATAATAGAGAAGACTATATTGAGATTTTAATCTTGACCGGAACGGGCATAAAGAAGTACTGGCTTCTTTATGCCCGTTTTTTATTACCACATCCGGTCACAGCTTCTGTTATTTACAGCCTGTTTTTGTATATTTTTTATATCAATGTACATTTGAAATTGCACATTATACATAATTTTTACGCAGAAACTATAATTCCATAATGTATAATTAGTATAAACTATCACTCGTGAATTTCTACAAACAGTAATCGCGCACATTAGTCAAGGCTACAAGAATATTCATAAACCGTATATTGTTCACACAACATCTATTATGTTGAATTATATAGTATCATATAACTGAGGTAAAGTATAGATTTTAATGGATGCTTACATTGCATATTGAAAATAAAAATGCAGGCTCGGAATCGATCCCCACGACAAGGAGGTGACGGGTATGAGTAGAAAAAAGGGCTTTACATTTATCGAACTGATTATAATTCTTGCTATAATCGGAGTACTCGGTGCAATACTCATTCCCTCTGTAGCAGGATATGTCACACTTTCAAGAAAGAAAGCAACCGTTGAAAACGGAAGAACGATCTATATGGCGGCAATGCTCGCACTAGAAAACGAAGATGCCTATGAATCGTTTTATACTCCTCAAAGCTCATGGGTAGCTTTCGAATCAACTGCCGACGGTTGTGTTCTTAACACAACTACTGTGTACAAGGGCGTAGCGAGCACTTATTCCGAAAGAATAACGAATCTAAAAAGGCCTCTTGCTCAGGAAGGAAACTACCGCTTTACTATAGTTGCACGAGTAGACGGTCACACTCACAAGACTGGCAGTGACTGGAAAAACCCGTCGGATATAACCCACGTATTCAGGACATGGGACTACTCCGACAAGAGATATGCGACCTTTGTAAAGACAATGTGCGCAGATCTTGACATGAAAATGGGTCAGCAGAAGGGTAACAACTTCCAGGTAAAAATGCCCTATACCAAACGCGAGGACGGCGGTAGCCTTCCGCTGGTGCGCTGGCTAATAGTTTATCGTCTCGATGATCCTAGTCAGGTTGAGGTCTGGGCGGGTGATGGCTACAAAACTGAAAACGGTCCCGCATACCGTGTTTACCCGGATCCTGCGATCAATTACAAATAATACCTGCTTGGTATTAAATAAGTGTAAAACTAATGTGAACGCTTCCGACTTCTGGAAGCGTTCACATTTTTCTGCATATAATCAAAGATTATTCCGACATACGAATTACCTAAAACTTTATAATGAAATATCAAAAACATAAACGAGATTTTGGAAAAAAGGGGGGATACAACAAAGAAATAAGAATCAATCTCTTGAAAATAGTGTTGATATCGGTTATAATATTAACATGATTGAACCATTGAGACAAAATAACTGTAGTATATCAAATATTTTACATATATGATTACAAAAGGAGCTTTTATGGAAAAAATAAAAACCATATTAAATATAGCATACGAAGAACTAAAAAAAGCAGTACATAGTGCAATTAAATATGAAAAAAAGGATGAAGTAATTGCAAATTTAAAAAAAAATCTGCTTGTAATGTTCTCAGCTTTTGTATTTATGACAATTGCAAATACAGAATATCATATAGATACTATCGTTTCAAGCATTTTTTCTTATATTTATATTTTTATAATTGCGACACAGTTGCCTGATCTTAAAAGACGCCTAAGCTCAATGCCCTTGTTTGTCAGAATATATTCATCTATCTCGTCATTAGGAATATGCATTTTTTATCGCGAAGAATTTAAAGCTTTTTTAAATATTGAATTTGATTCTTTTTATGCACTTAACAGTATAATATCAATTTTGTTAGCAGCGTTTTCAATAATAAGTGTCTATGCAATCGTTTCGATTATACTTAATTGGATATGGAAAACTATCGGTCATTTATTTTCATTGTTTTCAAAAGCTGAATTACTAACATTTTGTATGCTGACATTTTTTTTGTTGGCGTTTTCTACATTTTCTTTCTGCAGCAGTGTCCTCTTTTTCCCTATAAGAACTAATCGACTTGATATTCTATATACGAGTGACACAGCAAGTATCATAAATGGGAACGCATACCTATTTCTGTTTCATCCTGAAAACGATATACGTCAGCCGCTTTTTGCTTTATTTGCCGCTCCTTTTATGGGTGCTTTTTATGCAGTATCATTTCCGCTTTCTTTTATTAGCCCTATTTTCACGCCTTTATTAATGAACTATGCACAGATAATAATGCTGATGACAATAAATCTAATGCTTGTGCGGATACTTGACTTAAAGAAGTTAAACGGTATCTGCCTTATGCTTCTTTTCACATTTACGTATTCAACTTTATTATCATCAATCATGATGGAGCAATATGTCGTTGCCTTATTTTATCTGATATTGATGGTATATTCTTATACAAAAACTAATTATGCACCAGAAGTAACATTTACAGCAGCAACAGGAACATTATTGACGAGTATGCTAATGCTACCGTTTGCTTACAATAATGAAAAAAATAAGTGTAATAAATTAAGAGCTTTCTTTTCAATATTTGAGAAAAACATCTTAATTTTCATTATCATAATCATTTCATTCAATAGATTTGATATTATTTTTAATGCTGTCATCCAATTGAGCGGGTTAAGATCATTCGCTGGTAGTGCAAACGCTAAAGAACAGTTAAATCAATTTCTGAATTTTGTTTCATCATGCTTTTGGGCTCCGGAAGCAGCAGCCAACGCAAGTATCGATAGAACTATAAATTGGCAGCTGACCAACAGCACAATAACCGAAATAAGTATTTCTGGCTGTGTTATACTGGTACTTTGCCTTATAAGTGCTATATTAAACAGGAAAAATAAGATCACAAGAATAGCTGCTTATTGGACATTGTTTTCAGTACTTTTGTTATCTGTCGCGGGCTGGGGAGCAGTAGAAAACGGCATGATATTGTATTCGTTATATTTTTGTTGGGCTTATCTTATACTGCTGTTTCAGCTGGTGATATGGATATCCGATAAACTACGTTGCAATGCCGTTGTTATTCTTGCAAGTTTAATTGCTTTGGTATCTCTTTGCATTGCAAATTATAATGGAATAGCAGATCTGCTCCGTTTTGCTGTTTCCAAATATCCTTTTTGAGGTAAAGTCATGAAGATAAAATACTATTTAAAAGAATTTCGAGTGCATCATTATATCAAGAACCTTTTGATTTTTGTTCCATTGATTTGCAGTGGAAAGTTTTTTAGTTCTGACCGTCTTCTTTCGTCAATATTTGCTTTTTTATCATTTTGTTTAATATCATCGTCTATTTACATAATCAATGATATTAAAGATATTGAGAATGATAAAAAGCATCCTACTAAATGCAAACGCCCTATTGCTTCAAGAATTATATCAAAACGTGATTCTATGATATGTGTTGTATTACTAATAACAGCATCTATTGCATTTAATATGCTTTGCTTCGAAATAATTTCTTCGGTTCTTCTGTTTCTGTATTTTTTCCTTAATATTTTATACAGCTTAGGCTTGAAAAATGTTCCGCTACTGGATATAGCTATACTTGTTTCAGGATTTCTGATACGTACCATATATGGAGCAGTTGTAACAGACATAGTTATCTCAAACTGGCTGTATCTTGTCATTATTTCAGCTTCATTCTATTTAGGTTTCGGAAAGCGGAGAAGTGAGCTTAAACGCATTAATGGAAATGAAACACGAAGTGTTATAAAAAAATATTCATTATCATTTCTTGATAAAAATATGTCTGTCTGCATGACATTGGTTTTTGTATTTTATGCGCTCTGGACTGTAGATGAAACTACCATTGCTATGTATAAGAACAGCAGGCTGATATGGACTGTTCCAATACTAATGATTATATTAATGAAGTATAGCCTTACTGTGGAGGAAAATTCCGATGGTGACCCTGTTGAGGTATTGCTGCATGATAAAGGATTGATAATATTAAGCGTTTTATATTTGATAATCATGTTTGTATTGTTATATGTTTTTTGATGAGAGGTAATTAATTGTGAATGTATATGATTTTGACGGTACAATATACAACGGAGACACCTCTATTGATTTTTACCTGTTTTGTATTAAGAAAAAACCCGTGCTCTTATTTAAATGTCTTCCGCTACAGATTTCCGGTACATTGTCCTATTTTTGCAAGTGCATTTCTAAGGAAAAATATAAAGAGCGTTTTTTTTCATTTTTGAAATATTCATACGCAGATAATGCTTTATTGGAACAATTTTGGGATAAAAAGGCTGCAAAAATAAAAAAATGGTATCTTAAACAAAAAAATGAAAGTGACGTAATAGTCTCAGCATCGCCTGAGTTTTTGCTTAAACCAATATGTCACAGATTAAATGTTTCACTGATAGCAACTAAAGTTGATGCTAAAACTGGAAAAATAGCAGGAAAAAATTGCCATGGCAAAGAAAAAGTCAGACGTTTCAAGTCCGAATACCATGATACTGAAATTGATGAATTTTATACAGATTCAAAAGCTGATATTCCACTTGCCAAAATAGCAAAAAAAGCGTTTTGGGTGAAGAATAATAAAATTATACGATTTCCGATTAAATTATTAAAAGGAATCCTTGAAGGGTGTAATTATGATATGACTGATAAAGATGAAAAGCGTAACACATAGGATTTCAAGGAATGGTAAACTAAGATAATCTAACGAAAATGCAAAATTTCTGAAAGATTGCCCGTTATGTAAGGTTATATCATCAAATTCTTCCCTCGTTTCAGTTGCCACAAAAAATATCTGATGCATAGATATGAAAGTTTCAGGAGGCAAATGTATAAAAGGTTTAATTGAATGATGTCTTTTTTAGAGTAACATAAAACATCATCTTTGTAAAACGTGCATAAACAAAATAAATCAGGAAATACTAACCTCATAAAGTCGGAAAAGATTTTTGGAGGTAATAATATGAAAGCAACTGGAATAGTAAGAAGGATAGACGATCTCGAACGTGTGGTGATACCAAAGGAAATAAGACGGACTATGCGTATCCGTGAAGGTGATCCACTGGAAATATTTACCAACAGCGAAGGCGAGGTAATATTCAAAAAGTATTCCGCTATCAGCGAGATGAGCGAAAACGCCGGATACGTAGCGGAGATAATGCATAAGATATCGGGATGTCCTGTACTGATATCAGACAAGGACCACATTGTAGCCACCGCAGGCGTTACGCGCAGAGAATTTTCCGAACGTCGAATCACCAGTCAGCTCGAGGAGCTTATGGAAAACCGGGGACAGTTCTTCTGTCCCGACGGCAGTACCAACAGCTTCTTCCCTGCCGAGGGCGTTGAAAGGACCGCGATTGCTGCTGTTCCGATAATCACTGCCGGCGATGTCTCGGGAGCAGTGATATTTCTCACGAGTGAAAAAGCAAGGGAAGCAGCAGACATTCACAAAAGCCTCATAAACGCAGCTGCACAGTTTCTGTCGAAGCAGATAGAAGGCTGACAAATGCATCTTGCTTGACAATTCCCTGTTTTATATATTATAATTTTTAAAACTCAAAAAAGACAGGGGGTGTAGAAATGAAGTACGTTTGTGATATATGCGGATGGGAATACGACGAAGAGAAGGGAGTTCCGGATCAAGGTATAGCTCCCGGAACAAAATTTGAAGATCTTCCTGATGATTTTGAATGTCCTCTCTGCGCAGCAGATAAAGACTCCTTCTCAGCACAATAACGATATGCGTGAGCACTATTGTCAAGCCATGAAGTTGCAGAAACTCTTCATGACTTTTTTTGTTTATCCGAAAGTCACCCATAAGCTCAGATGCACAAAAAGGGGCTGTAAAAAAACTCAGTCCCTAAGTGATTATTTCACGCCTTGGAACGCACCAATCCGCAACAATGAAAACGCTAATCCTAAACAAGGAACGCACCAATACGAAACGAGGAACGCATCAATCCACGCATGGAACACACTTGTCAAATGGACAGTGAGCTGTTCTTAGATTCGGAACCGGAGGCAAATCCAGCCACCGCCGTAAGGCGGCTTGTCCTTGAAAGGTTCTGAAAGAAATGCTACAATAGCTGACCGATGGTGAACCTACGGAGCTGTTCTTGAGTTCGTCACCGTCGGCACCGGCCACAACAGCATTTCTTTCAGGTTCTGTCAAGGGTGGCGACCGTCTCAAAGGATCTTTGACTATTCAAACTTATATCCACAGCGATGGGGCGAGCGTACACGATTTAAGCGTTTTACGTGCACGATTCATGCGGTTTTGGCGCTCGTTTTTGCGCGGAATATTCAATCACGATTTCTCTAATGTTGCATTCGAAGTGCATTCCAGATGCGAATTACTGCGTTCCTTACGCGGATTGATGTTTTCCTTGCCGCGTATCAATGTTTTCCTTCCGGCGGATTGATGGTTTCCTGAGTGCGGAATAATCACCTAAGGACTGCAAGACAGGTCGCCCACCGTTTGATCCGGAAACTCTCCTAAGAATATTACTGTTTGCATTTATGGAATACGGATATGTATCACTGCGTGAAATAGAAAAGCTATGTAAAACAGACATAAGATTCCTTTGGATGCTGGATGATATGAAAGCACCAAGTCATATGACCATAGCGAATTTCATCAATAATTATCTGAAGCATAGCATAGAAGAGATCTTTGGAGAGATAATTCTATTACAGGTGCTTTATTAAGGATGAATCGGAGCATTCAGGCAGAGGGGAGCATTTGGCACGATCAAATGGAATCGCAACTACAAACGCCTCAGAAGAAGAGGATTTGATAGTGTAATGCTGGAATTTGGTCTTATTTGCTGTGGTTTCAACCTTCATAAGTATCATTTAAAGAAACAGGCAGCTTTGAAAGCCGCCTGAACTATCAATAAAATAGATCTTGCTCAGCGCGAAAAAAGCTTTTTTTCTTCGTGCTTGTTCGTTATACCCTCTTTTAAAGGGAAATGGGTAGTTTTCAACAATTATCATGAAAAAAGCGGTTACCCCTTCAAATTTTACTTGAAGAGGTAACCGTGTTGTTTTTGAGGGCTGTTTTTTTACAGCCCCTTTCACTTTCTGGATATGTGAATTATTTATAAATTTTTGTTGTTTTTCGTTGATAATACAGTTAAATTATGCTATAATATATAAAACAATATTATATTTAATAAGACAAAATTTAATAAAATATTTAAATTAGGAAGCGGTTAGTTCTATGAAATTTACACCTAATGAAATCAGAACAGCTCTTGAAAACGGCGAAATCTGTGCCTATTATCAGCCGCAGTATGATACTGTTACAAGCAAAATAAAGAGTGCAGAGGCGCTTGCGCGCTGGATAAAACCTGACGGTACGGTTATTTCACCATTCTTTTTTATACCTGTTGCCGAAGGGTCTGATCTTATCATGGATATCGACTGGCAAATTGTCAGACTTGTCTGCCAAACTCTGACAAAACAGGAAAGCTATTCACGTCACAGGATATCAATAAATTTCTCAAGGAAGCATATCTACGAGGAAAATTTTACTGGAAAGCTTTCCGCTATCGTAGACAGTTATGAGCTTCCCCACAAGCTTATAGAGATTGAAATTACTGAATCGGCCATGATTAATGATTCGCAAAGGATACTTGAATGGATAAATTCAGCAAGAAATTCAGGATTCAGAATAGCTATCGATGACTTTGGAAGCGGTCTTTCCTCTCTTCAGTTCGTAAAGGACGTTCCGGCAGACGTGCTGAAAATAGACAAATCCCTCCTCAGTCAGAACTGTGAGAACGAAAAGGAGCGTATAGTTCTTGAGAGTATATTCAATTTCGCTCACCGCCTTCACATGAGGACTATAGCAGAGGGTGTAGAGACCAAGGAGCAGCTCGCCTTCCTACGAACATGCGGCTGCGATAGGATACAAGGATATATATTTGCAAAGCCTATGCCTGAGATAGACTATCTCGCTATATGCAGACTTAATAAAAATGCTAAGGAGCCTGCCGACATTCTGCAGCTACAAAGCCCGGCAAGTGCAATAAATCTTCTAATGGGAGTTATCTTCCAACGATATCCGCTTGTTATACTCTCGAATCTTACTCGAAATTCCTTCTATATGATGGCTTATCAGGACTTTACCTCAACAAGCTGTCCGTCAGCAGGCGTTTTCGATGAACTTATAATGCACGGTACAGAAACCATGTATCCTGACGACAAGGAAATCTTCTCCACAACATTTGACAGGATGAATCTTATAAAGAACTATGAGAACGGAAAGTCTGAGGTACGTCTTATATCTAGGCAGCTCGGCGACGATGGCATTTACCGCCGAGTTGAAACCACAGTCTACTTTGTAAAGAGCGAATCCTCTGACGATCTGCTAACAATAACACTCTGTGACAATCTTCCTGATGACTGATCTGTTTCGCATATAAAAAATTCTTAATCCTAGAAGAAAAATAAAATTATTATCACTGTGTAAACTTTTTATTAAACTTCTTTGTTATCCGCCATATTGGTATATTTAACGTCAATTTAAATCATTTTCCAGGTTGACAACGTAATAAAATTGTGATATTATTATAGTAGATACAGCACGTTCGGATCGAGGTGATAAATGCTATGAACGCTCAGCTTAAAACAATCGCATTCTTTGGATGCTCTTTCACCAGCAGATACAGACAGAACCTGTGCAGATCTTTTAATACCGTAGCTGAAGAGATGAAGTTCAACATAGTATATATCAACTCTCTTGGTAAAATCGGTGACAAAAACGCTCAGTACGGAGATTACGAATTTGATCTGATAGACTTTATTGATCTCAATCAGTTTGACGGCATTATCTTTGACGGCGAAGGCTATAATGTTGAAGGCATGGCTGACAAGGTTGTGCGTAAGCTCCGTGAGGCGAAGTGCCCTGTTGTTTCTATAAGCACTCATGTAAAGGGCTTTTACAATATCGACTTTGATGATGCTGGAGGTTTGCGTACTCTCATAGAGCATTTCCTCGATCATCATCACTTTACAAAAATAGGCTTCATGTCAGGATATCTTACTCACCCCGACGCGCAGATACGACTTAAGGAGTTCCGCGCTGTTATGAAGTCAAGAGGGCTCCCCGAGGACGGAGCCGGTATGTTTGAAGGCGATTTCTGGTTCCATAAGGGAGAGGAAGCAGCTGATTACTTCCTTTCACAGCCTGAGCGTCCAGAAGCTATTGTATGCGCAAACGATTATATGGCTATCGCACTTATCACAGCTTTAAAGAAGCGAGGTATACGTGTTCCAGAAGATATTGCAATATCTGGCTATGACGGTACCTTTGAAGGGCAGGAGTTCCTGCCACACCTTTCCTCAGCTACGAGAGAAAGAGTTGAAATAGCACGCAAAGCTCTTACTCTAATTAAGAATATCATAGAGAAAAAGGAATTCGCCGAGGATCTTAGAGTTACTTCAAAACCCATTTACTCTCAGTCCTGTGGCTGCTCAAAGCTCGATTATAAGATGGAATCCGAAAACATCAATAAGGTTTACGAGGTAAATCGAAATTTCAGCTACAATATATACGACGCTCAATCCGCCTTGCTTAAACTCAACAAGGTAGACAGTCTGCTCATGCTCGGACATGTATTTATTGAAGCTTCAAGCAATTTCGGCGACTATAACTCCTTCTTCCTTATGCTCCACAAGGACATAAGCGGAAGACTGTCAAGCGACAGCGATTTCATGTGTCCCACTGGAGAATTTACTCCTGCTATATGGATAGACAAAAGGATGGACTATACTGAGTCCGGTCACACCTTTAATGCATCGTCTCTTATACCCAAGGCAAGTTTAAACATGCCTCATTTCTTCTACGTTATGAGTGTTCACTGCGCAGAAAGGACCTTTGGGTACTGCGTTATAGAAATGGCAGACAAGGATATATTCAACGAATTCTTCAATCTGTGGCTCTTGAATATGGCAATGACTCTTGAAACGCTCCTGAAAAATGACCGCATTAACAAGCTCATAGGCACTCTTGAAAATCTTAGTATCCGTGACGGGCTTACAGGTATGCTCAACCGACGTGGCTTTGACGACAGATCACGTGAAGCTATACGCACTCTTCCTGCAACGCGTACTGTATGTACCATGGTAATAGACATGGACGGTCTTAAGCATATAAACGATGATTACGGACATTATGAGGGTGACAGAGCTATCAAGGTGGCTGCAGAGATAATCACGCGATGCTGCGATTCCGGTGAAATTGCAGGAAGAGCCGGTGGTGACGAGTTCTACATTTTTGCACCGCAGTATTCGCAGAAGTTGCTCGACCGCTTTACAGAACGCTTGCAGGGTGCTCTGGACAGCTTCAATCATAATTCAAACAAGCCATACAATATAGAGCTGAGCTATGGTTCGTTTCTTACGGATACCGATTCCTCAGGCAGACTTGAGGACTTCATCAAGATAAGTGATTCTAGGATGTACGAACAGAAACTTGCAAAGCCAGGCAGAAGATAATAAACTCAAAGGGGCTGTAAAAAAACAGCCCACCAAAACAACACAGTTGCCTCTTCAAGAAAAATTTGAAGGGGCAACTGTTTTTTCCATGTTAATTGTTGAAAACTTCTCAAATTCCCCATAAACAGGGTATAACGAACAAGCACGAAG
>JAGCWY010000007.1 GCA_017961625.1 Ruminococcus sp. | reverse complement strand
GAAGTAATCTAAGTTCAGTAGCTGATACGACGTCTGTCGATAGTATCAAAGGCGGTTAAGCAAAAGGAACTTAGAAGAAACAGTGCAAGGGAGAATACTTCTTTGTAAAGTTGGTTGAACCGCCGTGTACCGAACGGTACGTACCGTGACTTGAGAGGTCGGCGGCTAAATAGCCGCCTCCTATTCGATTATTGTTCTTGCATTTTTTACATGAAAATGGCACAAAACTTGACAAAATCACAATAATACGCTATAATAAAAATACTATACCAAAAAGGAGATGAAAAACGCAATGGACGGTGCCCCTGATGGCAGTAATCCTGATAATACAAGGTTCTTCGTTGAATATAAGATATCAAGGCATGGTCTGCACTATCGCTTGTGTTGACTATGCCTTTATGAGGTTTAAGAGAACATAGAAATATTATATTTTTACGGAGGATATGAATAATGATAGGGCAGATAATTCTGCAAATTATACTTATAGCGCTGAATGCGCTCTTTGCGTGTACCGAAGTGGCAGTTATTTCCACAAGTGACGTCCGCCTTGAAAAGCTTGCGGCAAGCGGCAACAAAAGAGCCGTAAGGCTCAAAAAGCTTACCAATCAGCCCACACGTTTTCTTGCTACAATACAAGTGGCGATAACCCTTGCTGGATTTATAGGTGCAGCATTTGCAGCTGACAGCTTTTCCGAAATGCTCACGTCTACGTTTGTGAAAGCAGGCACGGGCATACCGGCAGCAGTGATAAAGAAGGTATCGGTAGTGATCATAACACTGGTGCTTTCCTTCTTCACTCTTGTGTTCGGCGAGCTCGTACCCAAGCGTCTTGCAATGAAGGACCCAGAGAAGATAGCTCTTGCAGCGAGCGGCATGATAACCTTTGTGTCAAGGCTCTTTGCACCTATGGTATGGCTTCTCAACATCACCTCCAATGGTATACTGCGTCTTATGGGCATAGACCCAGAGAGTGACGACGATACCGTTACCGAGGAGGAGATACTCATGATGTCCGACGCAGGTGCCGAAAAAGGTACTATCGACGAGGATGAGAACCGGATAATAAAGAATATTTTTGCATTTGACGACACTACCGTCGAGCAGGTATGTACGCACAGGACAGATGTTGACGTGCTCTGGAGCGACGACGATACTAGCGTGTGGGAGGAAACTATCCATCGTACAAGGCACTCCTCTTTCCCTATATGCGGAGAGAGCGTGGACAATGTAATCGGTGTTCTGAACGCCAAGGACTACTTCCGTCTTGACGACAAGAGCCGTGAAAATATCATGGCTTCTGCGGTGCATGAGCCATGCTTCGTACACGAGAATATGAAGGCTGACCGCCTTTTCGACCAGATGAAGCAGCGGGGAGCCGATCATTTCGCTATCGTAGTAGATGAATATGGCGGAATGAGCGGTATAATCACTATTACCGATCTTGTTGAGGAGCTCGTTGGAGACTTTGCCGACGACCCCGAGGACGAGCCTGCTGTAAGGCTTGAACAGACAGGAGACAACACATGGACAGTCCCAGGTATCAGCTCCCTCAGCGACATATGCGAGGAGCTCGATGTAGTTCTTCCTGCCGATAAGTACGAGACCTTCGGCGGATACGTCATAGCAGAGCTGGGAGAGATACCCAAGGACGGCTCACAGCTTTCACTTGAAGCAGGTGGTCTTCATATAGATGTACTCGAGGTGAAGCATCACCGTATCGAGGTATGCCGTGTGGAGAAACTTGTTGCTGAGAAGGAAGAAGAGGAATGATACTGTGGGGAATGGGAACGCATAAAAGATATAAGGAGAGATAATTATGTCAGGTATCGGAAATTTCTACGATGAAAGCCCGTCATTAGGCGGGAAAAAGGCTTCACCTGCGCTCGTTTTTGCAGTGTTTGGCTTAATCGCGCTTTTTTGTATTGGCTACGGTATAACCGGCTTTATAGGAGAAAAAGTCACTCTTGACGAGGCATTCTCATCTGGTCTGGATGCCGGAGAGATAGTAAGTGGTGTACCGCCAATTGGTAGTAATCAGTATAATCTGAAGGTCAAGAACAGCGTGAATATGATACCAATGGGAGACGATTATTATTTTCTGATATGCTCCGAGAATGAGGATAAGGCGTTCATTGTGCGTGCCGAAAAGGAGTTTGGCGATAACTTTGACGGCGAGTATAAGAATTTCAGGAATAAGGCGATAAAGGGGAAGGTAAAGAGAACAAGCAGTAAAGTGGAAAGCAATTTCACTTATGACCGTATGCTCGATTCCTCTGTATTTATCGATCTGACAAGCACACGTCTTAGCATTATGTGGATAATAGCCGGAATACTAAATCTTGTTATAGTTGTATGCTTTGCCATACAGACAAAGAAGAACAAGTACGACGAGTATATGAGCACAGGCACTAAAGTGGGACTTGGCTCTGCAATGCTGATTTCTATGCTTGTTGCCGGATGCCTGATTATTTACCTTATAATGCGATTCTGACATTGACAATACATCGGGGAAATGATATAATTAATGTGTCATTGATAATCGTCATAAGGCGGCCATTTCCCTGAACTCTGTCCGGGGAACGCAAATTCATTAAAAAGCAAAAAATTTGCGCGGTACACTAAGTTATAATACTTATTTTAATTTTACAGAAAGAGGTCATAATATATGGCAAAGGATAAAAAGCTGGTATCCGAGATAACCTCAATGGACGAGGATTTTGCTCAGTGGTATACCGATATCTGCAAGAAGGCAGAGCTTATAGAATATACAAGCGTAAAGGGGTGTATGGTAATACGTCCATATGGCTATGCGATATGGGAAAATATGCAGCATATACTTGACACTGAATTCAAGAGACTGGGACATGAGAATGTATGTATGCCAATGTTTATTCCCGAGAGCCTTCTCCAGAAGGAAAAGGACCACGTTGAGGGCTTTGCTCCTGAGGTTGCATGGGTAACTCACGGTGGAAACGAGAAGCTGGAGGACAGGCTCTGCGTTCGTCCTACCTCAGAGACTCTTTTCTGCGAGCACTATGCTAATATAGTTCATTCATACCGCGACCTGCCCAAGCTCTATAACCAGTGGGTAAGCGTTGTCCGCTGGGAAAAGACTACACGTCCATTCCTCCGTTCAAGAGAGTTCCTCTGGCAGGAAGGCCATACTATACACGCAACAGCTGAGGAGGCTATCGAGGAAACAGAGCGTATGCTCAATGTATATGCTGATTTCTGCGAGAAGTCTCTTGCTATGCCTGTTATCAAGGGCAAGAAGACAGAGAGCGATAAGTTCGCAGGAGCTGTCTCCACTTACGCTATCGAAGCCCTCATGCATGATGGTAAAGCTTTGCAGGCAGGTACATCACACTATTTCGGTGACGGCTTTGCAAAGGCATTCGGCATTGAGTATACCGATAAAGAAAACAAGAGAGTGAATCCCCACCAGACTAGCTGGGGTGTTACCACTCGACTTATCGGTGCAGTCATCATGACCCATGGCGACAACAGCGGACTTGTACTTCCGCCTGCTGTAGCTCCGATACAGGCGGTTATCGTGCCTATTGCCCAGCACAAGGAGGGCGTACTTGACAAGGCAAATGAACTCCTCAATGAACTGAAAGCTGCAGGAATAAGAGTAAAGGTTGACGACAGCGAGAATTCACCGGGCTGGAAGTTCTCAGAATACGAAATGAAGGGCGTACCTATACGTATCGAGATAGGCCCCCGTGATATAGAGGAAAAACAGTGCATAGTCGCAATACGCTACAACGGCGATAAGAAGACTGTGGCACTTGGCGATCTTGCATTATATGTTAAGGCTCTCCTCGAAAAGGAGATACCTGAGGGTATGTTCAACAAGGCTGCGGAGAACCGTGCAAACAGGACATACGCCTGCACAACTATAGACGAGATAAACAAGGCTCTCGAGAAGGGCGACGGCTTCATAAAGGCAATGTGGTGCGGCGAAGAAGCTTGTGAAGACGAGGTCAAGGAAAAGACTGGCGTGGGCTCAAGATGTATACCCTTCGATCAGGAACAGCTCAGCGACAAGTGCGTATGCTGCGGTAAGCCAGCAAAGTGCATGGTATACTGGGGCAAGGCTTATTGATTTAGCTGTTAGCCACTAGCCATTTAGCTTGCAGCGACGGCTTGTTTAATCGAATTGTAGGGGTGCACAGTGTGTGCTCGTGCTAATAAATCATAAATTACCTTTGTAGGGGCTGATATTATTCGCCCATATATATGACTGCAAATGACGGGGCGATGTGGACATCGCCCCGAGGTTTTAAGTATATTTTTTCGGGCAGTCAAGGACGTCAGCCCCCACAGATATTCTAATCACTAAGCACTAATTTCTAATAACTGAAATCAAATGAAGGTGATACTATCAAAACAGTTGAGATATTCACAGATGGTGCTTGTAGCGGCAACCCGGGCCCTGGCGGCTACGGAGTGGTGCTCCGCTTCGGCAAAATAGAGAAGGAACTTTCTGGTGGGGACAGTGCCACCACCAACAACAGAATGGAGCTCCTTGGCGTTATAACAGGGCTTTCTGCGTTGAAAGAGCCTTGTAAGGTCATACTCACCACTGACAGCAAGTATGTGGTTGACAGTATAACCAAAGGCTGGGTATATGGCTGGAAGAAAAAGGGGTGGATAAAGTCCGACAAGAAACCTGCCCTCAACGTTGACCTATGGGAGCAACTCCTGCCCCTGCTGGAAAAGCACGACGTTACTTTCAACTGGGTCAAGGGACACGCTGGACACCCCGAAAACGAGCGTTGCGATCGCCTTGCAGTGGAGCAGAGAGATATACATTCAAGGTGATACCGTGCTTCCTGCATGGCAAAAAATATTATTTCCGAAAGAGGTGTACATTATGGGATTACTGGACAAGATAAAGGGAAAGCTCCTTAACCGCGATTCGGCAGACACGGGCTTTCTTACCGATGATGAAAAGGAGCTCCGAGAGTATGAGGAATACTATACACCCCAGACCGGAGTTGCTGATGGAACTTACGCAGAATTTGTTGTAAGCGATGTTTTCACTATTACCGGAAGAGGAACAGTCGTCACGGGTACAGTCACAGGAGGAGTTTTCCGCGTTGGCGATGAAGTAACCGTAGTTCACGGCAATAGTGAGATAAAGTCTGAAATCATGGGCATTGAGCAGTTCCGTAAGACCTGTGATTCCGTATCGGAGGGAGCTAATGCTGGTTTCTGGCTTAAGGACATCGACAGGAAACAGGTTAACAGGAACGATATCATAAAAAAGCACGGAAACACTGATATATGAAACCAAACCAAAGGGCTGTAGGGAATTTGTCTCCTTGCAGCCCTTAGCTAATAAAAAAGCTGTAATGTTAGTATTTAACAATACAGCTTTTGATATTTTGTACGAAACATAGAACTTGAAAATGATTTTTCAATATTCAATGTTTTTCTTTGTATTTCAGTACATTCCGCCTTCTTAAAGATTTATTCTTCGCCGTTTTTTTCTGCGGATTTGTCTTCGGCGTCGTCACCCATAATTTTCTTGTAGGCCTTTTCTGCTTCAAGTTCCTTGGCTTTTTTAGCAGCTTTACGCGCACCGGAAGCACCTAGCTTCCAGCCACGCTTCATCAGCACGGCAGCGAATACTGCCGCAGCAGCTAGGGCGCCTAACATGATGACTATGAAGGCAATCTTTTTGATATTGAAGTCTGTGACTGTATAGCTTATTTTTTCGGACTTGGCGTACTTAGCTCCAGCAGAGCCTGAGAATACGCTGAGACTAAAGCCTTCAACAGGCTTGCGTTCCGGACTTTCGTATGTAAAGCCGAAAGCGTCATCACCTATAGAGCTAACGCTTTTGGGTATGCTGACCTGTTTCAGTTCGTCGCACACGAAAAATGCGTCTGCGCCTATAGTTTTTACGCCCTCCGGAAGAATGACCTTGCTGAGAGATTCACAGTAAGCAAAGGCATTGTCGTCTATCATGCTTACAGTTGTTGGAATTGAAAGAGAGGTAATCTTATTATCGAACATGAAGGCTGAAAGGCCTATGGTTTCAAGACCCTCCGAGAAATCTACGCTTTTCAGTCCTGAACAGTAGCTGAAAGCTTCATCTCCTATAGCTGTGACAGATGAGGGAATATGCAGCGAAGTGAGCTGAGCGCAGGTGGAGAAGGCACCGGAGCGGATATTGACAGTACCCTCGGGGATTATAAGCTCTCCGCTCTTGTTCACGGAAGCCCTTATGATATCGTTCTTTTTGCTGTCCATGAGCATTTCGTCCTCATAGACGAAGGAGCTGTTTGCGGAAGCGTCTATTTCCTGCAAGGAGAACCAGCAACCCATGGCGTTGTCGCCTATGGAAGTAAGCGAGGCAGGTAGCCTGAAACCGCTTATGGAGGCGCACTGATAGAACGCGTACTCGCCGATGTCCGTGACATTATTGCTGAGCTTTATGTCTGAAAGTGACTGACAAAGCGCAAATGTAAAGGGCTCGACCTTAGTAAGCGTATCGGGAAGCTCAACGCTCTCCAGGGAAATACAGCCAAAAAAGGCATGATCTCCGAGATATGTAAGCTTTTTCGGGAGAGTTACTGACTTCAGCGAAGCACAATCATAAAAAGCGTTTGGAGCTATAGTAGTTATAGAATCCGGTATTTTAAGTGAGGTTATTCCCGTACAGCTCTGAAAAGCGCCGTCACCAATAGCAGTGATAGCTGTACCATTTCGTATAGAGGGAACCTCCGTAACTATGGTAGCCGAGCATTTTGTTATGGTATAGGTCATATCCGGATTCAGTTCATAATAGAAGGAGCCGTCATAAAGCGTGTTTTCTGCTCCTTGTAATTCGTCAGCAAAGGCGCTGAATGGGGTGCAGCTGAAAAATGCAGTGGCAGCAGCCGACAGAGCGGCTAGCTTGCTGATGATTTTATTCAATGGTATTGTCCTCCTTCTTATCAGTGGAGTCTTCTGCCTCACGGCGTTGCTTGCGGAGCTCCGCAGAGTGTGCCTTTCTTTCAGCAGCAGCCTTCTCAGCTTTTTTCTTCTTAACTGCTTTTCCGGTGAGTATGCCTGCGAAGGCAAGAACAGCTATTCCGAGTATTGCGGCTAAGCTATATACGAAGCCGGAGGACACGTTCTTTCCGAAAAATTTTGTAGTACCTGTTACCACCTTCATGCCTGCTGATTTAGCAAAGGAGTAGGCGGTGCAGTCCTTGGGAGCATAGAGTGTGAAGCCCTCAACAACAGTGTCGGCTGTCTCGCCGTTCTGGGTATCGGCGTTATCATTGTGATAATAGCCGAAAGCGTAGGCCCCTATATCAGTAAGTGACTCGGGCAGACGTAGGCTTTTCAGCGAAATGCAGTCGTAGAGAGCGTCTGAGCCGAGAGTAGTCAGCTTGTCTGAGAGTTCAAGGCTCGACAGCTTTTCGCAGCCCTCGAAGGCATAAGCGTTTATCACTTCTATATCAGGTAGTTTTACACTTTCAAGGTTTCTGCAATTTGCAAAAGCAGACTGGCGTACCTCCTTTACTCCTGAGGGAGCCGTATAGCTCTTATCAGCCTTATTTGCAGGATAAGCAATTATGACAGACATGTCATTGCTGTACATTACTCCATTTGCCGATTGGTAAATGCCTTTGCTGCCATCAATGTTTATCTCCTCCAGATTGGTGCAGTAAATGAAGGGTTCCTCGTCGTTCCATTCCTTTATAGTATCAGCTGCCTTGAAGGTCTTTAGTGACGAGCAGTCGCAGAACACCTGACTGCCAACAGTCTCGGCACCGCAGAATTCTGCGTATTCAAGGGCGGTACACTTATCGAAGGCGTTATTGTTTATTTTCTTTACGCTGGCAGGGACTATCACCTTTTTCAGCTCAGGACAGTTGAAGAAGGCGAGCTCTCTTATCTCATCAACGGTATCGGGAATGATAATCTCCTTTGCCATTGTTCCAGTGAAGCAGCTGGGGTATATCTTTGTAATGGGATTGCCGTCTATCTCGGCAGGTATGGTTATGGTGCTGTCAGTTGAGGTGCAGAAGGTGAGGACAGCGCCGGTGCTTATCATAGCGTACTCAAAATCTCCTGATTTTATACGGTCAAGAGCGAGAAGGTCCTGTTTTTCTTGATATTCCTCAGGTGTGAGGAAAACGAAGCTGTTCTGGTAATCGTAATCCGAGTCGGAGTCGGTGCAGTAGATATGAGCCGCGGAATTTGGAGAGCCCACTACAGTGAAGCTGTTGTTTGCGGTGATATTACCGTCCTCATCAGTATAGTAGCCGAATGCACAGTACGATATACTAGACACGGAATCGGGAATGACAACAGCCGTAAGCCCTGTATTCACAAAGGCGTACTGACCTATTTCCTCAAGAGACTGCGGCAGTTCTATCTCCGTGAGCTCCTTGCAGCCTGCAAAGGCTCCGCCGCCGATGTATTCAAGCGTATCTGGCAGTTTTATTTCTCTGAGCACAGAACAGCCAGAAAAGGCATAGGGATCGAGCTCTTTAACCTTTGTTTCACTGAGATCGATGGATTCCATTTCAATTAGATCCGCAAGAGCGAAGGCTCCGATCTTTTCGAGTCCTGATGGGAGAGTGATATCCTTTATACCTGCATTGTATAGGGACGAGGTACTCAGCTCATTAACGCTGTCAGGCACCTTGAAGCTGCTGCCACCTTTTTTGCAGGGGTAGCATACGAGCCTGTCTCTTTCTTTGGTGTAGAGTATACCCTCCTCTGAGCAGAAATCCTTATTGTCCTCGGATACTGTTATACTGCGGAGCTTTGTGCAGTATATGAAGGGGTTCTCGTCGGATATATAGTTTATCGACGAGGGCAGGGATATCTCCGTAAAGGTATTGTTTTCAGGATCATTTCCGAAAGCCTGTCTGCCAAGCTCAGTTACTGTAATGCCGTCAAGTTTTTCCGGGACTGTGAGTACAGCAGAGGTGCTTTTGCAGTCCTCAATACATATAGTTCCGTCACGGGTAGTGGAGTAAAGGAAGTCGCCGCTGAGCGTGTATGTATTTTTATCCTCATTTTTCTCCTCATTGGCTGAGGTCTCGGGAGTTGCCCCCCATGCTGAGGAGTCATCTATATCCTCGGCGTATACGTTCGCTGTGGGAGCTGCCGTGCAGGCGCACAGGAGCATTCCTGCGATAAAAGCTGCAATTTTCTTGCGTTCCAACATAAGTATTACCCTCTCAAGTTTTTACGGCATTATGCGCCGTTAATTCTTATACATTATAGCACAATAGGGGCGATATTGCAATGAATTTCACTTAGTTTTCGCATTTCGCGCGTTTTTTTCAGATTTCGCCCACATTTTCGCCGAAGGACTCCGCGATAACTGCCTTAAGGGCTTCAGACGCAAAAAATGGTTCTGTTTCAAAAAGCTCTAGCAGCTTTTCCATATTTTCCTCGCAGTATTCCGTTTCCTTGGAGTAATTTTTAGCGATAAGGGCACATTCTTCGAATCCGCAGGGCTGTTCAGCCACAGCACCGCAGCGGAAGAGCCAGCTTATAAAAACGGCGCTGACAGCTGCAAACACCGTATATCCCAGTATCCTTCCGTCGTATACGCTTTTCATGGCATATCGGAATATGAAATATGATACTATCCTGCGGATATAAGGGTTATACTCTCCGCTGTAGGGAGGAGCTGAGGGAAAAGCCTCATCACATTTACTTATATAGGGCAGCCAGCTGGCATCAATGGGTTCGAGCTCATAAAAGCAACGGAATATCTCTTTTATTGTATTTTTTTCGTAGCATACTTTTCTTTTGAGAGTGCCGGGGATCTCTATATACTGCTGAGTCTCTTCCGCAATATCGAGTACCTGTATGAGTGCTCTTCCTATAGGGATATCCTCGTCGTTCGCCACCACCAGCATAGCCTTACGGGCTTCAAGGAGCATACTGAAAAGCTCTTCGTCGTAATCGCCTGAGGCTTCCTCGTCGGGGACCTTCTTCTCACAGAGAGTAAAGGGACGGGAGAGGATCAGCTTTGCTGAGGCTTCACAGCAAAGACCTGTGCCACCTTCCTTTACGCTGCCGAACCATTCGAAATACCGCGGATGCTCCGAGCATATATGGCATAGGCTTTCTCTACCGAGGTTTATGTAGATATCGCATAGGCCCTCTCTGTTGAGGAAGGGGCAGCGCTCATCCTCTGTGAGTATAAATGAGTTGTTTTTTATGCTCCTGCGCAGCCTTTCACCGAATTCTCCACTGATTGCGGCATATTTTTCGGCAGTTTCACTGTCTATATCTATCTCCCAGCCCTTGCAGCAGCTGTCTCTGCAATCTCCAGCGATGCAGCGGAAATCCAGACAGTACTCCGGAGTGCGGTATATCATGATATTTTCCTCCTTACAATAGCAAAGGGACTGAATATCAGTCCCTTGTCATAGCTCTTCTTGGATTTTTGTGTTCCTTAATAAGCTCCGCCCTGTTGAACTCTTCCGGAGTAGTAAAGGTCGGTACTATCTCGTGCAGCGCCTCAACAGCCTCTGCATTGAGGTTAAGTTCAGCAGCGTTTTTAAGTCTGCGTAGCTTCTTTATGAATTTGTCGCCGTTAAGCTCTATCTGCTGTCCGATGAATATGAGCTTGTTAGAGGTCTGCTTAAGTCCCTCCTCGCTCATGAGAAGCTCCTCACGGAGTTTTTCACCGGGACGGAGACCTGTGAACTTTATCTCAACATCTTTGTACGGTACCTTTCCATACATACGGATAAGGTTCTCAGCAAGCTTTACGATATGTACAGGTTGTCCCATATCGAGGACGAATATCTCGCCGCCGTGTGCTATGGCGGCAGCTTCCATAACAAGGCTTACAGCCTCGGGGATAGTCATAAAATACCTAATAACGTCCTTGTGAGTAACAGTAACTGGCTTACCGCTCTCTATCTGTTTGCGGAAGAGAGGTATTACAGAGCCGTTTGAACCTAGGACATTGCCAAAGCGTGTGGTTACGAATTCGGTGCAGCTGTCGGATTGTTGTGAGAAGTACTGTACTATCATTTCGCAGCAACGCTTTGAAGCCCCCATAACGTTGGTGGGATTTACCGCCTTATCAGTAGATATCATAACAAACTTCTGCACTTTGTGGAAATGAGCCAGCGAAGCCACATTGAAGGTTCCGAGGACATTATTCTTGATAGCTTCCATCGGGGAGTTCTCCATAAGGGGGACATGCTTGTGAGCAGCCGCATGGAAGATTATATCTGGCTTGTAGTTTTCGAGTATGGAGTTCATGCGATAGTAGTCCCTTACGGAAGCGATGAGTACCGTGAGCTTAAGACTGTCGCTGTATTCCATTACAAGCTCCTGCTGTATATCGTAAGCATTATTCTCATAGATATCTACTATGATTATGTGCTTTGGGTCATATTTGGCTATCTGACGGACAAGCTCAGAGCCTATGCTTCCGCCGCCGCCTGTAACCATACATACCTTTCCGCTGATGAAATTGCGGATATCCTCATTGTCGAACTTTATGGGAGCACGTCCTAGAAGATCCTCCACCTTGATATCGCGCATCTGCGAAAGAAGTGGAGTATTGCTGTCGTTGTTGAAGATAAGGTTTCCTATAAAGGGTACAACCTTGACGGGAAGATTGGTTCCCGAACATATATCGAGTATGCGCTTTCTTTCCTCTTCAAGACAGGAGGGGATAGCGAAGATGATCTGCTCTATATGCTGCTGATCTACGTATTTGATTATCTCGTTCGTGGTTCCGACAACTGTTACGCCGTCAATCTCGGAGCCAATCTTACTCCTGTTATCGTCGATTATACATACCGGGTCGTAAACAGCAGACGCCTGATCCTCTGCAAAGGGAGACTTCTGGGCGTTCTTTATCTCAGTGAGGAGCATACGACAGGTCTGACCGCCACCGACTATCATGGTGCGCTTCCTGTTCTCTATAGTGCCTATGCTCTTTATAGTGACAAAAGCTTCCTTGAAGATTAATCTGAAGAGGCATACTCCTGTCAATGTGAGCAGAGCGTGTATGCCCACAAAGGTGAGGGGCACCTGTCTCCGCACAGCGTATACTATCGCAACAGAGGCGGCAAAGCCGAATAGCACGCCATACAGACAGGCCAGATAGTCGCGCCGGTTGAAGAATCTCCACAGCTTGCTGTATGCCCCAAATATGAATAGACATCCGCAGCACGTGAATATACCTGCTATAAAGCTGACTACGATACCGGAATTGCTTATGCTCCTGCCAGAAAACGACAGTATGAAATTTGTGATAAGAGATGCGATAACAATGATGAATGCATCAGCAAGAACGAGTATCGCTCTGCGGAAGCTGAATTTTTCTAATACTTTTCTCAATTTGTATTCCCCCATACCGGCTAAAAGCCAATAATCCATATTTATTCTTTAGTATTGATATTTGCGTCCGCGTATACCGGGCTGATCTTTACTTCAAGGAGCTCGTCCGAGGCTTTTAGTATCTCGGGGCTGCATTTCTCCTTAATCATATCCCAGTTAGGACGTCTTCCGTCCGTATTGTGTGCGTCGCTGCCGAAGATAACTTTTCCACCCTCTTTGATTATACGTCTCAGCAGCTTTTCCTCACGCGGCACAAGAAATGCGTCGTTATTGAACTGGAATATCGCATCTGTCTTAATAAGCCGCTCAAAATGCTCTGGAGTATAATACTGTAGATAACGGTGAACGTGCGCAAGTACGACCTTCAGTCCGTGCTCGGAGGATATGGCATTTATCTCCTCTGACATCCAGTCTTCATAATCACGGAAGGGTAGCTCAAGTAGTATCATATCCGAATCTTCTATTGCGAGCTGTTCTATACCGTGTAGTTTTGAGATGCCATGCTCTATGGCTACTTCTGCACCGGGTACTATATACTGTATTGCGGAAAGCTCAGCAATGCTCTCGAAGGCGTCTTCCCGCCGCAGCAGATATTCCGTCAGTGAACGCTCCTCATGGGCATAGAAATGTGGAGTAGCTATTATACGCTCCACTCCCTGCTCTTTCATTATCTCTATCATTTCCAGAGCAGTTTCCACGTCCTGTGCGCCGTCGTCCATTCCGGGCAGAATATGGCAATGGTAATCAGTAAGCATATTCAGTTGTGTCCTTTTCCTTTTGAAATCTACATTTTTCTTGTTAAATCGTTTTATCTATATGTATTTTTTTAATAGTCTAATCATATCCGTCTGGTATCCTAAAAAGCGACACCGCTATAATTATATAAAATTAATATGGATTTGTCAATAGAAATTAATAGTTAATAATATTTTATAATTCGCATAATTTCAACACGGTTATTAAAACAAAAAGATAAATAACTTTTTGTGCGCTTCAAGACAATTATGCAGACATCTTCCAGCCTTTTATCATCAAAATACATTGCCGAAAAAAATGCAGCTGCTTTTCAGCAGCTGCATCAGAGGTATATGGATAGTTTTTAGAAGCTAAATGACTTATTAGTCCTCTACAACAGAGCCTGCGGGAGCAGGAAGCTGTGAGATCCTGTTAAGGAGATAAAGCTGTATTGTAAGTGCGTCCTGAACTGTTACGCCGTCGTTTCCATAAACGTCAGCGGAGAGAGATGCTCTTTCATCAAGGGCATACTTGTTGGGGTTAGCGAGGGACTGCATGATTCTTACAGCGTCGCTGAGGTCAACCTGACCGTCGAGGTTAGCGTCGCCTGCGAGGAAGCCTGTAGGAGGCTCAACATAAGATGTTGTTGTAGTTGTTGTGGTCTCACTTGTAGTAGAAGTTGTGGAAGTAGTTGTGGTAGTTGTCTCGCTTGTTGTAGTGGTAGTAGTAGTAGTAGTTGTTGT
>JAGCWY010000069.1 GCA_017961625.1 Ruminococcus sp. | reverse complement strand
CTGTCAAAAGCTGTCGGTTATGCCGTCCCCGCAGGCGGTGAGTATAAGCCTTATAAATACCCGCAGCCCAAAGAGCGAAACACCCGGAAAGAAGCCGCCGATTATCTCAGGGGGCGCGGGATATCCTCAGAAACGGCGGCACGGTATTACTGTACAGTCAGGCGGGACGATCCCGAGGTGCTTGTATTCCCTTTTTACGATGAAAACAACGAGCTGCAATGCATAAAGTACCGACACACACAGCCAAAGCCCGAGGATAAGGAAAAATGGTCAAAGGAATGGTTTGACAGACCTGCAAACCTTGCAGACGATGAAAAAGTCAAAAGTATCCTTTTCGGGATGTTTCAGTGCGATGCTTCCGCAGACAGCCGCTTGATAATCACAGAGGGACAGATAGACAGCTTATCGGTAGCAGAGGCGGGATATGCTAACGCCGTAAGCGTCCCGAACGGCAAAAATGGCTTTACATGGCTTGACAACTGCAAGGACTGGATAGAGCAGAACTTCAAGGCGGTTATCGTGTTTGGCGACAATGAAAAAGACGGTATGACGCTGTTGGACAGGATACAGGCGGAAATACACATAGAAGTCAGGGCGGTCAGGCTTTCGGATTATCTCGGATGCAAGGATGCAAACGAGATTTTACAGGGATACGGGATAGTTGCTATACAGGATTGTATTGAAAATGCAGAGATCCCGCCGCTTGACGGAGTTGTCACCGTGTCAAGCGTGAGAAAGCAGGACAGGAGCGCCGTGATCCGATGCCGCAGCGGGTTCAAAAGCCTTGACAGATGCATAACAGGCATTGAAACAGCGCGCTTGTATGTGCTCACAGGAAAGCGCGGAGAGGGCAAAAGCACGTTTATATCGCAGATCGTGGCAAATATCCTCACACTGAATGACGATAAATCCCCGAAAGTGCTTATCTATTCCGGGGAGCTGCAAAACAACAACTTCAAGATGTGGATATACCGTCAATGCTCAAATGAAGATGATATCATCCATACGGAAAGCGATGAATACGGGGACGAATACGATGTAGAGGATTACAAGATACTGGAGCTCGACAGCGTATTCAGCGACAAACTGTTTATGGTATCGGATGAAATAAACGCGGATCTGTCGGTAGATTTAACACAGCTTTTCACGGACGCTGTCAAGCGGTACAAGGTGAATTACCTTGTCATTGACAATCTTATGTCCTTAGTTGGTCGTGAAGATTATCAGGATCAATACAGTAAACAAAGTCAGATAGTGTCAAAGCTTGCTGTTATGGCGCATAGTCTCAATATTGGCATATTCCTTATAGCGCACCCGAAAAAGAGCAGCACAAGCGACTTACTTAATGACATTTCAGGCTCGGCGGATATAGTCAATTTGGCGGATGTTACATTGTGGTTCAGTCGTGACAGGTCGGAACGTGGGCGGGACGGAGTGCTTGAAGTGATGAAAAACCGCGTCAACGGCAAGCTGCTTTTAGCAAAGAGGGACGCAAAAGGCGGTATCACAGACGGCGGCGATGAAATCAGTGTTGCTTATAATCCCGTGACGATGAAGCTGACAGCAATGCAGGATAATGTATTACAGACAGTGCAGGCACGGGCGGAAGCTGCAAAGGATGAAAAAGAGCCGAATGATCCGTTTTATACCTTTGAAGATTGGAGCGATAGCGATGCTTAGCGAAAAAGAGCTTGAAAAGTGGAAAAAAGCGATAGCAGCGGGCAAGGGCGATTATTCAAACGAGCCGCCGCCGCTGTATCAGTACCTTGACAGGTACAATCAGAGCCTGCAGGAATTCCGGGCAAAGGAAATAACCAAAGAGCAGGCAAAGGAAAAGGACGTTAAAGCATACCGACAGTATCAGAACTGGCAGTATCTTTTTGACGGATATGAGGCGCTCTGCAATGAGCATCAAGAGAATTTGCGGAAGTATCACGACTGGCTTATCGGGATAGATAAGTCAGAGACCGTGGAAAAGAAGCTCGAGTATGCCTGTAAGATCATAGCGGATGTGACAGGCGACAGGGAGATTTTCAAGCGACAGGAAGTGAAACCATGACCGAAGAGCAAAAACTCCGTTATCTGCGGAAAAAGAACGAGATACAGGGCACAGACGCACTGAAAGATATCATACGGCAGGAACTAAAGCAGTATGAGGGCACGATGTCATATCGGTGGTATCTTATCGAGAGTGGGCAGTACAAGCCCACGGTCGAAGAACAGGAAAGTGACCGTAAACGATGGGCAGAAGCTAATCACCGCGAAGCCGAAGAGGTCAGGCGCGGGAAGTGGTCTACACGCGGTCAGATGTACAGGTTCAACGAATACGAAGAATGAAAGGAATGATATTATGAGGCTTACAGCAGAGGAAAAGGAAACGATCATCAACTTCAATGAAGCTGATGCAACAGCGGATATTGAGGTATTTAGCGCGAGGCTTATGCGTGAGATACGCAAAGCCGCAGAGCTCTATCCCGATGATGTCACGATCAAGGAAAGCAGCGAGGGCGAATATCTTGTAACGCTGCCTAAGAAGTGGATAAAGATCAGAGCGCCGAGGATACTGACAGATGAACAGCGTGCGGAAATAGCGCAGAGGTTCAAAAAATAGCATATGCGTTTTTAGCATTCAATTCCGCGATAAAATAGGCACTTTCAGACACGTTATATTGGGGGCAGTAACTTATACTACCATACCCTGTAATGTGTCGGAAATGCCCTGTGGTGTGCGTGTGAGAGCACCAAAAAACGCAAATTTCAAGTCGAATTTTGAAAGGTAGAGAAACAATGGAAAAATACACAGAATATGATACGCTTGTGAAAATGTTTCTTTTAAAGGAATTTAACGAAATCGAAAATTGTGAAAAGTTTGAGATTTATTACAATTCGGATATCTGCAAGAGCATGAAAAAGCTGCTTGTGTTAATAATGCCGTATTTGGTAGAAACAAAAATCGGCGATGGCGCAATCACAATCCCTGCTAAAGATTTTTGCGAATTAAGCCATATTCCGTATCGTGTGGTAGGCGACTATTTTACAAATCTTTATTTGTGTCAAGATCTTAAGAAGCAAGGAGATATATTAAGTGTTGCAACACATGATGATATAGTATTGACAAGTCACGGGCGTTTGTGTCATGGCATTAAACTTAATCTTAACAAATCTAATGACGATGACACAGTCAAAGATGGCACAATCAAAATTTTGATTTCGCCAATAACAATAGCTTATATAATGCATTTTATTGAAAATGATGCGGATTTAATAGCAATATACGAAAATGCAAAAAAGCAAAAAGGACTAAACGAGCCGCTTTGGAGTTAGAAAACAAAAGGAGATAACACAGATGAACATATTAATCACAGCCGCAATATTGACGGCATTCACTGTGCCTGACATTGATACCGATTTCAAATCCTATATGGATTACCGAAAGATCACCGATACCCATAGCGCGCAGCACCGCTTGCAGGAACATGCAGAAACCGATGAAAACGGGCTCAGAGTGTACAAGGGACGGTATATGATAGCGGTCGGGACTTATTACGGCTCAGTGGGCGATAATCTCACTATAACACTTGACAGCGGCATCACGTTCGATGCGGTCATAGGTGACATCAAGGCAGACAGCACAACGGACAGCACGCACAGGTATCATCCTATGGATG
>JAGCWY010000068.1 GCA_017961625.1 Ruminococcus sp. | reverse complement strand
CTTTTACTACTACGGTCATATGTCGGAGCTCAAAGTTAAGACAGGCCAGACAGTAACTTGTACTCAGGTTATCGGCATCGAAGGCAGTACAGGCCTGAGCACTGGAAGTCACTGCCATTATGAAATTAGAGGTGGCTTCTATAAGGGTGCTAAGGTCTATGATGTAGTTAATATGTCAGGAATCCCAAACGTTGTCGGAGGTCCTTATGACGACGGCTACAGACCCTCACAGCCTGCGAAGAAGCAGGTCAAGATCACGCTCGAAATCGACGAACATAAATACTCAGGACTGCTCGAAGAGCAGTTATAAATTTCAACTCTATCACTAATCACACTACTACGTCACTATAATATACATACTATGAAATTTGAAAACTTATCTAACACCGAACTTGCAGCATTGATTGATGAATGGATCCGAGGAGAAAGAGACAGGCAGATAATGAAGCGCCGTCTTATTGACCGAATATGTTTTGAACCACTCGCGGAAGAATTTGATTTATCAGTGCAGCATACTCAGACAATAGTTTATAAAAATCTGCGGATTTTAAGTGAAAAAACAGTAAAAAAAGGCTGATTTACCTTATGGTAAGTCAGCCTTATTTTTTTTATACTTATCTCAGGTGATAGATATGTATATATTCTGGAACAACAATCCAGCAGGTATCAGAATCGGAGATTGTGTAGTCCGAGCAATCTCCGAAGCTATGGATCAGCCTTGGGAGCGCACGTATGTCGACCTATGCATTGAGGGCTTTATGTTCGCAGATATGCCTAATAGCAACGCAGTCTGGGCGGCATATTTGCATTCTCACGGCTGGAAAAAGCATATAGTCCCCGACAGCTGCCCTGATTGCTACACAATAGCCGATTTCGCGGCAAACTATTCAGAGGGAACATATATCGTGGCAACCGGCTCGCACGTAGTCTGCGTCCGTGACGGGCTGATTCTCGACAACTGGGACTCGTCAGGCGAGACCGTGGCTTACTGCTTTGAGAGGAGCGTATAATATGAATTTCTATCCGGCAGGCTTCAATCCTTATTATCAGCAACTTCAGCAGCAACAGCAACAGCCGAGCGGCTTCATTCACGTTCAGACCGAGGCTCAGGCTCGGGAGTGGTCCGTCGCACCCGGCAATTCAATGACTTTTATTGACGACAATGCTCCTTTTGTTTACACAAAATCGCAGGGAATGTCTCAGTTTGACGCTCCTGTTTTCAGACGCTTCCGGCTCGTAGACGAGACGAACGCTCAGAGCCCTCAGAAGCCGCAGGAACAGCCCCCTACGGCTGATAAAGATAAATTACCCGAGTACATAACAAAGGCTGAATTTGAGCCGTATAAAGCTATTATTGAGCGCATAGAGAAGGAGCTGACAGGCAATGAGCAACCCGTTGAATAATAACAATCAGAATCCGAGGGAGCAGGCAATGGCATTGATGAAGCAGCAGGGGATAAACGTTCCGGCCGGAATGGAAAACAACCCGACAGCGCTGCTCCAGTACGTTATGCAGAGCGGTCGAGTTCCGCAGAATCGTCTCGGTATGGCTCAACAAATGATGCAGAAGATGTTCGGCAGACGGTAGGTATTAGGGCAACAGCCTTGATATAAATAAAAACCGTTCGGGCAAAGGACCCGAACGCTTACCCTCATAATTCGAGGGAGAAAGGAGGAGCTTATGGCTCTTGAAAATGGAAATGGCGGAAATGGTCTCATTATGCCTGTTCAGCCTATGTATGGCGGCGGCTTCGGCGGCGGTATGGGCGGCGGTTTCGGCTTCGGCGGTGACTGGGCTTGGATACTTCTTCTGCTCGTTCTCGGCGGTGGCTGGGGCGGCTTCGGCGGCTTCGGTATGGGCGGAGCAGGTGCGATGATAGGCGCTGATATGTGTGGCGGATTCGGTCTCTATCCGTGGCTTAATAACAGCGAACACATCTCAGACGGATTCCGCGATCAGCAGCTCAGCTCGCAGATATCCAATATCTCGAACGCTGTAACAGCCGGCTTTGGTGACGTTCAGAACGCTCTTTGCGGTGGCTTCGGAAACGTTCAGAACAGCCTCTGCGCAGGATTCGCAGGCGTAAACGCTTCGGTCAACGGTGCTCAGAACGCACTCGCTCAGCAGATGTATACCAATCAGATCAGCGACCTCGAGCGCTCGTTCGCAGCTCAGACAGCAAATACAGCAGGTCTGACATCTCTCCAGGCTCAGCTTGCAAACTGCTGCTGCGAGAATCGTGCGGCAACAGCTGACCTCAAGTATACGGTAGCAACGGAGAATTGCGCTGACAGATATGAGGCGGCTCAGAACACACAGGGCATTATCTCGGCTATCACAGCAGGCATTCAGTCTATCAAGGACGATCTCTGCGCTGACCGTCTCGAAGCCGAGAGACGTGAGAACGCAAATCTCCGCACACAGCTTTCAATGGCACAGCTCGCAGCTTCACAGAGTGCTCAGACTGCTACAATTCAGGCAGGTCAGAGAGCGCTTGCGAACGAAGTCGAGCAGTATGTCGCTCCGAAGGCTATTCCGGCATACGTTGTTCAGAATCCTAACTGCTGCGCACCTACAGGCTGCGGCTGTGGTACATTCTGAGTAAGGCGGTGATGATATGGCTGCGGAATATCTTGCTAATGCAGTGCAGGATGTGTCTCTGAACGCTCCTGTAAACTTCACAGCATCTATACCTTGCACCAAGGGATATGTATATCACGAGGACGAGACAGGTATTTTTATTCTCAGAGGTATCACCTGCGGACAGTGCTTCGCTACTTATCAGGTAACATTTAACGGAAATATCGCTATACCCGAAGGCGGTACAGTAACGCCTATCGCAATAGCAATCACCGTCAACGGAGAGCCTCGACCGACAAGCAGAGCGATTTTCACGCCTGCCGCCGTTGACGAGTTCGGCAATGTTACATCAACAGCAATCATTCGAGTGCCGAAAGGCTGTTGCTTCTCGCTCTCGGTTGAAGCTGTACCGGCTACAACAGACCCGACAGTAACGCCTGCTCCGGTTATCGAAGTACAGAACGCAAACCTTGTGATAAATCGTATCGCCTGAAAGGAGGATAAAGATGAAAGAACTTGATACACTGTATGAGCTCTGCGAGACTCTCAACATCGAGCTGAGCGAGTATAACAATAAGATCCAGAACGCAAACGGCAAAATGAGTATGAGCGACCTCGAAGTCATTGATAAGCTCACTCACTCTCTCAAGTCTGTCAAGACCACGATCGCTATGATCGAGGCAGAGGACAAGGGCTACTCAGGGCACTACTGGGACGGCAGATACTACTTCGACGGTGAGACCTCTATGGACGGTGGCTCCTCGAATCGTGGTTCATATCGCGGCTCGTATGAGGGCGGTACTTCCGGTCGCGGTCGCGGTCCTGGTGCTAACCGTGACAGAATGGGGCGATATGCTGAGTACAGCAGAGCCGACGCAAAGGAAGATTTTCGCTCAGAGCTCGAGGAGCTTATGAACAAGGCTCCTGACGAGCAGTCAAAAAAGAAAATCGAGAAGCTTATGCACGAAATGAACTGAAAAAAATCCCCTGTCTTATGGCAGGGGATTTCGTGTCTAATTCAGAAGAAAGATAATTCCGTGGAAACTTTCGTGGAAACTCTTGTCTCGAAAAGGCTATTTTTCGTTTCAAAAATGAAACGGCTGTTTCAAATATGAAACAAACAAAAGCCGAAAAATAAGCCGATATACGGTTAAATGTCCGCATATCGGCTTATTTTGATTTGGAGCAGATAACGGGGGTCGAACCCGCTGTAAAATGCTAAAAACTATCTATTTATCGGCTTTCCTGATTATTTGTGGAAACTTTCGTGGAAAGTATATCGTTGAAATAATCGTCTATCATAGCGTCAACCTTTTGCCGTTCAGATGTAAAGGTGTGCTGATAGACTGACTTCATAACCTTATCAGAGCTCCAGCCTCCTCGTTCCATCGCATATTTATCAGGGATTCCGAGAGCCAGCATAACTGATGCGTTCATGTGGCGTAAATCGTGGAAGGTCATATCAGGAAGGTTGTTATCTCTCAGAAGTCTCTTAAATCGCTTGTAAATGGCCTGCCCTGACAGCAAGGTCAAATAGTCTTGGTCTTCTGGAAGGGCGCTTATAAGTGATTGTAGATGCTCTGGGAGCACAAGGAGGCGTGTGCTCTCTGCGGTTTTGGTGTTATGCTTCTCGATGTGCTTGCCGCCTACAGTGATAATAGTATCATGTATAAGCAGCACTCCGTCTGTGATGTCTGACTTCTTCGCTCCTCTGATCTCCGACAATCTGAGACCGAGCCAGAGAGCGAGCAGACAGGGAAGCTCGATATCACTGCCTATAATAGCTTTCATCAGCTCTTCAGCAGATGGAAGCTGTTTTATTTTTTTCGGAATCTTAGGGAGCGTGGTATGCACTCTCAGCTCTGGCGCGTATATGGTGAGCACTGAAACAAGCAGGCTGTGAGCGTTGTGTACTGTCTTCGGTGATTTTCGCAGAGCGAGCTTATTCACCATAGCTTGTATCTGAGGATTTGTCAACTCGGAAACAGGAATGTCAGCAATCTCGGCAAGGTGGATGCTCCGAATCTGCTTGTATACATATATAGTCTTAGGCGAGAGAACATTCTCCTTTGAGCGGATGTACTCATCGAGGCAGTCTCCGACGGTCTGAGCTGGAGCATCTAACTTGACTCTGCCGGTCTTGATAAGCATTGCCTGATAGATAGCTTCGTCTTCGGTGCTCTCGGTCACGGAGTAACTCTTGCCGTTTACCTGGACCTTGACTCGCCAGGAGCCGGAGGGGAGGCGGTGGGCTTTCATGGAATCACCTCACTTATTTACAGCGGATAATGCATATTGTATTTGTTCATCTGTAAAGCCTTCGTCTTTTAAGTATTCAGTTATTTTATCTCTGCTTTCGTATGAGTAGAATTTAGCAGCTTCAACTGCTTCTTCATTATAGTTAGCACCACAATGATCAGCTCCGTATTCACTTTCTTCGTGTGTAAAACCGTCTAGTTCTAGTTGACTAATCATAGATGAACGAGAATATGGAAGAGCATTCAAGAATATTTTTGCTGATTCAGCTGCCTGTTCTTCACGAGACAGTGAATCATAATCTACTCTTGTTTCAGAAATGCTACTATTATTATCTTCATCTTCTTTATTTCCACCAGGCTTAAAGAAACAGCAACACATTGAAGCGATAGCGAGAAGAATAATAATACATACCCAGGGCGGAATTATTGGCTGTGCTCTATTACAGAAAGGGCATACTGATGCTTTTTTATCTATTATTTGTTTACAATAGCGGCATTTTTTGCAAAATTTAGGATTTGGATTATCCTCATATACATAATTTTGAGCTTGCTTTCTACCCATAAAATCACTCTCCTGTCACTTTATTAATTAACTTCTCGATTACTGTATCTTTCCGTTCAACTACCTTTTCTCTCCATTCGAGATGTTTTTCAAGGCTCTCAATCTGCTTCTGGAGATGAGCTATTCTTTTATCATAGTCAGATCTTAGCTCATCGTTCTTACAAACTAATATTGATATTGTCATATTCTTATCACGAATCATGGCTTTCAGGGCAGCTACTTCATCAGTTCCGCTCTGGTCTTCATAGAAGTCAAGGAGAACATCAGCCAAAGGAACAATAGTGTCACGGTATTTGAAACTTGCAGGGTCTGCATTCTCAGAAAATACTCGTTTTACAGTGTTTTCTGATAGATAATAACCTTTCTTTTCGAGCATATCAAGAATTGATGAAACAGTTAGTTCCTTTTCTTTTTTGACTTTTCGGAGTCTTTCAACAGTGTCTTTCTTGAGTGTTGTTACTTCCATTGGCCTCTTGGCCTCCTTTTATTGTACTAAAATAATACTTTGGTTGTCTTGTAATTATACCTATTTACTTGGTATACTAAGTACAGAAAAAGCCGCTAAGTCTCAACACTATATGGAATCCTTAACCTCCAAACGTCTTACTAATAGCGGCTTTTTTTATTTTTTTAAAGGATGTGCGAAATATGTCAAAAGAAGAGGAAATACAGTATATTATTGATTTACTTATTGAAGCAGGAGCTATTTACTTCCCGAAATAAATCTGGCATACTGCTTTACCTGTTCACGTTGTTGTTCATTTAACGAAGCTAATAAATCTTCAAATTCGCCTCGGTATTCGCCTATCGAGGTGTTTTTTTGTTTGTCGTAGCAAGTGACATAATCGAGCGGAGTATTTGTTACCATTGCAAATTTTTCAAAAAAGTCAATCGGTATCTTTGTGGTCTCACCAGTAAGATATCGTTGAATAGAAGACTTTGCAACACCTGTAAGCTTTTCAAGTTCGACTAAAGTTATATGCTTGTCTTGCATAACTTCGTTTAATCTCCGCCTGCGTTCAGCCATTAATATTTTAATATCATCTTCAATTTGCATTCTTTCAAAATCTGTTAATGTTTTAGCCATTAAGGAACACCTCCTTTAAGTAGTGTATGCTTATTATATCACCAAATTCCCGAAAATGCAATAGTTTTCATAATTTATTTAGAAAATTTCCCGAAAAAGGGTTGACAAATCAAAAATGATGTGTTATTATGTAATTAACAAATCCCGAAAAAGGGAAGAAGGGAGGGGCATAATGTTACAACCGAATCTTTTAAGAGCCGCAATTATCAGAGCTGGATATACTCAGGGCGAATATGCCAAATTGATTGGCATATCGCAGAATTCGCTGACTTCACGTCTTAATGGTGAAAGGCCGTTTACTATAGATGAAGTCGATAGAACTCGAGCTGTGCTGAGTATAGATAATTCTGAGATTTGCGATATTTTTTTTGGCACAGAATCCCTAAATAGGGAAATCGAGCAGGGGGAGTAAGCTATGCCTAAGACGTATCTATCAGAAACAGACAGAGACCTCGCACGGCTCTCTGAGAATCTCAGGCTTTTGGAATGCGGAAGGTCATGCAAGGAGATGAGCCAGGTCGCAGGAATCTCGGCGGCTGCGTACAGCAGACGAAGACAGAAGCCTGAGACATTCACGTACAAAGAAATATATAGGCTCTGCCGTCAAGCGAAGATAGATATATCTGAGTTCATGGGAGGCAGGCTTAAGTTGAAAGGAGAATGAAAAATGTTTGAAACGTTATCATCTATCGGGCTTTTTTTAAGTGTGTATCTCTTTTTGGTATCACTTTCCGAGGCGATAGACCTTGAAGAGCGAAAGTCAGAGGAACGCAGAGAGGCATTCAGACAAGCGGCGTATGCTCGGACACGGCGAGCAGCCACAATCAAGCAGAACAGAGAACAGTTATGGAGGGAAATAATATGCAAATGACAGATGGCGAAGTAGTAATGAACGTTATGCAGGCGAAGGACCAGCGCGGACAGATAACGATATGTGCTGACCTGAACTGCTGTTCAGAGGAGAAAATCAAGGACATACTCAAGGCTCAGGGCGTTGACCTGCGGAGCTTGAAGGGCGCTGCGAAGCCCCGCATCCCTCACGGCGTTAAGCACAAGCCACACAAGAAGCCTGCGAACGCAGAGAAAAAGTCTCCACTCGCAGAGCTGAACGAACGCATTGACAGCTTAGTGAGACAGAGAGCTGGCATTGATGATGAAATCAACTATCTCAAGGCTGAGCTCACGAAGATGATTGATATGCTTACAGGAAGGAGCGACGAATGAAAGCACTGAAACTCGTAGGCGTGACAGTATCAGAGATAGATATTGACAACACGCTTGAAGCCTTGCAGAAGGAAGTCGAGGGTTACATCGAGCGCCTCACGCTCGTACCGCAGAAGGTCGCGATGATAGTCAACGAGGAAGGACTGCTGAAAGGAATGACGGTCAATCTCTCCGCTTCGACTGTTGCAGGTGTCGGTATACTCGGTCCTGCTGTTATCGTCGGCATAGACGGTG
>JAGCWY010000067.1 GCA_017961625.1 Ruminococcus sp. | reverse complement strand
TGCTATCGCCCTCAATGAAGGCAGGCCAAGCGGATCTTTGGCCCTTTCAATTCTGGCGTCCTCCATACGGAATATTTTCATAAACAGGAAATGAATCAGTTCATGCAAAGGGAGCGTGACTAAAACCGCCGCGAGAACGAACAATAATCTTTGGATTATCGGAATATCCATATTCACTTTTGCCCGAAATAATACGATATGGAGAACACATACCATTAAAATCCACAATACGGCAATTATAGGAGTATATTTATCCTGTTTCATTCAGTTTCCTCATGCGTTACAGCGGTCTCTCGCTTTGGGGGAACATCCGGGTATATTCGGCTGCCGCCGATAAGTATACTATTGCAAGCCTTGAAAAACAAGGCTCATGGCGAAAGCGCGCCCGCATGCGGCATCAGCCTGGTCCTCCTGTCTGAAGACTGGGAAAGAGATGCTAAAGAATAACTTTTTCACCTTATAAGCTATAAGCAGCTATTCGGTATACAGCAACGTCGGTCTTATCCTGTTTGAAAACACCTATGATGGTCATAAAGGTCTATACTATCAGGTAAGCACATAACCTTCCCGGAGCTCCCGCGCGGGAGTTCCTTTTTTGATACGAAAAAGCACCTCAGAAGAGGCGCTCATGCTTATAGCTTTGTAAGTTTAACTTCCGAGTTTTCTTACCAACAGGTGCCTTGACAAACTGGAATTTGTCAGTATCCCTTATAAATCCTTCCCATGCTTCATTTGGAATTCATTTAGTTTTTATTATAATTCCAGGATAGCGGGCATCTCTTCTCCGGGTTTATCCTTAAAGTATTGAGGCTGTTCGACAAAACCAAATGAAGCATACAGCTTCTTTGCTGTTTCATTTTCAGGCTCATAACTCAGCCAGCAATACTTCTTTTTACCGCTTGGCCAGGTTCGAATGAACTCTAAAGCCAGCTCCATTGCTTTTCTTCCGTATCCTCTGCCCTGATATCTTTTATCGATCATCAGTCTCCAGATGCAATAATTGTCAAAAATGAAATCCGGATCTCCTTCTTCTCTTTCTTCTTCAGAGGCCCCGCAGCCGATCATCAAAAAGCCAACAGGTTTGCCGTTACGGCATATGGCGAAAGGATAAGGAGGATAACCGTTCGTCAAAGCGACATATGCTTCCGCTAAAGAGCACATATTGGATGCTACGAATTCCTTTTGTTTCCTGTTTACATTCAACCCAAATAGTACTTTCACATAATTTTTATAAGTGATCTTTTCTAACGTGATAACATCTTTTTTCATTCGCTGAACACCTCCGCAGATCCGAATTTATCACCTTCGTTTTGCCATCTTTATGACAGCATATATATGTCACAGCAAAACGCTGTCACCATTTGCAGAGAGCTGTTTAATCTTACCGTTGTGTACGATGTACGCCTCACCTCTTAGTTCCTCAATGCCGTCTTTAACCAGTATGTAGCTGCCGTCCGTAATGTAACAGAAAGTTCTCCCCATACTGTCAGGCAATATTATCTCGTTGATATAGTTGAGGCCGTCCAGGGTTCTGTCTTTCCAATAGTTATAATGTGGCAAGATCGTTGTCTTTGTGAGACCGAGCCCGGTCAGGAATCTTTTATACTCGGGATCGACCGCCTCACCGTCCTCCTCGGGGGCGGCATAAACGGTTTCAGCGCAGTTCATGCTTCCGGCGCTGATTGCCCAAATGACACCGTCATAGTCTTTCAGCAGATCACCAAGCGCGATATCCCTGAAATAACGATTCTGCGACGGCGTGTGTCCGCCGCCGAGAATGATGAAATTCGCTTCCTGAATCAGCTCTTTTGCCCGAGAAGCGTTCCTATCGTCCACGCAGATAAAGCTCTCGAACTGAAATCCCGAATACTCAAAGCCATCTTTGGTATCGTTGGCGATAAAATCGTTGAACTCGAAGTCGTCGGGGCCGTCGCTGAAGTAAAGCGCACGGCACGGATCAGGAAACATTTTCTGCATTTCATCTATTAAATGGTTGTCAGGAATCATCTCGGATTTATCTTCGCACCCCGTTCTGTCTCTGAACGTGTTGCCTGTCAAAAAAAGGATCATACTTAACCTCCTTCGCTTTACAGCTTCAATACAGATTTGTCAGTTTATT
>JAGCWY010000066.1 GCA_017961625.1 Ruminococcus sp. | reverse complement strand
TAAGAACACCAAGCAGCACCATAATTTTTATCGTATCATAGATGAAGAATTGCAGACTGCCGCCCAGCTTGCTTTCGGTATCAAGTCCGCAGGAGTTCAGCAATGAGCCGATAAGCCTGTTCAGCCATTTCATGCCGAATATCTCATCCTGGATAAAGTCCCACACTATTCTTCATCACCTCCGAGCATTTCTGCAACTATCTCTGCCGCAGTTCTTACCATTTCGGGGCAGAGGGTTCTGAACAGTCCGTTTGACCTTGCTTTGTTCCTGTCTTCCTCATTCCTGAGGTCACAGCCAAGGATATCGCGGCAGATATACGAGTCCTTGCGCTTCTCAAACTCATCAAGGAACTTAACTGCCATATCACGGCCTTTGGCACGGCTAGCTGTATCATTGAGGTCGAACTGTCCGTACTTCATTCCGAGCGCCATAAGCGCACCCGTACACGCACCGCAGACTTCTCCCTTGCACATTCCTCCGCCGAAACAAGCACCTATCTGGAATGCCTGTTTTTCGGTAATGCCGAACTCCTCCGCAAACGCAGCAAATACCGCCTGCGAACACATATAGCCATTTTCATAATACTGTACTGCTTTTGAAACATTATCCATTTTCATTTCCTCCGATAGTTATATTTAGATATATCAATTTGACGATATTATTTTAAGCCGTATGGTCATACGGCTTATTTATTGCAGCAATTACAATCGTTTTCATTTACTGCCGTGATCTCTTTCAGGCAGTCCATAGCAATCTTAGCACCTTCCTGCGAAATAGAGTAGTGCATCCACTTGCCCTCTTTCCTGCCGACCACAAGTCCGCTGTCGCAGAGCACCTTCATATGGTGAGAGAGTGTCGGTTGACTCAGGTGAAGCTCCTCAAGGAGATGACAGGCGCATAGTTCGCCGTTTTGCAGGATTCTGAATATCTGAACTCTGTTTTCATCACACAGGGCTTTGAATATTACCGTGATCTGCTTGTTTGAAAGCTCCACGTTCTCACCTCACATCGAAGTTTTTCTATATTATATCGTACATATAGAATTTTGTCAATACGTTTTGAGAAATTAATGAAAAATCAAAATCGCTATTGACAAATTATAAAATATGTAGTATACTGCATATAATAGGTAGTATATTACATATATTCGAAAGAGGTTTACTATGTACGATTTTGAACACATGGATCCGAGAATTATTGCATTTGTGAACATCTTTATCTGTTCCAACAGGCTTCAGGCTATAATGGATAACGGACTTGTGGATATTACCGCCAAACAATGGCTTGCTATTGCAATGATAGAGGCGTTTCCCGAGCCACCAACGCTCAAGCAGATGTCTGAGCTTTCCGGCGTTACACATCAGAGTATGAGACAGATAGTTGATCGCCTTGTAGATAAGGGCTTTCTGGAGGTCGTTCCCGACAAAAAAGACAAGCGTGCAATAAGGCTTGTCAAGACTGAAGCGGCTAATCATATCCGGACAAAAAAATCAGATCAGAACATTCAATTCGTGTATAAGCTGTTCGATTGCCTGACAGAAGAGGAACAGCGAGTTTACTGCACGGCACTTGATAAACTCTGCAACAGGCTGAATGAGCTGAAAGAGGAAAATGATGCGTAAATCCGGAACGATACACATTTTATCCATTTCGTGAGTTGATCTTACGATACCGATCATCATTACAAAATCTGCTATATTCACTCTGCTGTGGATATATGCGGCAATACTCGCCGGAAAGCTATATAAAGCAATCGTAGAAGGAGAATAATATGAAAACGATAGTTGCTTATAAGTCAAAATCTGGTTACACCAAAACATACGCTGAGTGGTTAGCACAGGAGCTTGGCTGCGACATTAAAGAAAACGCTGAGCTTTCCGATATTATCGGTTATGATACGATAATTTACGGAGGCGGAATGTATGCAGGCGGATTCAACGGCGTAAAGCTTATCACAAAAAATCTTGACAAGCTGTCAGGTAAGAAGATAGTCCTGTTTGCGGTAGGATCAAATCCCGGCAGAGAGCATGAGATGCAGCCGTTCTGGGAAAAGGTGCTGACCGCTGAACAGCAAAAACAAATAGGACATTTTTATCTCAGAGGCGGTTTTGATTTCAGCAAGTTGACTGCCGGAGATAAGATACTTATGAAAATGCTTAAAGTGCGTTTGCAGAAGCTTAAAGAGCGCACCGAAGACGAGCAGGGAATGCTCGATGCTTATGACACGCCCGTTGATTTCAGAGATAAGGATAATATCAAACCTCTGATAGATTTTGTTTTACAGTGATCTGTAACGGAGGAATTAAAATGAGGGTACTGTTATTTCTTGCAAAAGGCTTTGAAACAATGGAAGCAAGTGTTTTTGTTGATATTATGGGCTGGGCTGGTGTCGAAGTCTTTACATGTGCTCTGCAAAAGACTATCACAAGCACTTTCGGAGTATCAGTCAATCCTGATATCCTGATGAATGATGTTTGCATCGACGATTATGACGCACTGGCTATCCCCGGAGGTTTTGAAGAGTATGGATTCTATGAGGACGCATTTTCAGATCAAGCTGTCGAACTGATCAAAGAATTCAACGGCAGGGGCAAGATGATAGCCACGATTTGCGTTGCTGCACTGGCACTCGGAAACAGCGGCATACTGAAAGGCAAGAGAGCAACAACATATCATCTGAACAACGGGCATCGCCAGAAGCAGCTCGCTGAGTACGGTGCAATAGTTGTGAACGAGCCTGTTGTCAGGAGCGATAATATCATAACCTCATACTGTCCGCAAACAGGACCTGCTGTGGCATTCATGCTTCTGGAAGAACTGCTGGGAACAGATAAAATGCAAGAAACAAAGACTGCTATGGGATTCTGACAGATGTATGCTTTGATAAAAGAATAAGAATGATTAATAGTTGCGTATGAATATATGAGGTACAAATGAAAAGAATAGCTGTTATTGGTGACTATAATCCTAAAGAAGAAAGCCATTGTCGCATATTGGATTCAATAAAAGATATATCAGAGGAATCAGAAGTTGAACTTGAAGTTCAATGGATCATGAGTGATGAATTGGACACTTCCGCGGAACATCTAAAATCGTTTGATGGTTTCTGGTTCTCACCGGGAAGCCCTTATAGGAATGCAAAGAACGTTCTGACGACAATGCAATTTGCGAGAGAGAACGGCATTCCTTCACTAGGGACTTGTGCCGGTTTTCAACATATGGTCGTTGAGTTTGCACGTAATGTGTTAGGCCTGTATGGAGCAGACACCGAAGAAAACAATGAAGAATGTTCAGATGCCGTAATAGCAAGATTGCCGTGTTCTCTTGTATATAAGAAAGAACAACTGAAGATATCAAATCCTGATTCAATCATGGCTCAATCAATAGGTATTGACAGATTTGTCGGAGAATACCGTTGTAATTACGGATTTAATGAAGCCTATCACAGTATATTTTTAAATAGTAATATGATTGCTGCCATAGCACAAAACGAAGACGGATATACTAGAGGATTTGAAGTTAAAGGACACCCGTTCTTTGTTGGTACTCTTTTCATTCCACAGTTGGACTTTAAGGGAGACGGTTCTTATCGTATAATCAGATCCTATCTGAATGCCGTTTTATTCGGATGCGGCGTGGAAATTCCTTGAATATATCAAAAGTGAAAGATAACAAATGATGAATTTTTTTCCATTTGTGGGTACAGTAACCTTGTATATTAAGCAGAAACAGATAAGATAGGCAGCCATTACGGCTGCCTTTTACATTATATTTCGTACTTCTCAAGTTTCAGCAGAGCTATCTTTTTATCCAGTCCGCCTGCATATCCTGTAAGCCTTCCGTCTGTCCCCACTACTCTGTGGCATGGAATGATAATTCCGATTGGATTATGTCCGACAGCACCGCCGACTGCCTGCGCTGACATACGCTCAACTCCTTGTCGTTCTGCAAGGATACGTGCGATTCCACCATAGGTCATAGTCTGTCCATAAGGTATAGTCAGAAGTATATCATATACAGCCTTGCGGAACGGTGTTGTGTGAATACTGATCGGCGGAGTATAATCGGGAACCTTCCCACTGAAATAAATATCGAGCCATGTGCAGGTCTGCGTGAATATAGGCATCTCCGCCTTGGTTCTTTCTTCAACAAGTTTATTTGGATAGTGTTTCTGCCCGTCGAACCATAGTCCTGTCAGTGCTTCGCCGTCACTAGCGAGGGTGATACCGCCGAGGGGTGAAATATAGTGAAATATGTTATTCATTATATCTTACTTCTATCATATGTTTTTTAGTGTATATCTCGGACCTTCTTCGCCGATCGTTCCGTTAGGAACAAATCCGCACTTATCAAGCACTCGTTTTGAAGATATATTATCTTCATTTGTTTCGGCTTCCAGAGCTGTAACATTCGGCTGTTTAAGAGCCCATTCAGATACTGCTTTCAAGGCTTCGCTTGCATAGCCATATCCTTGATACTCATCGTTTATACCATATCCTATCTCAGCGATACCATCAGGAGAAAGTCCTTTGAAACACAATTCACCAATATGCGTTCCGTCTTTCAGTTCTATCATCCATATCGCATACCAATCCCACTGTTCGGAATGATCAAGGCAACCGTTCAGCATTTCGGTGTACGCAGCTTTAAGGACATCAACCGTTTGTGTTTCTATAAATACTTCCATCTGCTCTTTTGAGGCAGGGTATATTTTCAAGTGTTCTGTTTCGATCATAGTAGTCTCCTTATATCGGAATATGCTTTTAAATACATTCGTTCAGGTGATTTAACTGTTTTTTCGCCCAAGTAAAGATAAGGTCTGACAGTCTTTCAAAATCTGACACGCCGCTGTTTTTTATCTGTATATAAGCAGAGATAATATCTTTTTCGTTGCCTACAACTTTGCAGACAAGCTCCTGAGAATGTGCGATATATTCTCCTGATTGCAGATACCATAGTGCCTGTATCACAAAGGAGGCGGATTTATACAAGCCTGTCAGTATTGCTGGATTTTTCTCATATATCAGATTATGAATGCAGGAATG
>JAGCWY010000065.1 GCA_017961625.1 Ruminococcus sp. | reverse complement strand
GTGTGCGTGTAGAAACTGTACTTCGAGGATTACTCTGTCTGATAATCCGCTGCTCAACTGCAACTGTTGGGGACAGCCCCCTGATATCATCAACAGAAAATTCACTTTCCACCATAAGCTGAGTACCGGAAAACATAAGGTATCGCTTACGGCCTTCTTCATAAAGAGTATCAAAAGCAAGACTGGATTTTCCGCTTCCTGAAACCCCGGTAATTACAGTTAGTTTATTTTTGGGAATAGTAACATCAATATTCCGCAGATTGTGAATTCTTGCGCCTTTTATTTCAACGTTTTTTTTCATTAAAGTGTACCTCTTTATGACAGGGACGGTTCTCTTTTTATCATTTGAAAGTATCTCCAAGCGTCCTTTATTGCTATCTTCGGAAAGATTGCTCTTTTTCAGCTCCATTACCTGTGCTTTTACCGTTGCAATGTTCTGTTCCACCTCAAATATTGTATCATACTGAGAATCCAGACGCTTCTGTAAATCTGCTATCTTTTTCTCATAATGCGGCGTGTCGACATCGAGTGTGTATGAAACCCTGCTCACCCTTTGGGCCATGGCATCCAATCTTTCATTCTACATAAAAAACCGGAAGATACTTTTCGAATCTCCCGGCAGCTTAATGACAAAATGATATTTACACTTATCGCCTATCATTCATACCAATGAAAACCTATCCGGAAGATTTGCATACCAAGAACAGCACATGCAGCAACACATGTGCATCATGTTCATATTCCCAATAGACTTCCTGCTCTTCTGCATGATTGAATCTCTTTTATCTTTCCTAAAATCTTTATCGATTTTGTATCACCAAGAGTATGCGCCAATCTATTTGATAGTTGCATTCATGCTTCCCAAGCGATAGCCTTGCATGTCGATCGTCACAAACAAAAATCCTATCTCCTTAAATTTCTTATAAACAGCTTCTCTGACTTTATCAGAGGCAAGTCGTTCGATGTCCCTCGCCGGTACCTCTATCCGCGCCAATTTTCCATGAAGCCGCACACGTTCTTCAAAAAAGCCCTGCTCAATGAGGAACTGCTCAGCCCTGTCGATCATATGGAGCTTTTCTTCTGTGATCTCTTCTCCGTATACAAACCTTGATGCGAGACACGCATATGCCGGCTTGCTCCATGTCGGGAGTCCCATCGCCTTTGAAATCAGGCGTATATCCTGCTTGTAAAGGCCGGCTTCGCGAAGAGGGCTCCTCACAGACAGCTCTGCTGCCGCCTTAAGACCCGGCCTGTAATCACCGATATCATCCATATTTGAGCCTTCTGCCATAAATGATATGCCATTCGCATCGGCGATCTTTTTTATTTCTGTAAAAATTCCATGCTTGCAGAAATAGCACCTGTCGGGACCATTATGACGATAGCCTTCTTCTTTTAGCGGATCAACTTTACAGATAACATGTTGTATGTTCCTCTCACTGCAAAATTGAATTGCTTCCTTTAATTCACGCTCGGGCACGGAGGCATCCGCTCCTGTCACTGCGATTACATTTTCGCCAAGGACATTATGTGCCACGGCAAGCAGAAACGATGAATCCACTCCGCCTGAAAATCCAATGGCAACAGAGCCAAGTTCCCTGATATTATCTTCCAGCTTATTTAATTTTTCCTGAAGCTCACTGGTAAGCTTACCTTCATTCATATCCATATTTTTCATATCCTCACTGCTGGCCAACCGGCAATGTCACGATAAACCTGCTGCCTGTGTCAGGTTCGCTCTCACAATGAATCGTTCCCCCGTGGGAGAGCACGATTGCCTTTGTTATGGAAAGGCCTATCCCTGCCCCGCCGGTTTTTCTTGCCCTTGACTTGTCCGTCCTGTAAAAGCGCTCAAATACGCGCTCCCTATCCTCTTTGGAAATACCGATACCCGTATCCTCCACGACAAGTTCCGCAATGTCTTTCTTCCTTTTTACAGAAATAGTGATTTTGCCGTTTTCATCCGTATATTTGAGGGCATTCGATAACAAATTGGCGATCACCTGGGAGAGCCTTCCCCGGTCAGCACATATATGCACTTCCTCTCCTGAGACTCTTGCGTCGATATTTTTTTCATGAATCCCGGTTTCGAAGCCTTGCAGGATCGTCTCAGACAGACTAAGAAGCTCCACGTCTTCCTTGTTCAGATTAATTCCGCCAGACTCTACACTTTCCAGCCGTTCCAAATCAGTGATCAGTCCGGACAGACGGGAAAGCTCATCATAACAGCTTTTCAGTCTTTCCTGCGTCGGCTCCATCACATCCTCAATCATCATCTCCATATAAGATGAAATGTTTGTGACGGGTGTCCTGAGTTCATGCGCGATATCTCCGGTTAATTGCCTCCTCAGATACTCCTGTTCCTCAAGGGATGCAGCCATATGATTTACTGCGTCCGCAAGTTCATGGGTTTCCCGTTCTTTCAGGTTCGCGTCGACTCTTACG
>JAGCWY010000064.1 GCA_017961625.1 Ruminococcus sp. | reverse complement strand
GAGTGACAGCATTTCTACACACTTAAAAGTTACAAACAGCAGTTTTAAGCACAAAAAATCGAGTGCTTAAAAAGACTGTTTATATCGCGAGTGCGCCGAAATGCTGTCTGTATCTCTTTAGGTGATATTACGTGTTCCCGCATACAGAAAATGAGTGCTTATTTTGGTTGTTTACTGAACTGCAAAATGCCAATTATCCGCGATAAATCGGCATTTTATGATTTCTGCCGTGACATCAAAACTACGCACTCAACGTGCCCAGTTCTCGGAAAGAGATCAGCTCCGCATACCTTTTTAACGCTGTAGCCATTTTTCGATAGCAGCTTTGCGTCACGGGCAGCAGTCGCTGGATTGCAGGAAATCATCACTATTTTTCGCGGAGACGCTTCTGCTATAACGTCAATAGTCTCAGATGAACAGCCCTTCCTCGGAGGGTCAATCACTATGATATCCGGCTTGCAACCCTGTTTTCTGAGCTTTCCGAATACCTTTCCTGCGTCTCCGCAGAAAAACTCTGCATTTGTGATATTGTTCAGTTCAGCGTTTGTCTTTGCATTCTCAACAGCCTGAGGAACTATTTCAACGCCGATTATTTTTGCGGCTTTTCCTGCCATTGAAAGACCGATAGTACCTGCGCCGCAATAAAGGTCGGCGATAACATCGCTTTTGTCAGGAGCAGCATACTCCAGAGCTTTTGCGTAGAGCCTTTCTGCCTGTAGGGTATTCACCTGATAGAAGGAAAGGGGAGATATCCTAACGGTATTACCGCACATAGTGTCGGTTATGTTATTGCTTCCCCAGAGAGTGATACATTTGTCGCCGAGAATAACGTTTGTCTTCTTCGGATTTATATTCATAACTATACTTTGGATATCTGAAAAGCGTTCCGTGAGTATTCTGCACAGTGCTGAAAGCTGACGTGATATGTCCTTGCGTACCACAAGACAGACCATTATCTCGCCCGAGTGGGCTCCGCGACGTAAATAGATATGGCGTATTATGCCTGTATTTGTTTCTTCACTGTAAACAGTCAGCTTTTTTTCATTGATATAGTCAAGGACAGCTTCAAGTATGCTGCTGAATACCAGAGGCTGCAATGCGCAGTTCGTTACAGGTACGAGCCTGTGGCTCCGCGGAGCAAAAAAACCGCAGACAGCTTTTCCGTCAACAGCGGCAAGGGGATACTGAGCCTTGTTTCTGTAGCTACTCACAGCCTCGGCAGAGAGAAGGTCCTCAAATACGGGAGAAAGCCCACCTATACGCTCAAAAGCGTCGTTTACTATACTACTTTTGATACGGCATTCCGCCTCGTAGGAGATATGTCTGAACAAACAGCCACCGCATTTTTTATACACGGGGCAGTTATCCTCTTTACGGTCGGGGGAGGGCTTTATCAGCCTATCGACAATACCGAATGCATAGCTTTTCAATATCTTAACAATCTTTATATCGCAGAGGTCTCCCACAGCTGTTTCTGGAACGAAGACGGCCATGCCGTCAATGCGGCATACGCCGTTTCCCTCGGAGGTCATGCCTGTTATCTCAGCCTTAAAAACTTGATTTTTTTCAGGCATTCTGCCACCTCCTTTTTCTTTTCCATGAGCTTGTCGAAGCTACGTATGTATTCGTAAGGAAACTTGTAATTATGTATGCGCTCTATCCTGTTGTTTTCATAGAGGAGCTTCGTGGAAGCCGCACAGCCTGCGCCGAGAATCGTCTGAGTTTCGTCCATGATAAAGATGTTGTAATAGCTCTCGAAGCCCTTTTTCGAGTAGCCTACGTTTTCAAGGTTGTCCACGGTATTCTTCTGACGATACATATAGTACGGCAGATATCCGTGAGACATAAGAACTGGTATGCTGTAGTCCACCATTTTGGCGGCAGGATTTGAGCAGTTTTCATTCCCGCCTGCGAATAGGGTTGCGGAACGCTTTATTGTAAGAGTATGGACGGTGATACTTTCCGGATCAAGCTCGATTATTCTGTCAAGGGTCTTGCGGAAGCTATCCGCGGACTCTGTTGGAAGACCTGCTATAAGATCTGTATTGATGTTGCCAAAGCCTATCTTTCTTGCAAGTTCAAATGCTCTGATAAAGTCCTCGCCGGAGTGCCTTCTGCCGATGACCTTCAGCACCTCGTCGTTAAGTGTTTGAGGATTTACGGAGATCCTGTCTGCGCCCAGTTCCTTTATTACCCTGAGCTTTTCTTCAGTTATGGTGTCGGGGCGGCCTGCTTCAACGCTGTATTCGCGGATACTTGCGATATCGAAGTTTTTATCAACTGCTTCCATAATTGTTTTCAGGTCCTGTGCTGACAGTGAGGTAGGAGTACCTCCTCCAAAGTAAATGGTATCCACCTTTGTATCGGTATCTTTTACGATATTTCCAAGTATTTCGAGCTCACGGCATAGCGCCGAAACGTATTCTGGCATGAGCTTCATGGCAGAATCCATTGAATGTGATACGAAGGAACAGTAGCTGCACCGTGTAGGACAGAAAGGGATGGAAACGTAAAGGCTTACAGCCGAGCTGTCTATCTTTTCGACTATAGGGAGCTGATTTATGGCTGTATCATAGGCCAGCTGTAGCTTCTTTTCAGTGACCTCATATCTGTCAGACAGCCTTTTGAATACTTCTTCCCTAGAAAGTCCATGCTCCATAAGCTCAATGACCTTTTTTACGGGACGTATTCCGGTCATAAGCCCCCATGGCGGTCTTATGCCTGTCTTTTCACAGAGTATATGGAAGATAAGCCTACAAAGCTCATGCTCGTTTTCAGAGGGCTCGTCAGTAGTGGCGCTTCTTGTCACCGTTTCCTCGCCGTCGAGCTTTACTTCAGCGGTTATTGTCCTTTCGTCTCCGGAGACTTCTGCAATAACATACTCATCTCCTGTTATATCATCACGTGAGCTTCCGAAGGTGTAGTGAGCCGTGCTGAAAAAGAGCTTCATTGTGGCTTCTATCTCGTATTTAAAAGAATTGCCGATGAGAATTATCGGCATTTTGGTATTATCAGTCGTCATTTTTTCCTCTGAACTGTTTCATATACGGATTTGCTTCACGTTCATAATCAAGAGTAGTGCTTTCGTTGTGCCCCGGCAGTACTTTGTAATCTCCTTCAAGGTGATAGAGAGTATTCAGTGAATAGGACATAGCAGCCGTGCTGCTATCAGGGAAATCGGTCCTGCCGACGGAGCAGCAGAACAGGGTGTCTCCCGAAAAAATAACATCTTCGCAGACATAGCATACGCTTCCGCGAGAATGACCGGGAGTATGAATAACTCTGAAGGAGCATTCACCGTCGTTGATGTAGCAGTCACCGAAGATACATGTCCAGTCGGTGACAGGTATGAATTTGATGAAGGACATACTTGAAGCGAGAGAGTCTGCTGCGCTTGTAAGCATGTGAGCGTCAAGCTCGTGGATATATATTTCAGCTCCCGTAGCTTGATGCACCTCTTCAGCGCCTCCGATGTGATCAAAATGACCGTGAGTAAGTAGTATCTTTTCAAGTCGGAGCTTTTTCATTTTCAGGAATTCTAGGAGTAGTCTGCTGTCACCGCCAATATCAATTGCAACGCAGCGTCCAGGAGCAGTCTCGACTACATAACAGTTTGAACGGAGAGGTCCGAGCTGTAAATGGTGTATTTTCATTTGTATTCTCCTTAAATAGCGGCTCTTTCCACAGAAATGACGCCCTTTATCTTTCTGAGCTTCTCAAAGAGGTTCTTGAGCTGCTCAGTGCTGGATATAACTATAGTACCTTCAAACAGCGCATTGCCGTTTTTCAGCACTCTTGAAGCGGAGTGAACTATAGGTACACGGGCTTCGAGGAGTACTGCGGAAATGTCGTATACAAGTCCTACGCGGTCTGTAGCTGTGACCTCGAAGCTTGTCTGGAGCTGTGTATCGCTGTTGTCTGTCCATTGTATCTCCACCCAGCGGTCAAGCTCATCAGGGATGTTCCTGGCAAGGGCAGCCTTGTAGTTGGTACAATTGGTGGTATGAACCGAGATACCATAGCCTCTTGTGATAAAGCCGATAATATCGTCACCGGGAAGGGGATTGCAGCACTGAGCGAATTTTATCAGCATATCGTCTATCTGGTCTAGTATTATACTGCTTCTACCATTGGGCTTTGGCTTGATGAGCGGAACTACCGAGGGTTCTTCGTCGTTTTCGTAGAGCTTTTCGTACTTGTCCTTAAGGCGAGGCATCATCTTTGAGAGAAGTATGCCTCCGTAGCCTATTGAGGCGTAGAAGTCTTCAAGAGTATCGCAGTTGTGTCGTTTAAAGTCGTCCTGCAGAAACTCGGTGTACTGCTCCTCCCTGAGGTTTATTCTGTGGCGTTTGAATTCACGTTCAAGCTGAGTCTTTCCTTCAATGATATTCTCCTCGCGTCTTTCCTTCTTGAACCATGAACGTATCTTTGAACGGGCTTCGTTGGTCTGTACTATGTTAAGCCATGCACGGTTGGGCCCCTTTTCCGGGTCCTTGCTGGTGATTATCTCGCATATCTGACCAGTCTGGAGCTTGTAGTCGAGCGGAACTATCCTTCCGTCCACCTTTGCGCCTACGGTCTTATGACCTATCTGAGTATGGATACGGTAGGCGAAGTCGATAACTGTAGAGTTTATAGGCAAGCTCACCGACATACCCTTTGGCGTCATTACTACTATATCCTCCGGGTCAAGGTCGGTTTTGATTATGCGGACTATCTCCTCAACGTCATCGGAGGTTTGCTGAGCTTCGATGACCTGACGCACCCATGCAAGACGGTGTTCCATTTTGTCCTTGCCCTGTATGCCCTCTTTGTACTTCCAGTGGGCTGCGATACCGTATTCTGCGGTTTCGTGCATATCCCATGTACGTATCTGAACCTCGAAGGGGATGCCTTCCTTGCCGAGAACAGTGGTATGGAGAGACTGGTACATATTGTTCTTGGGTGTTGAGATATAGTCTTTGAAACGATTAGGAAGTGGCTTGAACATATCGTGTATAAGTCCGAGAACGTTGTAGCACTCGGCGATAGTAGTAACGATTATTCTTACAGCATATTTGTCGTATATCTCGTCGATATCCTTGTGACCTATGAATATTTTGCGATATATGCTGTAGATGCTCTTTACACGCCCGTCTATCTGTGGGGGTTGAGAGAATTCTTCCGACTTGAAGCGCTGGGCAATACGGCTCTTGATTATCTCGATAAACGCCTCGCGCTCCTCCTTCTTGTTTTCGAGTATATTTTCAATCTCTGAGTAGGCATAAGGGTCGAGAAAGTGGAAAGCAAGATCCTGAAGTTCCTCCTTCATGGCTCTGATACCGAGGCGGTGAGCGATAGGAGCGTAGATATTCATTGTTTCGAGCGCAGTGTTCCTCTGCTTTTCAAGAGGACGATATTTCAGCGTGCGCATATTGTGGAGGCGGTCACTGAGTTTGATTATCATTACACGTATATCCTGAGACATTGCAAGGAGTATCTTGCGAATATTCTCAGCCTGCTGCTCCTCCTTGCTGGAGATGGGGATTTTGCTAAGCTTTGTGACTCCGTCAACGAGCAAGGCAACGTCCTGTCCGAAACGCTTCTTTATATCGTCAAGAGTGGCGTCTGTATCCTCTACTACGTCGTGGAGCAAAGCTGCACAGATAGTATCTGTATCCATGCCAAGCTCAAGGAGTGTATAGGATACGGCTAATGGGTGTGTGATATATGGCTGACCTGAGGAGCGTGTCTGTCCCTCATGAGCTTTTGCGGCGAATTCATAAGCGGAAATGATCTTGCTCAAATCGTACTGCTTATCGTCAGTGAGTATTTTCTGTATTATCTTCTCAATGGTGTAATCGTCCTTGAAATCGGGGATATCATTGAGAAAATCAGTGGGGTCCTTAGGGAGTGCCGATTCTGGTATCGGGACTTCGACCTCATGATGTGTGAGATTTGATACATTCATGTCATCTGTCATATCTATTCTCCTTATTTATGGCTTTTACCGAGCCTGCTACTGAGCGAAACAAGAACGGGAGCCGAGTCCAGATTGGCTTTTTGAGTTACGCTGATCCTTTTTATCATTGAGCCGGCGCATGAAACGCTGACGAGTCCGAGCTGTCTTAGAGCTTCAACAGAAATACAGAATTTGCAGTAGTTTATATTCTTGTCGCTGATTCTGATATAGAGCGTGTCAGTATTAATACCTCTGTCGGGTATAGACTTGTATATCTTTACGACATCGTCACGTGAGGGTTCCATGCTCGGATAGTAGTTCTGAGGAAGTTCTTCGCCGCGCATAAAGGCTTCAAATGCATTCATAGCCGCGAAATATTTGCTTTGATCAAAGGGCTGTGGACGGATATCGCTTATAATAATATTGGGTGAGACAGTGCCGCGAAACTCGTTTACTCCGAGGGAAACTATCATGCTGCATACATCTCCTTTGGATAAAGGGAGCTCAGTGGGAGACTTCCTGAACATCAAAGCGTCGGTCTGAGTATATCCGGTCTTTACACGCAGTTTTGTGTGAGCACCGTCTGAAAGTGGTACTATATCTAGTATCTGAGCATTTTCAATATAGAAAAGAGGCTTTTCGTTGTCAGTACCAAAAGGCTCAAGAACGTCCAGTCCCTTTATATTTTCAATATCAAGCTCCTGAGGTGATACCGGACTGTCGGCAGAAAGCTCTAATACCGGCATTACCCTATGATTATCGAAGGCATACTTTTCAAGAAGTTGATGAAAGCGTTCCGCCATTCCAATCTTTACGGTGAAGCCGCCTGCACCGGGGTGACCACCAAATTTTTCAAGAGTCTCTGAGACAGCGGTCAGTGCTTCAAATACGGAGAACTCACCGAAGGAACGGGCGGAGCCTCTCAGCTCGCCCTCAGTCTCCGATACAATGAAGCAGGGTTTGCCAAACTGCTCGACGATACGTGAGGCCACTATTCCTATCACGCCGTGGTGCCAGTTTTTTCCGCAGAGGAATATAACTCTTTCGCGTATAATACCAGGGTTATTGTCTATCATGGAGTATATTTCGGAAATAATGGAGTTTTCCTCGTCCTTGCGCATATTATTGAGCCTGTCAAGCTCATTTGCGATTTTTAGAGCCTCGTCAAAGTCCTCACAGAGAAAAAGCTCCGCAGCAGTTTTCGGGGAGCCGAATCTTCCTGCCGCGTTTATCCTTGGACCAATTCCGAAGCCTACAGACCGGGTATCAACGGGCTTGTCGTTAAGTCCGCATATGTCTTTCAGAGCCATAAGAGCAGGGCGGTCTGTGTTGCTGATAAGCTCCAGTCCGTAGGAAACAAGGAAACGGTTCTCGCCTTTAAGACTTACTATATCGGCAACAGTTGCTATAGCTGCGAGATCTCCGAACTGTTCCAGCGCCATTGTATAGTCGCCGCCGTCAAGAGCAGCAACCAGCTTCAACGCAATACCTGCGCCGCACATATCCTTGAAAGGGGAGACGCAATCGTGCCTGTAGGGGTCCACAACAGCTTCCGCACGGGGGAGTTGTTCGCCCTGACGGTGATGATCCGTCACTACAAGCTTCATTCCGCGTGAGTATATGTATTCGGCTTCTTCAATAGCCGATATACCATTATCCACAGTGATTATGAGAGATACGCCGTCATCAGAAATTTCGTCTGCTGCCCTGGTGTTGAGACCGTAGCCCTCTGAGCGCTCTGGGATATAATATGTAACGTCAGCTCCTGCTTCAAGGAGATAGGAATAAAGAATGACGGCAGACATTATGCCATCGCAGTCGTAATCTCCGTAAATGCATATACGTTCACCGTTTTCTATGGCTGTATTTATGGTATCAGCTGCCTGCTGCATATCTTTTATAAGAAAGGGATCAGAAAGCTCGTCCGTGTTAAGGCTTTCTATTACGGACTCAGCGGAGGAATACCCCTTGGCTGCAAGAGCAGCAGCCGTTAGTGAGGTGACGCTGCAGCCGAGCATGAGCGCTGAGATCGTTTTTCTGTTGGGTCTGTCGACGTTCCATTTTTTCATATAGTGACTCCTGATAAAAAGATACATTTAAAATTATTATATCACAAAAATGCTTTTTTTACAATAGTATACGTCAAAAAAGTGGATAGTTAAGTATTTCAGCTTTCCTGCCGAGGAGTGAGAGAGGAGTATTTAAAGCATGCACTGTCATCTCCTTTTTTATATCAAAACGTTAGGAAAGTCCATCTAGTTGTATTTTCGATATTCAATAGGTTTTGAATGAAAAAATGTCCGATTTTTCCTTTCTTATAGGAGTGCGTACTACAAAAAAGGCCATAAAGAAGAATATACTTCTTTATGGCTGGTCCTGAGCTTGTGGACTGCTGGCTGTCACGAAACGCTTTCTATCTTTACGCGGAGCTTTTTTATTATTTTTTTTTCTAGTCTTGATATATAGGACTGGGATATTCCGATACTGTCAGCAACCTCCTTCTGTGTTTTTTCCTTGCCGTCTATAAGTCCAAAACGCATTTCCATTATCTCTCTTTCACGGGCACCGAGCTCTGCCACGGCGTTTCGGAGTATATCCCTTTCCGCTTCGTTTTCTATGCCCTTGTTGACTATATCGTCGTCTGTACCGAGAATATCCGAAAGTAGGAGCTCATTGCCGTCATAGTCTATATTAAGAGGCTCATCTATAGAAAGGTCATTGCGGTACTGGGAGGATTTGCGCAGGAACATGAGTATCTCGTTCTCTATGCAGCGTGAGGCGTAGGTTGCAAGTTTTATATTCTTTGTGGGACAGAAGGTGTTAACAGCTTTTATGAGCCCTATAGTGCCTATGGATACAAGATCCTCAATACCTATGCCTGTGGATTCGAACTTTTTCGCTATATAAACTACAAGGCGGAGATTATGCTCAATAAGGCAGTTCCTTGCAGCTGCGTCGTGGGCACTGAGTCGCGCAAATACTTCGGTCTCTTCCTCTCTTGTTAGGGGCGGCGGAAGGGTATCCGAGCCGTTTACGTAGAATACTTCTCCGGTAAAGTGTCTTTTTAGATATGCTTTGATCCTTCTAATGATGTTCATGTCTTTTCTCCTTCGTTTATGCCTATATTTTTAGCAGCTTCGGGTTGAAAACAGCTTTCCCGCTGCATTCTCCGAAGCCTATGACAGCGTCAACGGGCTTGCTTCCGCCTTTTGTGCAGCTGCTTATCAGTACCTCGTCAGGACTAAAAACAGGTATCAGTCCACTGCCGGACACTGTCGAGCAAGGCAGCAGCCGGAAACCCTTGGGGAGTAGCGATATATCAAGGACTGAGCTGGTGAGTTCTGAAAAGCTCTCCTCAGAGCAGATTATCACAGGAGAACCGGTAAAATAGTCCACGAGGACATTGCCTGTATCTGCAATACCTGGGAGGGATATCACCTTTTTCCCTGCACGTATTAATATACGGTAGTTGTCGTCGGGAGCTTTGTCAATAAGTATACGTACAGCTCTTACGACAAAATATAGCGCCGCAGTTGTGACAATGAGTATCAGCAGCGAAAAATCTATGTAAAAGCAGGCGTTGTTAAAGTGTATGAATTTCGGTTTGAGCAGAGTATAAACGCTGTATACCGTTCCTGCAAGTGTGAAATTCGCAGTGAAGAAGGCAGCGGTATTTATAAGTAGCCTTTTACAGCTATGTATACCGAATGCAAGAGCGACTATACTAACAGCTGCCGCAAGTTTTATTGCCAGTGATACTATGGTGCTGAGACAGGGGAGAAGTATGGTCAGCGAGAAAAGGCTGCCATATATCGAAGCCGCAGTGCACCTCCATGTGCGCAAGGGGGAGTGAGTGGCGCCTGCGGTTATCCGCAGCAGGAAGAAATTTACATAGATATTAAGGACTATCAGCACGTCAATATATATCGTCTGCAAGGAACACCTCCCGTTCTGCTGTCTGTAGTACAATTATAATGCAGCAGGTCCGAAAAATATGTCATAATATGCTATGTATCAATATGGTATTTGACTTATATCGCTGTTTATGATATGATTTAATAAAAAAACAGGAGAATATCCAATGAATTATAAAAGAACGGTATTTTCATGCTTTGTCGGCTATGTGGTACAAGCTGTGATAAATAACTTTCTTCCGCTGTTGTTCATAATGCTGAGGAACGAATACGGCATCCACTTGAGCAGAATAACTCTGCTCATAACCGCAAATTTCGGAATACAGCTTGTAATAGACCTGTTTTCGGCTTTCTACGTTGACAGGATAGGTTACAGGAAAGCCATAATCGCAGCTCATATCTTCTCGGCTGCCGGATTGATACTCCTTGCTCTGCTGCCCGGCACTATAGATCCATTTAAGGGAGTATTCATTGCAGTAGCGGTGTATGCTGTTGGCGGAGGCTTGATAGAGGTTCTCATAAGCCCTATAATGGAGGGGTGTCCTGCTGAAAACAAGGGAAAAGCAATGAGTATGCTTCATTCCTTTTACTGTTGGGGACAGGTGGGCGTAGTTCTGCTTTCCACTCTGTTCTTTCAGATAGCAGGTATAGAGCGTTGGAGGATACTTTCCATAACATGGGCTGCTGTACCGTTAATAAACGGTATACTCTTCATAAAGGCTCCTATAGCTCCTATATTATCCATAGGTGAAAAGAGCATGAGCTTCGGAGAGCTTATAAGGAACAAAGTATTTATTATACTTTTCGTCATGATGCTATGCGCAGGAGCAAGCGAGCTTGCGGTGAGCCAGTGGGCTTCCTACTTTGTTGAGAGCGGATTACATATTAGCAAGGCTGCCGGCGACCTTGCCGGTCCCATGACCTTTGCACTTCTCATGGGCATTACAAGAGCTTTCTACGGCAAATATGGGCATAAGATACCACTTGAGCGCTTCATGCTAATTAGCTCGCTCGTATGTATAGCATCATACATTATGACAGGTTTTGTACGCTGCCCAGCGATTAATCTGGTAGGCTGTGGACTTTGCGGATTGTCAGTGGGTATAATGTGGCCCGGTACTTTTAGCAAGGCTGCAGCTTCACTGAAAAAAGGCGGTACTATGATGTTTTCTCTGCTTGCGCTTGCGGGTGATGTAGGCTGCTCTTGCGGTCCATTTCTTGTAGGCGAGGTTTCATCGTATACCGGAAATATGAACCGTGGCATTCTTTCAGCTACGGTTTTTCCGCTTATAATGACGGCAGGCATACTTCTCACAAACAAAAAGAATTGTAAATAACTCTTTGTGAGGGCGGGAAATGCCGGATGTTTGAGTAATTGTTCGAAACAACAAATACAAATTCTGTCAAGACATCCATTTATTGTGCTTGTTTTGACAGAATTTGGGCTTGTGGTATAATAAGCAATTGCGTACACAATATGCACAATAAATCACAAGAATATATATATATACAAAAAAGCAAAAAGGCTGCCGCTTCTCAAAGAAACGGCAGCTCTTAGCTTTATGTCAGGAACGGTAGCGCAATAGCTCCGATTATCATAATGATAGCAACAACCAATATAACTATCCTTGTCCATGTTTTTTTGTCGTTATGCATTTTGCTCCCTCCTTAATGTCTTTTTTTCATACGTTTTTTCCGGTTCGGTATATAATCGGAGTACAGCTCCGATCTCTTCTTGTTTCCGTAGGCGGCCTTTTTGCGGTCAAAGCGAGGCTTGTCGTCTGGACGCCTGTTCCTGCGTGCTCCGAGATCTGAGCCCTTGTACAGCTTTACCTCTACCTTATTTCCGTTTATCTTAATCTGATCTGTGCTTTCTATGATATATTCGGACTCTGCCTCTGGTACCTCAACGGTAGTATGCTCGTCGAATATATCTATCTTGCCGAAGTCCTTTCCAGTCATGCCGGTGGCGTCAACAAGTGCTCCGAGAATAAAGTTCGGTGCTATGCGGCGGTTCCGTCCCACGTTTATAACTATCTTTACTGTCTTTGCGCCACTGTTCCTGCCCTTTTTGAGCGGACGTGCGCTCTCGAAGTCCGGAAGTGAGTCGGTCTCTGCCTTCAGTTGCTTTTCTATTATCCTAGCGGCAGCTTCCCGGTAGTCTATTCCTTGTGAAGCGAGCCTATCAAGGATATCATAAGCGCAGTGTCCTGCCTGTGCCTCTGATATCTCTTTTATTAGAGACTCTTTCTTCATAGCTATGATATCAGACTTATCCGGAAGCGGCATTTCGCGTATCTCCGCATGGGTATACTTCTCAATGGCTCTCAGGTCAAAAAGCTGTTTCCTGCCGCTTATAAGGGTATAAGCCGTACCTGTTCTTCCTGCTCTGCCTGTTCTGCCGATACGGTGTATATAGTACTCGTTGTCCTGAGGCAGATCATAGTTGAATACCGCATCAACTCCGCTCACGTCGATACCTCTTGCGGCAACGTCAGTGGCTACAAGTATCTCCGCAGCTTTGTTCTTGAAGGAGTTCATGACCTGTGTACGCTGTATCTGCTTCATGTCGCCGTGGAGACCTGCTGCACGGAAGCCGCTTTTTACCAGATCTTCTGTGAGCTGATCCACCATTACCTTTGTGTTGCAGAAGACCATTGCAGAGGCGGGTTTATATGCTGTGAGAAGCAGCTTGAGCGCGTCTGTCTTGCGTCCCATTGCCACCTCAAAGTAGAACTGCTCTATGAGCTCCACTGTCTTCTGGGCAGATTTGATTTTTATATGTACAGGAGCCTGCTGATACTTTTCAGTGATAGCCATGATTTCCTTCGGCATAGTCGCAGAGAAGAGGACTGTTTGTCTGTCTTCTGGGATATCTGCGAGTATGGACTCGATATCCTCGCGGAAGCCCATATTCAGCATTTCGTCAGCCTCGTCAAGTATGACAGTGCGGATATTATCAAGCCGAAGCGTTTTTCTACGGATATGATCCATTATACGTCCTGGAGTGCCTATAACGATATTGGCACCCCGTTTGAGCTCGTGTATCTGCTTTTCCATGCTTGCTCCACCGTATACCGCGGAAGTCTTTACGCCCTCTTTGAATTTGGCAAACTTGCGTATTTCCTCATTTGCCTGCATCGCAAGCTCTCTTGTGGGGCAAAGTATGAGCACCACAGCGGATCTTCTGTCCGCCTCGGTTATACTCTCCACAGCAGGTATTCCGAAAGCGGCAGTTTTGCCGGTGCCTGTATTTGAGCGTCCCACAACGTCACGTCCTTCAAGGAGCAAGGGGATACTCTGCTGCTGTATCTCGGTCATCTCCGTATATCCGAGCTCGTCAACGGCACGGAGAAGCTCCTGAGACAGATTAAGTTCATTAAAATGCATTTTGTTACCTCTTACATCAATATTCCAATACAAAATATCATAACACAAAATGCCAAAAAGGTCAAGGGAATTTAATAGTTAAATAATAATAGTTCTGTCGGAATTTCTGCGGAAAAGGATATTGTTTACCTGTTCGGTGATGAATATCTCATCTCCGACGGTTCTTATACCATATCCCTCAGCTGTTTCTTTCGGGTGACTGCGCAAGAGCTCTTCATAAGCTTTTCCGGTCTTTCGTGGAAAGCATAAGCTGCTTGCGAACGAAGCTTCAAGTCTGAAGTCATGTTCCCTGCATAGTTTGTTCCATTCTGCAAGGGTATAAAACCTGATATGTCCGTCTGGCTTTAGCTGCATATACTTATCCACAAAGCCACTTGTATCGTTTTCATTCGGAGACGGGTCGGAAATAAAAAAACAGCCTTTGTCAGCCAGTACGCGGTGTACTTCCGAAAGACTTTTGTGTATGTCTGGAAAGTGGTGGAGAGAGTATCTTGATACGACCATATCAAAGCTGCCTTTTTCGAATGGGAAAGATATGCCGTCATAGCTTGAAAAAATTAAATTTTTAAGACCTTCTTGTTCGGTTCTTTTTCTGTTTTGTTCCAAAGCTTTTTCAACGATATCAAGTCCAGTGAATGATACGTCCGGATATCTATTTGCAAGCGCAAAGGCTAGATAACCGCTGCCTGTACCGAGGTCAAGTATACTCATGCCGTTTTTAATCGGCAGGATATCAATTATCGACTCAATATGCGAGCTGTCCTGAGTCTGTCTGTCGTAAAAGCTCTTTTCGGCAAATGCAGCTTCAAAGCCGCATTTTGAAGCATAAATATTTTCTTCTGGGGTGTTCATTGCTTTCAGCCTCACTTTGTAAAAGAGGATATGATGCTTGAAAAAATATTGAAAACATATAGCACGCCTGCGGCACATTGCAGCAGCAGTCCTGTTACACAGCCGAATGCAGACATTTTAACGCCTGCCTCCCAGTCCTTCTTTGCGGATTTTGCAGAGACAGCCAAGCCGGTGATTATTAGAACCAGCATGGCTGAACTTATTAACACGATATTGCATTTAGTACACAGCAGAACGAGGAGGATATTGAATATCCCGAAAATTATGCAGCCTTTCCATGAGGGGAGAGTTCGTTCATTGTACCTCTTGCCTTTATATATTACTTTTTTGAATATATGGCTGTGATATCTTTTATGACCTCGCCGGCTATGATAAGTCCAACTACAGATGGAACAAATGCTGTGGAGCCGGGAGTTGAGCGCCTTGCTGTTCCTGTGCGCATATCTGTTTCTCCTGAGCCGTCCTCTGCGGCAATGCTCTGGGGGACTAATGGCTGCTCCTTTGAATATACTACTTTAAGCTTTTTTATGCCGCGGCGTTTTAACTGATAACGCATGACCTTTGCAAGGGGACATACCGAAGTCTTGTATATATCTGCAACTTCAAAGGCAGTAGGGTCAAGCTTGTTGCCTGCGCCCATTGAGCTTATGACGGGAACTCCTGCTTTTTCAGCCTGCATTATTATCTCAATTTTGCCTGTTACGGTGTCGATAGCGTCTATAATGTAGTCATACTGCGAAAAGTCAAGCTTATCTGAGGTGTCCGGCATATAGAACATCTTGTGGCAGGTCACCCTGCAGTCGGGATTGATGTTATGTATACGCTCCGCTGCCGCGTCCACCTTGTACATACCAACGGTGCTGCCAAGAGCGATTATCTGGCGGTTTATATTTGTTATGCAGACCTTGTCGTCGTCGATAAGGTCGAGGGCTCCAACGCCAGAGCGTGCGAGAGCTTCAACGGCATAGCCGCCTACACCGCCAACGCCGAATACGGCAACGCGGGAGTTTGCAAGTATTTTCATTGCTTTCTCTCCGAAGAGAAGCTGTGTTCTTGAAAAACGATCGGACATATTTTACTCCTTATTATAGTGATATTTCCATATAGCCGCATGTGAAGGGGGAAAAGTCGAACTTTTTCTTGTCTGTATGGACAGCCCTGTTCTTTTTGTACCATTTGCGAAGCTTCACGTTTTCCACAACTATGCTTAAAATAAGTTTCTTGCAGCTCAGTGCTTTGATCTTGCACAGGCATGACTGAACAGCGCCTGACCGATGTCGCTGTGTCTGTAGTCAGGGAGGACAAAGAGATTATTCAACTCGCATACGTTGTTTTTCAGTTTGAGTTCCAATAATAGTCGATAATTTTATCACCAACGGAATAGTAGGTGTACTTTTGACGGTGTTCGCTGTCAAGCTTGACAAAGACTTTTTGTCTGTAGTTGCCGAAATAAAAAATCCGTGTGCGTTTTTTAGAGTAGAGCCGAATTCCTTTGCAACAGTCATAAAAACTTCCTTTTATGACCTTTAATAATTCGAGAATATCATTTCTGCTTTTATATACAGAAATTACTGTTATCCCTGAACTTTTCAAGACGGTATACGTGTTCTTCGTCAATCTCTGCTATGCCGTTTTTGTAGTCGTAGCCGAACTTTCTGTAGAACTGACAGCCTGTTATGGACGAAGGTATTTCTATACGCTTTGCACGTAGGAAGTACTCATCCTTTTCTAGAGTTTCAATGATCTGTCTGCCTATGCCCCTGCCCTGATATTCGGGAAGTACAAATATAGTGAACAGACCGCTCTCGTCCTCCTTGCCCCCAAAAGGGCCGATAGAGTCGCATCCGATTATATTATCGTTATCCTCAACAACAAAGAAGTGGGTCCAACTGGCACGTTTAAGGATATTCTAGGGCTGCTGGGACTTTACGACCTCTTACATAAGCTCAGCAGGTTAGTCATTAGTATTTGATATTCTGAGTGTTTTTATAACAACAGCCGAAACAGCTTCAGCATCTTTGGTTTCAAATCTTCTTATGTTCATGTTATTATTCCTTTTTGAGTTTATGTGCGGTGATTATAGTATAGCTGTATGCATTCACAGTGATGATACAGCTGTTTACTGTAATGTACCAGTTCTTTCCTTTACGTTCGATAACAGCTTCGGGTGAGTTTATCTGCTCCCTGCACCATACAACAGTATCGTCGCAGTCAAGGGAAAGATTTCTCTTTATACGAACTGCGCCAAGCTCCGTTGTATGAAGCTTGGCGATATTGTTCAGTAATTCCATTATTCAGTTATCCTGCGTGCTTCAATGTAAAATCTTTTGTCCTCAGCGTGTCCCATTGAGAAGGTCTTTCTTGGAAGAGCGCCATCTTTGATGACAGTGGGGAAAAGCTGTGATTTGTCCATGTCGGGAAGTATGAATGCGATGCCATTATGTTTGTCAGCGAGAGATTTTACTGTATCAGCTCCATGGATATAGTCTATCTTACCACCGTTTGCCTTGATATAGCTGTCAAGGAAGTTCTGGAGGGAACCTACTGATAGATTGGATGACTTTTTGTTGATATAAAGCTTCTTCTCAGCACCATTGCATGAGCAGATAACGTATTGGTCCGAGGTCTTTGCCTCAGAGAGGTCAAGCGCGTCTGTGAGCTTGCCAATTAGCTCATCGCAGTTCACATCGTATACAAGGCGATGAATGGCTTCGAACTTGAGGGCTTTGCTATGGAGATTAACTATCTCAGCTAGTGCGTAGCGTGCAGGGTGGTTTGATAAGTCCTTGCCGGGATTAGCTTTTTTGAGCTGTTCATAGAACTCCTTTGCTGTTGCGAGGGAGTGGTTTCCATCGCCCATAGCATAGAGGAGTACGGGGGTATCACTGAGGTCATACTTCTTGCAGAATGTATCCGGATCGGCAAGTGCGCAGAGTGCCTTGTCGATAGCCTCCTGAGCCGACTTGTCTATCAGCCAGCCCTTAATGCTGCCACCGTTCTGCATGAGTTCAAAATCGTAAAGCTTGCTGTTGTCAGAAACAGTTTTTTCAAGGGGCTCGATAACTGTATTATCCGGGTCGTCAATGAGTATCATGATGTGGGGAAGCTCAAGTGGAGCACCCTGTCTTACCTTTATACGTGGAGGGATACGCTCGATGACAGTAGCCTCGGTAGCTCTTACCTCTGAGGTGCTGCCCTTTGAGAAGTCGTACTTTTCAAGATCTATAGCGCCAACAATGCCCTGACGGAGTATGCCGTTACTTTGAGTGCGCTCAACGTAGACCATAGCGTCCCTGTACTCGGTGAAAATACCGTCAGAAAGGTACTTGTTCATAGCTGTGTGGATATTGTCTATACGCTGTGCAACGCCTTCCTGCTCAAGGTAAAGCTCGGGGAGGATAAGATTGAGCGTCGAGGGCGAGCTGCCGACAGTTGCGCTTACCTCGTCCCAGTACTCTGGCTCGCTGGTATACTGGTCGCAGGCGATAACGGACCACTTGCGCATATCGCAGTCCTTTGGTAAAAGAATGTCAGCAGAATGAAATGCGGTTGAGTTCATGATTAGGTACTCCTTTATAGTTACTTAGTTTTTTATGCTTAGTGATTAGTAGGGGCGGCGTTCTCTACAGAACTCTTTTCAATTCATTGAAAAGACGACCTACGGGAAGGCCCACTACATTGAAAAAGTCTCCTTCGATGTGAGAGATAAGGGTTGAACCAAGCCCCTGTATACCATAGCCGCCTGCCTTGTCGTATGGCTCGTCGGTTGCGGCATAAGCCTCTACCTCATTGGTCGACAGCTTGCGGAATGTTACGTCTGTGACTTCTGAGAACGAGGTCTCACTGCCGCCGCTGATTATGCAGCAGCCTGTTATTACCTGATGAGTTTTGCCAGAGAGCTTGGATATATCAGCGACACACTGAGCTCTGTCTTTGGGTTTGCCAAGGATCTCTTTGCCCAGTATGACCGTGGTATCGCAGCCGATAACTATGCAGTCCGGGTATTTCTCGGCAGCTACTCTTGCTTTCAGTACCGCCAGGAATTCGGAAGCTACTGACGGATCAGTACCGTCCGGGAGAGTTTCGTCGCAGTCTGTGGAGACGGCCTCAAAGTCTTCTGTTATGTATCTCATCAGCTCACGCCTTCTTGGCGAAGCCGAAGCAAGTATTATCTTCATGTTTTTACTCCATTATATAAATATAGATGCTAAAAATTATTTTACCACACATATATTATACTGTCAAGGATTTAGATATTTTCATTGTTGAAAATGCATTATGTTCAGCAAAAAGTATCTCATAAAATTTGGCATATCATTTTTTATACCGCTATTGTTTTTTGGGGGGATATGATGTATAATTAAAAAGTCTTTGATGTTAAAGAGAAAAGAAGGGAAAAAAATGAATGAAAAAATTTTCGGAGGTCCGCCCTCCGGTGCAGGAGGATTCCGTGACGATATGGACAATCCTCTTGGTAGTGCGCCTGTACGGTCACTTATGATGAAGTTCGCGATACCAAGTATAATCGGTATGCTGGTAAGCGCGCTCTACAATATGGTGGATCAGCTGTTTATTGGAAAGGCTGTGGGTACTCTCGGAAATACTGCGACCGGTATAGCTTTTCCGTTTACTACTGGCTGTATGGCTATCGCTCTGCTGCTCGGTATCGGCGGCGCGTCCTGCTTCAATCTGTCACTCGGTATGGGAGATAAGAAGAGAGCTCCGCATTTTGCCGGAAACTCGCTGTCGCTCCTTGCTGTCAGCGGTATCGTGCTTTCGGTCATCACTTTGTTGTATCTCACGCCTCTGCTGAAGCGCTTCGGTGCTACCGACGCTGTACTGCCTTATGCTGAGGAGTATGTGAAGTACACGGCTCTTGGATTTCCGTTCCTTATCCTGACGGCAGGAGGAGGACATATCGTCAGAGCTGACGGCAGTCCTAAAATGACGATGATATGTAATGTTACTGGTGCAGTAATAAATACGATACTGGACGCAGTTTTCGTTCTTGTGCTCGACTGGGGTATGAAGGGCGCGGCTATAGCCACTGTAATAGGACAGTTTATATCAGCTCTGATAGTTATTATCTATTGTTTCAATTTCAAGACGGTGTATCTTACGGGAAAGCACCTTATGCCATCCTTTGGCATAGTCAGGCGTATCTGCTCAATAGGTATGGCCTCCTGCTTCAATCAGCTGGCTATCGCTGTTGTTCAGATAGTCCTCAATAATTCTCTAAGGCATTACGGAGAACTGTCAAAGTATGGCGCGGAGGATCCAATAGCTGTTGCAAGTATCGTAATGAAGGTGAATATGATAGTATTCTCAATAGTTATTGGACTTGCTCAGGGTACGCAGCCTATAGAAAGCTTCAATTACGGTGCAAAGAATTACGAAAGGGTAAAAAGTGCCTTCCGTATGGCGATAGTATCGGGAGCTGTTATCTCTCTGATAGCGTTTGTGAACTTCCAGCTTTTCCCAAAGCAGATTCTTGGTGTATTTGCAAATAATGACGCAAGCGAAGGTTATTATGAATTCGGAGCAAAGTTCTTCCGAATATTCCTCTTTTTTACGTGGCTAAACTGTCTTCAGCCTATAGCCTCAACGTTTTTCACCTCGATTGGCAAGCCATTCAAGGGTATATTCCTTTCACTCACAAGGCAGATAATATTCTTCCTGCCTATGCTGATAATACTGCCTATGTTTTTTGAGATAGACGGAATAACCTTTGCTGGTCCCATAGCGGACGTACTTTCTGCAGGCATCGCCATTCTTATGGCTAAAAGCGAGTTCAAAGATATGCATGAGAAGGAATGGATGTAAAAGCCAAAAAGTTAAAATAAAAATAAAAATCCTACGGTATTGATTTATTGTAGGATTTTTGTTATAATATTTGGGTAAGTGTTGGGGCATAGCCAAGCGGTAAGGCACAGGACTTTGACTCCTGCATTCGTGGGTTCAAATCCCGCTGCCCCAATCTCAACGCCCCTCGGTGAAAACGAGGGGCTTAGTTTTTGTGGATATTGCTTAGTTTATAAGAATTGAATGAATCGTTCTTCCCGAGGAAGGTTTATCTTGCTGTTCCTTAAACTATGCATTTTATGCTTAAGATTGACATTTTTTCGCAGATATGCTATTATAAATTATCAATTACGTGAATGATTCCGAGGTGAATTCAATGAAAAGAAGCGACTATATAAGCTGGGACGAGTACTTCATGGGTATCGCCATGCTCTCTGCACAGCGCAGCAAGGACAACTCCACACAGGTTGGAGCCTGTATAGTGAACGACAAGCACAAGATAGTATCAGTGGGATACAACGGTATGCCTACTGGTTGCAACGACGACGATATGCCGTGGGAGCGTGAGGGCGAGACGAGCCTCGATACAAAGTATCCCTTTGTATGCCATGCAGAGCTCAATGCCATACTGAACAGCAGTTTTGCAAGTCTTGCCGGCTGTACCCTTTACGTGACGCTTTTCCCCTGCAACGAGTGTGCCAAAGCTATAATACAGTCGGGCATAAAGCGCGTGGTATACTATAACAACAAGTATGCCGGAACAGAAGCGGTAAAGGCTTCGTGCATACTCTTTGAGAAGTGTGGTGTAGAAACGTCCGAATATGTTTCAAGCGGCAAGGATATTGTCCTTTCGGTATGAGGAATGAAAAATGGTGATAAAACGAATTAACAGCCCGGTGCAGTAAATTGGGAACGATACACCGGAGTAAGAAGGGTTCCCGTACTGCACCTGTATTTATAAAGAATAAATATAAAAGGAGCAGTTATTATGAACAGATACCTGAAAAATCTTGATAGGATAGAATTTGTCGTTACTATGGGCTGTACCGGTCGCTGCAAGCATTGCAGCGAGGGGAGCCATGTTTTCGCAGGAGAACATATTGACGGTGAGACGGCAGCAAAGGCTGTGACGGAGGTCTGCCGTCACTATGATATAAAGTCTCTCATGACCTTCGGCGGTGAACCGCTGCTTTTTCCCGAAGCCGTCTGCTCTATTCACAGGGCTGCGGCAGAAGCGAGTATAAAGCATCGGGACGTGATAACCAACGGCTTTTTTAGCACGGACAGGCAGAGAATACGTGAAGTCGCTGAAATGCTTGCGAAAAGCGGCGTTAACCGCATAATGCTGTCGGTGGACGCTTTCCATCAGGAGACGATACCGTTGGAGCCAGTGGACCACTTTGCTGAATGCGTCCGTGAGGCCGGCGTTTTTATTGAGCTTCATCCTGCGTGGCTCGTTAGTGCGGAGGACAGAAATCCCTACAATTCAAAGACGACAGAGCTGATCGGCTTTTTTGCTGAAAAGGGCTTTTCTGCTGACAGTGGTAACGTTATCTTTCCAAAGGGTAGCGCTTTAAAGTACCTGTTGGAATATTTTGATGGCAATACAGTACAGTCCGATCCTTATGAGGAGGATCCGGAGGATATACGTTCGCTTTGCTTTGAAGCTGACGGTAGTGTCCTCGGCGGAAATATTTACAGCTCAGACATAATGGATATCATCGAAGTATATACGGCTGTAAAATAAAATATCTCAGTATTCGGTTTCGTACTGATACAAATGTCAAGCCCCGGGAATTCATCGTGTCCCGGGGCTTGACTTTTGTATTGTTAAGTTTTAAGATTTAAGATAATTTGAGTGCTTTTTTCTGCGTTTTTCGTTATACATGATTTTGTCGGCTTCGGTAACGAAGTAGAAGATGTCCTCGCCTATCTTTGGCGTGGCAACGACAAAGCCGGTGCTTGCACTGAGAGTGAAGGGGTACAGGGCACTGTCATTTATATGTTTTATGTTGTTCTGTATAACGGCAGTGAGATCCTCAGCCATTTCGTTTGTGTAATTAGCTCCGAATACAATGAACTCATCTCCGCCGAAGCGGCAGAAAACCTCGCCGCTGCAGCAGGAATCTTTAAGAACGCCTGCTATACAGCATATTGCCTTGTCTCCCGTGCTGTGGCCGAAGGTATCGTTTATGCCCTTAAGACCGTCAAGATCAAGGAACATGAGCATTATATTACGTTTCCTTTCAATGCATTCATGATATAGGTCATTTGTCGCGTGAACAAAGCCGTTGCGGTTGAAGATGCCTGAGAAGGTATCTTGAACGTAAAGGTTGCCGAGGCGCTTCACAGCGTATTCAAGACACATAAGCTTCCTGATGTTTTCAAGTGAATTGCATATATTAATAACAAATGTCTCAAACATTATATTTTGCAGAGCAAGTCTTGAACTGCGTATTATCATATATCCGAGGCAACGCTCGCCAAAGTGTAGGGGGGTGATGTAATAGAGCTTGCCTGCCTTTCCGTTTTCGGCATAAGGTGGAAAGACGTCCTTTGACTTTATCTTGTCACAATCGAGAAATTCACCGTTAACATAAGCTATCTGTACCGTAACGTAGTCGGTATATACCATAGGTACGGAATTATCCACTCCGTCAAGGGTCGTCGATGTGTCAATAGCGGATTCGATGTTCCAGTTGTCGCAGAGGCAGAAGTAAAACTCGTCGGGGTGTATCTCGACTGCTGTCTTTTTCAGCGTCACAATGTAGTCGCTGAAGCTATTGCAGGCAAGGAGTTGCGTGGACATACGATTGAGTACTCCCATATATATCTGTACCGTCTCAAAGTTGGAATAATTGCGGAAATTAAGTTCTTTCAGCTCTGATACGTCAGACATGGAATTGTGTTCACAACCGCAGCTTTCGGTAAAATGTGGAGTCATATTAAGCAGAAGCCTTCTGTCCTGAGGTATCCTGTTCAGATGATTATAGAGCATCTGGCAGGCAAGAAGTCCCGAGAGCTCGAGGGGACGGTCTACCGAGGTAAGCTCTACAAGGTAATTATGGTGGTTGTAGGTGTTGTCAAAGCCGGTTACTGCTATGTCGTCCGGAACGTTGAATCCGTGGGCTCTGAGAGTAGTAATAGCGGAAGCAGCCATTTCGTCGTTTGCACAGATTATAGCTTGTGGCATTTCGGGAAGCACCTCAATGAAATGCTCGACAGCCATTTTTCCTGTAGGTGCACGGAAATCTCCGTAGTATACTGCTTCGTCGCTTATATCGAGACCGTGCTCACCGAGAACCGTGCAGAAGGCTGCCAGTCTGTCAGAGCTTTCGGGATTTTCACCGGGACCAGAGATGTATGCGAACCTTGTAAAACCGTGAACGTCTATCATGTGCTCGGTGATGCTACGCATTGCCGAGTAATTATCGCTTCCTATGTAGTAGAAGCTGGTTATATCGTTGTCTATGCTGACGGCAGGGATACCGGCTCTTTTTATGCGTTCAAGTATATCATTTACCACTGGCTTGTATGAAAGAGTGTTCGTGAGCAGGATAGCTCCGTCGAAATCTTTGAAATCCGGAAGGTTGAATATGTTGAATTCGCCCATATCATGGCGCGGATTATCCATATCGCCACTAAATGATGTAAATGCTGCGATATTAAGTCCGAATTCTTTTGCACCCTGGTCTATTCCACCGAGTATTGTGCTCTGATAGCTCTGCCCTATTTCTTCTATGATAACAGCGATACGTGAACCAATCAAGTTATTTGCCACTCCTCTCGTTTGTATTTCTTTTGATGCTATACAAATATATTTTACAATATTTTTTCACAAAAAGCAATAGATTAAAAATATAATATTCATTAGCTATATTCATTTTTTATTAATAATGCAGATTTTTTTAGCAGTATAAATTAAATCTGTGAATTTACTTTGAAAGACGAAAAGACGAAAATACCTCAGGAATTTTGGATAATTTATAATAAATGCTGAAAATCAAGGGGTATATTGACAAATCTCAAAAAAATGGTATACTAAATTGTAGGGGATAAAGTCATATTTAATGGCTTATCAAATATTCTGCAAGTGTGCCGAAGGCACGCACAGATATGCTTTGGAGGGAAATTATGAATATCTGGCACAAAATAAGTCCAAAGAGAATAACTCCGAATGATTTTATTGCAGTGATTGAGATAGGAAAGGGAAGCAAGATCAAATATGAGCTTGACAAGGAGACTGGTCTCATAAAAATGGACCGTATTCTCTATACCTCCACTCATTATCCTGCAAATTACGGATTTATACCGAGGACGTATTCAGACGATAACGACCCTCTCGACGTACTGGTGCTCTGTTCAGAGCAGCTCATGCCGCTCACTTTGGTAAGATGCTATCCAATCGGAGTTATCAGAATGCTTGATAACGGGCATCACGATGAAAAGATCATCGCTATCCCGTTCGAAGATCCGAATTACAATATGTACAAGGATATCGAAGAGCTGCCAAAGCATATTTTTGATGAAATGACTCATTTCTTCAAAGTCTACAAGGAACTTGAAAACAAAACAACAGCCGTTAACGAGGTCGATCATGCTGACATTGCCAGAGAGATCATAAGTGGTGATATTGATCGCTATATAGAGTATTTCTGTAAGTAAGCAGGGCTTTGACCGAAAGTGACTAAAAAGCGAAAGGAGTATCGTGCGTAACCACGTGCGAAAAAAGTGTTATGACAGCTTCAAGTGAAATTTTATTCGGCAGCGATTCCAACGTCGCACCTATCGGCATCATCGCTATGAACAGCGTTACAGAGCTGGGAAAGAAAATCGACGATTATCTAGTTGACTGGGCAGGAAAAGGCGGAATTAATGTTGATTCCTTCCTCGTTGAGAGTGAATGCCCGAGATTTTCTTCCGGTGACGGCAAGGGATATATCAAGTCAACTATACGCGGCAAGGATCTTTTCATAATCATAGACGTGGGAAACTACAGCATAAAGTATGATTATTTCGGAATGCAGAACGCTATGTCTCCCGACGATCATTTTCAGGATCTTAAAAGAATAATACAGGCGGCAAGCGGAAAGGCTCACCGTATAACTGTCATCATGCCTACTCTTTACGGCGGCCGTCAGCACAGAAGAAGCTACCGTGAATCACTTGACTGTGCCTGTGCGCTTCAGGAACTTGAAGCTATGGGCGTTTCAAATATAGTTACCTTCGATGCTCACGATCCGAGGGTGCAGAACGCTATCCCACTCATGGGATTTGACAATGTAATGCCAACCTATCAGGTGCTAAAGGCAATGCTCAAGGATATAAAGGACATAAGCTTTAACAAAGAGAAGTTTATGGTAGTAAGCCCTGATGAAGGCGCTCTCAACAGAAATATGTACTATGCTTCTGTTCTCGGCGTTGAAATGGGTATGTTCTATAAGAGAAGAGACTACTCCACTATAGTTAACGGACGCAACCCCATTGTTGCTCACGAATACCTTGGAAATCCCGTTGAGGGAAAGGATATTTTCGTTTCAGACGATATCATATCTTCTGGCGAGTCTATGCTTGATGTTGCTTCTGCCCTTAAGAAGAAAAACGCAGGCAGAATATTTGCTTACGCTACTTATGCTATCTTCACCAACGGCCTTGAAAAGTTCGACAAGGCTTACGAGGAGGGCACTATTGACGGCGTATTCGGCACAAATCTCACTTATAGGACTCCCGAACTCCTAAGCAGACCGTGGTTCCATGAGGTGGACGTATCAAAGTATATCGCATATTTTATTGAAGCTATCAATCATGACGTATCTATCAGCAAGATAATTGATCCTCATACAAAGATTGAGACTCTTCTTAAGAGATATGGAATGAAGTAAAACTTTCAGGCGCTGTTAACAAACAGCGTCTTTTATTTGTGAAAAATACGTTAAGGCCTTGTAAAATTACTACAAACGAGATTGACAATTATTCGTCAAAACGCTATAATAAAAAAGGTGATATTTAACTTGAAATGCCATGATATGGTTAAAAAATTGAAAGTAGGGGATAATATGCTTAAATTAAAGGACATTGTTAAGGAGTACGGCAGCGACGAGAATAAAGTGACTGCCCTTGGCGGGGTTAGCATTACATTTCGCGAGAGCGAATTTGTGGCTGTGCTCGGTCATTCTGGCTGTGGCAAGACGACGCTGCTCAACATCATCGGAGGTCTTGATCATTATACTTCCGGTGATCTCATCATCAACGGGGTATCGACTAAGGAATACAAGGATAGGGACTGGGACGCATATCGCAACCATTCTGTTGGCTTTATATTCCAGAGCTACAACCTTATACCGCATCAGACAGTTCTTTCAAACGTTGAGCTCGCATTGACTTTATCGGGAGTATCAAAGTCCGAGCGCCGCATGCGTGCAAAGGAAGCTCTTGAAAAGGTAGGACTTGGGGATCAGCTCCATAAGAAGCCGAATCAGCTGTCCGGCGGACAGATGCAGCGTGTGGCTATAGCCCGTGCACTGATAAACGATCCAGATATACTTCTTGCCGACGAGCCGACAGGTGCTCTCGATTCCGAGACTTCCATACAGGTAATGGAGTTGCTCAAAGCCATTGCCAATGACAAGCTGGTTATTATGGTAACTCATAACCCGGAACTTGCGGATCAGTACGCTACACGTATAGTAAGAATAAAGGACGGAAAGCTGACAGGGGACAGTGACCCCTTCGATGGAGAGCCTTCAAAGAAGGAGAAAAAGAAGAAGGAAAAGGCTGCAAAGCAGAAGAAAAGTTCCTCAGAAAAGAAAAAACGCGTGTCCATGTCCTTTGGTACTGCTGTTTCTCTTTCTCTCAACAACCTACTAACAAAAAAGGGAAGAACTATACTTACAGCCTTTGCAGGCTCCATAGGTATCATTGGCATTGCACTTATACTTTCACTTGCAACTGGCATAAACGATTATATCAACGAGGTGCAGGAGGAGACACTTTCATCATATCCTCTCGAGATAATGCGTGAAAATACCGACACATCGGGCATGATAGAGGCCCTTATGAACAATCAGAAGGAATATGAGAGCCGCGAGTTCAGGGACGATACGGTCTACGCAAATACTCAGGTATATGATATGTTCAACTCCTTCAATGCTTCCGCAAAGCAGATAAACAATATGAAGGACTTCAAGACCTTTATAGACAACGATAGCGTGATACAGGAGAAATCCAGCGCTGTAAGCTACGGCTATGATTTGAAAATGCCGGTATATACCGAATCTCCCTCCGGAGAAATCATCAAGGTAGACTTCATGGATATGTATGGCAAGGCACTTGGTATGGGAGAATCTGAGGTTATATCAGCTTCCATGAACAATCCTATGGCTGATATGGAGATGCAGGCGTTTGGTCTCAACGTAATGCAGGAGCTCCTTCCTGGTGAAAATGGTGAGCCTGTAAACGCTATAGTCAGGGAGCAGTATGAACTCGTTAACGGCAGATGGCCTGAGAAATACGATGAAGCTGTAGTTATACTCACAAGAAACAATGAGCTTCCTGATATCATAGTTTATACCCTCGGTCTTAAGGATCAGGAGGGATTCAACGAAAAGCTCAAGGCTCTCATGAGCAATCAGGAGATAAAAGATTACGGTCAGCTTGAATGGGACCTTGATGAGATAACAGGTAAGAAGTTCAAGATGATACTTCCCTGCGAGTACTATCAGAATTCACATACAGGGAACGGATACAATGACCTTACCTTAACTCAGACCGGTCTTGAATACCTCTTTAATTCTGATAATGTGGGAACAGAGATAAAGATAGTCGGCTTCATTCGTCCAAGCGAGGACGTAAAAGCCCCTATGCTAAAAAGTTATGTGGGATATACAAGCTTGCTTACCGACTATGTTATAGAAAAGACCAATGGCAGCGAGCTTGTGCAGTCTCAGAAGGAGGACAGGGAGAACGATATCCTCACGGGCAGGAAGTTCATGACAGAGGATTATATCGAGCCAACTCCCGAGGAAAAGGCTGAGACCGCAAAAGCTTTCATAAAGACTGCCGATACGGATACAAAGGCTGATATCTTTCGACTTGTTGCTGCACAGCCCGATCCAAAGCAGGCTGACGCTCAGGTCGCCGAGGCTATGAAGGACTTCAATAGGAATGATTTCATAAAGCAGATTACAGAGATGTATTCAGCAGAGCTTGGTGTTGACGCCTCACAGGTAACATCCTTTGTAGGTCAGATGAGCGACGAGGAGATCAAAAGCTATGCAGAGCAGGCTATAAGAGAGCAGATTGCAGAGCAGTATGCGGCATTGTCTCAGGAACAGCTTGGCTCTCTCTCAAACGCGGAGCTCTCAAAAATGCTTGATTCCGCTGAGATAAGCCTTGAAAACTACGGTGTTATCTTCGAGAAATATACTCCAGAGGAGATATCGGAATCTACCTACGATGACAATCTCAGGTTACTCGGCGTGGCTGACGAATCGGATCCCTCAGTGATACGTATTTTTGCAAGGAGCTTTGAGGAAAAGGACGAGATAGCAGGCGCTATAACCCGTTACAACGAGGGTGTGAAGGAAGCGGACGTTATACACTATACCGACGTTGTGGCACTTCTCATGTCATCCATAACAGGAATAATAAGTGGTATATCATATCTGCTAATAGCTTTCGTCGGCATATCCCTTGTGGTGTCGTCGATAATGATAGGCATAATCACATATATATCTGTGCTCGAACGTACAAGGGAGATAGGCATACTTAGAGCTATCGGCGCTTCAAAGCACAATGTGCGCACAGTCTTTAATGCTGAGACCCTTCTTGTGGGACTGGCAGCAGGACTTATCGGAATAGGCATTTCGGTGCTCCTGACCATCCCCATAAATGCAATAATACACAGCGTTACTTCTCTTGACACTCTTAGGGCTCATCTACCTGTTGCAGGAGCGGTGATACTGGTGATAATAAGCATGGTGCTCACACTTATAGCTGGACTTATTCCAGCAGGAGTAGCGGCAAGAAAGGACCCTGTTGTAGCTCTCAGGACTGAATGACATAAGTTATAAGCAAAGCAGCCAGAAAGAAGCATCATAATCTTCTTTTTGGCTGCTTTTAAATTTAGTTGCTGAGATCCTTGGAATATTTCCTGAGCTTTTCTGAAAGAGAAGTTATGTATTCTTCGTTGAGCACGTCGTCGAAGCCACATTCCTTTAAGGCAGCACGGAAGCTGTATTCGCCTGAATTGTTTGATATCCTTGCCATTCTTTCATACTTTTCAAGAGCACGTGCAGGATCGTTCATAACGTCGTCAAGCAGGTCAAGGCTTGCTAGTGCCGATGTGGCGTAGCTTATGTAGTAGCCGGGACTTTCAAATATATGAGGTATCTCATAAAGATGATAGTCTATTTCAAGCTTGCCAAGGTAGCTGTTGAACGTGTCCACAACTTCCTCAGGGCTTAAGCTGTCTTTGTTTTTTATCACGCTGTACTCGAATTCTCCCACAAGGAAGCCGGATACCACGGAATCGAGAATGTTGAGTATCCTGTACAGCTTCATGCTGTTAGCAGATTTGCCGTATATATCATCATAGAACTGCATGAACAGCAACTCTAATCCCTGTGACTGTATTTCAGCGATATCAAGATTGTTTTTGGATATAAGAGCATGTGTATCGTCGAAAAATGTGGCGTAGAAATGTCCGAATTCATGAATTGCAGCGGTAAGTCTACTCCTGTAGCTGTCCATATATCCTATGAATATTATTGCGCTGTTCTGTGTCGGGAGCTCATCAGTGAAGGCTCCCTCATATGCGTCGTCGTTGTAGCATATAGAGTACAGCTTTTCGTCCATGAGCTTCTGTGAGTATTTGTCAAGCTCAGGGGATAGAGTCTGTGCGTACAGCCTTACAGTCTCGAATGGGTCCTCTTCAGAATCGTCGTCATCAAAAAAATTGGACCACAATACCGAGTCGAAGTAATCGTCAAGCATATCCTGATATGTTGGTATTATCTTGTCGTTTATTGTCTTGCCAAGCTCTATTATCTCGTCGCCGGTATAGTCCCTGTCGTACTGGGTGTAGAAGGATTCTGGAGTATAGTCCTCCACAAGCTCTAGGAGAAGCTTTGCACAGCGCAGATCCTTCTCTTCTTCGGAGAGTGATACATCGTTTATTACATTATAGTATTCGCTCTTTGTTTCTGCTATTTCGAGGAAGCTCGATTCAGCTTCTGCCCGGGCAGCAGAAAGATTACGTACAGAATGTTCCTCGCTGTCGTCTGAGAAATACTCATCGAAAAGATATGAATAGTCACTATCATTGCCGCGGCTGAAACTGTATGTGATAAGGTCGGCAGAAACAGAGGCGTCATGGTAGTATTCGTTGTAGAGATCCTCTATATGCTTGTCAGTATAATTACGGTAAAACACGAATTCGGCATTTGTACGGGCTTCGTAGATCTGGTCGTAAATAGTGAAAAGTGTGTCTATATCGGCTTTGACCGCTTCTTCATTATCAGTCTTTATAATATCGTCAAGGAGCTTCTGTACATTATCCTCGACGTTTTTCAAGTCTATACGGTCAGGAAGTTGATTGGTGGTGTCAGTGCTTTCGATGCCTGTCTGACCGATCTTGAATTCCTTTATCTTGTCTCTGTAGCGTGATATGCGCGGCGGTCTGTTGTTATCCGAGCAAGAGATACACGTAACGACAAGAACAGCAGCTGTTGTAAAAGCTATGAGACGATCAGTTCTCATATACATCCCCTTCCTTTCATTGTGAAAGCTTGTCAGCCGCGTAAGGTATATCGGCTATACTGTCAACTATGATATCCGCAGCGGACAGCTCCTCACGGGAGCCGAAGCCGTAGCTGCATCCTATGGACGGTAGTCCGTTCCTTACGGCGGTCTCTATATCATGGAAACGGTCGCCTATGACTATGAAGCCTCCACTATGAGCAGGAGCTATCCTTTTGAATATCTCATACTTGGGTATAAAATTATAAGCCTCACAGCAATAGAAACAGTCGAAAAAACGTTCGAGTCTGAACACTCGTTTATGGCGTTCAAGGTAGTGAAAGCGGCAGTTGCTGAGAAATATCAGCTTGTAGTCGCGCTTTTTCAGCTCTGACAGCATTTCCTCAGCTCCGTCGTAAAGGGCCCCCTCACCGCGGTCGATGCGCTCAGCCATGTCCTTTCCCAGCATAAGACGGGCTTTCTCCCTTATTTCTGGATCAAGCTCGGGGTGGAAGCTGTTCCACATATCGGTGGAATTGAAGCCCAGCCAACAGCTTATCTCGTCGTCAGTATATTCCTTTTCGGCGATATATCCGTTATCTGAGAGCCACTTCATAGTGCCACGGAAGGCTGGAGCGTATGTGAGCATGGAGTTGTGAATCGTGCCGTCGTAGTCGAAAATAAGGTTTGGCATCAAGCTTCTATCTCTCTTATGAGATTTATCATCTCAATTGCTCCCTCAGCACATTCGCTGCCTTTGTTTCCAGCCTTTGAACCTGCACGTTCAATAGCCTGCTCTATATTTTCTGTAGTGATGACGCCGAACATCACCGGTATGCCTGTCTGGAGTGATACCTGAGCTATGCCCTTTGCAGCCTCATTGCAGACGAGGTCGTAATGGGAGGTGCTTCCTCTTATTATAGCACCTAGGCATATAACGGCGTCATACTTGCCTGAATTAGCCATTTTTGAAGCTATGAGAGGGATCTCGAAGGCACCGGGTACCCATGCAATATCAATTGCGCCCTCGCTTACGTCGTGACGCTTGAGCACATCAACAGCTCCTCCGAGGAGCTTTGAGGTGATGAATTCGTTGAAACGTGCAACGACGATACCTATTCTTATATCCTTTGAAACGAGTTTTCCTTCATAAGTTTTCATTGTTATTCTTCCTTTCTGTGAATTTATACTGTCTTGTTGAGTTTGTAGTTGTCCTTGAGCAGCTTCCTGAGCTCCTCTTCCTTTTCCAGAACTGAGAATTCTTTAGGCATTATGCCGTTGTTGAACCAGAGCTGTAGAGTGTTTCCGTTGAACTTGTACATGACGTTCTTTTTATTCCTTGCAAGACCGAAATTATCAGGGAAATACACTCTCTGTGAGGTTATGTAGGCAAATTTGCCTATGAAGAAATCCAGCAGCAGGAGTATTGTGATAAGCACTCCAGCAATGAACATCAGACTGAAGTTTACGAGCTTTTCAGAATTATGCTCTATTCTTGCAGCATTCCAGTACATGAAACCGATGAGCAGCCATGCAACCCAGCAGCAGCTCCACCATACAACATTCTTTTTGAGCTGTCTCTTGAGCTTTACGGCTGTTTTTTTAGTTTTTACGCGGCTTCTGAATATAAAATAGCCTATGATGCCGAAAACGAATACTGTGCTCACAAAACACAGTATAACTATTGAGATTATCCTCGATGCAGTCATTATGCAGCTCCTTTATTTTGTAAGAGGATTTTCGTAGCCGTGCTTGCCGTACCAGTCTGCAAGCATTTTTACTGTCTTCATCTTCTTTATGCCAAGATTGAAGCCCTTTGCGAACTTTTTATCGTTTATGAAAAGGTCGAGCTTTTCTATTCCGAACAGCCCCTTGCCGTATTCATAGCTCAGGTTTTTCACGGGAGAAATGCCCTTGTTTGCAAAAATAGCAGTCCTGATCCCTTCTGGTGAAAGGCAGGTGATATCGAAGGGGATAATAAGTACCGCAAGTGATATCAGTAGAATGGAATGGACGGTGTTTTTTACAAACAAACCACAGGCAGCAAGAATAAGAATAACAGTGAGCGCCCAAATATTACTTATGAACGACTTTTCCTTTGCTCTTGACCATGAAATGAAACAACATATATCATATACAAGAGCAGCTGTGCAAAGAATGATAAGAACGACTGTGAAAAAAGTACTCATAATAAACACCTCAATAATTAAGAATATGTCCCATCTTGTCGCGCTTTGTCTTAAGATAGAACAGGTCGTAGGCGGTAGCGTCAACCTGTATTGGCACACGCTCCTTTATTTCCAGTCCGAAGCCACTGAGTCCGTATACCTTATCAGGATTGTTGGTCAGCAGTCTCAGTGTTTTGCAACCGAGATCGCGAAGTATCTGCGCTCCGATGTAGTATTCGCGCATATCTCCCGGGAAGCCCAGTGCAAGATTCGCTTCAAGTGTATCCATTCCCTTGTCCTGCAATTCGTAGGCGCGGAGCTTATTGATAAGTCCTATGCCTCGTCCCTCCTGTCTCATGTAGAGGAGTATTCCACGCCCCTCCTTTTCTATCTGAGACATAGCCGCAGCAAACTGCTGTCCACAGTCGCATTTAAGCGAGCCGAAGGCGTCGCCGGTAAGACACTCTGAGTGTACACGACAGAGTATATCCTGTCCGTCACCTATATCGCCCTTCACAAGAGCAACGTGGTGCTCTCCGTTGAGCTTGTTGACATATCCGAGAGCACGGAACTCACCGTATTTTGTGGGGAGCTTTGTATTCGCAACGCACTCTACTAGTAAATCGTGTACCTTCCTGTACTCTTTGAGCGCCTTTATGGTTATGAACTTCATGCCCCATTCTGCGGCTTTTTTCTGGAGCTCTTCAGTTCTCATCATGGTGCCGTCGTCACGCATTATCTCACAGCATAGACCGCATTCCTCAAGACCGGCGATACGCATGAGATCAACTGTAGCTTCCGTATGTCCCTCACGTTCGAGAACACCGTTCTTCTTTGCGGTAAGAGGAAAATTATGTCCCGGTCGCCGGAAGTCCTCCGGCTTTGAATTGGGAGATACGCACATGCGGGCTGTATAGCCTCTTTCCTCTGCAGAAATACCCGTAGTGGTATTCACATGATCTATGGATACCGTAAAGGCTGTGCAGTGGTTATCGGTGTTGTAGTCCACCATTTGTGGCAAATGAAGCCTGTCGCAAAGCTTGGCGCTCATGGGCATACATATAAGCCCCTTTGCGTGAGCGGCCATGAAGTTTACGTTTTCTGTTGTTGCAAACTGTGCGGCGCATATCATGTCGCCTTCGTTTTCTCTGTCCTCGTCATCTGTAACGAGGATAATCTTGCCGTTTCGTAGAGCCTCGCAGGCTTCCTCAACAGTGTTGTAGCGGAACATAGAATTACTCCTTACTCTTTGGTTATTTCGCCGCTTTTAACGGACAGAGCCGCAGTACAGTCTTCGACGCTTATGGTCATGCTGTGTGAAGTACCCTTTTTCTTTTCGTCTGAGACATAGTAGCTGCCATTTCCCTTTATCATAATGTTTCCGGTATCGGCAGCGACTTTGAGCTTTGCACCACCGGAACCGCTTGTCGGCAGTCCGAATGAGATGTTGCCTGTATCTGCGGATATATCTGTGTCAGCCTTGTAGGTGCAGTCCATCAGGTCGATATTGCCTACAATGCATTTCAGTTCCGAAGACTCAGTGAATCCGGTGCCGTTACAGCATATATTACCGACGTTCACATCGGCGCTGAATTTACCGCTCAGTTCACCGAATGAGATATTTCCCACAGTTTCTTTTGCATTGAAACTCTTTACGAATTTCGGAACAGTAATATAAAGATCACATTCCACGCGGCAGTCAGGGATATTCTTTTTGAGCCAGCTGTCGATATTCTCACCTGTCTTGTCCTCGATGAGCTTTAGATCAAGCCTGCTGCCGTTTGTTTCAGCAGTTGCATTCAAGTGGCTCTTTACCTCCTGACAGACCTCATCTGTGTCAGCGTAAACGGTATACTCCAGAGAAAGACCGGTCTTGTTGTCTCCGGAGTAGGCTATGGTTATATTTCCGGTGTTTATTTCAACACCTACTTCCGAAACGCTCTGGTCGGTATCGAATACGAAGTCCATCTGAGTAAAAAGGTCTGTCTGGTAGTCCTTTTTTGCTGCATCGAGGTCTATGCCGAGAGAGTCAGGATCGACTTTGTGGTCGCCTGTTTCTGTTTTCTTACCTTCAGAGTTGTATTTGGCATTGGCATTGACTCCACTGTCGCTTTTACAGCCTGTCAGTGTCGCTGAAAATAAAAGGGAGATCAGAACAGCCGTTTTTAAAAAATTCATATTATTTCTCCTTTAAAAACCGTTTTTTGTAAGAAATTCCATTGTTATGCCGCTTTTTTCGGTATTTTCTGCAGGCTTCATAAGCTTTTCAACGTACTTGCCTATGATATCGTTTTCAAGGTTCACAGTGTCACCCTTCTTTTTCGTGGCGAGAGTGGTCTGTGACGCTGTATGGGGGATTATGGAAACACTGAAGGAGGTATCCGTCACTTTTGCAACGGTAAGGCTTATGCCGTCTATAGCTATGGAGCCCTTTTCAACTATATATCTAAGTATCCCAGGAATAGCGCTTATTGTGTACCATACGGCTATTCCGTCGTTTCTGACGTCGGTGACTATGCCAGTACCGTCGATGTGCCCTGAGACTATATGTCCGCCGAAGCGTCCGTTTGCGGCCATCGCGCGTTCAAGATTCACAGGACTTCCGGAAGCAAGGCTGCCAAGTGATGAACGGCTGAGAGTTTCGTTCATAACGTCTGCTTGGAAAACTCCACTGCTAAAATGAGTTACTGTAAGACATACGCCGTTTACGGCTATACTGTCTCCGATACTGACGTCTTCAAGGACCTTTTCAGCTTGTATTTCAATGAAGGAGGAATTGCTGGAGCGCTTTACTGTTTTTACGGTCCCTACTTCTTCAATTATTCCCGTAAACATTTTTCACCCTGCTTTCTATGAGTATATCCTCTCCGATATTGATTATACTGCATTTTTCAAGCATAAATGCATCATCAGGTAGCGGTACGCCTGTTCCTGATACAGGTGAACTGCCTCTGCCACCGAAAAGTTTTGGCGCTATGTATGCCTGTATCTTTGTAACTATACCTGCATTTAAAGCAGACCAGTTCATTTCGCCGCCGCCTTCAAGAAGTACGCTGTCAAGTCTTTCGCTGCCAAGCTGTTTCATAAGTTCCATCAGGTCTACGTGGTTATCCTTCGCAGCAGTTTTGATTATACGACAGCCTGCCTCTTCATAGCGTGCTGTTACTTCTTTATCCTCTGATATTGTAGCTATAATCGTTGGAACCTCCCTGGCAGTCTTGATGATATTACAGTCAAGGGGAGTTCTGAGTTTACTGTCGCATATTATACGTATTGGATCACGGCTGTTGTCAAGGCGGCAAGTGAGCAGGGGATTGTCGGCGAGGACTGTTCCCACACCTACCATTACTGCACTGTGATGAAGCCTTTCATGCTGTACATGTGCTCTTGCGGCTTCGCCGGTTATCCATTTTGACTCTCCTGTATAGCAGGCTATCTTTCCGTCAAGTGTCATCGCGTACTTCATTGTCACAAATGGCAGACCTGTTGTAATATAATGGAAGAATATCTCATTCAGAGCGTCGCATTCTTCTTTGAGGATGCCTTCTGTCACTTCTATTCCATTGTCGCGGAGTATTTGTGTGCCCTTGCCTGCAACAAGGGGGTTCGGATCGGAGGAGCCGATGAACACTCTTTTTATGCCGTGAGCTATGACAGCATCCGTGCAGGGGGGTTGCTTGCCGTGGTGGCAGCAGGGCTCGAGAGTTACATACATATCTGCGCCCTTGCAGTCTATCCCCTTTGCTTCACAGTCAGCAAATGCGCAGCGCTCAGCGTGGAGATCACCATAGCGTTTGTGATAGCCACTGCCAATTATTTCGCCTTTTTTGACGATAACAGCTCCGACCATCGGATTGGGGGATGTGAAGCCCATACCCCTGCGGGCGAGTAAAAGTGCTGCGTGCATAAATTCTTCGTGAGACATAGTTCCTCCTGATATTAGTGAATAGTATTTAGTGTATATTGATTAGTGAAAAATGTAATTAAGGACATTATTCTCCTGAAAATAGAAAAAGCCCCATTACTTTGGGGCTTGAAGTCGTATACTGCACATTGGAGTGCGGTTTATCTTCTTTCATCCGGACTTTACCGTCGGCTTCGGAATCTCACCGAATCAGCCATAAGGCTCGCAGGCTATAACTGCCGGTTATGACTTGCACATAACCCCGAAGACAATTTCAATTCATAATTAGAAATTCGTAATTATTGTATCCTTTCGCGGATATATTTGAAAAAATTCATGAAACTTAATTACGCATTATGAATTACGCATTAATATTATATCACTGTGTTATACATTTGTCAATATCCTATTGCTATTTTCTGAATTGTGTGGTATAATATTCTCATTACATCATAAGGAGTGTTTTTTAATGAGCGAATGTACACACGACTGCTCAAGCTGCGGAAGCGACTGCGGCAGTAGAACAGAGCCCCAGAGTCTGCTTGAAAAGCCAAATGCCATGAGTAATATCAGCAAGGTTGTAGGAGTTGTCAGCGGAAAGGGCGGTGTCGGCAAGACACTGGTATCTTCACTGCTTGCTGTTTCAATGCAGAGACTTGGCAAGAATGTGGGGATCATGGATGCTGATATTACAGGTCCCTCTATACCAAAGGCTTTCGGTATACATCAGAAGGCTGATGCCTGCGAGTTCGGAATTATTCCTGCAAAGACCAAAATGGGACTTGATATAATGTCCATAAATCTCCTTCTTGAAAACGAGTCCGACCCTGTTGTATGGAGAGGTCCTGTTATCGCAGGTGTCGTAAAGCAGTTCTGGACTGACGTTATATGGAAGGATATAGACTGTCTCGTAGTTGATATGCCTCCCGGAACAGGGGACGTTCCGCTGACTGTATTTCAGTCACTACCGGTTGACGGTATAGTTATTGTAACTTCTCCTCAGGAGCTTGTTTCTATGATAGTGGAAAAGGCGGTTAAAATGGCTAAGCTCATGAATATACCCATACTCGGTATAATTGAGAATATGAGCTATTTTGAATGTCCGGACTGCGGTAAGCGTCATAGTATCTACGGTGAGAGCCATATTGAGGAGATAGCTGCTCAGTATGATATACCAGTGCTTGCAAAGCTTCCAATTGATCCTCAGCTTGCAAAACTCTGCGATCAGGGTACAATTGAGCTTTTTGAGGGTGAGTGGCTCACAGAGGCTGCTGAGAAGATAGTTTCACTTGAAAAGTGATTATTAATCAGTAAGGGCGGAAAATCTGCCCTTTTGCTATGCATATGCAAGAAAGTGATTATAAGAAAATAGTATGGGCGCACAGTGTGCGCCCATGTTTGTTTATCTGTATTTGTATACTGTTGCAGCTTCGAAACCGTCCAGTAGGGTAGTCATCTTTCCAAATGCCATACCCGTGCCCTTGGCTACGCAGTTTATGGAGTCCTTGGCAATATTGCAATTTATGCCGAGGGTCCGCTTGATGAGTTGAGTAAGTCCGCCGAGAAGCGCTCCTCCACCTGTGAGAAGCAGTCCGTTATCGTAGATATCTCCTACTAGCTCGGGCGGAGCTTCCTCAAGTACCTTGCGGATAGCTTCCATTATAGCGAATGTATCATCCTCGATAGCTTCAAACAGTTCTGTTTCGCTGAGAAGCACCTGTGCAGGCAGGCCCTTAAGGAGACTTCTTCCCTTGACAATATATGTAACCTCGTCGCTTGGGTCGTAGAGGTTACACAGCTCTATTTTTACCTTTTCGGCAGTCCTCTCACCGATAAGGAGCTTGTACTTATTTTGCATATACTTTATTATTGAGCGGTCTATGGCGTTTCCTGCCACTTTGACTGTATGGGATCTTACCACGCCATTCATGGAAACTATGGCAACGTCAGTTGTGCCGCCGCCTATATCCACTATCATGTGCCCCTTTGCCTTGGTTATGTTTACGCCTGCGCCTATCATGGCTGCGATAGGCTCCTGAATGAGATAGACCTGCCTAGAACCTGCACTCTTTGCGGCTTCAACAACTGCCCGACTTTCTATATCTGTGATAAAGGAAGGGATACATATTACTATACGAGGCTTGACGAGCTGTCTGCCTGTGACCTTGAGTATGAACTCACGTATCATGCTGTGGGTAAGGTCGTCGTCAGAGATCACGCCCTCGCTTATAGGGCGCCTTACAGCGATATAATCAGGGTTCCTGCCTATCATCTCGTAGGCTTCCTTACCTACAGCAAGAACTCTTTCTGTTCGTGTATTGAATGCTATGACAGAGGGCTCGCTCAGTACAACACCCTTACCGCCCATAGTCATGACGATATTGGAAGTACCGAGGTCGATTCCGATATCAGTGTTTGCCATTTCTATCTTCCTTTCTCACTGCCCGAAGGGAGAGCTGCTATTTGCAGTTCCTGCGAGCATATAGCGCAGACAGGTGTAACGCCTTGTGCGCTTATTGTTGTCTACCATTTTATATATATTTCCCTCGCTCCCTATGATTATGAGGAGCTTTTTGGCTCTTGTAACGGCTGTGTACAGCAGATTTCTGTAGCATAGCTTGTCGAATCCGCCCATTATGGGGAGTATGACTGCTTCAAACTCGCAGCCCTGACTTTTGTGTACCGTCACAGCATAGGCAAGATCCACCTGAGACAAAAGGTCAAAGGTGTATGTAGCCTTCCTGCCGTCGAAGTCTATGACTGCAAGGGAGCTCCTGTTGTCGATACTTATTATGCGTCCGATATCTCCATTGAAGATACCTGCCCCCTGTTCGCCCTCCTTCGACCACGTTATATCGTAGTTGTTGCGTGTTTGCATCACCTTGTCGCCTTCACGGTAAGTGTATACGAAGCCCTTTTTCTCCTGCTTGTTCTTAGCCGGGGGATTGAGCTCCGATTGCAGGAGCTTGTTAAGCTCCACAGTACCTGTAACTCCCTTTCTTGACGGGGTAAGTATCTGTATATCCTCTGTAGGAGAGTAGCTATAGGCTTTTGGAAGTCTTGTTTTTGCAAGGTCAACTATGAGCTTTAGTGCCTGCTGATAGTCATCGCGCTTAAAGAAGAAAAAGTCACTGTCCTTTCTGGTGAGATCAGGGTATTCACCTGCAACTATTTTATGTGCGTTTGTGACTATGCAGCTCTGCTGAGCCTGACGAAATATCTCCTTAAGCTCTGTTACGGGAACTATACCGCTGTCGATTATATCTCCGAGGAGGTTCCCAGCGCCAACAGAGGGAAGCTGGTCGCTGTCGCCCACCATAATGAGCCGGCAGCCGAGACGTATTGCACGGAGCAGCTTCTCAAACAGTATGACGTCAACCATTGACATCTCGTCTATCACAAGCACGTCACAGTCAAGGGGATTGTTCTCGTTATGGGCGAATGTGAGCTTGTCTCCTGAATCGTATACTACTTCAAGGAGACGGTGTATAGTCTTTGCCTCACAGCCTGTAAGGTCAGACATACGCTTTGCCGCACGTCCCGTAGGAGCTGCAAGGAGTACTTTCATACCGCGCTTCTCGAATATGGATATCATGGCGTTGAGAGTGGTGGTCTTACCTGTACCGGGACCTCCTGTCAGCACCATAAGTCCCCTTGAGACAGCGGTGGTTATAGCCTGCCGCTGTAATCTTTCGTATTTTATGTTATGCTCCTCCTCTTCGATATCTATGAGAGTATCATAGTTGAAGTCCTCGGGTGAGGAGAAATCCTTTAGTATATGTATCCTATCCGCAATGAAGCTCTCCGCATAGAAATAATCCGGGAGATATACGAATTCGGTATCGTTCTTGACGAACTCGAAGAGCTCATCATCTTTAAGAGCTTCATTGTATGCACTATAGAAATCACTTTCCGATACTTCGAGGGTATCTTGTGTTTTCTTTGCAAGCACCTCGAGGGGCAGGCAGGTGTGACCAATGCCTCCGTTTGCACGGAGTATGTATTGCACTCCTGCGATTATCCGCTTGCTATCGTTGCGGGCTATGTGCATATCATGAGCAATAGTATCAGCCTTGGAAAAGTCAAGCTCTATGTAATCTCCGCAGAGAAGATATGGGTTTAGCCTTAAAAGCGTCATTGCGTCGGATCCGTACTTCCTATAGGTGTTCATGGCAAAGCGTGACTTTATCTCGTACTGGGAAAGAAATGACATAAGGTTCCTTAGACAGAAGAGCTTCTGTGCCTCTGAAGCTATCTCGTCACATTTTTTCGGAGATATGCCTTTTATCTCTGCCAGTCTGAACGGTGCGTTTTCCATTATATCGAGAGTCTTGTCACCGAATACCTCTACTATCTTTTTGGCAAGTCCGGGACCTATTCCCTTTACAGCACCGGAGGCGAGATATTTTTCGATATTAAGAACGGTCTCTGGTAGCTTTCTCTCGCAGTATACTGCGCTGAACTGAGTGCCGAAGCGGGGATGCGTGATGTAGCTGCCTTCAAGGATAAGACCCTCGCCCTCTTCAATGTCTCCAAGCTCTCCTACAACTGTGATGAGCTCTCCGCCTGCGTCAAGGTCAAGGACTATATAGCCGTTGTTTTCATTTTTGTAAAGGACGTTTTCCACCGTGCCTTCTATGTGAAGGACCTCATGCTCCACCTTTTTCACCTCTGCACACAAACATTCAATTTAAATTATATCATAATTGCTTTGAAAATGCAAATAGTTTTTCACAGATCTTTCGATATCCTCCGGAAGAATGATCTCTGCAGCGTGATAACGGCTGCAAAACTCCCTACAAAGTCGGAGCTGCTTTTCATCTGCGTTCATGTTCATCAGAAGAATATTGCCTATAAGTGTGCTGCCGTCCTCTATCATGGCTCCGATGTAGTCGAGGCGTTGAGACAGATCACTGTCCATTGTGTGTACAGGCACAATGACCCACAGGGGATAACTCCTGCATTTAAGCTTTGAGCAGAGAAAAAGGCATAAAAGCTCCAAACTGATAAGCAGTACAACGGCTGATACGGCGATTATCTCGGCAGTTTCCATAAAACCACTCCTTTCGCACTATTATATGCGTGCAGGGAAGAGAGCGTTACGGGAAAGGCTCAGTCAGCCTTTTTTATCATTATGCAATCCGCATATTTTACAAAGCCGAGTTTTTCAGCGGTCCGTGCAGACCCCTTGTTTGACTGCTGACATGACCATGTCGGACGTCTGGACGGAAGGAGTTTTTTTATAAGAAGTGCGGATGCTGCGTAAGCGAGTCCACGGTGCTTGTGGGCTTCGGCAGTCTCTATGCCTATATCAGCCTCATCGTTGCTTACAGCGGCGGTAAACGCCCACGACGCAGGCTCGGTGCCGTACATCAAGCATACTCCCTTCCCGTTTTGCCTGAACTTCTCAAAGTCCTGCCAGAATATCTTGGGAGAGGTCCTGCCTTCAAGGAGACTGAAAAGCTGTTCGTCAATACATTTTGCTTCATATCCGCTGGGAATGACGACTTTAGGAGGCTTATCTGACGGATAGGAGTAAAAGCTGCGTGGCAGAAACGATGCACCACCCCATTTTTCGAATAAACTGCACAGCATTTCATCGTTACACATAAGCTTCAAGCCGTCATTTATAACAAGATCATATACCCTGCGCAGAAATGCTTCACTGGGTTCTCCGGAAAGAAATGAAAAGTTGTTTTGGTGCCGTATCAGTACACAGTTCTCGCTGCTGTCACTGTATATCCTTCCACTCTGAACCCCTTCCGCTACGGACAGTGGATATACCCTGCAAAGTGCATTGCTGTCTGCAGCAGGAATAAAGTGGCTGAATTCGCTGAAAGTTATCTGATTCACGATATCACCTCAAATTTAATAGCCATATAATGATTATATCATATCCGTAAACAGAGCGCAACAAAAAAGCTCCCCGAAGGGAGCCAGGTGTTTATATTATCTTGTTTACATATGGAACAAGCTTTAGCAGTCTTGTTATCACATAAGATACAACAAGAGTGATGATACATATACCTATTACTGCTATTGTACCGCCGTGGACGATGGGATTGAATTTTATTACTGCAAATATGAACTTCAGTACTGCCATGTGTATCAGGTATATACCGAAGGAACAGCGGTCAAGCTCTGCTGCGATATTATCTAGCACCGGAACAGGTTGATTTCTCGTTTTTCTCATGTATCCGAATGCTCCTATAGAGGCTGCGACATACAGAGGGAAGGAGTATAATCCAAGGAGAGATATCAGCTTTCCGCTTGTTTCCGGAGACGATACGGACGAGTTATACGCATATATCGTGAGCATTACCGTAATGCCAGTACATATCAGGAACATTATTCCGCAGGCGTTTTTCGGTAGTTTTATTATACCCACATGAAGAACGTGACCCAGGAATAAGTAAAGCGGATATATGCTGAATACGCATATATAGAATGGCAGCTTCTTTCCACTTATAGTCTCGATGAACGGGAGGACCGAAAGGAACAGTCCGTAAATGAGGAGTAGGTATCTCAGTTCAGTGGGTTTTGCATTGCTGCTTATGAGCTTATACAGTGGCAGAAGCAGGTATATACCTATCAGCAGGTAGATATACCATATATGTATCCAGCCTGTACCCAGAAAGATATCGCTGAATATGTCCCTGCATATTGCTCCGCCCGAGATATGATTTATGAGTATACCGTCAAACAGTGAAAAGAGCACCGAAAATACAATGAGGGCAATGGCCATGCGGAATATGTATTTGCAGAACAGTTTTTTCGGCGTGAGAAGACGCCTGCTGTCAAGGAGTAGTGCGCCGGAAGCCATTACGAAGCAAGGCACAGCCCACATCATAGCGTTCCTTACAGCCATCATGCTACCCTGAACAGAAGGATCTGCGGACAGGCTTTTTACTGCAAGAAATGTATGAAGCACAGTAACGGCTATGCAGGCAAGGGCTTTAAGACGGCTGAGGTAAAGTATCCTGTTTTTCATGATCAGTTAAAAAGGAAATTGTCTCCGCAGCCAGTAGGAGCTTCTGTGGGAGCTTCTGTAGGAGCTTCTGTGGGCGCAGGTGCCTGCGAGGGGGGCTCTGTATAGACAGGAGCCTGAGTTGTTGTTGGCTCTACATAGGTTGAAGCAGGCTGAGTATATACAGGCTCATCGTATACGGGTTGAGTGTATTCCGGCTTCTCCTCTGATGTAGTGGTTTCCTCTGCAATCTTTGTTGCAGTTTCTGTAACAGCCTCAGTGGACTTTATCATGTTTTCGGCGTCCTTGGTGGAGTACTTTTTGCCTGAGACCCTTGACTGGTAATCAATGTATGCAATATCTCCGTCAAGGTGGATCTCAGCGAGATCAGCGTCTGTGAACGGGAACTGGTGTAGTTCTGCAGTCTTGCTGTCGCTGAAGGTGAGCTTTATTGTATACTCTTCATTTGCGAGAGCGCCGTTGTTTCCGAGAGCGTGGTCTGAAATGCTTGTGGGAGTGTAGTACAGGTTACGGCTTTCGTTTACAGCGAAGCTGTCGTCCTTTTTGAGCATATTAGCCGGATACTTGTCGTCAGCTCCTGATTTTACTGTGACGCCGGTGATCTCCTTTTGGGTCTTGTTTGAAAGAAGTACTGCGAACTGATTTTCTGCATCATTCTTTTCACCTATTAGCTTGTATTTTTCTTCATTTGTCGTAGTAGCCTCTGTAGTTGCTGTAGGTGAGATATCAGCAGAGGGGGTTACATTTCCGCAGCCCGTAAGAGCAAGAGCTGCAAATAATGTGATGGTTGCCATTGATTTTTTCATTTTTTATCCTCCTTGATCAGTCGATAACGTCATCCTTGGTATATTTCCAGGTTCCGGACTGACCGTATGTTATCATATAACCGTTTCTTTTAGTTTCGTTGGCAAAGTCAGGGTCACAGACGTAAGTAGATCCATTTATATTGACCTCTGTCCATGCGTGGGGACCGTAGCCTCCCTGTAAGAGCGGTACTCTGCCTGAGATAAGGTGTGCATCGTAGCCGAGAAGTCTTGCCATTTCGCAGAACATCGCAGCCATTACATAACAGTTGCCCTTGCCGTTTTTGAAACCAAAGTCGGCATAGAATTCAAGTGAATGATCTGCATCCTGTGGCATATCAGGTTTCTGACCGTAGTATGTGATGCTTGCTGCGGCGTTGAAGGCAGCCTGCATCTCCCATCCTACAGTATCAAGATGAGCTTTAGCAAGCGGATAGTCGTACTTGTCCGCAGGAGATACAGTTATTGTTACGTCCCATTTTGTTGAGGTTGCATAGTAGTCCTTTTTGTCTATTACAGCTTCAAGGAGCAGAGCCGGGGCAAAGCCTACGGGAGCGCTTGCCTTGAACTCGCTTGCTGTGATGTTAAGCTTTCCGTCCGAGTACTTTACAGAATCAAACTTTATATCCGGAAGGAACTCGTAGGTAGGAGCAGGCTCAGAGACCTTTTGCATGTAGTCCATATTTGCATAGCCAGATATATCGTTGTATGTAACGTGAGCCCACTGACCGTCGCCGGCGGTAACGGTAATAGTTGAATCCGGCGGTATCCTGCCTATGGATTCGGAGCTTGCCGAGTGCTCTTTTCTTATATTAAGGTAAGAGGTTACGTTTTTGGTAGTATATATACCAGCATAGCTGCTGCTGCAGCCGCAACTCTCTGTGGTGGTCACTCTTTTTTTCTGGTAATTTGCAGGATTGAGGTATACAGGCTTGAGCAGTAGTACTGATTTCTCAAAAAAGGCATCATTGTATGTCTCAAGCTGGCTGTTTATCACGCTGTCTTCAAAATATGGCGATAGAGCTGTTTTCAGCTCGCTACATGAGGTCACTGCGACTCCGTTTCCTTCGGTGTTCGCGTTCTTTATATCTGACTTGTAGCCAGAGGTATACCTTTTGGTCACAGCTGTGAATTTGATAGTTCTTTCCGAGGAAAGGATCGTTTTGCGGAGCTGTACCACATCGTATACATCAGTTTTGCCGTCGCCGTTGATATCAGCAGCCTCCGACTGAGCCTTGGTGAGCTCTTTTGTTCCGAGAATATATCCCTGTAAAAGGGAGAGATCATCGGCAGTTGCCACGCCATCGCCATCCAGGTCGCCTGTAACAGCTGCGTTTACAGATATCGGGAAAATACTGCCTGTGGGAATTATGGCAGCAAGGAAAAGGCTCAGGAGCTTATGATGTTTCATAAAAAGACTTCCTTTCATTTTTTAATCGTTCAATATTAATATACGAATTAGTAAAGGAAAATGTGACATAAAACATGAAAAAGATTTAATTCCTGTCGCGTAAGCCGTTAGTCGGCTGTCTTACGCGGTTTGTATCAAAGCTTTGCTGAGTTTTCAGAAGCCGTCCGCAGCTTGCTGAGGAGTAAATGTCAATTCTGTATCTCCAACGGCTGTATATATGCCGTCGATGTCTTCAAAGACGGAGGAGTCACCGAGGAATACAGGTGCGAAGCCTCCAACAGGCAGGGGATAGCTGCCGTCTGTGAGAAAGAAAATATATTTTCTACCCTTAAGCTGTTCGCCGCGGCAGTCTCCGGATATTCGGACAGAGTATTCTCCGGCGTCCTGTAAATATTCTTTGCAGTATAAAGAAATATAATCCTCGGCTGGCAGATAGCCGCCGCTGAAAAACACGGTTATCCTGTCTTTTTCTCCAAGACTGCCCTTGTATACCCTTTCTACGGTAAGATTTTCTGCGGTGTATGCATATCCGCCTATAGAAGTATACACTATTTCATCAAGATTTGCAAGTACTACAGCGCAGGAATTTTTATACATCATGGATAAGGACATGCTTTGGGAGGATTTTGAGTGGTTGGGGACGACCTCATCTTTTCTACCGAGGTCAGGAGAACCAGCATAATCGCTCAGAGGCTCAGAAAGTTCCTCCTCGCTTATTATTCTTTCGCGCAATGATATGACATTCTCCGGAGAGACCGTCATATCACGTACTGCCGATGTTTCCGGAGCGGTGTCCTCAGCTTCTGTGGTGACGACAGCAGAAGAAGCTTCCTGCTCTTTAATGGCTTTTGTTAATTCCGGCTTGGAAGTCGGTTCCTCCGAAGTCTTTTGTGTAGTTCCCACACCTTTTAAAGCATTTGTGACGGTCTGCGTCGTTACCGTTGTATTTGCCGCCTTCGCAGCAGTATTTTTTACTGTTGTCACCTCCGCACCAGCTGATACGGCAAATGCGGTAGTGGTTGCTGGTACAGCTGTGGTAGCAGTTCCGGTAACGGATATCTCATTATCGTTGGTGATGAAGCTGTGCCGATTTTGGGGCATTATCAAAGCAGTACTCACAATAGCAGCAATAATTGCGGCAGTTGCGGTAAATTTTACGGCAGTCGGGAATATTTGTCTTTTATACTGAAAGAACTCTTTTTTTCTGAATATTTCGGTGAATTCTTCCTTTCTGTCAGGTTCTTCAAAGCCGAAAGCATCAGCAAGAGCTTTTTTCTCTCTTTCTGTCATATAAGCTCCTCCCTTCCCATATAATCATGCAGCGTTCCGAGGATACGGTTTATCCTGCGGTTCAGTGCAAAACGCGATATGTTATGCAGCTTTGCGATAACATTCACAGGCACTTCGTTTACATATCTCAGAAGTATTATCTCCCTGTCCTCCTCGGAAAGTTTCCCGAGTGCCTGTTTCAGGTCGAAGTTCGAGAGCACGTCGTCCTCGACGCTTTCGGAGGATATTTCCGTATCTGGGAGTTCTTCCGTCCTTTTTTTTCTGAACTCGTCAGTGCAGAGATTGCCGGCGATAGTGTAAAGAAGCTGCAGCGTCTTGTCAACGCTGCTGTAGTGTGGGTGTTCGAGGTAACGGAGAAAGGTCTCCTGGGTCAGATCCTCGGCAGTTTCTTTGTGTCTCACGCGCAGAAAGCAGTAACGATATATCTTTTCATACTGCTCATCTATATCAAATGACACAGGACCGCCTCCCTCCGAGTCTTATAAAGCATATTATAACACATTATTATCAATAAAGCAACTGTAAAGCGGAGATATAGCAATTTTTACAGGTCAGTCAGCAAAAAACAGCTAAAAATATGTTAATAAACAGGAAAACCGTATCACTTGGATACGGTACCTGAGTTTTCCCCTTACAAAGAGAAATCGTTTGTGCCGTTTATGTGCAGATACGGCTTTACACATAAAATATAACAAACGATGCTTAAAAAAGTCTTAAAATCAGCTTAATGAATTCAGCACTCCAATAAATAAGGGGACGTAAGTTTCTGTATCATAGATGCAGTAAACGAAGGGACGGTCAAACACTATCGTTTTTTTGGGTTTAATCGGCATCGCCTTATCCTGTATTGCAACGAGTGTCGCAGCGGCAGCCTTGGTGCCGTTTTCGTCGAGGTCAATAAAGGTCTTGTGGATAACATAGCCTATGTGCAGAGGGTTTAAATACGCGATAGCTGACATATTTGAGAAGTCCGCCTCATCACTGAAGGCGGTAGGCATACCCATATTCGCGAGTTCTTCGCTGAGTTCGTTTTCATATTCGTAGCTGAACTTAGGCAGCACAGCAGTTGCCTGTGAATAATTCTTTCCGAACCTGTTTGAAAGGAGATCCCTTAGCTTTGCGGCGGTAAGGCTCTCGATATAGCTGTCCATAGAAGTGTTATCATCGGGGAGAAGAGCAGCAAAGGCATATCTCAGACCGGTGTAATCTTTTATTATTCCCTTGGTGTTATCGTCACTTATATAGTCCTCAGAGCTGCTGAGCATTTCTGCTTCCTGTACAGTGCCGTCTGCCGCTGTGAATTTTCCGTCTGTAATCATGTATTTCTCATAAGGTTCAGCCCATTCAGCCTGAAATGTCACAGCGTTCACGAGGTACATGACGTCATTCGGATCAATCATATTTAGTATAGTTGGTATCATCTCATTTGTCTTGCAGTTTACCCAGTTGTTCACGTCGGCTAGAGTTGTATCGTCAAAGGGAGTTATATAGCACTCTGAATCGTAATAGTCAACACATTTCTGTATAAATTCGGGGAGCACCTGTATACGATTCCTATCGTTTCTTGTCCATATAGAGTTAGCGGTATTTATAGACCACTTCGGTTCGTCACTTTCGTTAACGGTCATTTCGCGCTGTCCGCGGAAATAGCGGTTGAGACTGTCAATAGGCATACCACCGCCGATGACATTTTCCATTTCATCAAGGGTACTGCCAGCCGCACCGTTTGCAGTCATGCCGAGAGCCTGTGCTATGGAATAAGGGGAGATAAGATTGTTTTCTCCCTTGTTTTCGCTATAGGTCTTCTGTAGAAGTCCGACCGTGAAGTCGAGCTGACTATCGATGAAATCTTTATAATTTTGGTAACCCTCATTCATGATTATGCCTGATGTACCAGGAGATCTTTCTATGCCTGCGCAGAGATTCTGTGCCTGCGGTGCATAACTTGGTTCAGGAGCATTTTTTATACATTGAACAAGTAGCTTTCTCATAGCTACAAGGTCGAATACGTCGTTTTTTCCATCCTTGTTGGCGTCTGCACCGGGGCCGGGTTCGCCGTAAGCAGGGAACAGATCTTTGTCGCCTCTCAGCCAGCGCTGGAACAATACGATATCCGAAAGGTTGAAAACATAGTCCACGTTAACGTCGCCTGTCACAATATTGTCGGAATTGATAGGTGAAGTGGCATTTGTGGTAACAATTCTCGAGACGGTCGGGGCTGTGATGCACAATGCAGCAACTGCTGTGATGATCCTTCTGAAATACATGATAATACCTCCTATTCTGTTCTTGAATATATTTGTCGCGTCTGTGCGTATAATACACTTTTCTGATTATATAACGCTTCAGACGGGTGAGATGTGCGGCTGTGATTGTAAATATTTTGTAAAAAAGCCTGCTTTTCCTGAGAATCTGTGTGTTAGCAGTTCGGGGAAATTACGCATCTGCGGCCTTTCTGCCAGGCTGACAAAATTTCAGTGTTCCTCAAAAATAATAAAAATATAGGTATTGACAAACAGGAAAATAGGTGTTATACTGTATATATACGAATAAGTACGAACAAGTACAGTATGTGCAGTTGAGAAAGAGGCGCTTCATGAAGATAATTATAAAAAACAGATCAGATGTCCCAATCTATGAACAGATTGAGGAACAGATTAAGGCTCAGATTCTCGAAGGGAAAACCGAGGAAAACGAACAGCTGCCGTCAATCAGGCAACTTGCTCGGGACCTGAAAATAAGTGCGATCACCACAACAAGAGTTTATAACGACCTTGTCGATGAAGGATTCATCGTTTCAGTTACGGGCAAAGGTTTTTTCGTTGCGCCGCGCAATAACGAGCTCCTTCGGGAGCGTATGCTCTGCGAAATGGAAGAAGCTATGGAAAAGGTCGTGGCAAACGGAAGGAATGCCGGACTTTCCGACAAAGAGATAGTTGAAGCTCTGAAAAGATTTATGGAGGAATGATTATGGAGAATATTCTTGAAATCAAAGGACTTAACAAGACTTATAAGGGCTTTTCGCTTAGAGATGTGAGCTTTTCGCTGCCTAGGGGGTATATCATGGGATTTGTCGGTGAAAACGGCTCCGGAAAGACCACGACTATCCGTTCAATACTTGATATGGCTAAGTTTGACAGCGGCAAGATAAGTGTTTTCGGCCTTGACAGCGTCAAGGATACTATTGCTATAAAGGAAAAGCTAGGTGTGGTTTTCGACAGCCTTTATATCGCAGATAATCTCAATGTAAAGCAGATAGAGCAGCAGTTCAAACCATTTTACAAGGAATGGGACAGCGATGAGTATTCCGCAAGGATAAAGAAGTTCGGACTTCCGACAGATAAAGCTGTAGGCGATTTCTCAAAGGGCATGAAAATGAAGCTGATGATAGCGGTTGCGCTTTCTCACAACGCTGAGTTCATGATACTTGACGAGCCTACAAGCGGTCTCGATCCTGTCGCTCGTGATGAACTTCTTGATATACTGGCTGAGTATATAGAAGATGAAAAAAGAAGCGTATTGTTTTCAACCCATATAACTTCCGATGTGGAGCGTATCGCTGACTATGTGACTATACTTCATAACGGAAAGGTATGGTTCACTGGTACAAAAGATGAACTTACCGAGAACTATGTTGTGGTCAAGGGAGCAGAGAATGATATACCCTCCGGCGCAATGGAAAAGTTCATAGGCTTCCACGCATACCGCAACGGCTTCGACGCGATGATGAAAATAGAGGATACAGGTATACTCTCCGACGAGCTTGAAACTGAAAAGGCAAGTATAGACGAGATACTGGTATATATTGCAAAGGAGGATCGCCGTGAAAGAGATAATGAAGCTGATAAGGTTTGATTTTATTACCTCGGTCAATTCTGCGCTGCCTTTTTTCGGTGGGATGCTTTTAATATGCCTTATAATTACTGCTTTCGGGGTGTTCAATCCCATATTCGGTGTGTTTCTTTTCATTTCCAGTGCTGCATTCTTTGCACCTGCACAGAATACTGCAAATAATCCGAATTTCAGAAGAGTACGCGGAATACTTCCTGTGAGCAGAGCTTCCTTCGTAAGAGCTGAGTTTACGGAGACTATCATTGCTCTTCTTGTAAGCGAGCTTATTACACTTATCCTTATGGGGATAAGCAGATTATCAAAGCTTTATGAGATATTCCCGCCAAAGTTTGAAATATTTTGCAAGGAAATACACACTTGTGAAGGAATTAATGTCTTTGATGAAAAAATTGTTAAATTTGTTCATCTCGTTATTTTTGTATGTGCTTTGCTGATCGTACAGGTCACGTTCATTAACATGAGGTCGGCTATAGAAAAGCATGAACATGATATAAGAAACATACTGTTGGTCTTTGCAGTCGCGATAATCGCGTTTATAGTAAGTGTTGAGCTTGTTTTGAGAAAAGTGATACCCCCGTATGATGAATGGCTGTTTCCTTCTTCGGCAGCAGGTACATGGGTGTGGGGAATTGCACTCAATGTAGCTGCTGTGGCTTTGAGCATATTATTCTGCCGTATCACAGTGAAAAAGACGGCTGACTACGAAATATAGGAGAGGTTTCTATGAAAAGGATAATAGATCTTATGCGGATAGATCTCATGGGATTTAAGGGTAAAAAGGATTCTGACTTTAAGTTCGGTCTTTTCTTTACGATAGTGTTTGGAATAGCTCTTGTCTTTGCAGGTTCTTTCGTTTCACTTGCCGTTCTTATTATTGCAATCGTTATGTGTTCAGGGGTGCTCAGCAACGAGGAGAAAAAAGGCTACAGAAAGTCCTTCGGAGTAGTTCCAACGGATAGAAAAAGTGTAGTCATAGCAAGATTTGCACTGCTTACACTTATAACTACGATAACCGGAATTATAGCCTTTATTATCATGACAATCACAAATAAAATGGGACTATATGACACTGTGTGGACGGACGACGGTTATGCGGATACGAACAAGTTCCTTGATGCTGCTCTTACACCTTTTGTTGATAAATCTGTGTCAAGAATAGTTTTCGGGATAATATTTATGCTTTCGCTTATGATAATGTCATCAAAGCTGAGAAAATACTACAAAAAAGGCTATAAGCAAAAAAAGAACGCAGCATTGAAGGGCGTTCTTAAGGTGGTAGGAGGATATTTCGGCTTTGGATTCTTAATGGCAGTCATAGTGTTTACACCGGTGAAGAAAGTAGTGTTCCCGGTTATAGCTATGTTCTTAACTGTTATAAAGTTGCTTGCAATACCCTTTAACGGTATGCTGGCAATGATGCTGTTCATCACAATAGGCTTCGGATTTGTGGTGTATCGGGCAGTTTGTGCTGTTGTGGATTACGAAAAGAGAGAGCTGTAAGGGAGGGATATCATGAAGCTTATAAATAAATTGATAAGCAGGGCTGCAGCTTTAGTTCTTGCGGTAGGTATCGCGGTTTCAGGCACAGCCTTTGCAGCGGAAAAAGACGAAGAATTCACTTTTCCGTCAGGCCTTTCCTTTAACTCCTTTGAAAAAATGGTTGGGTTACTAACGAATACATACGGTGCAGAAATTAACAGTAAGCTGCCGCCTACATCTGTCGTAGTTTTTCACGGCGATGAGATACTGTATACCAATTATGAGGGATACATCAATATGAAAGAGGACCTTCTCAACGACGAAAATGCAGTTTTCGAGTGGGGAAGCATATCCAAGACGATGATATGGGTAAGCATAATGCAGCTGTGGGAGCAGGGGAAAATTGATCTTGATGCTGATATACGCACTTATCTTCCCGATAACTTCCTGAAGAACCTGAAATACGATGATCCTATCACGGTCATCGATCTTATGAATCATCAGGGGGGCTGGTGCGAAAGTACATACAGGTTATTTGTCAGGGATGTAGCTGATATAGGCTCGATTGAAGATGAACTACGTAAGATTGAGCCTGCACAGACCTTCCGCCCGGGGGAAGTCTCGTCCTATTCCAACTGGGGAGCGGCACTTGCGGGATTTATAGTTCAGCGGGTAAGCAGCATGGATTTTACGGACTATGTTCACAGAAATATCCTTGAGCCTCTCGGAATGGAGCATACTGCTGTCTCAGCTGACCACAGTGATAATATGTGGGTGAAGGAGCAGCGAGAAAAGCTGAGATCATACGAAATGCCTGTGATGCTGCCAATCTGGGAGGAAACAGGAGCCGAGCTGTTTTATTGTCCGATATATCCGGCTGGAAGCGCTGTGGGAACAATCGGCGACCTTGCAAGATATGCACAGGCTTTTGTTGACGACGGTCATCCGCTTTTTGAAAAGGCTGAAACACAGGAGAAGCTGTTCTCAGGCTCGTCATTCTACGGGGAGTCAGATATACCGTGCTGCAGCTACGGTTTCTGGTCAAGTGAGTATGCGGTGCAGACATATGGGCATGACGGTGGTACAAATTCCGGAGTTGCAAATATGCTGTTTGACCGTGATTCAAAGGTCGGACTAGTGCAGCTGACTACGAATTCTAACTATACTTATAATCCGATGTTAAGTATGTTGCCTGAGTATGTTTTCGGAGATTATACAGGGAAGAATCTTTCAGTGGAAAAGGAAAAGCCTGCCGGGTTCAGAGGCGAATATATTGCATCACGATCGACTATTAAAGGAATAGGCAGTTTTTTTAGTTTTCTCAGTGCTGTTAATACAGACAAATTAGAAGGATACACAGATATCGGGAATGATGTTTACAAGTATACGTATACAGATGATTATGCTGATAAAGTGCATATCCTCGGAAGAAGCAGATATTCAGACGGAACCGAGGGAATAAGAGCGGGTGCGGTAGAGTATATGCCTGTAAAGATGTACGTGCCGAAGATATCATTGCTGGCTGCATTTTCCCTTTCAGGCATTTCCGCCATATTTGTTCTTCTTGCAAAGCGCAAGCTTAAAAAGGCAAAACTTATCAGCCAGTATAAGGGGTATTTCATTTTTACGTGGGCTCAGCTTGCAAAGGCGGCTTCACTGCTTGCGATAGTTGTTATATTGGTCGCTGCAATGTCAGCTACGGGACTTCCAAAGTCTTTAGGAGCCTGTGCCGGTATAACACAGATGATAAGCTTTGTACTGTGCGGGGCAGCTGCCATTGCAGGGATAGCTTTCATTCTGAAAAGAAAGACCTCAAAATCCAGAAAAATATGTTATATATTCAGTATAGCTGGTAATATCACAACAGCTGCTACAATAGCTGTATTTGAGATGTACAGATTCTGGGGCTGCTGAAATATACATGATGCCGCAGCTTGTCTGCGGCATTTTTTCTTGACAAAGCAGAGAAGCTGTGCTATAATACTAATAGCAATTCACGAAAGAGGTGTGAGGATGAAAAGATAATTCACTTTTGAACACATGAATAATATTCTGACAGTGTGATGTTTACAGGCATGCTGTCTTGTCATGTTGCCAAAAGTGGATTATGTTCTCATAACCTCTTTTTGTTTTTATATTTTCAGGATGGACGCTTTACAGGTGTGTCATCTGTTTTTTCGTGAGGTTATAAGTGCGTAATGGGTCCTTTTGGCAGCAAAGGGACCCTTTTCAGGTCCTCAGAAGGAGGAATGAATATGTCACAGATAAGAGTGAATTCCCTTACATTTGGTTATGAGGGAAGCGTGGACAATGTTTTTGAGAATGTATCGTTTTCAATAGATACTGCATGGAAGCTTGGTTTTATAGGAAGGAACGGAAAGGGAAAGACAACATTCCTTAATCTGCTCATGGGAAAGTATCAATACAGCGGTTCGATAGATGCTTCCGTGTGCTTTGAGTACTTTCCGTATCAGCTTACGGACGAACAGCTGATGCAACCTGCCTGCACTTTTATTGAGAATATAAAGCATGACTGCGAGGAGTGGCGCGTTATATGCGAGCTAAGTCAGCTAGATGAAACTGCGGAGCTACTTTACAGACCATTCGGCAAACTCAGCCACGGCGAGCGTACAAAGGTACTGCTGGCTGTACTGTTTTCCGGGGAAAATGAGTTTCTTCTGATAGACGAGCCCACAAATCATCTTGACATGAATGCGCGTGAAGCTGTGAAAAGATATCTCGCTTCAAAGAGCGGATTCATACTTGTATCCCATGACCGTGATCTTCTTGATGCCTGCACGGATCATGTGCTCGTGCTCAACAGGAAGAGTATTGAGGTACAGAGCGGAAATTTTTCAAGCTGGTGGGAAAACAAACAACGCAAGGATCAGTTTTCACTTGCAGAGAATGAGAAGCATAAAAAGGAGATAAAAAAGCTGAGACAGGCTGCAAAGAGAACTTCGGACTGGGCTGACAAAAGCGAGCGTTCCAAGATAGGCTTTGATCCAATAAAGGAGAACGACAGGAGTATAAGTACCCGTTCATTCATAGGTGCGAAGACGAAGAAAATGCAAAGCAGAGTGAAGAATATTGAAAAGAGAATTGGTAGAGAGATAGAGGAGAAGGAGGGACTGCTCAGCGATATAGAGCGTACTCCTGAACTTAAGCTCGTTCAGCTCCTGCATCGTAGCAGCACTCTTGTAAATGTAAGAGAGCTCAGCCTATCCTATGATGGATTAAATAGGGACGTTGTTTCCGGAGTCAGCTTTGCTGTGAAAAGAGGAGACAGGATAGCTTTGAACGGCAGCAACGGCTGCGGAAAGTCTACGTTGATAAAGGTTGTGCTTGCAGGTGCCGGTGATACTGAAAGAGGAAAAGGCATCATACAAAGAGGACTGTGCGAAACGGTTTCAGGGCTTGTTATATCTTATGTGGATCAAGATACCTCAATGCTCAAAGGGGATATTTCCAGGTTGTGCATATCAAGAGGTATCGAGCTAAGTATGTTCTGTACCGTTCTCAGGCAGTTAAGCTTTGAGCGTTCACATTTTGAAAAGGATATCAGTGAACTTTCTGAGGGGCAGAAAAAGAAGATACTTATAGCTGCAAGTCTGCTCACACCTGCACATCTGTATGTATGGGACGAACCGCTAAACTATATCGATATTTATTCGCGTATGCAGATAGAAAAGCTGTTGCTTGAATACAAGCCATCCATGCTCTTTGTCGAGCATGATATGTGCTTCCGCGAGAAGATAGCAACAGATACTGTGGAACTGTGAAAAATATGAGTAAATGATATTCTATGCAGTTCTGGTCAATTACACAAACATCTGACTGAAAAAGGAAGATGCAGGATAATAAAAAGCCCATAAGGAAGTATGATCAATCATTGCTTTCTTATGGGCTTTATGTGTTATTTGTTTTTTTGTTTGCGGCTTATCCAGAATAAGCCTGCGGAAAAAAGCAGGACAGGCATTAAACTTAGTTTATCAGAGGTCTGAGGACTGCTGCTTTTTTTTATGGTAGTGACAGCCGCAGTATTTGTAGAAACAACTGCTGTAGTGCTTTTTTTCAGCTTGATTTCCTTCTTTTTCATGAAATCGGGAGTGTCAGCTCTAAGAAACTCGTATACGAGCTTATCACCGCTTTTGTAGATAAAGCTGTAATGAGCATCGGCTATACCAATGGTCGTTGAAAGATAGCCAGCGTGAGCGTAGGTGAAGTTCAGGGGAAGACTTTCTGTTTCCTTATATTCAGATTTCGTGGGAGAGATGAGTACATCGCCCTCTGTGAGTATGAACTCCTCTTCGCTGCGTGAATGGTCGTGACCGAAGAGGTAGATTATATTCAAGCCGTATTTATCTGCGTAGGAATTTATAAGCTCTGCAATATCGTAGGAATGATCGATATTATATGCGTTTGCGCCTATCCAGCTGCCAACTGTGTAGCCGCTGAGGTTGACGCTCTGAGGTTGTACGCCGAGTACGTGAAGACCAGCGTGAGCTGAGAATACTATCAGCTCTCCGTGATAGTTCTTTGCCGTCTCGTTCAGAAAGCTCTCAATCTGATCCTTTATACAATCGTAATCCTGAACGGTAAGAGCACCGCTTCTTTTATTTATCGTGTCATAGTTTATACCGTAGACTATGATATTCTTTGCCGCTGTACAGTTGGTACCGTTTTCTGCGACTTCATCAGAGGATCCTCTGAATATAACTCCGCAGCCGTCTGAAAAGCCGTCGTCAGCTCCGAGACCGGCAGCTATGGACAGTTCTGATATAGCCTTGCTCGAATCGTGGTTGCCAGCTACGAAAACAGTATCAAGTCCTCCAAGGTATGGCTTAAGACGTGGTATATACCTGTCGAGCATTGTATCGTGATCCATTGTAGGACCGTTTATAAGGTCGCCTGTACAAACTACGAGCGACGGTATATAGCCACCCGTACGCTCAAGAACTCCCTCAATGGCTTTGCCTATGAGATCGTACTGTTCGTGTACATCGGAAAAGGTTATGAAGGAATCGGGAACTATGCCCTTTGTGATAACAAAGATCGCGTCTTGAGACCTTTCACGGTAATGGTGTTCCTCACCATCATGAGCTTCTACGATACAACTTACCCTATGTATACTTGCGGACTGGTCTGTAAGCTCATCGGCTGTAAAAGAAAGCTCTCCACCGGTTTGTTCCACTCCGTCCACGAACCATTTTACACTGTCCGTTACAATTGAATCGTTAATAAGTTCCAGCGAGAAAACAGGAGCTTGATAGCCGCTGCCCTCAATGACGAAACTCTCGGCACAGGGCTGTGTTTTTATGCAGCGAGCAAGCTCTTCGCCTGCAGTGTAAAGGCTTATCTGAGCGGCCATTGAAGGGTCGTCAGTACAGCCAAAGTGGATTTCGTCCATTTCCGAATAGGTCAGATAGGTTATTTTTCCGTCGTCATTGTAGTAAAGGCGGCTTCCGTCGTAATTCCATGTCTGATCACCGGAGGTCCACCAGTTCTTTGTAAGATACAGGTCGCTGTCATAGCAGCAGAGCCGGTGAGTATCCGTGTAAAGCTCACTGCGGTGGAACGAGGTGCTTGTGACCATCTTGTCCTCTGCGTAGTGCCATATATATTCAGCGCTGATTTTGTCGTCAGCGGTGAGCATGACATCACTGCCGTCGGAACGTCTGACAGTGATGAGATAATTTCTGTCATTTTCAAGTTCTGTGGCCTTGAACCACTGCTGTCCGTCGTCGAGTGTTATGATACCGTTTTCGGAAGTATAGGGAAGAATTTCTGTAAAGTCCTCGGCTGCTGAGTATACGTAATTATCGTCAAGAACAAGGGTCAGTATAGATGATACTGCCGCAAGCAGGAGAGGAAACATGGTATGTTTATTAATAAATGTCACCTCCGTATAAAAATCGAAACAAAAGTATTATAACACCAAATCGCTTTTATGTCAAACAAGGGGAAGTTAGAGATATTTCCAGATAATAAAAAATATCCCGGAGAAGTTTTTGAAAACAGCTCCGGGGAACTTGTAATGTCATTTGTGTCTGCGTTCGGGATGACGGTCGTAATAATATTCCTTGTCGGCGTACATTCTTTCATCTGCAAGGCTCATGGTATTCCTGATGTCCTTCCTGCCTTCGTCGCAACAGTATCCCACGGCAAAGCTCACGCCATCAGAGTTATCGGCATAGCTGCGGAGCTTAGCAATCTTCTGTTCAAATTCCTCATCGCTCATGCCCGATACGAAAACAGTGAATTCGTCACCGCCTGCACGGTAGACATCCTGTCCGATAAAGGTATCCTGAAGGATAAGAGCGGCATTTTTCAGGAGAAGATCGCCTGCTATGTGACCGCAACTGTCGTTAGTCTGTTTCAGACCGTTGAGGTCTGCAAAGACCACGCGGAGGTTTTCAGGATATTCTTCCTTACCTTCAACGAGAGCGTTAACGTAGTTGTTCATGGCGTTGCGGTTCTTGATACCTGTGAGAAGGTCGATAGTACTCATTATCTCGAGACGGTTGAGGAGCTGATAGTTCGCAATGGCATAGGCAATGAAATACGTTGTAGATTCAAGTATATCCTTAATCTTAAGAGCGTTTTCAACGTCGAAATCAGTCGCCCAGATGTAGCCCTTTGTCTCACCGCCGTAGTTGATTGGGAAAAGCACAAGAGTATTTACGTCATACTGCTTCAGAGACTCGTACCATACAGGGTTTTTGGATTTCAGGAACTCCATGTCCTTTTCATCCTGGATTATAAGACAGTCGCTTCCGTCAACTGTAGCTGGCCAAGTTGAAACTATATCGAAGAATTCTCCTGTTATGATCTTATCTATCGAACCCTGCGGACCTTCTATAACATGGTTGTCACTCAGGAGCCTGCACATTCCGGCGCTGAAATCGGTGAGCAGGAGCACGCAGCGGTTGGCGTTGGTTATCTTTCTAATATGAGCAACGACATCGTCAATCGATGTCTGGAAATCAGAGCCGCTATAGAGCTTTATACAAGCTTGCAGTACATTTGAAGCAATCTCTAGTGAGGTGTTCGACATAAGCTCTGGATTCGGTTCACTGGAAGCTGTATATGTATAGGTGCAGTAGCCCATATTCTCGTCGTCACTCGTTACAGGCATGAAGAAGAGATTGAACCATATATCGAAGCGTTCGGGGTGTACATAGGCGTGAAGAACCTCTTTTTTTACCGCTGCTCTGTAGCAATAGTTCTCGAAATTCAGATCAAAGGGAAAGTACTTGGTGTAAAGGGAATTCGGAACAAATACTTTTTCCTTTGCAACATCAGACACGTCGTTGTTACGTTCTATCGAGTCGATATATGCTTTATTTCCGTCAACTATCCTAATGTCGCCATAGCTGCCGTCCGGTTTTTTTTCAACTGACATAATGCAGGTCACAGAATCACATCTGTCAAGATATTCGCGGAAATCCATATCTAAAATACCTCACTGTCCATTTATAGTCAAAACACAAATCGTGCGTTTTTGAAATTATAACATATTTAAAAATAACATTCAAGTGCTATTTTGTTAACTTTTTGTGCTGTAAAGTAATGAGAGGGCGGAAGTATACATAATGTCATTTTATCGCGACAGAGGAGTATTGTTATATTGCACAATCGGCGGAAGAATTTATTGTGTGTACGCACAAATTTATCTGTACAAATTGGAAGTTGTATTTACAAATTTAATATTTTGTGCTATCATGAAGAAAAATGCGATGCAGCATCGGTCATGGAGGGTATTATGGAAGACTATAAATATTTGACAATCGTTGAGTGGGCAAAGAACTATATTTCTTCAAAGGGGCTTAAGCCAAAGGACCGGTTCCTTACGGAAAAGGAGTTGTGCGAGATACACGGCGTGAGCAGACAGACCGTAAGACAGGCACTCATGTGCCTTGAAAACGATAATGTTATCAGCCGAGTAAGAGGAAGCGGAGCCTTCGTTTCATCTGGATTCGTACAGCCCTTATCCAATGTACAGACAAAAAATATTGGTGTTATATCTACTTATTTCACAGATTATATTTTCCCTCAGATCGTAACGGGTATCGAGAGTGTGCTTAATGATTCGGGCTTTTCGATGCAGCTTGCAATTACTCATAATAAGGTGGCAGAGGAGCAGCAGGCTCTTCAGAGCATGATCTCCGGAGGCGTTCAGGGATTGATAGTAGAGCCCTCAAAAAGTGCTCTTCCTAATCCGAATATGGAGCTCTATGACGAGCTCAGGCGTAAAAATATACCAGTCGTATTCTTCAATGCAAAGTATCCGTGGTCCGATTATCCCTGCGTTGCTATGGACGACGAGGCTGCCGGAAGAGTCGCAGCTGATTATATATTTGACTGCGGTCACAGAAAGATAGCAGGTATATTCGCACTTGACGATATACAAGGGCACAAGAGGTACTGCGGCTTCACGAAAAGTTGCATAGCCCATGGACTGAGAAATGCGGAAGATAACGTTCTGTGGTTTGCCACATCTGACAAGAATTCCGTATTTACCTCAGGCAAGAACAGACTCCTTGAGCTTCTTGGTGAAACCACAGCTGTAGTGTGTTATAACGACAATATAGCTGTAAAGCTCCTGCAGTTCTGTAAGGAACATGATATAAGTGTTCCGGGTGAATTGTCTGTAGTAGGTATTGACGATTCAAAATATGCTTCTATTTGCGACGTCCCGCTTACATCGGTATCTCACCCAAAGCGCAGACTCGGAGAAGCTGTTGCTGAGAAGCTTATAGACAGAATAAGCTCCTTTTCTTATGATGAAGGCGACATCATATTTACACCGGAGCTCAAAATACGCGAATCTGTAAAAATGCTCTGAAATATGTAAATACAAATTTTTATAAAGAGAAGAAGAGAACAAAGGGGTACTGATCATGAATGATAAAAAAGAGACGGTGCAGGACGTTAAACGTCTTGACATCAAGAAGATCGAGGAGCTCCTTCAGAGCGGAAATCTCGAAAGCTGCGATGATACGCTGGATTCTATACTCAACGAGGTCGAATATACAAGGATAAGATCACTTATGATAAGGCTTTATGTTTGTATGGACATCTATGTGGCAGCTCACACATTTGCTCGAAAGATAGGCATAAGCAACGAGAAGTTCTTCGAGCATTTCGGCACTGCTGACGATATAGGATCCGACCTCATGACGGCTGACGATACTATGAAATTCCTGCATAAGATAGTTCAGGACTGTATCAGATGGCGTATAGAATCGGCAAAAGAGAGCGGCAGAAGCATTGTCGCAAAGGCTAGGGACTACATCGACAAGAATTACATGAACGACGAGCTTTCACTGCTTGTTGTTGCTGAAGCTGTAGGACTCAGTCCGTCATACCTCAGCGCACAGTTCAAAAAAGAGTACGGACAAAATCTTTCGGAGTACATATCGGTTGCAAGGATAGCCCATGCAAGGGAGCTCCTATGCTGCACCTCAAAGATGATCTACGAGGTGGCTTACGATGTTGGATTCCGCGATTATAGGTACTTCAGCCAGATCTTCAAGAAGTATACGGGGCAGACTCCAAGACAGTTCCAGAACAGTGCCAATGTTTGTCCGTAAATTGTATACAAGTTTGTATAAGCCAAAAAAAATAAACATTTAGTGTAATATTTTCGGTATCAATGTAAGTACAAATTGATTATAATGTAAGTACAAGTTAACGGCAGGGACGTTAATATCGTAATAAATTCGGATGGAGGAATTTTGATTATGAAAATGAAAAAGGTTTTTGCAATGGCAGCAAGTTCACTTCTCTGTGGAGCAATGTTCGTAAGCTGCGGAGACACAGGCAGCTCGTCCAATTCAGGCAGCTCCTCAAATTCTGAACAAACAACAAAAGCCGATACTGCAAAGAACGACGGCGATTCATCAAAGTCACTTATCACGGTCGGCATTATCAATAACGACCCAAATGAGTCGGGCTATCGTACAGCTAACGACAGAGATCTTAAGGCGGCATTCACAAAGGAAAATGGATTCGACGCGCGTTTCTCCTATAGCCTAAAAAATGAAGAGCAGATCAATGCGGCTCAGAAGTACATACAGGACGAGGTTGATTACCTCCTTCTTTCGGCAGCTGATACAGCAGGCTGGGATTCTGTTCTTAAGGACGCACAGGCAGCAGGCGTAAAGGTTATTCTCTTTGATCGTACCATCGATGCTGACGAGAGCCTCTATGCAGCTTCTATCGTTTCCGATATGGACAAGGAGGGAGAGAAGGCTGTTGACTGGCTCAAGTCCCAGAATCTCAAATCTTACGATATCATCCATATTCAGGGAGTAATGGGCACTGCTGCTCAGAAAGGACGTTCAGGTGCCCTTGAATCAACTGCCAAGGAGCTCGGATGGAACATCGTTACACAGCAGACAGCTGAATGGAACGCTGAGAAGGCACAGCAGATTGTTCAGTCTGTTATAGATTCAAACAAGGAGTTTAATGTTATCTACGCTGAGAATGACGATATGGCAAAGGGCGCAGTTATTGCACTTGACAAAGCAAATATCTCGCACGGCGTTGACAAAGATGTGGTCGTAATAGGCTTCGACTGCAATAAATGGGCGCTTGAGGAGCTCAAGAAGGGCAACTGGAACTACGACGGACAGTGCAACCCTTTCCAGTCTTCTTATATACTTGACATCATTGATAAGCTCGAAAAAGGTGAGACCCTCTCTCAGAAGACTATTATCATGGATGAAAAGGGCTTTGATGCAAAAACCATTACCGACGAGGACGTAAATCAGTACGGTATATAATAGAGTGTTTACAGGACACTGAATAATATAATTAAGTGCGGTGACGCATTCATGAATGCTCTATGTCACCGCACTAATTTTGGAAGCTTGTCCGTATCGGATATGTGCGGATAAGTATGAAACTCACTTAGGAGGAAAAGCAATGCAGGAAAAATCATTGCTGGAGATGCGCGGGATATATAAATCGTTCCCTGGAGTAAAGGCTCTGAGAAATGTGGATTTTACGCTTCGCGAGGGTGAGATACATGCGCTTATGGGCGAAAACGGCGCTGGTAAATCCACTCTTATAAAGGTGCTGACGGGCGTATATGTAAAGGACGGCGGAGACATCTTCATCAAGGGACACAGTGGCCCCGTACAGATACACTCTCCGCAGGAAGCGCAGAATGCAGGAATAAGCACCGTATATCAGGAGATATCTCTCTGTCCTAATCTGTCAGTTGCTGAAAATATATTCCTCGGCAGAGGAAAGGGTAGGCTGGTTAGCTGGAGAAATATGAACAAGAAAGCCGGCGAACTTCTTGATTCGCTGGAAATCGCAGTAAAGCCGACACAGCAACTTGCAAGCTGCTCCATTGCCGTGCAGCAGATGGTAGCTATAGCAAGAGCCGTGGATATGGAGTGCAGTGTGCTCATACTCGACGAGCCAACGTCCTCACTGGACGAATCAGAGGTGGCAAAGCTCTTCAAGCTTATGAAGCAGCTTAAGGAAAGGGGAGTAGGTATAATATTCGTTACTCACTTCCTCGATCAGGTTTATGAGGTCTGCGACAGGATCACGGTATTGCGCGACGGCCAACTTGTTGGAGAGTATGAGATTGAAAAACTCCCCCGCGTTCAGCTTGTTTCGAAAATGTTGGGTAAGGAACTGGACGATATGGCGGATATAAAGAACGATGTGCCTGCCTTCACCGACAAGAAGAACGAATACATATATGAAGCGGAAGGACTATGTAGCTCTGAGGGCATAAAGCCTTTCAATTTCAATATACGCAAGGGAGAGGTCAATGGCTTCACGGGACTTCTCGGCTCGGGCAGAAGCGAGTGCGTAAGAGCAATATTCGGAGCTGATAAGGTTACCGGCGGTAGAATAAAGGTCAAAGGCAAGGAAGTAAGGATAAACAAGCCGATGGACGCAATGAAGAACGGTATTGCCTATCTTCCCGAGGACAGAAAGCGCGATGGTATCGTAGGAGATCTTTCGGTAAAAGACAATATCATACTTGCATTGCAGGTTAAAAAGGGATTCTTCAAGCCCTTCTCAAAGGCGGAAGCAGTTAAATTTGCTGAGGAGTACATAAAGCTGCTCGATATAAAAACTGCTTCGGTTAACACTCCCATAAAGTCCCTTTCCGGCGGAAATCAGCAGAAGGTCATTCTCGGACGCTGGCTGCTTACGAATCCGGAATACCTCATTCTTGACGAGCCTACCCGCGGTATAGACGTAGGTACTAAGGTGGATATACAGAAGCTGGTGCTCAAGTTAGCTTCCGAAGGAATGAGCATAACCTTTATCTCCTCGGAGACCGACGAGATGCTTAGGACCTGTTCAAGGCTGCTTGTTATGCGCGACAGAAAGCTCGTCGGCGAACTCACAGGCGATCAGCTTACTCAGAATACTATAATGAATACTATCGCAGGAGGTGACCGGGAATGACAGCAAAGACAAAAAAAGCAGGAAAAAGCACGCTTTTGTCGGCAATGATAGGAAATCAGATATTTATCCCGATCGCAGCACTCCTGATACTTGCAATATTCAATTTTATCGTTGATCCGTCATTCTTCAAGATAACTTTAGGGCATAACAGTGACGGAGATCCTGTACTTTCTGGAAACCTGATAACTATAATCGACTACGGCTCTGAGCTTGCGATACTTGCTATCGGAATGACTCTGGTAACAGCCGCTTCTCGAGGACAGGATATCAGTGTGGGTGCGGCAATAGCTATAAGCGGAAGTGTAGTGCTCAGGGTACTGTGCGGAACAAATTCCCGTCCTGAAACACTGCAAGCTCCTATAATAGTTGCCTTCCTTGTAAGCTGCCTTGTGGCAATGGCATGCGGAGCCTTCAACGGCGCGCTGGTCTCTATATTCAAGATACAGCCTATGGTCGCAACGCTGATACTCTTTACGGCAGGCCGTTCCATAGCTGCATGGATAAATAATAATGAGCTTCCAGTAGTAAGCGACAGAACGTTTACCTTCTTCGGCGGATACATACCGGGAATACCGATTCCTACTCCGTTTTTTATTGCTGTGTTGTGTTTCATAGCAACATGGCTTGCTCTGAAATTCACCAACCTTGGGCTTTATGTTCAGTCGGTCGGAATCAATGAAAAAACCTCGCGTCTAAACGGTCTGAATCCTGCCCTTATAAAGTTCATGACTTATGTGATACTCGGATTATGCGTAGCTGTGGCAGGCTTTATAAAGGTTAGCAGACTTTCTACCATAAACTATTCCGTAGTTGCAAAGGATATAGAAATGGACGCTATCCTTGCGGTAGCGCTTGGCGGAAACTCACTCAGTGGCGGTAAATTCAATATATCCGCGTCGATACTCGGAGCTTATGTTATACAGTTCCTTACCACAACGCTTTACAAATTTCAGGTGCAGTCAGACGCTCTTCCTGCTTACAAGGCAGTAGTAGTAATAGTACTTGTTGTACTGAGCGCACCGATAGTAAGAGAAAAGATAGCAGCTGTTTTCAAGAAGCTGCATGCTCCTGCCAAGGTTGAGAGCAAGGGCTGATAACGCGGACGTGGAATGGAGGAATAATATATGCCGCAGAAGGATATGACTTCCGGAAAAAAACGCCGGAGCCTTATAGGAGGATTATCGGATTCCAATCTCCTCATGTCCATTACTATCATCGTATTTATACTGATGTACGTATTTGCGATATTCGGATTTGGTGCCGGATTCCTAAAAGCACAGACTTTTTTCAATATTCTTAATGCAAATGCCGCACTTATAATACTTGCCTGCGGAATGACTCTCGTTATGATAACAGGCGGTATCGATATATCACTTGGTGGACTGACAGCACTTGTGAGTATGTGTTCAGCCGTTTACCTTGATATGCACGGCGGCAGCGTTTTCGGAGCAATAATGATATCATTAGGTATCGGACTTGCTTTCGGACTTGTACAGGGTCTGCTTGTAGCTTATCTTGACATACAGCCGTTTATAGTAACGCTTGCAGGAATGTTTTTTGCAAGAGGTATGACAACGATCGTCAATACGGCACCATTCAATGTTCAGAACGAAGCATTCGTAAAGCTCAAGGAGACAAGGATAATCATCCCAGGTATGGGATCAGTTAACAAAAGAGGCGATTATATAGACGCTTATATAGAGATCGGCGTTGTAATCGCACTTATCATAGTTGCCGCGCTATTCCTTTTCTTGAAATGGACAAAGACAGGAAGAAGCTTTTATGCTGTTGGCGGCAATAAGCAGAGCGCACTTATGCTTGGAATAAATGTAAAGAGATCGACATTCCTTGCATATCTTATGTGCGGCATCTTAGGCGGAATTGGTGGATTTGTTTATTTTATGCACGTAGGCTGCGGTTCAGCATCGAATGCTTCGGGAGCTGAGATGAACGCTATAGCGTCGTCGATAATCGGCGGAACAATGCTTACGGGAGGCGTCGGAAACATAATAGGTACATTATTCGGCGTACTTTCACTTGCTCTCATTCAGAATATCGTATCATCAGCAGGTCTTTACCAGGCATGGTGGACGGGTATCACAAACGCTTCTATGCTTTGTATATTCCTCGTCGTTCAGAGTATAATCATTGCCCGCCGCAAGAAGGCAAACCTTTCAGCGGCAAAGACTGCAGAAGCAAAAGGAGTTAAAACATGAGCGGTGCAGAACAGATAAAAAACGGAAAAGCGGTTATAGGTATCGAGTTTGGTTCGACTCGTATCAAGGCTGTCCTTATCGGTGAGGACCATGCGCCGCTTGCGGCAGGAGTTCACGACTGGCAGAACGAGTTGACTGACGGAGTATGGACATATTCACTTGAAAGCGTCAGAGCCGGGTTACAGGACTGCTTTGCCGACCTTATGAAAAACGTTGAGACCAAATACAGTGTGAAGCTCGAAAAGGCGGCCGGTATGGGTATATCAGCTATGATGCACGGATATCTCGTATTCGATGAAAACGACCAACAGCTCGTTCCGTTTAGGACATGGCGCAATACTATGACTGAGGAAGCAGCTGACAGGCTTACAGAAGCATTTGAGTTCAATATACCTCAGCGCTGGAGTATAGCACACCTTTATCAGGCTGTTCTGAACAACGAGCCCCATATTGGCAGGCTTGCGTTTATGACTACTCTTGCAGGCTATGTACACTATATCCTCACGGGTGAAAAGGTCATCGGCGCAGGAGATGCTTCTGGAATATTCCCGATAGACCCTGCGGCATGCGATTACGACGCAGCTATGCTCGCAAAATTTGACGAGCTCGCAGCAGGAACAGAGCTACGCTCTGAGGTGTCGGAGCTGCTTCCAAAGATTGTTCCAGCAGGAGAATGTGCAGGAAGGCTTACGGCTGAGGGAGCAAGGCTCCTTGATCCTACAGGCACATTCGGTGCAGGAGTACCATTCTGCCCGCCTGAAGGCGACGCACAGACTGGCATGGCAGCCACAAACAGCATTACTCCGCGAACCGGAAATGTTTCGGCGGGAACGTCAATATTCTCAATGATAGTGCTTGAAGATAACCTCTCTTCGGTACACCGCGAGATAGATATAGTAACAACTCCCTGCGGAGCTCCTGTGGCTATGGTACACTGCAACAGCTGCACCTCCGACCTCGATGCATGGTTCGGTATGTTCGGCAGTCTGCTCAGGGAAGCAGGCGTGGATATGCCAAAGGGAAAGTTGTACGATATGCTTTATTCTCTTGCAGCAGCCGGCGACCCGGACTGTGACGGTATAATTTCCTACAATTATTATGCAGGCGAGCCTGTTACAGGTATAAAGGACGGAAGACCGCTGCTCATGCGCAGTCCCGATTCGGATTTCAATATAAGGAATCTTGCAAGGAGCCTTGTATATTCCTGCGTTGCTTCTCTGAAGGCAGGCATGGATATACTTACCGAGCAGGAGCACGTTAAGCTTGAACGCATCTTTGCACACGGCGGATTTTTCAAAACGCCTTTCCCAAGCCAGAACTTCCTTGCGGCTGCACTTGGCGCAGATGTTACGCTGATGCAGACCGCAGGAGAAGGCGGCGCATGGGGCATAGCCCTTCTTGCCGCATATATGGTGAGCAGGGGCAGCGGTGAAACGCTGGTGGATTACCTTAACGGAAAAGTATTCGCAGATATGAAGGGCAGTACCGTATCTCCGAAAAAGGAAGATATTGACGGCATCAGCTCTTATATGAAAAAATATCTCTCGGGGCTTTCAGCTGTAAGAGCTGCGGCTGCCGAATAACAGAAAGGACAGATACAGTATGAAGTTTTGGTTTATTACGGGTTCACAGTTCCTGTACGGCGAGGAAACTCTCCGTAAGGTAGAGGAGGACTCAAAAAAGATAGTTGACGGACTCAAGCTTCCTTTCCCTGTTGAGTATAAGCTCACGGTAAAGACGGAATCCGAGATAGAAAAGATCATCAGAGAAGCAAACTATGACGGGGAGTGTGCAGGAATCATAACCTTCTGCCATACCTTCTCGCCTTCCAAAATGTGGATAAACGGACTTGCAATCTTACAAAAGCCTTGGCTTCACTTTCACACGCAGTTCAACGAGACTATACCCAATGAAGCTATCGACATGGATTACATGAATCTCCACCAGTCGGCGCACGGCGACAGGGAGCATGGTTTCATTGGGGCTCGTCTGCGTATGCCGAGAGCTGTAGTTGCAGGACACTGGCAGGATCCTGAGGTACAGGCAAAGATCGCTGAGTGGCAGCGTGCAGCAGTCGGAGTAATGTTCAGCCGCAGCCTGAAGATCGTTCGTTTCGGCGATAATATGCGAGAGGTAGCAGTAACAGAGGGCGACAAGATCGAAGCACAGCTCAGGCTTGGCTGGCAGGTCAACACCTTTGCTGTAGGCGACCTTGTTGAGATAATGAACGCTGTAACAGATTCTGAGATAGACGCACTGGTCAAGGAGTATGCCGAGCTTTACGATTACGATAAGGCTGACGAGGATACTATAAGATATCAGGCTCGTGAGGAGATAGCTATTGAGAAGATACTTGTACGCGAGGGAGCAAAGGCTTTCTCAAATACATTTGAGGATCTTCACGGCATGAAGCAGCTTCCCGGACTTGCAACACAGCATCTTATGCACAAGGGCTACGGCTTCGGCGCTGAGGGCGACTGGAAAACAGCCGGTATGACAGCTATCGTCAAGGCTATGTATCCCGACGGAAACACCTCATTCATGGAGGATTATACCTACGATTACAAGCACGAGCTCATACTCGGCTCGCATATGCTTGAGGTTTGCCCGTCAATTGCGGCAGGCAGACCGCGTATAGAGGTACATCCTCTCGGAATAGGCGGAAAGGACGCTCCTGCAAGAATAGTATTCGAGGGCAGAGCAGGTTCTGCAAAGGCACTGTCGCTTATAGACATCGGCGGCAGATTCAGACTTATCCAGCAGGACGTAGAGTGTGAGAAGCCCTTCCAGACAATGCCCAATCTCCCTGTTGCAAGAACTATGTGGAGACCTGCACCTTCCTTCCTTGAAGGACTTGAATGCTGGATAATCGCAGGCGGAGCTCATCATACAGTGCTCTCTTATGATATATCCGATGAGACTGTAAGGGATTTCGCACGTATCATGGGCATAGAGCTCGTAGTTATAAACAAGGACACTACAAAGGAAAAGCTTGAACGCGATATCATGATCGGAGATGTGATCTATGGACGTTAAGGCGCTTAAAGAACGTGTCCTTAAGGCAAATCTTCTTCTTCCGAAGTATGGGCTCGTTACGTTCACATGGGGCAACGTCAGCGAATATGACCGCGAGACAGGACTTATAGCTATAAAGCCCAGCGGTGTGGAATATGATTCGATGACTGCCGATGACATAGTCGTACTGACTATCGACGGAAAAAAGGTGGAGGGTGAGCTTTCGCCTTCAAGCGATACTCCTACCCACCTTGAGATATACAGGAGATTTGAGGGCGTGTGCGGAGTAGTCCATACCCACAGCAGATATGCCACTTCCTTTGCACAGGCTTGCATGGGTATCCCTGCATTCGGAACTACCCACGGAGACTATTTCTACGGCGAGATACCCTGTACAAGAGAAATGACCGATGAAGAGGTAAACGGTGATTACGAGCTTGAAACAGGCAGGGTAATCGTGGAATGCTGTCCCGACTACAAGAATGTACCTGCGGCTCTCGTAGCCAATCACGGTCCCTTCGTATGGGGGAAGGACTGCATGGAGGCTGTTCACAATTCGGTAGTTCTTGAAGAGCTTTCCGCAATGGCGTGGATAACAAAGACTCTTCGTCCGGATACGCCGGTAATGCCGCAAAGGCTGCTTGACAAGCATTTCTTCCGCAAGCACGGGGCAAACGCTTATTACGGGCAGATAAAAAAATGATATAAGATCCATTACTTATATATTTCTCTCCATTTGAGGAAAAGGCTTCGTAAAAACGAAGCCTTTTTCTTTTGATGTTGTATCCTGTATCACAGGCTCTTCATATTGTCCGAGCCTGAGTTCCTTTTTTCGATATCTTCTTTTCTCTGTGTGTAAGGGTCCTTTATATCCCATTGAGCCTTTTCCATTTCATACATTTTCTGCTGGATCTCAAAATGAGGAAAGCCGTCCTGCTGACCGAGCCATTCATATTTTTTGCAGTTGATAACATTTATAACAGCGTAATACATACATACTCCGAAGCCGAAAAGAGGTATCAATGAAAAACCAAGGTTCATGAATAACAGTAAGATCTCGGCTGCCATCAATGAAGCTGAAATTGTCGCAAGAGGAGTACTTTTCTTATATACGCTGAAAAAGCCTGTAACAGAAGTACATATTGTTATCAAGCATATTATCAGATGTAAGTATCTGCCTGTCATTGCGAAAGAAAAGACCATGAATAATATAAGTATAAGATTTAAAGCGTATATAATAAAGCATCGGGTATCCTGATTCTTTATCTTTTTCAGTTCAGTTCTGTTACGTGTGTATTCCTCTTCAAGTTCCATAAAATATCCTCCCTTGTGTAAATATCAATATCATTATACCCTTAAAGCTGCGTATAGTCAAGAAAAAATACATCCGACCCTAAGGATCGGATGTATCTGATATCATTATTTGCGGTTTATGACAGAATGGCTGTGGATATAGAACTCCTCCTGACTTGGCTGCCAGCCTTTGATTTTAGGCGGGAACAGCGCGTCAAAGCTTTCAAGAGCTTCCGTATCCTCGCAGGTATGATCGGCGTCGCTTGGGTGATAGAACCATTTCCTGCCGTCGAGAGCGTCGTCCTTCAGCACCTTTACAAGCAGAGCGGCAGGGAAGATATCCCCCTCGAAGCACACGTTGTACCTCCGGCAGCTCTTGTAGCCCCTCGCAACGTAGTTATCGGGATTGCCGAAGTTGATAACGGTATCGTATCCCATATCGGCTGCAAGCCTGAATGTATGCTCCAGCAGAGCCTTTCCGAAGCCCCTTCGCTGATATTCCGGCAGTACGCACAGCGGCCCCATAGTAACTGTATGCTTTTCATTGCCCTTCTCGTCGATGAGGCGGCTCCTTGTGTACATGACAGAGCCGATTATCCTTCCTTCAAGCTCGATAACGAAGCTGAGCTCGGGGATAAAGTCCTTGTGGGAGCGGAGCGTGTGTATGAAATAGTGCTCGTCGCAGCCGGGCTTGCTCATGTTCCAGAACGCTTCACGGGCGAGATTCTCCACCTCGCGGTAGTCTTTTTCTGTTTCCCTGCGTATGATATAGTCATTATTTTTCATTATTTTTTCCTCCTGAAATAGTTGACCGGACACGGGAGGTTTGTGTAGGATAGTATTCGCAAACCTTCCGTTTACGCTACTATCTCAGGTCTGTTATTGTTTTTCAAACAACAATCTCCTTTAATAATATAAATGTATTGCAGTTGTCTGACTGCTATTGTATTATACTATAACAGAGCAGGAATGTCAAGTATATAGGTTTTTCCGTAGAGTATTCAGACACTGCCGCAAGGGACTCCTGTAATAACCTTTCCCTATAATTGCCAATAATTATTCTATATTGGACAAAAGCCTATAGGTATGGTATGATTAGCACATAGAAAAAACAGGAGTGATGAATATGAAAAACAACAGGTATATTGTCAATTCGGAGCGAATGCGATGTCGCTAAGGATATCCGGATAAAAACGACTGATAATATGAAAAGAATTATGATGATTTGAAAGGTGATAAATATGAATAATAAGATAAAATTTATTTCTGCAATAGCAGCTTTATCTCTGCTTACAGGCTGCGGAGCCTTCAACAGTTCCTCAAACGAAAAAGTTGAATCCACAGAGGTCCCAACCTTCAATGAGGCTGAGGAAAAAGCGTCCGAGGAAAAAGACTGCTGCAAGGACGGAGACAAGGACTGCTGCAATGACGGCGTGGCTGACTGCTGCGGCGACAGTGCCACAGAGGTCCTCGGCAAGCCTGAAAAGACTGATATAAATATCGGCTACCTCAACTCCACAGCTCATCTCCTTGCATTCGTTGCACAGGAGGAGGGCTACTTCAAGGACGAGGGACTTAAGGTCACACTTACACAGTTCTCCAGCGCAGCAGAGCTGGTGAACGGACTTGAATCCGACAAGCTCGACGTTGCCTTCATCGGCTCGGTTCCTACACTTACATTCCAGAGTCAGGGACATGATGTTTCTATCTTCGGAGGCGCAATGACAAACGGTCACGGCTATGTTATCAAGTCAGAATATGCCGACAAGGATGAGCTGGGAGTTGAGATACTCAAAGGCAGGAACGTTGCCTCCGTAAAGAACAGCGTTCAGGACGCAGAGCTCCAGATACTTCTGAAAAACGCTCACATAGAGATAGGCGAGGGCGCTGACAAGGTGAATATAGTTTACTTTGACAGCCAGAAGGACGCTTATGCAGCCCTCCTCAACAGCACTATCGATGCAGCTTCTGTATATTCTCCCTACGCTTCGCTTGCAAAGTCACAGGGCTACAAGGTAGTATACTACTGCGCACACGAAAAGGCTCTTGAGAATCAGCCCTGCTGCCGTCAGGTCGCAAAGACATCTGCTCTCAGCAGCAATCCCAATACATATACCGCACTTGAACGTGCGTTCATAAAGGCTTATCACTTCACACAGTCCGACCATGACAAGACCATTAAGGATGTAAAGAAGTACATCGACATCGACGAGGAGTTCATAGACACTGAGGTCTACGGCGGATACAGCGTTTCAAGCCCCGACCCTGACAAGCAGGGTACTATCACACTTAAAGATACTATCATTGAGCTCGGATATACGAATGATTATGACATCGAGCCCTACTACAATACAGATATCTACAGGAACGCGCTTGAAAGCATATTATCCGAAAACTCCGATGACATTTACAAATCGTTAAAGGAGCATTTTGATGACTACGAATAAGATTGAGATAAAAGACCTTACTGTAAACTATATTGAGAATAAGCAGACCTTCAACGCTCTCCACGATGTATCCTTCGGTGTGGGAAGAGGGGAGTTCGTCAGTGTTATCGGAGCCAGCGGCTGCGGAAAGTCTACGCTTCTAAGCGTACTTGAAGGGCTTTATGCTCCGGCAGGCGGCTCTGTCCAGATAGACGGTAAGGAGCTTCACGGCACAGGTACAGAACGAGGAGTAGTGTTCCAGCACTACTCGCTGTTCCCGTGGATGACCACAAGAAAAAATATTGAGTTCGGGATAAAGCAGTCCCGCCACGACGTAAAGCGCAGCGAAAGAGCAAAGATAGCCGACGAGTTCCTCACAAAGGTTGGACTTACTGGCTTTGGAAACAAATTTCCCTCGCAGCTTTCCGGCGGTATGCAGCAGCGAGCGGCTATCGCAAGAGCTCTAGCAATGGATACCGAAATACTTTTAATGGATGAACCATTCAGCGCTATTGACGCAAAGAACAGAGTTATACTTCAGGAGCTTCTCCTCAAGCTTTGGGAAGGCGATGGCACAGAAGAGCGCAAGACAGTCGTATTCGTAACTCACGATATCGACGAGGCAATACTACTTTCTGATAAGATAGTAGTTCTCACTGCTCACCCAGGAACAGTAAATGAAGTTGTCAACGTTCCATTTGAACGTCCACGCAGACGCGAGGAGCTAGTAAAGAGCGACGAGTACGGACAGTTTCGCAACAGACTTCTTTCACTTCTTTATAATGATATTGCAGAGCGTATCGGCGGAGACGAGGTGGTACTATGACGGCTAAAAAGCGCTATCTCCGTATCACACATCTTCTCTTCGTAATACTTCTGCTGATACAGCTGCTTCCTGACAAATCCTCAAAGGACGTCTTTACGGGTTCTCTTGTGACTTTTGCGATAGGGTTGGAAATAATTGTTCTTGTAGTTTCGGCTTTTATAAAAAAAGAACAGAGTCTTGCTCTTCTTCTTGATATATCAGGATTTGTATTCGTACTTCTTTCGGTATGGTCACTTGCCACCGCAAAATACAATATACTTAACGATCTGCTTTTTCCAGCACCAGGAAAGGTAATACATCAGTTTGTGGATGATAAGGACAAGATATGGATAAATATTCTAAGCTCACTGGGCACTACGATCAAGGGCTTCCTCATTGCAGTTGCAGTGGCTGTCCCTCTCGGACTGTTTATCGGCTGGAGTGCAAGAGTAGGCGGAGCTGCCACATACATCACTAAGTTTTTCAGTTCTATACCGCCTATTGTTTACATACCCTACGGTATAGCTCTTCTTCCCACATTCAAGTCGGTATCGGTATTCGTTATATTCCTTGCAACATTCTGGCCTGTATTTGCAGGTACAATGAGCGGTGTGCTAGGAGTTGACAAGAAGATAATCGACTCGGCAAAGGTGCTGAATGTAAGCAAGCCGGAAATGCTTTTCAGAGTTATTCTTCCTGCATCATTGCAGCAGATATTCCTCGGTTGCAATCAGGGACTGAGCGTATCATTCATACTTCTCACATCTGCGGAGATGATAGGAGCACGTGACGGTATGGGCTATTATGTAAAATATTACTCCGACTTTGGAGATTACACACGTACTATCACAGGACTCCTCGTTATCGGTTTTGTGGTAATTGCCGTTACATTTCTGTTCAATAAGCTTCAGAATCGACTGCTTCGCTGGAAACATTAAAATATGCCAAAGGACTTTTTGTTCTTTGGCTATTTTCATTATACTCTTTCCTTCTTTACTTATTGTTTTCTTACTTGAAAATGCTTTGTAAGCTAATGCAATAATCCATGATATAAAGAGAAAATGTGTTAAGAGGCTGTCGATACAAGTCCAAATATTTCCGTGTCGTTATTAGTAGGCGAATAATGTTTGCTCCTACAATTCCAAATTTTGCGTTCCGAATTAAAATTCGCAATCCCAATAAAACTAACGGCTAATAGCTCGGTACTTAATTGCAAAATCTACAAAGACTATAAGAATAATAGGATAAAACTATAATTATCGCCGAATATAGCTTAAACCTATTGACAGTTAAGGGGATGAATGCTATAATACATATAGTTCCGATAGGAATACAGAAGATTAATGAAAGGGAGTGCTGAACATGAGAGCTTATATGATGTGCTGTATGCAGTGTTGTTGTATGAACATATCAAATGATATCCGTATTCTGCATACTTATGCTCAGCGATGTTGCGTCTTCTCTTGACTTTAAGCGAGTAAATATGTTATGCGTAGAATGCGAATGTCATTCTACGCATTTTTTGTTATGGAGAGATTACTATGGTAAATGAAAGAGAAAGCGTAACTGCTAAGATATGTGCGTTTGTGAGAGCATGGCACTCCAACCGTTCTAGAGATAAGATATATGATGATTACCTAGCCTACGATATGCTTGGTAAGGAGGAATATGACAACATATACGAACTAATAAGCAGCGGACTTGACGGTTCCCGGCATTTCTCACGGGAGGACACGGAGCAGATAATTGCTGAATACTTCGCTCCAATACCACTGTCAAGAATACACTTCAACGAGAGCAGACTTGCGGATTTCGCAGCTGAAAACGGCGAAGTTCAGTATGTTATATGCGGAGCAGGGTCGGATACCTTTGCTTTTCGAAATGAAAACGAGGACATTGAGATATTCGAGATTGACCACCCAGATACTCAGCGCTACAAGCTTGGAAAGATAGATGAGCTGGAGTGGAATATCCGCAGAAATGTTCACTATGTATCAGTTGATTTCGAGCGTGAGCGAATGTGTGATAAGCTCCTTGCGGCAGGATTTGACCCTGCAAAGAAGACGTTTTTCAGCATACTCGGCGTTTCATATTATCTAACGCTAGATGTGTTTTCGGATACACTTGCGCAAATGGCGGAACTTTCGGCACTCGGAAGCGTTGTAGTGTTTGATTATCCTATAAAAACAGGGGAGTTTCCCCGGAGAGTTACAAGACTTGAAAAGATAACGGAATCACTCGGAGAGGAGATGCGAGGTGGATTTGATTACAATGAAGTATCTCGTGCCCTGTACTCTCTCGGTTTCCAAATAGATACTTATATGCCGCCTGAAAAGGTGCAGCAGGAATACTTCGACGGACGGCAGGATGATCTTAGGGCGTTTGAAAATGTAAGTCTGATCTCTGCACAGTATACTGCAGGCTATGACTACGAATAAACTATTAGCAATAAGAACAACAGCTACAGGGCTAATGACTAAAAAGGAGAATAATTATGAGCAATTTTAAAAATGCAGAAACAGCACTTATACACGGAGGCATTTCCATTGATGAAAGAACAGGTGCAGTAAATGTGCCGATCTATCAGACATCCACTTACAAGCAGGACGGTCTCGGTAAAATGAGAGGCTATGAGTATTCACGTACCGGAAATCCCACCAGAGAGGCTCTTGAAGCGCTTATCGCAGAGCTGGAAGGCGGAGTTGCAGGCTTTGCATTCGGTTCCGGAATGGCAGCTATTACAGCAGTCCTCAGCCTTCTTCACAGCGGCGACAGAGTGCTTATATCAAGCAATGTCTACGGTGGTACATTCCGCCTGTTGAGCAGGGTTTTTAATCATTTTGACTTTACCTACACCATTGCCGATACTGAACATCCGGACGTTTACGAAAGCCAGATCACTGACGATGTAAAGGCAGTAATTATAGAGAGCCCGGCAAATCCACTTATGACAGTTACTGATATCAGCGCAATTGCGGAAGTATCCCACAGGCACGGACTTCTGGTCATCGTGGACAATACTTTCATGACTCCATATCTTCAGAAGCCCCTGGAGCTTGGTGCGGATATTGTCGTACACAGTGCTACAAAGTATCTCGGCGGTCATAGTGATGTAGTATCAGGACTTGCAGTAGTAAGCACAAAGGAGCTTGCAGAGAAGATAGCATTCATACAGAATTCTACCGGAGGAGTTCTCGGACCCTTTGATTCATTCCTGCTTATCCGCGGTATAAAAACCCTTGCTGTACGTATGGACAGACACGTATACAACGCGGAAAAGGCTGCGGAGTTCCTTTCAAAGCACAAGGCAGTGAAGAATGTTTACTATCCGGGACTGTCAGGCAGTCATGGATATGAGACAAATCGCAGACAGGCTAAGAATGGTGGCGCGATGATATCCTTTGAGCTCCACGAAAACTATGATATAAATTCTTTCTTTGAGAGCCTAGAACTTGTATCTCTTGCAGAAAGCCTCGGTGGCGTGGAGTCCCTCGTATGCCATCCTGCGACAATGACCCATGCTTCTATTCCTGCCGATATACGCAAAAAGGTCGGTATCACTGACGGACTTATCCGACTTTCAGTAGGTATCGAAAATATTGAAGATATTCTTGTGGATATTGAACAGGCTATTGCAAAATCAGAGAGAAAGTGAGATAATAGATATGAGATACTATGATTCTATGCAGTCGCTTATAGGCAATACTCCTTTGGTGCGCCTTGGGAATATAACTGGCATTGCAGATGTGAACGTTTTTGCAAAGCTTGAACTGTGGAATCCTTCTGGAAGCGTCAAGGACCGTACAGGGTTGTATATGATAAACGATGCAGAGAAAAAGGGACTTCTAAAAAAAGGCGGTACCATAGTTGAAGCTACCGCAGGCAATACGGGACTTGGAATAGCTTTTGCGGCACTTAATCGTGGCTACAGGATAATCTTTGTAGTACCTACAAAGTTTTCGGCGGAAAAGCAGGCTCTACTCCGCGCACTGGGCGCGGAGGTAGTTAATACACCTCGTGAGCTGGGGATGCTCGGTGCAGTCTCCAAGGCAGAGGAGATAAAGGCACAGATACCGGGCTCAATATCTTTGGAGCAGTTCAAAAATCAGAGTAATCCCCTTGCACATTACGAAACTACAGGACGCGAGATATTCGAGGATCTTGACGGCAGGATAAATTACGTGGTTGCAGGTGCAGGAAGTGGAGGTACTTACACGGGTATACTCCGCTACCTGAAAGAGAGAGTACCTTCTGTAAAGGGTATTCTTGCAGACCCCATTGGTTCTACAATGGGCGGCGGTGAGCACGCCGACTACAACATCGAAGGCATTGGCAATGACTTCATTGCGGATACTATGGATATGTCTCTTGTTGACGATGTTATAAAAGTAAATGATAAAGAGGCTTTTGAAACGTCCCGGTTACTTGCAAAGACAGAAGGAATAATCGCAGGCTCCTCCTCAGGAGCAGCTATGGCGGCAGTACTCAAGCTTATTGACGGCGGCGCCAAAGGCAATATAGTAACGGTATTTCCTGACCGAGGTGACAGATATTTCAGTACCGGACTTTATGATTAATTGAGAATGGAGAATTGAAAATGAATGTGTTCACTTTCACTTACTTATTTTGATTTTTCCACGACATAGGAAAGCGCAATTCTGCATTCTCAATTCTAATATCTCAATTTAAAATTATCGGGAGGTAAACAATGACTTTACAGCAGCTTAAATACATACTTGCCATATCGGCAACAGGTTCTATGAACAAGGCAGCGGAGCAGCTCTACGTTTCCCAGCCTTCTCTTACTTCCTCAGTGCAGGAGCTTGAAAAGGAGATAGGCATAAAGATCTTCAATCGCAGCGGCAGGGGAGTTACCCTCACCAACGACGGTGCGGAGTTTATACAGTATGCCCGTCAGGTCGTAGGACAGTTTGACGTGCTTGCTGAGAAGTATATCAGCAAGGGTAATGTCAAGAAAAAGTTCGGCGTTTCGACACAGCATTACTCTTTTGCAGTAAAGGCATTCGTGGAAATGGTCAAGGAGTTCGATACTGCTGAGTACGAGTTTGCAGTCCGGGAGACAAAGACAGCCGAGGTCATCAGTGACGTCGCCACCATGCGCAGCGAGATAGGCATAATCTATCTCAATGACTTCAACCGCAAGTCCATAACAAAGCTGCTCCATTCAAACGGTCTTGAATTCCATACCCTTACGAAATGCAGTCCCTTCGTTTATCTCTGGAAGGGTCACCCCCTTGCAAAGGAGAAGAAGATAACCTTTGAACAGCTTGCCGACTACCCCTGCCTTTCCTTTGAGCAGGGCGACAACAGTACCTTCTACCTTGCGGAGGAGCTGCTGAGTACAGCCGACTATCAGCGTACCATAAAGGCAAACGACCGTGCCACTATGCTAAACCTTATGATAGGTCTGAACGGCTATACCCTCTGCTCCGGCATTATTTGCGAGGAGCTCAACGGCAGCGATTATATAGCCGTACCCTTTGAAGACGATACCGATGAGGTAATGGAAATAGGCTATATCACTCTGAAAAATGTCATTCTCAGTGAAATGGCAGAAATATACATCGACGAGATAAAGACCTACCTCAGCATATAGTCTGAAACTATAGCTCCGCATAAATGTCCGGTATTGGACAGAAAATGCGGAGAGGTGTATAATTAAAACATACCAAAATGATAGGAGAACTATTATGAACGAGATAATATGGCTCGGACGAGGCGGACAGGGTGCATTTACTGCTGCAAAGCTTCTCGGAGCAGCCTATACGATAGATGCTGACAATAAATATGCACTTGCATTCCCTTCCTTCGGTCCGGAGAGAAGAGGAGCTCCCGTAAGAGCCTTTACAAAGCTTGACACAAAGCCTGTTGCGGACAGGAGCCAGACGGAAAAGGCTGACTATATCGTTATAATCGACGATACTCTCTACAGTCCCCATCTGCTGGAACTTCTGAAGCCTGCAGGAAAAATAATAGTGAACTCCAAAAAAGATATCAGCGGAGCTCTCACCTACGACGCTGACAGCATAGCAGCCGAGTTCAGACTTCCCACTGCAAACACAGTAATGTTCGGTATCCTTGTCGGACTTTCGGGAGTTGTGGCGGCTGATGAAGCAGTTGAGGCTATTAAAGGCTATATGCCTGCAAAAATACAGGAGCGCAACATAAATGCACTTCTTAAAGCTGTGCGGGAGGTGGCAAAATGAGACCTTATATCAGAGAAAAAAAGACGTTTTCTTTTAGTGAAGTACCTGAGAACACCTCTTTTGAAGCCGGCTATCTTACAACGGTAAACAGCGGCTGGCGCAGCGTCAGACCTGTTATCGACAACGCAAAATGTGTAGGCTGTGAGCAGTGTTATCTTTACTGTCCCGACGGTGTGATTTCAATAAAAGACGGTAAGGCTACAATTGACTATGACTTCTGTAAAGGCTGTGGTATATGCGCTAAGATATGCAGGATTAAAGCAATAGAAATGGAGGCGGAGCGTAAATGAGCACCAAATTTTTATCAGGTAACGAAGCGTTTGCTGAGGGTATACGTCTTGCGCGTCCGCAGGTAATATCGGCTTACCCCATAACTCCACAGACGATAGTTGTGGAGCGGCTTTCTGAAATGGTGGAGGATGGTAGTCTCACTGCCGAGTACGTACACGTTGAGTCAGAGCATTCTGCTCTCTCATGCGCTATTGGTGCAAGTGCCGCAGGCGCCAGGGCATTTACGGCTACTTCGTCACAGGGACTTCTCTATATGGCTGAATGTCTCTATTATGCAGCTGGTGGACGTTTCCCAATAGTTATGATGAATGCGGACAGATCAACAGCTCTTCCGTGGAATATCTACGGCGACCAGCGTGACAGCCTCTCACAGCTTGACAGCGGTTGGATACAGGCTTATGCTGAGAACGCACAGGAGGCGCTTGACCTTGCACTCATGAGCTACAGAATAGCAGAAAATGAAAAGGTATCCACTCCTTTCATGGCAAATCTTGACGGCTTTATACTTACACATACCTATGAACTTGTGGATATCCCAGCTCAGGAGCTGGCAGATCGTTTCCTTCCGCCCTATGTGACCGAAAACCGTATCGATTTTGATTCACCGCGGAATATGGCTTTTTCAGCAGGTCCCGATACTAATTTCATCTTCAAATATAAGGAACATAAGGGCGTGCTTGCAGCCCGTGAGGTAATAAGTGATACGGAGAAGGAGTTCGCAGAGATATTTGGCAGGAAATATACAGGTCTGACCGAAAATTACCGCACAGATGACGCTGAGTATATCATCGTAACACTAGGTAGTATAGCAGGTTTGTGCCGCGAAACTGCGGATAAACTAAGAGAAAAAGGCGTAAAGGCAGGAGTTGTGAGAATACGCTATATGAGACCTTTCCCTAATAAGGAAATAGCTGATGTTATAAAGAAAGCAAAGGCTTATGCAGTTCTCGAAAAGGATATCAGCTTTGGCAACGAGGGAACGGTTTACACCAATGTTAATTCGGCGCTGAAAAAGGCTGGAATAGGAGTCAGGGGCAGTAATTATATAGGCGGTCTCGGAGGCAGGAATATCTCCGCCGAGGATATAGAAAAAATCTACAGCAGTATTGCAGATGGCGCGGAAGGCATTGAATTTATTGGAATCGGAGGCGACGAAAATGGCAAATAAGGTCGCGGACAGCATATCACGTGAAGAATATTTCTATGGGCATAAGGCGTGCGCAGGCTGCGGCGGCAGTCTTGCAGTAAGAGCTGCGCTTAAGGTACTGGGTCCAAATGCGGTATCAGTGCTCCCAGCAGGCTGTATGTCTGCGGTAGGCTTCAATTTCCCTCAGCTTTGCTTCTCCAACAATTCAATAATATCAACTTTTGCCGGTACAGCTTCCATGCTCACAGGCGTTGAGGCTGGTCTCAGGGCAAAGGGATACAAGGACTTTACAGCTGTTGGCTTCGCTGGTGATGGCGGTACTGCTGATATCGGTATACAAGCTCTTTCCGGAGCTATAGACAGAAATGATAACATCATCTATATCTGTTACGATAACGAGGCATATATGAATACCGGCATACAGAAGAGCGGACTTACACCCTTTGGTGCAAGGACAACAACAACTCCTGCTGGAGTAAATATCCACGGAAATATCCGTCCCAAGAAGAATATGTTTGAGATTGCGGCTGCTCATGATATACCTTATGCGGCAACTGCAAGCGTGGGATATATTTACGACTTCATTCAGAAGGTGCAGAAGGCATCAAGGATACAGGGTACAAAGTACATCCATGTTATCGCACCATGCCCCACAGGCTGGGGAGTAGCTCCAGACGAAACAGTTGATATCGCAAAGGAAGTAGTGGACTGCGGACTTTGGTATCTTGCGGAATACGAAAACGGAGAATTTACTCTTAACAACAAGCCGAAAGAATTTACAAGCGTAGAGGCTTACCTCAGAAAGCAGGGACGCTTTAAGCACCTTACAGACGAGGATATACAGACCATAACCGCTTCAAGGGATAAGAAGTGGGAGTATATAAACAAAAATTTTTGCTATAGGTAAGAACTATAGCCCTTGATAAAGCAATGGTATTGGACAAATATGGAAATGTGCTGTATAATTTAATCATACCAAACAGATATGAAATATATGAATATGGAGGATAAATACAATGAGCAGAGATATCAACAATAAATACTGGAACGAGGAACTTGAAACCCTTCCCCGTGAGGAGCTGGAAAAGAGACAGCTTGAAGATCTTAAGGAAATCGTGAAGTTCGCTTACGACAATGCCCCCTATTATAAGCGTTCCTTTGATGAGGCAGGCGTTAAGCCTGAGGACATCAAGACCCTAAAGGATATTCAGAAGTTCCCTTTTATTAATAAAAAGACTCAGCGCGACACACAGGGCGTAGGCTCTTTCCTTGGTGAACTTGCTGCGGTACCTGAAGAGGATGTAGTATTTATATCTACTTCATCAGGCTCTACAGGCGTACCTACCATGAGCCCTTTCACAAAGAAGGACTTTGACGAGTTTCAGGATACAGAGAGCCGTTGGTTCTGGCAGATAGGAATGAGACCCAACGATCGCTATGTACACGCGCTTAACTTCTCACTTTATGTCGGCGGTCCTGATGTAATCGGTGCACAGAACCTTGGTGCATTATGTATCTGGGGCGGAACTCTTCCTAGCGAGAGACTTCTGTTTATACTGAAAACATACAAGCCTACGATTATATGGACTTCGCCCTCTTATGCATGGCAGCTTGGTGAAAAGGCTCTCAAGGCAGGCTATGATCCGAAAAAGGATTTCAATATCAAGAAGATAATCGTTGCAGGTGAACTCGGTGGCTCAATCGACGCTACTAGAAAAGCTATCGAGGATATATGGGGAGCTGAGGTGTTCGACTTCTATGGTCTGTCCGATATATTTGGTGCCTGCGCCGCACAGTGCGAATACCATGACGGACTTCATATTGCTGAGAACCACATTTTGGTCGAGACAGTTGATATCCATACAGGCGAGGTTTTGGAACCTGGTCAGACAGGTGAGCTCGTATTTACAACGCTCCGTAAGCACGCTCGTCCTCTTATCAGATTCAAGACAGGCGACATCGGACGCATTGACATTACGCCCTGCAAATGCGGACGCACACACGGCAGGATACATATTCTCGGCAGAAAGGACGATATGTTCATTGTTTCCGCTGTTAATGTATTCCCAAGTGATATCGAAGCTGTTATCCGTGAGCAGAGCGATTTGACAGGCGAGTATCTTATCCGTATTTTCGAGAAGGACTTTACAAGTAAGTATGCAGTTGAGGTCGAGAAGGCAACAGGTGTTGACAAGGACGACGATACAGTTGCATCAGAGGTAAGTGCGGCACTTAAAGCTCGTATCGGAGTAAAGCCTGCAAAAGTTATAGTTCACCCAGACGGCGGACTTGATACACGTTCCGAGCATAAGTCAAGACGTGTTATCGACGAGAGAAATATTGACTACAACATCTGATAATGATATAATATTAATGCGTAATTCTGAATTCGTAATTATGGTATCGTTTACGCGATGATTTAAATTATTTTAATACGTTTGCGACAGCTGATACCAATAATTACGCATTACGCATTGTGAATTAAAAGGGCGGTTATCCGCCCATTTTATTTAAGACAGGAGAACTATTATGCCAGAACTTTCAAATCGTACAGCTACCTTTACCGATTCCGTCATAAGACGTATGACGAGGATATCTAATAAATACGGCGCGGTAAATCTTTCACAGGGATTTCCAGATTTTGAGCCGCCTAGGGAAATACTTGACCGTCTTGCAGAGGTTACAAGAGAGGACTTCCACCAGTACTCCATAACATGGGGAGCACAGAACTTCCGCGAGGCTCTTGCTGAGAAACAGTCAAGACTCATGGGAAGACAGATAGACCCAAACGGCGAAATAGTAGTCACCTGCGGAAGTACAGAGGCTATGATGGCTGCCATGATGAGCGTAACGAATCCTGGTGACAAGGTAATTGTGTTCTCGCCTTTCTATGAGAACTACGGCGCGGATACTATACTTTCAGGTGCAGAGCCAATATATGTTCCGCTTATTCCGCCCGAGTTCAGCTTTGATGCCGATGTACTTGAAGCTGCTTTTAAACAGCACCCTAAGGCGTTGATACTTTGTAATCCGTCTAATCCGTGCGGAAAGGTATTCACTTATGACGAGCTGAAAATAATCGCTGACCTTGCAAAAAAATATGACACCTTTGTGATAACCGATGAGGTCTATGAACACATCGTTTATGCACCTCACAAGCACGTTTATTTTGCTTCGCTTCCTGATATGTGGGAGAGAACTATTTCCTGCTCGTCGCTGTCAAAGACATACTCTATAACAGGCTGGAGACTAGGATATGTAATAGCTCCACCGGAAATAATAGATACCGTTAAAAAGGTACATGACTTTCTAACAGTCGGAGCAGCTGCACCCTTGCAGGAGGCTGCTGTTACAGGACTTCGCTTCGGCGATGATTACTACAAATGGCTTCAGGATAAATACACCGAAAAACGTGATATTTTCCTTAAGGGGCTTGACGATATCGGCATACAGCATACTGTCCCTCAGGGAGCTTACTATATTCTTCTTGACATCTCGGAGTTCGGCTATAAGAGCGACCTTGTGTTCTGCGAAAAGCTTGCTGAATTTGTCGGAGTAGGAGCTGTTCCTGGATCCAGCTTCTTTAAAGAGCCTGAGAACCGTTACATAAGGTTCCATTATGCTAAGAAGAACGAGACGTTGGAAAAAGCTCTTGAACGTTTGAGTGATATAAGAAAGAAAATGCCTAGGGAGTGAGATAATGAAGACAATAGCAAGCTTCACAGTAGACCATGATACACTTGAAAAGGGGATGTATGTCTCCCGTATCGACGGCGACGCCGTGACTTACGACATACGCATGAAAAAGCCAAACGGAGGTGATTATCTCAGCAACGGGGCTCTTCACACCTTTGAGCACCTTTTTGCTACTTATGCACGAAACAGCAAGTTTTCCGACAGCGTTATTTATGTCGGACCTATGGGCTGCCGCACAGGTTTTTATCTTATCCTCAGGGACAGGGTAAATAATGAGCAGGCTATAAGGCTTGTTCAGGATAGCTTCCGTTTCGTTGCTGATTTCAGTGGAAAGATACCGGGCTCTGAGCGTAAGGAGTGCGGGAACTATCTTGAACACGACCTTGAAGGTGCTAAATCGGTAGCTGCAGATATGCTTGGAGTACTTGAGAATTACAGTGAAAAGCAGTTGTGTTATGTTAAAGCAGATCAATAATGATGACAGAATTGATTAAATACCGTATGAATAGGAAAAGGGCCGCAGTTTTAATTGCGGCTTGCTATTTGTCAGTATACACACGAAATATTCTTTACGTGTTCCGATACCTGATATCAAGATAAGAAGCGAAAAAGAAAAAAGCCCGAATAATCGGACTTTTTTGAATGGTGCGGGTAACAGGAGTTGAACCTGCACGGATTTCTCCGCCAGAACCTAAATCTGGTGCGTATGCCAATTTCGCCATACCCGCATATATGAGGTCAGATTAGAGCTCATCCATCTGGCCGTTGTTGTTGTCTTTATTCTTTATTTCTTCGTATGTCTGAGTATAGGGATCTTTGATATTCCACTGTGAAGTATCAATTTCCTGATTCCTAAATCGTGTATTGAAATACGGAAAACCGTCCTGCTGTTCGAGCCAGTGATATTTTTTATTTGCTATTACATTGATAACAGTACACAAAACACATATCGGAGCCACAAAAGCGACCAAAGGAACTATGGTTGAAATTAAAAGGGTTAATACAGGTGCTGAAACAGCAAAAATATCCTTGTGAAGATAAGCTCCGCAGAAGCCGGCAGCCAAAACTGCACCACTTATTATTGCACCTAATACTGTATAAAAAGAACCGCCGAGAAAACCAAGGTACAATTCTGCAAATGCAATCATACCAAAAATGACGATATAAAATAGCGCAATGGAATTATAGCATCTTTGACATCTTTTGTATGTTAATCTTTTTCGACTGTATTCTTCTTCCAAATCCATAGCTAATTCCCTTATTAATTTGTGGGTGAGTGTTTTATCAAACTGTAGCAATAGTTATTATACATTATATCTCTTGATTTGTCAAGTAAATGAGAAGAAAGAAAAGTCAACAATTAAAAAATAGGAGACGAAAGGCATCAATTTTGGCGAAATCACGGCATAAAATTACCGAGCCTGTAATTTCAAGCTCGGTAATACTGTTTTGTTAATGGAAGCTGACTAATATCGTTCCACTTGTGCGCACAGATATTATTGTTTGACAGCCTCATTCTGAAGAACGTTTTTTTCGGTTGCCTGAACATTCTGCTCCGGTTCGTTTTTGATCTGCTCCTCAGTATTATTCTGAACAGGAGGTGTCTGTTCAGTGGGAGTTTCCTGTGCAGGAGTGTTTTGAACGGGAGCATCAGGCTTTTCAGCTTCCTGCTTTATCTCCTCAGAATCAGGAGCCTTCTTGGACTCTGACGGCTTAGTAGCAGGCTTGCTGTCAGCTTTTTTATTGTTTTTGGCTTCAGTTTTCTTTTCGGCTTCTTCTTTTTCAGCTATATCGCCCTTTGACTCAATAAAAAGGTCGTCGTCTGCGATGCTGCCGACAAATCTGAGCTGTTTCACGGGGATTCTCTTTAAAGGAGAATATATAAAGGCTTTGCAGGAATAATTCTGTTCCACGAGACCTCTTTTTTCGCAGAGGACTCTGTTGCCGTCTTTAGTCCTCTTACCGTACATACAGTAATCGCACTTGGGCTCGATTTTTTTATCGAAATACTTAGCTCCGCCCTGGAAAAATGAGAATAAACCCATTAATAATCACCTCAAAAATAAATCTAAATTCAGTATATCACAAATAGAAGTATTTGTCCAGTGATTTTTGAAAAATTATATAATTTTTTTAAAATTGCTTTTAGGGATTATGTAAGCTGCACAAAAATCGGCAGTAATCTATAATGTTATGGGCTGCTAACGTATTGACATTGACAATATAATAACAATATGCTATCATAATAACAGCGGAAGGCAGGATTTATTCTGTTTTTGGCTTCAAAAATTATTGTTTTCGGGCATCAGAGTGAAAACTCTGTTATCGGATGGCAGTTGAGCTATTATGTATGCAGATACTATCCGTCCGTCCATGGGCGGATTTTTTATTGACTGCTTTTCAGCCTGCAAAGGAGGAGAAATGGAAAACAAGAGAATTGCTGTAGCGGCTATTGTTATCGACGAGCAGTCTGCTTCCGTTGAAGTGAACAACGTGTTGCACGAATACAGCGATATAATCATTGGCAGAATGGGTATCCCTTATAAGGAACGTGGAATATCGCTCATTTCGGTCGCTCTTGACGCAGAGCCCGATGTGATAAGTAGTCTGACCGGCAGGCTCGGACAGATACAGGGAGTATCAGTCAAGGCAGCTATTTCCAAGAAGTAACGGGAGAGCATTATGCGAAGAAATGAGCGTGAGATAACGGATAGCGTTGAAATAGAGAGCTTTATCGCTGGTGAGAAGATAATGCGCGTAGGTTTCAATGATGGTGGCGAAGTATATATAGTACCACTAAATTATGGCTATACTCTATACGGTGGGAAATACACGTTTTATTTTCACGGAGCTGTTGCAGGCAGAAAGTACGGGCTTGCCCTGAAGAAGCCCTGTGTCGGCTTTGAGATAGACGGCGGATATGAGCTTGTCAAAGCCGAGAATGCCTGCGGTCATTCTGCAAGATTCCGTAGCGTTATCGGAACAGGGGTTCTTTCTATTATCGATGGTGAAGAAGAAAGAAAATCTGCACTTGAATGTGTGATGAAACACGTGTCAGGCAGAACAGGACTTGAATACGACAGTAATGTACTCGGACGTACTGCAGTATTTAAACTTGTTGTAAAAACGATGTCTTGTAAGGCAAAATAAAATTGGAGGAAAAAAGTATGTATGATGTTAAGTCTATGAATGCAGATGACTTTATAAATGACGAGGAGATAAAGGCTACTCTTGAGTATGCGGAGCAGAATAAGCACAACCGTGAGCTTATTGAGCAGATATTGGAAAAAGCTAAGCCGAAAAAGACCGGAAGAGGTGTTGAATGTGCGGGCCTTTCACATCGTGAGGCAAGTGTTCTTCTAGCCTGTGATATACCGGAAATGACCGAAAAAATGTATGAACTGGCGAAGGAGATAAAGCAGGCGTTCTACGGAAACAGGATAGTTATGTTCGCACCGCTGTATCTCTCGAATTATTGCGTTAACAAGTGCGTATACTGTCCGTATCATATACAAAATAAGGAGATACCTCGTAAGAAGTTGACACAGGAGGAACTTCGTCAGGAGGTCATCGCACTTCAGGATCTGGGCCATAAGCGCCTTGCTATCGAATCAGGCGAGGATCCTGTCAATAATCCTATCGAGTATATCCTCGAATGTATTAATACTATATACTCTATCAAGCACAAGAATGGCGCTATCCGCCGTGTAAACGTAAACATTGCAGCCACAACTGTCGAGAACTATCGCAAGCTTAAGGAAGCTGGAATAGGTACATATATACTATTCCAGGAGACATATCACAAGGAGAGCTATGAGAAGCTTCATCCGGCAGGACCAAAGCATAACTATGCATATCATACTGAGGCAATGGACAGAGCCATGGAGGGCGGCATAGACGACGTAGGTCTTGGAGTTCTCTTCGGACTTGACAAATACAGATATGAATTTGCCGGACTTCTTATGCACGCCGAGCATCTTGAAGCTGTACACGGCGTAGGTCCTCACACTATCAGTGTTCCAAGACTCAGGAGAGCTGCCGATATTGATCCTACAGCCTTCGATAACGGCATCGACGACGACACATTTGCAAAGATAGTTGCATGCATAAGGATTGCCGTTCCGTACACAGGCATGATAATCTCCACACGTGAGAGCGAAGCCTGCCGCGAGAAGGTTCTTGGACTTGGTGTATCACAGATATCAGGAGGTTCGAGAACATCTGTCGGCGGTTATGCCGGATATAGTCCCGAGGAGCGACCTCATGATACCGAACAGTTTGATGTATCAGACCAGCGTTCGCTTGACGAGGTGGTAAAGTGGCTCATGGAAGGCGGATATATTCCGTCATTCTGTACAGCCTGCTACCGTGAGGGACGTACAGGCGACCGCTTTATGGCACTCTGCAAGGTGGGACAGATTCAGAACTGCTGTCACCCCAATGCTCTTATGACTCTTCAGGAATACCTTTCCGACTACGCTTCACCCGAGACAAGAGCTGTCGGTGAAGCTCTTATTGCGCGGGAAATACAGAACGTCCCAGATGAAAAGCGCCGTCAGAGAGCAATGGATTACCTGGACGAGATAAAGAATGGCGGCAAGCGCGATTTCAGATTCTGATACGGGACCGAAAGCAGCACATCACTTCATTTGACAAATAACGGCTGCTGTGATACAATACATTTATAATATTTTATGGAGGACAGGATAATGTACGAAACATTGATGATGATAGCGGCAATTGCTCCTCAGACTGGCGACAACTTCCCGAGAGGCGCTCTTTTCGCTATAGTCGGTGCAGCAGTGCTCCTTGCAGTTGGTACAGCTGTGTTTGCCAAGAAAAAAGACAATGACAGCAGTGACGACGAGGATGATGAATAAAAAACAGTGCGGCAGCTTTATGAGCTGCTGCATTTTTTCTCTGTATATCCGCATATAATCTTGGAGGGGTGCAGCATATGCTTCTTGGATTTGAGGATATTTGCAGAAAGGAAGTCATTGACGCAGTATCTGGTGAAAGATTAGGATATATCGATGATATAGAGATAGATACCCAAAAAGGAAGTGTCGAATCCTTTGTAATATACGGTGAAGCACGGCTTTTTGGGCTCCTTGGAAGGGAGAGCGATACTGTCATCTCCTGTTCTGATATTAGGGTGATAGGCGATGAGGTAGTACTGGTAGAGCGTAGTAGAAAGGAAGCAAAGTCGAATTTAACAAAAAGAAGCAAAAATCGTTTTTTAAGTTTGTTAAAATAGACATAGCGGAAACACTTGAAAAAAAGAGCATGAAATGATATAATATTAAGGCAATTCACACGCCTGTATTTTCAGCGGTTGGTGCGCGGATATCCGTGTTGCTGCTGAGCAAGGTACGGCGGAGGATTAATAATAACCAATTTTTAAGGAGGACTACACCATGGGAGTAGTATCAATGAAGCAGCTTCTTGAAGCAGGCGTTCACTTCGGACACCAGACAAGAAGATGGAACCCGAAAATGGCTCCGTACATTTTCACAGAAAGAAACGGAATCTACATTATCGACCTTCAGAAGACAGTTAAGAAGCTCGAAGAGGCTTATATGTTCGTTCGCGACATTGCAGCTCAGGGCGGCGAGGTTCTTTTTGTAGGTACAAAGAAGCAGGCTGGCGACTCTGTTAAGGAAGAAGCTACAAGAGCCGGCGCACATTATGTAAACGCAAGATGGCTGGGCGGTATGCTCACAAACTTTAAGACTATTCAGACAAGAATCAAGAGACTTGAGCAGCTTCACACAATGGAGGAGGATGGCACATTTGATCTTCTTCCCAAGAAAGAAGTTGTTAAGCTCAACCTTGAGATAGAGAAGCTTGAGAAGTTCCTCGGCGGTATTAAGACAATGAAGAAGCTCCCCGCAGCACTCTTTATCGTTGACCCCCGTAAGGAAAAGATCGCTGTAGCTGAGGCTAAGAAGCTGAATATCCCGATTGTTGCTATCGTAGATACAAACTGCGATCCTGATGAGGTAGACTATGTTATCCCTGGCAACGATGATGCTATCAGAGCTGTAAAACTCATCGCAGGCACAGTTGCAAATGCTGTTATCGAAGGCAGACAGGGCGACGATGCAGCTGTAGTTGATGAGGCTCCTGCTGAGGAAGCTGAGACAGCAGAGGTTGACGCTGAATAATCATTATACATGAGAACAATCAAAAACCCGAACTAACCCTTCGGGTTTTTGCGGATTATACTATAAAATACAGGAGGTAATAACAATGGGAAAAGTTTCCGTTGCAGAAATTAAAGATCTTATGAAGTCCACAGGCGTTGGTATGATGGACTGTAAAAAGGCTCTCGAAGAGAACGATGGTGATATGGACAAGGCTATCGAGTTCCTCAGAGAAAAAGGACTTGCTACACAGGCTAAGAAGAGTGGCAGAGCTGCTGCTGAGGGTGTAGTTACAGCCGTTGTTGACGGTAATGTTGGCGTTCTCCTCGAAGTTAACACAGAAACAGACTTTGCTGCAAACACAGATGATATCAGGAACTTCGTTGCTAACGTAGCAAAGACAATAATAGAAAAGAATCCCGCTGACGTTGAGGCTCTCAAGAATATGCCTATCAGTGGCGGTAGTGGCACAGTAGGCGAGGCTCTTACAGAGCTCGCTGGTATGAAGATTCGTGAGAACATCGTTATCCGTCGTTTTGTAAGACTTGAAGGCAAGCTTGCTTCTTATATCCACAATGGCGGTAGCATTGGCGTTCTCGTGAAAATGGATACAGATCTTTCTGCTGATCAGGTAGCTATTATTGGTAAGGACGTAGCTATGCAGTCTGCAGCTCTTAACGCAGCATATCTCTGCCGCGAGCAGGTTCCTGCTGAGGTGCTTGAGAAGGAGAAGGAGATTATGATGGCTCAGATGGCTGAGGATCCTAAAATGGCTTCAAAACCTGAGCAGGTTCGCGCTAAGATCGTTGAGGGTAAGGTAGGCAAGTACTACACCGAGAACTGCCTCCTTGAGCAGGCTTTCGTAAAGGATGACAAGCTCTCAGTTCAGGGTTACGTTGATGCAGAGGCTAAGAAGCTCGGCGGTTCTATCAAGGTCGTTGACGTTGTTCGCTATGAGCGCGGCGAAGGCATTGAAAAGAAGGAAGACAATCTTGCTGACGAAGTAGCAAAGATGATAAAGTAAAAGTATAAGACAACAGGGCGGCAGTATGTATTGCCGCCCTGTTTTGGTATAGAAGGAGGTTTATATGAAGAGCAAATTGCTGAAGTTCATTATTGTGTTTGTTATTATTTGCGCAGCTATAGCTTTCGGAGAGGGGCAAAGCGCGATTCTGTACTTAAAGGGAGATTATATTGATTTCAACCATTCTGATATCAATGATTATAACAAAGTCACGATGATAAAGGGCGAGATAAGCGGAGTTTATGGCCAGTTTGCCGAAATGACAGAATCACGCAAGAGCTACGGGATAACGACTGGCAAGACCGTTACGAATTACTATCTTGTAGGTATCAACGACACAGCTACCAATAAAAAGGTATACGAAGACTTTGATAGCGACCCAGCTTATGAAGAGACATTTATTGTCGTTCTTAGTTCCAGTAGGAAGGATATGCAGGATAAGCTCGATGCAAACATGGACGGCTGGCAGGACCTTCTAAACGGAAAAACTGATAAGGTGCCCGCACCGGTACAATTTGAAGGAAAGCTTTGGAAGCAACCCACAGACAGCGAATATATCACTTACAGAGATGATTTTGTCAGGGATTGCGGTTTTGATACAAGTCAGGTTGCTGAGTTCAGAATGGTAGATAATCCGCCAGTAATGACTGATGTTATAATTGCCTGTATAGCTGCACTGCTAACTATTATAGGCATAGTTTTTATTATTGTGGGACTTATTTCTGCACGCGGAAGCAAAAGCAGCGGAGATTTTTATTGATAATACATAAAGTGGCATCAAGTGCCGCTTTATTTTTATAAATATACAATTTTTCCACATAAAAAGCCTTGGTTTGTTGTAAGATGTTACAATAATATCGGGCTTTTTTCGTAAGGTTTTCACTTGAAGTCATTGACAAAATATGTTATAATATATTAAATGGATTAAAGCACCAAAAATGAGGTATATATTTATGAATGCAAATATAAGCGCTCTTGCCGATACTGTCGGCAAGGTTATCGTAGGAAAGCAGGATACCGTTATAAGACTGATCGCAGCTCTTCTGTGCGAAGGCCATGTATTGCTGGAGGACGTTCCTGGAGTCGGAAAAACTCAGCTTATAACGGCTCTCTCTCGTTCAATAGGTGGTAAATTCAACAGAATACAGCTCACTCCTGACGTAATGCCTTCTGATATCGCGGGCTTTACCATGCTGGATTCAACTCAGGGAGAGTTCGTTTACCGAGATGGTGCAGTAATGTGCAACTTTCTCCTTGCAGATGAGATAAATCGTGCCTCACCGAAGGTACAGTCAGCTCTTCTTGAGGCTATGGAGGAACGTCAGATAAGCCTTGACGGTGTGACTCACAAGCTTCCAAAGCCATTTCTTGTAATGGCTACTCAGAACCCAGTGGAGACCTACGGTACATTCCACCTTCCGGAAGCGCAGATGGACCGTTTCTTTATGAAGCTGTCAATGGGATATCCTTCTGTCGAGGAGGAAATGGAGATACTCGGAAGGACGGAGATGCGCAATCCTATCGCCAATATTCCCGAGCCTGTCATGCATGTTGATGATATCATCGCTATGCAGGAGGAAGTAAAGAGGGTTAGAGTTAGCGACGGTGTTAAGCAGTACATTATAAATATCGTTTCCTCTACCCGCTCGGACAGAAATACAGTTCTCGGCATAAGCCCACGTGGAAGTATAGCGCTTTTCAAGGCTGCAAAGGCTTTTGCTTATATTTACGACAGAGAATACGTTACCCCTGACGATGTCAAGTATGCCGCAGTTTCGGTGCTTGCACACAGGATAATCCTTTCCCCTCAGGGTAAGACGGCTTTCGGTACGGGCGAAGCATACATCGAAAGTATTCTCAGGAGCTGTCCCGTGCCCGCAATGACAAGATGATAAAGCATATTAAGAGTATCGTCAGCGTGCTTGCAGTTGCTTTTCTCGTATATATATTCACATTTTATATAGACGGTGAAATGGGAATAATACTGCTTGCCTTCGTGGCATTCGCGCCACTTGTGTCCCTTTTTTTTATGGCCTATGCAAGAAAAAGAGTAAAAGTGACTTTTAACTGCGACGCTTATGTAAAGAAGGGAAGTACGCTGCCCGTTACCGTTACTGTACACAAAAAAGGAGCATTCCCCCTTGGCATTGTAGAAATATGCCCTTATGCGACGGAGATATTTGCTCAGAATATAATGAACCACAAGCTGACCATGCTCACAGAGGAGAAAAAGAGCTTCACCTTTGAGCTGAATGCAGTGGTCGGAGGAAACGGAGAGGTAGGAATAAAGGCTGTGTACTCGTGTGGCTTCCTTGGTTTCATGAAAAAGACCGTACTTACTCCGCTACCTCAGCCTGTGTCTGTGGGGGTTATACCTGAGATACCTGAAATTAAGGCATCCTCACAGCTGTTCCGCTCGATCGCGGAAACGGTGCTTACAAGCGACGAGGATGAGGAAAACGATACGGCTATGCTGTTTTCGGCTAATACAGCTCCTGGATATGAGCATCGTGAGTACGTTCACGGCGATCCATTGAAACGAATAAACTGGAAGCTCTCGTCAAAAAAGGCAAAACTCATGGTACGTCTTGACGAAGCAGCTGCTTCGGTACAGCCTGTTATCGTGCTTGATCTTTTCCGCAGGCAGAGCGTTCCTGCAGCAAATGCCGTAAGAGGTGAGGAGCAGCTATTACGCTCGGTATTCGGACTGCTAAATCTTCTTATAAAACAGGGTATCGCCTGTAGCTTCGTATACCGTTCCGGAGACGGTACCACTGTATGCGAAAGCGTTGACAACCCCGATTATCCGGATCAGCTCCTACTCAAGGTGCTGGCTGTAAAGGTAGTGCCTGAGGTCCGTGTTGATATAAGACAGTCGGGAAGCTCGGCTTGTTCGTGTATAATCGCCACGACCGATGCAGGCACAGGATTTTCCGAGCTCAGTGACTTTATAGAGGATCCGGACAGTGCTTGTGTCATCGGACTGTCTGCGGCTGCTGTAAACACGTCACAGCTTGCAATGTGGTACCTTGATGAAGAGAATAACTTTAAAATGGTATAAATAATGAAAGAGACCAATACTAAAAAATTCAGTCTTAAGGATTTTTTGTTCAGGACCTTATGCGATCCTGTGCTCTGGTACAATGTACTTGTGATGATGGCACTTATGTACCACTATCGCAACCGTGATAAAACCGATGAGTTCGGATACGTTTCCTCATTTTTCTGGGGCGTACTGAGCTTTGTGATTGGCTGGATAATGTTCCGAGTGTTCGATTATATGCAGAAGCACCATGTACTAGGCTTCGTTTTATACTCGATAACAGGAGCGATATCCCTATGGTTTTTCCGGGCAGTGCTGGAAAAGGGCGAGGAGAAATATCCTATCACTTGGGGACTCTGGTTCCTAACCCCTCAGGATTCCCTTGATTACAGCAAATGGTATACGGCAGGACTGTTTATCCTGTTCGTTATGTTCATGAGTTCGGTAATATACTATTTTACAAGGGTGCGGTACAGGATATTCATGAACTTTCTCATCTTTATCATACCATTTGCCATATACGGCAAGGAATATGAAAAGATGCCAACTATATACATTGTCCTTCTTGCTGTGGGATATATACTTCTTATGGTGTATTACCGACAGCTAAGGGACGATGAAAGAACACTGTTTGTAGACAGAAAAAGAGCGTGGAAGCCGATAGCTGTATACGCCGCAGCATTTGCTGTAATATCGGCTCTAATACCAAAGCCTACTGTGGAAGCGGACAGAACGGTAATTGAAACGCTCATCAATGCGGACGCACTGACTGACAGGCTGGATGCTATGATAAACGTTTTCCGTGACACCTCTTCGGCTGATTTGTTCCGCAGGAATAATTCTCAGTACGCAGTCTATGAAGCGGCTGCAAGAGAAAGCCTCAGGATAAAAACGGCTGTCCGTTCAAAATATGATTTTGAGACAGACAACTGGACCTCAGAATATGTCGACACGGTAATAGACGATGAGACCTTGGAGCCACCTTCCGATACTTTCAATATTGGTTCACGAATGGGTCTTGCTGACGCCTTTCTCAAGGCTGCTGAGCTGGACAGCGAATTTGCCGAAAAGTACAGCCTCGGACAGTATGTAAAAACCGGTCTAACAGAGCCTGATGTCAGAAAAGTATCGTTCTACATGATAAACTGGGACGCGAATATGGCTCCTGTACCGCAGTTTGCCATATCCATGCTGTACTGTTCTGGAGATACTGGGGTCTACAGACTTCATGGCGGAACGATAATGGGCATCAACAGATTCAAGGTGGGAGATAAATTCACCTTTGAATACAGCACAGATACCTTCTTTTTCAATCAGCGTAATAAGGCGTTTGTCGATCATCTTGCAGGCTACAATTACCGCAGGCTTCTTGATGATACTGAGAAAGTACTCAGTGCCAATTATGAACAGTTCAAAGACGATGAGGAATTTGAGCGTATGTATGAATACTTCAAGACGGAGTACGATTTCTACGACGATTACCTTGAAAATCAGCTTGATTACGGCGACAACGAGCGCATAAAGGCTCTTGCCGATGCTCTTACAGACGGTATAGATTCAGAGTACGACAAGGCTCTTATACTTGAATCCTATTTCTATAATAATGATTATGTATACGACCTTAATTACGAGAAGGGAAAGAAAGATAACGCAGAGACCTTCCTTTTTGAGACAAAAACAGGCGTGTGCTATCAGTATGCCACATCAATGGTGCTTCTTGCAAGGGCAGCCGGTATACCGGCGAGATTCTGCGAGGGCTATAATATGACTCGTCAGGAGGGCGGTCAGGTATATCATGATACGAATTATGCCGTTCTCGAAGCTGACGGTCACGGCTACCCGGAGCTATACATCAAGGGTTACGGCTGGGTAAGTTTTGAGCCTACTATAACAGATGCGATCATAGAAAAAAAGAATAAGACCGCTACGGATATGCTTTCAATGGCAGGCTTTATAATGCTTATCGGCTCTGCTTTGGTTTTCTTGTTTGCACTTGCCTATCCGTGGCTGTCACATAAATTCTTCCTGTTTAAGAACAGAAAGCGTATGCCAAAGGATACCGTAATGGCTGTTATCCACAGAATATGCAAGGTATATGATATAGACGAGGCAACTACCTCTCAGGAAGTGAGAGCTTTCGTACAGGAAAGCTCTGGCGCAGATATATCATATACGGCAGACCTTTTCGATAGATCGGTATACGGCGGTGAAAATGTCAATATCAATGAAAAAGAAAAAGCTCTGAATGAATACATAAGGGCGTATGAAGCATTCAGAGAATCCAGAAAAAGGAGACGCATAACGGACCGATAACCTTTGAACGGAGGTTGATTATGCGAAATGTAACAGAAAAAAGAATGATAGGTCTCCTGCTGATAATATTTGCATTTATCGCTATATTTGCAGGAGCGTACAGACCGTACACATCAGCAGCTGTCGAGGGCGACTTCCGTCTGTGGCGGCAAAATGACCAGCGATGGGGCAGTAATCCAATAGGTGGCTCTACCGTTCGACAGTCCGGATGCTATATCACGTCGATAGCTATGGTAGTCGCGGCATCGGGCGCAAGAGATACGGAAAGCTTTGATCCGGGAATTTTCTCTAAGGATCTTAACGACATACACGCTTTCAATCAGTGGGGAGGACTTTCCTCATGGAGCTCTGTAACCAAGGTCGTAAGCGAGGTAAGTATTACCTCTTATAACCTTGAGTTCAAGTCAAAGGACCAGAGCGGAAAGGCTGCAGAGATAAAGAATCTGCTTGATTCCGGAAGCTACGTTATATGCAATGTCGGAGGACACTGGGTATACATTGACGGTGTAATAGGCGACGACGTTTATATGGCGGATCCTGCAAAGGACGAGATACTTATGTTTGAAGCCTACAGGAATGAGAGCATAACTATGTATCAGACTTTAAAGGGCAAGGAGCCATACAGCGGATTTACGCCTCTGTATGACACAGATAAGAAGGACAGTGACAATGGAGTTGTGACTTCCACCACTGCTGTGACTTCGGGAACGTCTGCAGCTACTACGACAATTGACGCTTCTTCATCTGGATCAAAGACAACAATTGCTACTTCTTCGTCTGGGGTGAAGACAACAACTGGTGTAAAGACGACAACTGCTGCTTCAACTACGGCAAAGTCGACGACAGTAACAGAGGTCTCTACTACAGCAAAGGCTACTACTAAGGCTGCACCTGTTGCATATAAGACAGGCGAGTATTACTGCAAGGATAATACAGCAACTGTTTACTCCGAACCTGACGAAAAGAGCAAGTTAGAAATTACTCTTGAAAACGGGAATATTGTCAATGTGCTAAGTGTTAAGGAAGGCTTCGGAGAGGTAAGAATCAGCGGGAAAAAACTCTGGATAGATCTTGAGAGCTTCGGCCTTGCTGAGGAAAAAGAGCTTCCTGTGGGAGATATAAATAACGACGGTGAATCCGATGAGTATGACCTTGCGATAATGAATGAATACCTCAGCAGCCTCGGCAGACTGCCTGAGGGGGTCTCGGTGCTGACGCGCAGCGAGGCTTCTGCCGCTGATATAAACAGCGACGGAAATGTCGATAATACGGACGTGCTGATGTTCCTCATGCGCGTTTGCAGTTAAGGAGAAAAATATTACATGGAATGGACAGAAGTCAATATCTACACTACTACCGAAGGAATAGAGCTGCTTTGCTCAAAGCTGGAGGATATCGGTATCAAGGGCTTTTCCATAAAGGATCCCGAGGATTTCAAGGAGTTCCTTGAAAACAAGAACGGTCAATGGGATTATATCGATGATGATCTTATGGGACTTTCGGAATGCGAGACCTGTATTACGGTATATATACCCACAAATGGTCAGGGTGCGGAAATGCTGGTCGCTATAAAGTCCATGCTTTCAGAGCTTAAGGTTTTAGACGCGGAGGGAGTCTACGGACGTCTTGAAGCTGAGATGACAAGTATTCGCGAGGAGGACTGGGCAAATAACTGGAAGCAATATTTCAAGCCTTTTAAGGTGGGTGAAAAGCTTGTCATCAAGCCTTCATGGGAGGAATACGACAATTCCGACGGAAGGATAATCCTGGAGATAGATCCTGCTTCAAGCTTTGGTACTGGGAAACATCACACCACAAGACTTTGTCTGGAAGTGCTTGAAAAATACCTGAATAAAGGCGATAAGCTGCTGGATATGGGCTGCGGTAGCGGAATACTCTCGATTGGAGCAATGCTACTCGGTGCTGACAGCGCGGTAGCAGTGGATATCGAGGAAAACGCTGCAGTGACTGCAAAGGAAAATGCAGTTAAGAACCATATCTCAACTGGTAAATACAGGACTTATTTCGGAAATATTCTAACTGATGAGAAGCTTGCTGACGAGATTGACGACAAGTACGACATTATTGCGGCAAATATCGTAGCCGATGTGCTTATTGCGATGAAGGACAGCTTCCGCCGCTATCTTAGGGACGGGGGAATACTGATAGTGTCAGGCATCATCGAAGAGAGAATGGACGAGGTCATAGATGCGCTCATATCGGCTGGTTTCAAAGATCCGAAGCCGGAGGTCCGCGAGGGCTGGGCGGCAGTCAAATTTACTGTTTAATATTATGCACAGCATATATATTGATATAACAATTATATTTAAGGAGAATAGAACATGGGACTTTTTAAAAAGAAGAACAATCAGAAGGAAGAGATAGCTGAACAGGCTGCTGATCCTAGAGCAAATATCAAGAAAATGGTGCTCGAGGCCCTCAACGCCAAGCTCAACGGCACACTCTATGATGACTGCGTGATTATGCCCAAGGGCTTCACAATCGACGTGCAGATTGGCAGGGAGGAGATTGTAGACGATCTGAAGGTTCTTCAGGTAATATTCATCGTAAAACATGACGACTTTGACGAGCCGTTAATCGACCCAGTTGACGCTCAGGGAAAGGACGACGCAGAGGCAGCTAATATGGCTGTGGAGATATTCCACGGCGGAGTATGGCACCCACTCGATCAGTCAATAACCAAGACAAATCCTACCCACATATCTGTTGACTACCTCAGACAGCATTACGATTTCGATATGTACTGTCAATCAGTAGTAAGGATAGGCGTAAAGGATAAGCAACCGACAATGCTCGTAAACTTCATTAGGAACGAGATACCGAAGTATATTGGCTCGAAGAAGTATTACTGGCTTAGGATTTATCTTGCGAAATACAAGGAGAAGAAGATCATAGAAGTACGTATCAACGGTTCTGTATGCGTGGAGCTGCCGAAATACTTTGAGGAGTACGTTGAAAAGGAGATGAAGGCGGATGAGTCCTTCGTGTCCGAGAAGCAGTACGCAATATTCGTACAGCGTGAGGACGATCAGTGTCCGTTTAAAAAGGAGCTCGTTACTAAAGCTGCGAAAGAGACCATCAAGATGATGGAGGAAATAAAGAACCGCGACGAGTATATCGAAATGGCAAACAAGCTTGAGGAGCTCGTTGAGGGTGACAAGAACCTTGCCGCTGAAATCAGGGTATTCATACCCGAGATATACGCAAAGCTTACCCTCGGTTACAGAGAGGGAGACAGCCTCTTCCTTCTTGAAGGCGAGGGTGACGAGCAGCAGAGCATTGAGTTTAAGAAGACGCAGCTCCGCTCATACTTCTATCTCCAGCAGGTAGTGCTTGAGCGCCTCAGCGAAAAGCCGAGTCAGGAGCAGGTGACACGTATCGTTACCAACAGCGTTGCGTTCAGAGAACTCAAAAAGGCTATAGATACAGCCAAGGAGAATGGCAAGGAACTTAAGCCTGAGGAGTTATATGTTCCAGGCACTTCATATAAGATAGGTCACGAGGGCTACAGAGTCTGGTAAAAGCGAATATTCTTCCCCTGAACCCCAGGGGAAGTTTTTTTCGGATTATTGGAAAAAATGCTTGACAAAGGCTGAGGTTTGTGATAAAATATTATTGCCGCTTGTAAACAGGCTTTAAAGCTGTACCCTCAGCGCCTGTAACAGCGAGTTTATTGAAAAGGCAGGTGCCACAATATGTATGCAGTTATTGAAACCGGCGGAAAGCAGTATCAGGTAAATGAGGGAGATATCATCTTCATCGAAAAGCTCGCAGCTGAGGCTGATGAGACAGTTACTTTCGACAAGGTAGTAGCTCTCGGAGCAGACAATGGCCTTAAGATCGGTACACCTTATGTTGACGGTGCAGCAGTAAGCGCAAAGGTTATTAAGAACGGCAAGGCTAAGAAGATCACTGTTTTCACTTACAAGCCTAAGAAGGGCGAGAAGAAGAAGCAGGGCCACAGACAGCCTTACACTCAGGTTAAGATCGAAGCTATAAAGGCTTGATCATGATCCGCGCAGATTTTTATGAAAAGCAGGGGCTTCTGATAGGTTTTGAATTCAGCGGTCATTCAGGTTATGCTGAAGCAGGTGAGGACGTCGTTTGTGCGGCAGTCTCATCGGCAGTACAGCTTACTGTCAATATACTTGATAGTCTTGGCGTTACTACCGACGTTAAGGTAGGGGAGAACGTCATCAACTGTAAAGTTAAGGACAATGATAAGGATTCGGCTGTGATACTTGAACAGCTGAGGCTGCATTTTGAAGCTATACTTGAGGAGTTCCCCAACACAATTAATATCACTATTTCGGAGGTGTAAGTATGTTAAAGATCAGTATGCAGTTCTTCGCTCATAAAAAGGGCGTTGGTTCTACAAAGAACGGTCGTGACTCTGAGGCTAAGAGACTTGGCGTAAAGAGAGCAGACGGACAGTTCGTTAAGGCAGGCAATATCCTCGTTCGTCAGAGAGGTACACATATCCATCCCGGCAACGGTGTAGGTATCGGTTCAGATGATACTTTATTCGCAACAGTAAGCGGTAAGGTTAAGTTTGAGCGTTACGGCCGTGACCGTAAGAAGGTTTCTGTTTACGAGATCGAGCAGTAACAGCCATAACGTGACAATAAATCCCGAGCTTATGCTTGGGATTTTTCTTTAGAAACGGAGGTCAGGAATGTTCGTTGATCAGGCGAAAATAAAGATCAAGGCCGGCGACGGCGGTGACGGAGCGGTGTCCTTTCACCGTGAGAAATATGTAGCGGCGGGCGGTCCCGACGGCGGTGACGGCGGACGCGGCGGAGATGTGGTTTTTCAGGTCGATGATAATTTCTCGACTCTTATTGACTTCAGATACAAAAGAAAATATGTGGCAGAGCGCGGCGAAAATGGCAGCGGAAGAAACTGTACCGGCAAGAGTGCTCCGCCTCTTATAATAAAGGTGCCGAGAGGCACGGTTATCCGTGAAGCAAAAAGCGGAAGGATAATGGCTGATATGTCTTCCGACGAGCCGAAGGTTCTTGCAAAGGGCGGTCAGGGAGGAAAGGGCAATGTCAATTTCGCTACATCTACCCGCCAGATACCAAAGTTTGCAAAGCCCGGATATCCAGGGGAGGAGTTCGAGGTTACTTTAGAGCTGAAACTTCTTGCGGACGTCGGACTTGTAGGATACCCTAATGTTGGCAAATCAACACTTATATCGGTGGTCAGTGCGGCAAAGCCAAAGATAGCCAATTATCATTTTACAACTCTTACTCCAGTACTAGGCGTGGTGAGGGTGGATGATGAAAAGTCATTTGTAATGGCAGATATCCCTGGACTTATCGAAGGCGCAGGGGATGGTGTTGGACTCGGACACGAGTTCCTCAGACACGTCGAGAGATGCCGCCTTATTGTTCATGTAGTCGATGTATCTGGCATTGAGGGACGCGATCCATGCGAGGATTTCGAGGTAATCAATGCAGAGCTTGCCAAGTTCAACGAGGAGCTTGCAGAGCGTCCTCAGATAGTAGCGGCTAATAAAACCGATATGGCTACAGAAGAACAGATAGAAAGGTTCAGAAAGTATATAGAGGATAAGGGCGTACCGTTTTTCTGTATCTCAGCTGCGACAACTCAAGGAACCTCAGAGCTTATTGGTAAGGTAGCGGAGGTGCTTGATACTCTACCGCCAATACGTGAATTTGAAGCCGAACCAATACCGCAGGCTGAGCTGGATGAGATGCTTGGCGTAGACAAGAAGTTCGAGATCACAGTGGAGGACGGCGTTTATTACGTAGATGCGCCGTGGATACAGCCTATCATGCGTACTGTTGATCCGGACGATTATTCCTCATTACAGTATTTCCAGCGTGTTCTTATCAACAGCGGCATAATCGCGAAGCTTGAGGAAATGGGAGTGCAGGAGGGCGACACCGTAAGTCTTGAGGGCTTCGAGTTCGACTTTGTAAACTGATATGAGTAAGGAAAAAATGACAGAGCGTGAAGCTAATTCATACAGTCCACTCACACTTGCTTTCCTCGGAGACAGCGTGTACGATACCCTTGTTAGAGAGTATCTGCTTCGTCAGGCAAATATGCCTGTTGCAAAGCTCCATTCCGCAAAGATACAGCTGGTATGTGCTGAGTTTCAGTCAAAGGCTTATGACCTTGTAGCGGAGATACTTACAGATCATGAGTTGGCTATACTGAAAAGAGGCAGGAACGCTACGGGAAATACAGTTCCAAAGCACGCGGATGCTGCGGAATACCGCAGAGCCACAGCGCTGGAGTGCCTGTTCGGATATCTTTATCTCACAGGCTGCGGAGAGCGTATCCGTGAACTGTTTGAACTTATCATAAATTCAGATCTTAATAACAATGAACAGATAGGAGTGTAAAACTATGTCAGGTCATTCAAAATGGAATAATATCAAACGTAAGAAGGAAGCTACCGACGCTGCAAAAGGCAAAATCTTCACTAAGATTGGACGTGAGATCACAGTTGTCGTAAAGGAGGGCGGTGCCGATCCAAACAACAACGCGAAGCTTCGCGATCTTATTGCAAAGGCAAAAGCTAACAATGTGCCTAATGACAATATCGACCGTATAATAAAGAAGGCTGCTGGCGACGGTGATAAGAACAACTATGAGAACATCACTTACGAGGGATACGGTCCTAACGGCGTAGCAGTTATCGTTGAATGTCTTACCGACAACAGGAACAGGACAGCAGGCGAGGTTCGCCACTACTTCGACAAGTTTGGCGGTAACCTTGGTACTATTGGTTGTGTATCCTTCATGTTTACGAACAAGGGTATTGTTATCCTTGAAAATACTGGTCTCGACGAGGACAAGGTAATGGAGGATGTATTCGAATTCGGCGGTGAGGACTTCGATATCAATGAGGAGACTGTAGAAATCGAGTGCGCTCCCGAGAACGTTCATGCTCTTCGTGAGGGACTTACAGAAAAAGGCTACAACGTTATTTCTGCCGAGTCTGAGATGATTCCATCAACATATACGACTCTTACGGACGAGGATCACATCAAGAAGATGAATCTACTTCTTGAGCATCTAGAAGAAAACGACGACGTTCAGAATGTTTATCATAACTGGGAAATGCCCGACGAAGAATAATAATGACAGAGAAATGAAGAATAGAGAGTATATCTTTATTCTTCATTTTTTTATAAGGAGAATATATATGTCTGTAACTATTAAAAAAGTAAACAGTGATACCGAGCTTAAGGCTGTGGCTGAGCTTGCTGGTATAATATGGCATGAATGCTTTACCGATATAATAAGCGAAGGACAGATAGATTATATGGTCGAAAAGTTCCAGTCATACAAGGCTATGACTAAGCAGATCATAGAGCAGGACTACAGTTATTTTGCTGTTCGCGAGGATGAAGAACTATGTGGATATATCGGTGTAAAACCAGAAAAGGACGACCGCTTTTTCCTGAGCAAGTTATATCTCAGAAGTGACAGGCGCGGCAGGGGAATAGCGTCTCAGATGTTGAAAAAGGTATTTGAAGAGGCAAAAAGCTACGGAAAGGAAAGAGTATACCTAACGGTGAACAAGCATAATGAACATGCTATATCTGTTTATCTTAGGACCGGTTTCGAGATTGCAGACAAGGTTGTGACCGATATTGGAAACGGTTATGTAATGGACGATTATATCATGGAATACACCATTTGAGTTACATAGTACAAACTGTTATGTATTGACTAGTCAAATCATATAGTATATAATAAGCAAAGTTATCCTAATATTTTGAGAGGACTTTTAGTTTATGTCAATAACAGAATTGCTTCTTATTTCAGTCGGACTTGCAATGGATGCCTTTTCTGTGTCGGTCTGTAAGGGACTGAGCATGAAAAAGCTCAACCTAAAGGGCGGTATCATAACAGCTTTGTTTTTCGGCGTTTTTCAGGGGATAATGCCAGTGATAGGATATTTTCTCGGAAGCCGTTTCGCAAATATCATAAGCTCCTTCAGTCACTGGATCTCATTCGTACTTCTTGCTTTTATTGGAGGAAAGATGATACAAGAAGCGCTGAAAGGCGGCGAGGATTCGGAAGAGGGAAAAGAGTACTGTCTTGATATAAAGGAGCTTTTTCTTCTGGCTATAGCTACAAGCATAGATGCTCTTGCAGTAGGCATTGTATTTGCAGCGCAAAAAACGGATCTTGTATTTTCTGTTACTATGATAGGCGTTATCACCTTTGCTCTTTCTTTTGCGGGAGTATTTATTGGTCACAGATTTGGAAGCAAGTACGAGAAGAAAGCTGAGATAACAGGCGGCATAATTCTTATTCTCATCGGACTAAAGCTCTTGCTTGAAGGACTTGGCGTTATATAAAACAAAAAACCGAGGGCTTTTTGAATATACCCTCGGTCATTTTACGTTATATGGACTGCTTTGGCAGAATTTTTAATTTATAATAGGAAGCTCTATAGCAATAGGAAGTTTATCTATCTTATTGAGAAGATATAACTGAATAGTTAGAGCATCATTTGTGGTAAGTCCTTTTATAGATGGATCAACGTCAGCGTTTATTCTGCCTTCCTCAGTGATATGATTTTCGGAGGTTCCGCCGACATCGTACTTGTCAGGATTAGCAAGTGCCTGCATAATGAGTACAGCGTCAGCCATATCAATATTGCCGTCACAGTTTGAGTCACCGTAAGAGATATCGTTTTCTTCCTGAGCAGTCGATACTGTTGTGGTTACAGTTGTAGTAACAGAAGATGTTGTGCTTTCTGTTGTGGAGGTATCCTCGGTTGATGTGCTTGACGAAGCCGTTTCAGTAGTCGTCAATGTTGTGTTTGTAGAAGATGTGATAGTAGTTGTGGTCGTTGTAGAAGATACCGTAGAAGATGTGACAGTAGTTGTGGTCGTTGTGTCATTTGGAGCAGATGTGGTAGTCTGCTCGTCGCCGCCGCTCTCTGTCCATACAGCGGAGAAAGATATTCCTGTGCCGGGCGTTGCACCAGGGATAATATATTCATCACCTGGCTGGATAACAAGGTCGTCGCGCTTCCAACCTGCGAAAGTATAGCCTTCCTTTACATAACTACATTCCGGAGCGATGATAGCAGTATCCGTGTAGCCCTGTACCTTTATATAGTCGGCAGAATTGCTTGTGGGTTTAAAATTGATTGTGTACTTTATAGGCTCCCATACAGGCGTCATAAGAACATCCTCGGAGGGCATGGTGAACACAGCAATAGGAGCATAGTCCTTGTCGTCGTTCTCACAGTGCCAGCACTTTATCTTGAAGCCGTTTCTTGAGAAGCGGTCGTTATTCTGGAGATCTGTGGAATCGCCTTCGGGAATTTCAAATTCAAGTTCTTTAACGCCGTTTATTCTGTCAGCGTCTCCGACTGAATACCTAAGGATATACAACTTTTTGAGATTCGGAGTAAGTGTTATATCGTCGTTGTGTACGATAATGTATTCCTGACCTGCAAACTCGGTCGTGCCGTCTGTCCAACCACGCTGCTTGTAGCCATTGCGTGGGAAAGTATCGAGGGGAATCTGCACAAATCTGCCTGCTTGCTTTTTTACAGGTGGAACGAGCTTTTCTGCGTCAGTATCTATTTCACCGTTCCATTCAACTCTGAATGTAATCTTATGGAATACATCGTCCTCTTCGTCTACCCATACAGGGTGGAGAGTAACGTCGTGGTCCTTTATCCTAAAAACATCGCCCTTGACATAGCCCTTGATATCATCTTCGGTCCAGCCTGAGAAGATATATCCTTCTTTTTCGAGGTCAGCATTAGGTATTAATACGGAGCTGTTTCCCTTCTTGGTAATATCCGTTATTTCGGGAATATTGTTGTTTTTATCCGGAGCGACCGATACGCCCTCCTCGCTGAGGTCAAAATGAACTGTGTATGTCGTTTCTTCCGTGGTGTCAGCTCCGATTAATGCGCCTGAAGTTGCGGAGCAAACAGCGATTACGGCAGAAGCCGAAAAAGCCGTGATCTTTTTTATGAATTGTTTCATAAGCCCTCCCATTGATATACAAAAAGCGTTAGTTTTAGTTCAGTATCCCTTATGAGATACTATCTGAATGAATTGGTTTTAGGATCGTAAACATATCCTATACCATTGAGTTTGTGCTCAATATCATCCGCTGAAACGCAAAGGCTTTTACATAGCTCCTCGTAAGACGGGTACTTGTCGCGTAGAAGCGTATTGATATAGCTGAGTAAAATAACAGGATCATTCGGTAAACTCATAATTTCTCCTTTTCAGTTTAACGGTGACAGAATAATGCTGGAACGCAGTGCAGGACGTTCCGTAAACAGAACTTAAATAGCGAAGATACGCTGTTTAAGTGTATGTTATAATTTTAATATACAATAATAAAACAGGTTTGTCAATAAGTATTGAAACATATAGAATTTGAATTTTTTGTAAATAAGTATTATGTTATATAACAGATAAAAAATATGGATTAAATCATAAATCCAAAATGAAGTATAGTGGATTACTGCACAGTTTTTTAAGAAAAAAGAGGAAAAGGCAACAATAGGAAATAATGTTAACAAATTAAAAAAGCATTCAAGTCTGACATGTCACATTTGTAAAGTCATTTTAACTAAAACCTATCGGCAAACTAAGAGCCTTTACAAATGTAAGTGTTGAAGGCGACGCTTTTGTGCTTTGTGATATATTTGTCTAAAATGCACAGTAAAGTAGAATCTAATTAGGCTAAAATAGCGATAGAAATATTATTTATTATATGGTATAATAGTAAAGATATGTGAGATTTGACTTTTGTCTCATAATTTTTTATGTTCGACATTGTTACATTTTTCACAGCTAATACTAAGGAGGTTCATTTAATGAATTCAGCTAAATCAACTGTTCCCTTCAAGGGTACCCCCGAGCAGGAGGCTGAGCTCCTCAAGGTCATCAAAGAGAAGAAGGACGACAAGGGCTCACTCATGCCGATCCTTCAGAAAGCTCAGGAGATCTACGGCTATCTTCCGATCGAGGTTCAGGCAATTATTTCCGATAACACAGGGATCCCTCTTGAGAAGATCTACGGTGTTGTTACCTTCTACGCTCAGTTCTCACTCTATCCGAAGGGTGAGTACACAATTTCAGTCTGTCTTGGTACAGCATGCTATGTAAAGGGTTCCGGAGATATCTACAATAAGCTCCAGGAAAAGCTTGGAATTGGCGGAGGCGAGTGTACTCCCGATGGTAAGTTCTCTCTTGATGCTTGCCGTTGCATAGGCGCTTGCGGACTTGCACCCGTTCTTACTGTAAACGAAGATGTTTACGGCCGTCTCACTGTTGACGACGTTGACAAGATCATCGAAAAATACGCTTGATTCCAATAATTACCAATTAGGAGGTTAACTTATGAAGACTCTTGAAGAACTCAAGGTTGTCAGAGACAGCATGAAGGGCGAGGTTGCTCTCAGAACACATGGCAATGCTTCTTCAAAATATGAAAGACACGTCCTTGTCTGCGGCGGTACAGGATGTACATCTTCAGGCTCTCCCAAGATCATTGCAGAGCTTGAAAAGGAATTCGCAGAAAAGGGACTTAAAGATAAAGTACAGATCGTTAAAACAGGTTGTTTCGGACTCTGTGAGCGCGGACCTATCATGATCGTATATCCCGAGGGCTCTTTCTACTCACGTGTTAAGGTTGAAGAGATTCCCAGAATCGTTGACGAGCACCTTATCGGCGGCACCCCTGTAAAGGAATTCCTCTATGAGGAGACTGTTGCAGGCGACGAGATTAAGTCTCTCGACGATACATCATTCTATAAAAAGCAGCATCGTGTAGCTCTCAGAAACTGCGGTGTTATTAATCCTGAGAATATCGAAGAGTATATCGGAAGAGACGGATATGCTGCTCTTGGCAAGGTACTCACAGAGATGACTCCTGAGGACGTTATTCAGACTATCCTCGATTCAGGTCTCCGCGGACGTGGAGGCGGCGGATTCCCCACAGGTATGAAGTGGAAGCTCGCAAGAAATATAGTTCCCAACGCTGACCAGAAGTATGTATGCTGCAACGCTGACGAGGGTGACCCGGGCGCATTCATGGACCGTTCCGTACTTGAGGGCGATCCTCACGTTGTACTCGAGGCTATGACTATCGCCGGCTACGCTATTGGTGCTACACAGGGATACATATACGTTCGTGCTGAGTATCCTATTGCTGTTGAGCGTCTTAACATCGCTATCAAGCAGGCTCGTGAAAACGGTATGCTCGGCAAGAATATCTTCGGAACAGATTTCTGCTTCGATATCGACCTTCGTCTCGGCGCCGGCGCTTTCGTATGCGGCGAGGAGACTGCTCTTATGACATCTATCGAGGGCAACCGCGGTGAGCCCCGTCCGAGACCTCCTTTCCCTGCTGAAAAAGGTCTCTTCCAGAAGCCTACTATCCTCAACAATGTTGAGACATATGCTAATATTCCTCAGATCATACTCAACGGTGCAAACTGGTTCGCATCAATGGGTACCGAGAAGTCAAAGGGTACAAAGGTATTCGCTCTCGGTGGAAAGATCAAGAACACAGGTCTCGTTGAAGTTCCTATGGGTACTACACTCCGCGAAGTTATAGAAGAAATCGGCGGCGGTATCCCCAACGGCAAGAAGTTCAAGGCTGCTCAGACAGGCGGTCCTTCAGGCGGATGTATCGACGCTTCCAACTTTGATATTCCGATTGACTATGATAACCTTATTGGTATCGGTTCAATGATGGGTTCAGGCGGACTTATCGTTATGGACGAGGATAACTGTATGGTTGATATCGCAAAGTTCTTCCTCGAATTCACTGTTGATGAGTCATGCGGTAAGTGTACACCATGCCGTATCGGTACAAAGAGAATGTGGGAGATCCTTGACAGAATTACAAAGGGTAAGGGTACTCTCGAAGACCTCGACAAGCTCGAAGAGCTTGCTTACCACATAAAGGCTAATTCACTCTGCGGTCTTGGACAGACAGCTCCAAACCCTGTTCTTTCAACACTCAGATGCTTCCGCGACGAGTATATCGCTCACGTAGTTGACAAGAAGTGCCCTGCCGGCGTATGTAAGGACCTCCTCAGCTTTGAGATTGAAAAGGATAAGTGTATCGGATGCGGTATGTGTGCTAAGCAGTGTCCTGCTTCCGCTATCTCAAGAACCGACTACATCGCTCCCGGCAAGAAGCTTGCTGCAATGGAGATCGACAAGACTAAGTGCGTGAAGTGCGGTGCTTGTATCGCAACATGTAAGTTCAATGCAATCATCAAGAAGTAAGCGGAGGAATAGTGATGGAAAATATTACAGTTAAAATCAACGGTGTTGAATTAGAAGTTCCCAAGGGCACCACTGTTCTTGAGGCTGCTCATATTGCAGGCTTTGAAATTCCTACACTTTGCTATATGAAGGAGATCAACGAGATCGGTGCCTGCCGTATCTGCGTTACAGAGGTAAATGAAGGCAGAGGCTTCCGTCTTGTTGCAGGCTGCGTATATCCCTGTTCCAATAATATGGAGATCCTTACAAGCTCACCAAAGGTCATTGAGTCAAGAAAGAAGACTCTTGAACTCATTCTTTCAACTCATGACAGAAAGTGTCTCTCATGCGTAAGAAGTGGAAATTGCGAGCTCCAGAAGCTTGCCAAGGACTACGGCGTAGAGGACGCAACAAAGTATGACGGCGTTAAGAACGAGTACGATGTAGATAGCACAGCTGCTCACATGTACCGCGACAATAACAAGTGTATTCTTTGCCGCCGTTGTGTAGCAGTATGTGCAAAGACACAGGGTATCGGTGTAATCGGTGCAAACGAGCGTGGTTTCAAGACATATATCGGCTCTGCTTTTGATATGGGTCTGGGCGAGACCAGCTGTGTATCCTGCGGTCAGTGTATTGCAGTATGTCCTGTTGGCGCTCTCTCGGAGAAGGACTACACAAGAGAAGTTATGGCAGCTATTGCTGATCCTGAAAAGACAGTTCTCGTACAGACAGCTCCTGCTGTTCGTGCAGGTCTCGGCGAGTGCTTCGGCAATCCTATTGGTACTAACGCAGAAGGAAAGATGGCAGCTGCTCTCCGCAGACTGGGCTTTGACAAGGTATTCGATACAGACTTTGCTGCTGACCTTACTATCATGGAAGAGGCTAACGAGTTCCTCGACCGCTTCTCAAACGGTGGAACACTTCCTCTTATCACATCATGCTCACCTGGCTGGGTAAAGTTCTGTGAGCACTACTATCCTGATCTTCTCGATCATCTTTCAAGCTGTAAGTCGCCTCAGCAGATGTTCGGCGCAACAGCTAAGACATACTATGCTCAGAAAATGGGTATTGATCCAAAGAACATTGTTATGGTATCTATCATGCCATGTACAGCAAAGAAGTTCGAGATTGGCAGACCCGATCAGAGCGCAGCAGGCGTACCTGATGTTGACTATGCTCTCACAACTCGTGAGCTCGGCAGAATGATTGAGCGTGCTGGTATCCTCTTCAATTCACTTCCTGAGGAGAAGTTCGATGATCCGCTGGGTATCTCAACTGGTGCAGGCGTTATCTTTGGTGCTACAGGTGGTGTTATGGAAGCTGCACTTAGAACAGCTGTATATACGCTCACAGGCGAGAACGTTACAGACCTTCCCGAGGTTCGTGGTACTAAGGATATCAAGGAAGCAACTTACGATGTTGCAGGCAACAAGGTTAAGGTAATCGTAACAAGCGGTCTTGCAAATGCAAGAAAGGTGCTGGACGATATCAGAGCAGGCAAGTGCGATGCTCAGTTCGTTGAGATCATGGCATGTCCTGGCGGCTGTGTAAACGGCGGCGGACAGCCTCAGGTTCCTATGGGAGTAAGAAACTTTGTTGACATCAGAGAAGAGAGAGCTAAGGTTCTCTACAACCTCGACAAGTCAATGCCTCTCAGACAGTCTCATGAGAATCCTGCCGTAAAGAAGGTTTACGAGGAATTCTTCGAGAAGCCTGGCAGCCATAAGGCACATGAGGTTCTCCACACATCTTACGTTAAGAGAAAAGTTAACGAAATATAATTAAAAGCTGAATTCATTGAAGGGCGGACTTAATGTCCGCTCTTTTTTTTATTGACATATCATGTATTAAGTGATATAATGATATAAAAAGATGATATGAGATCAGGAGGAATGCTTATGGATAATGTATGTGAATTCTGTGCTGCAAGAGTTGTTAGGGGAACTCTTCTTACCCCGTACTCAGTTCAGTTTTATCCCGAAGGCGAAGAAAAGAAGCTCAAACCTAAAAGGAGTCAGGTTATATGCGACGCCTGCCCTCAGTGTGGTCATATTCAGAATATTCGCCTTAAAAATCCAGAAAGTATCATGCAGTACCGTTATACGATACTTGATGAATAATACTCTTTGATATGCAGATACTACCTTCAAAGGGAGGTAGTAATATGCAGAAAGATTTTAATAAAAGCCAGACGAGGATAAATCTAATGCGAGCTTTTGCAGGAGAGTGTCAGTCGCGACAGCGATATTACCAGGCGGCTCTTATTGCACAGCAGCAGAAGCTTGTTAGTATTGAGCGAATGTTTCGCTTTACGGCTGAGCAGGAGGAACGCCATGCAATGGTGTTCTGGAAGGAGCTCAATGGTTGTGCAGGTAAGACTGTAGATATCTCGGCAGGCTATCCTGCGGATGTATTCGAGAATATCTTGCAGTTGCTCGATGCTTCGGCAGCGGAGGAGGAAAAGGAACACAGCATTGTGTACCCTGATTTTGCAAGGATAGCCGCTGATGAGGGATATCCTGACATTGCGTCCGGTTTCAGTATGATAGCGGAGATAGAAGAAAGTCACCGTAAGAGATTTGAATATTATGGCAGGCTTTTACGTGAGGACAAGCTTTTCAGGTCCTCAGATACTGAGCAGGCATGGCTGTGTCTTAACTGCGGTCATATTCACAAGGGAAGTGAACCTCCGCAGGAGTGTCCAGTTTGCAGTGTTGCACAGGGCTTTTTTATCCGTGAATGTGAGGCGGCATTCACGTCATGTGAAATAATTGAGTGATCAGAAAAAGGGCAGCAAAAGTCAGCTCCCCTTAACAGAAAAAGTGGATTACCGAGCCGGAAATTACGGGCTCGGTAATTTTATGCCATGATTCTGCCAGAGGTGGCTTACTTTAGCCGCCCTTGTTTGATATATAATCGCTAAACCTTCTGCTGCTTTTTTAGTTTTCGTATTATCACAAGGAATACTCCAAGTTCAACTGCGAATGTAGCAATCCATGAGATAGTGTAAGAGAAGTAGAGACTTTGTAGGGTGTGATATTTCTCTATCCTGAACACGCCGAATATCCAGCCCAACCTTATGCCGACAACGCCTATGACTGTTATGAGCATAGGCAGCACTGATCTTCCGAGTCCTCGTATAAGACCTGTTGTTACATCCATGAGTCCACACAAAAAATAGGGGATCATTATGTATCTCATACGTATTATGCCGTAGTATATACTTTCCTTTGATCCGTGCAGATATATGGACAGTATAGGATCTCCGAAATAGAGTGCGGTTAGCCCGAGAAAGGCGCCTGTGCAGAAAACAGCGATAAGGCAAATACGCATTATCTTCATTATCCTGTCGAGCTTTCCTGCGCCGTAGTTCTGGCTTGTGAAGTTGAGAGAGGTCTGACTGTAGGCGTTCATCGATGTATAAACGAAGCCTTCCACGTTCTGGGCAGCTGAATTGCCTGACAGAACTATATGACCTAGAGTGTTTCCAAATTCGTTTATGGAAGACTGGATTATTACGTTTGATATTGCAAATATCGATGATTGCAGACCTGCCGGAAAGCCTATCTGTATTATACGCTTCAGCTGTCTGCTATATATTTTCATCTTTTTCAGTTCCAGCCTGCAAGCATCGTCACGGTGCATGAGTTCTCTCATTATTAGAGCTGCCGATAATGTCTGTGAAATGGAGGTAGCAAGGGCAACTCCGGCAACGTCCATTTTCAGTACGATTACAAAAAACAGATTGAGTATAACGTTGAGTATGCCTGCTACTGTAAGGAAATACAGCGGACTCTTTGTGTCGCCTGCAGCACGTAGTATAGCAGAGCCGAAGTTGTATATCATACTCGGTACCGTTCCACAGAAATATATTCTCATATAGGCTGAAGACAGTGGCAGAACGTCTTTCGGAGTATCCATCATCTCAAGGAATGTACCTGATAAAAAAACGCCTATGACCGTCAGAAAGGCTCCGCTTATCAGAGCCGCAGGTATAGCGGTATGTACAGTCCTGTGTACGTCTTCTATTCTGCCTGAACCGATTCCGTGAGCAACAGTGACGCCTGCGCCTACGGAGAGACCTATAAAGAGATTTACCATAAGGTTTATCAGAGCTCCGGTAGCGCCTACCGCGCCTACGGAGATATCTCCGCAGCATCTTCCGACTACGACGAGGTCGGCGGCGTTGAACAGAAGCTGCAGGATACCTGTCAGTATTATAGGAATAGTGTAGAGGATTATCTTTCCGACAAGTGGTCCCTCACACATATCCGAAGTTTTGCTATGCATACTATGCGACTCCTATCTGCCGCTTTTAAGCGCTGCGGCTGCGTGCAATGGCATAAAAAAGCCCCCGAAGGGACTTTCTTAATCATTGGTGTTTTTCTTAATGCGTGCTATTTCCTGATCCTTTTTCCACAGGAAGCTTATATGTGCCTCAGTGCCGTTCTGTATTCGCTTGAAATTCTGTATATGCTTGAACAGTATCACTAACGATACAACGGAAAGGATAATAGTGCCTACAAGATCGCCGGTAAGAACGGCATATATAAGTGTGAATATCACCGAGCCGGTGACAGGTACGACGCAGACATAATCTGCCGAAAAGCCGAGTATTATCTCAAATCCGAGTAGAAGAGCGAATATCCACGGATTGAAGGCGAGGATAGTTCCTCCGAGAGAGGCGAGCCCCTTGCCACCGTGAAATTTCATAAGTACAGGAAAGATATGTCCCAGTACGCAGCATGAACCGGAAAGTATCTTGGCAAACTTTATCTCCGGAAACAGGTACACTGCGATAATGGAGGCTGCTACAGCCTTAAATATATCGAACAGAGCAACAAGAAGACCTGCCTTCTTTCCGATAGTTATGACTGCATTTGATGCGCCGGCATTGCCCGAACCTCTTTCGCGTATATCGAATCCCTTGAACTTAGCTATAATAAAGGCAGGATTGATATTGCCGAAGAAGTATCCGAGCAGAGCGCACAGAACGATCTGCATAAAAATGATCCCCCCAATATAGGCAGATTGCCTGCCTGAAAAAATGACGATTCGTTTTTAATACAATATATAATAGCATATTTGCGTGAAAAAGTAAAGACCCTGAAAAAAAATTTTGGATTGGAGCAAACATTTAAAGTTAAAAAATAAAAATATATATATGAATGTTACATATTGTTAATTCGCTACGATTAGAGTGAATGAAGGGGGAAACAGTATGCGCATTACAGGGAGAGGTGAATAATGAAAGATACAGAGCTGCAGCATTTATTAAAGGCAGACCCTGAACGCGGTCAGAGGGCCTTTTATGATAGATTTTTCAATTACGTCTACACTATTGTATTTGCACGCCTTAAAGGATGTGCAGCTATGGAGGATATAGATGAATGTGTTGGGGACGTTTTCGCACAATGTTTTTTATTTTTTGACAAGCAGAATGAGATTAAAGGGGATCTTAAGGCTTTTACAGCCTCTGTAGCGCGTAGAAAGGCAATAGATACATACAGACGTGTTGTAAGACACACTTCGAGGAGCGTATCCCTTGACGAAAACGAGGAGTTCGTATCTGATGAGGACATCGAGGATTCCACTGAGCGCACTGAGTTGCGCCGGATACTTTATGCAAAGGTGGACGAGCTTGGGGAGCCTGATTCAACTATAATAATACAGAAGTATTATTACGGACGGAGTTCTAAGGAAATAGCCGAGATCGTTGACTTGACGTCCGATAACGTAAGGGCAAGGTGCAGCAGAGCTGTGAAAAGGCTGAGGGATATGCTTTTTGAAGCAGGATTTTCAAGGTAAGGAGGAGAGAATATGAAGGATGATCTTGATTTGCTGTTCAGCAGAAGAGACGAAGATATAGAGAGAATCTCTGAGAAATATCAGGCTGTCGGGAAAAAGAAAAAAGAACAGATATATATAATAAGCAAAAGAAAGTATGATATATTAAAAACCCGGGAACTGTCAGACGGAGATTTCACTGTCGAAGCATCTGGCGTAGAGCGCTACAGACGTCCAAGGATATACAGCGCATTATGTGCGGCGGCAGCGGCAGTGATTCTTGTCGGCGGCATATCCGGAACATATCTTTATTCAAAATCAAAAATACCGCATAATCTTAGCGATTCGACGAGCAGCGGTATAACTATCGAAAGCACGGAGACTGAGTCAAGCCTTAACATAGAAATGGACCCAGTTGTCGATGAGCTTGAGGAAAAACTTTGGCATATCATGAAAGCCCGTTATACAGACGGGGCAGATTATGAAAACGGCTGTGCTGTCAGCTTCCTGATTGATAGTATTGATCCTGAAACTAATGAGATGTATAAAAAAGAAAAGAAATATTTCAGGGTAACAGATGAAAAGCTTGATACACTGGAGAAAATGTCGGCTTTGCTGCGCTCGACCTTTACTGACAAACTATGTTCGTATTATGAAGGAAGCGATTTCAGTAAGTACGCTGACGGCTATGACTTCGGCGATGATAGTTTGGCGGTTAAGAAGCTCAAGCCATTTATAACATATAATGGTCTTGTGCTGTCAGAGCTTATGGACTATGAGGGAAGTTATGATTATAAATTTGCGGAATTGTATGATTTCAGTTCATACAAGATGGTTTCCTCGGATTATTCAGATGACATCTCAAGTTTTGAATGCTATTTTGCTGACCATGATATATACAGTGCTTATGCCGACGAATCGACTGGTAGCTTGATATGCAGTAGAGTTTATCACGTTCCGAATAGCGATAATATATATGCCTATTTCCTTCTGAAACAAATAGGAGGCACATGGAAAATATCAGATTACAGTGTGATTGATGATAGCGAAAGAATTAGAAGGATGCGTGAGCATTTAAACATGGACAATGTCGAGACGACCACTGCCTCTGAGCAGGAAGTGGAGGAATATTTTGCCGAGCTTCAGTTGCACAGTATGATGAAATTTGACAGTGATGATGAAGTTGAACGGTATATCGACGATATTCGCGAAAAGTATATTAATCATCCGACGGAGTTCAAAAAGGTGGATACCGAGCGGTATATTCAGCAGATATTCAGTGCTTCAAATTATGAAGAGTACAATTCGCTTGAAAACAAAAGCTATATATATCACGTGATGCTCAACAGCAAATTCTATTTTGACACTGCTGAAGGTAAGGCGGAGAGTGATCTCGGCAATTACGAATTCTCTATAGACAATCGTAGCAGAAGATATTATTCTCGCACTGATGAAATGACCCGATACGAAGGTGGATGGACTAACAGCAGTTATGAACTTTATACAGATAACGATTTTTCAGGATATATTGACCTTAACAGTAAAAAATACGAAGCATGGACTCTCAGCGATGAAGAAATTCAGTGGTATGATGCAAATATACCGGATAATGACAGGGTAGTAGCTTTTGATGATGAAACTGGTACAAATTATGTGCCTGGTCCCTACGGAGAACCGTCTATAGGTCTTGATTATCTGCTTATCCAGTCTTTCTATTCGGACAGCTGCCTTTGCGATTTCTCATCATGGAGTATTGACGGTACAGGAGTGATACTTGGCAGGAAATGCGCTCATATAACCATGAAATTAGGGGGCGATACGACAATTATGTATGTTGATCTGGAAACAGGTATCATACTTAGAAAGATTATAAATCGTCAAGACAGTGATGACACTCAATATGTTAACATTACAGAAATAAAACTAAACGAACCTGTCAAAGTGAAGGAGTTTGATGCTACAGGATATACTCCTGAAACGTAGTTTGAGGACAGAACATATAAAATTGTATTATATGAAAAAGCCATAAGGAATTGAAGTGATTATATTAATCATCATCAATCTGATATAATCCCCCTAGAGTAGACACACGAAAAAACAAAAGTGTGAAAACTCTAAGGGGGTTATTTTATGTCCAGAGGAAGTAAGCTGACAGATGAAGAACGAATAGCTGCTGTTCAGGAATATCAAGAAGGAAAAGG
>JAGCWY010000063.1 GCA_017961625.1 Ruminococcus sp. | reverse complement strand
TACATCACAAATCAAACCGACAAAATTAACGTATCTAATTATTAGTGCATATTGCACAATACAAATTGGCTTGTTGGTAAAGATAAATAACCATAAATCAAATCAAATATAACAATTAAAATATTCAATGATAAACACTGCAAATCAATTCAAAAACAATTTACAGTAAGTTCACCCATTATAAGCAGATATATGATATAATAAACTTGCCGGATAGTATCGATAAAATGGTAAAACAATTTGTAAAATAAGCACAATTATTTACACAGAGTTATAACATAGATAATATCCTGCGGATCGTACATGGTCCAAATAAATCAAAGGAGAATGATGTATGAAAGACTGTATTTACTTAAGTGCAGAGGGAGAGTGCATAGGCCTTAACTGTATATGCACCGGAGAGCCTACTGCATGCCTGCACTATGAAAAAGGAGCCTGTGAGCTAAGCGGATATCCTTGTACCTGCTGCACCGGCTGCTCAATGTTTGAACCTACTGATAATGACTGAGAGGAGAATAACTATGACTGACAACATAAAAACATTAGATGATATCAAGGAGATCTATGAGAGGCCCTGCGAATACTGTAAAAACATATGGCTTTGCAATGCCGGCCTGACAGCTGAACACTGTGCAGTTGATTACCTGGATCTGATAAAGGATATGATGTTAAGAGGTGAATACTAATGAATGATATGGAGATAGTAAGTCTGATAAGCTCGATAATAGCAAACCATGAGATGTTCAAGAGCAGTATAAAGAGATCTCCCAGGACGTATGCTGAGAGACGTGCATTTGAGCAGCGATACAGGATCCCTGAGAGGAGCTTCAGATATAACGGCCACGACTACACAGTTGAATATATTGTAGACTGCAGCGGATACTGCATATACGCTAAGGGGTATTACTACAAAGACGGAGAGAGAACGACACTGACCGCTATTAAGAACATACACAAGCAGCTCCTGGCTAAGGGGGTGCTCATAGCATGAGTGACTTAATAATGCTGAGTGGCTTTGATATAAAAGCACGGTTTGTAGCTCATGAGCTTAAGCAGCTTGTTTATGCAATAGACAAAGACGTGATAGATCTTGTTTATGAGCACCATGAAAATGGTGAGGAATATGTAGCAATAGTATACAGTACGTCAGCAGGGGTATATAAGAAAAGAGTCTGTGTAACTGCAGACAGTCTGAGGAGCCTGACGTTTGATGTAATTAAAAAAGTATAAAGGAGAATACTTATGATAAAAAATAATCTGCAGGGTATCGAGTTTAAGGATATAGAGAATCGTGCTGAGGATCTTACCGGTGATGAGCTTATCAGAGATTACAGGGAGATAATAGTAGTCTATCATTATGTGAAGTACATATGCAGCTACTGCGGATGGCTGCATGACTCTGCGCACATAGTGTATAAGGTAAGGCGCTGCGATCCTATGCGTGATGTAGTACTGTTTACAGTAAATATAAAGAATGAATTTTACTGCATGGGTACTACTAAGGATTTTTATGATTATGTAGTAAAGAGTGATCTTATAAGAAAGTAGGTGCTTACCATTGGCTAAGAGAAAAAAGGCAAAGTTAAAGACAAAATCTGCAGCGCAGAAAAATATTGATAAGATCAACCGTAACATTGAAAGTATAGCTAAGGTCTTCGGTACAAATTCAATCCCTTATGATATAGCTACACAGAAACTTTTCTTAGCCGGCCTCAAGACCTACGATAAAAACGGTGTAACACTTATAAAAAATAATAAGGCTAACAGGAAAAAGCATCAAGCAATAAAGAAGATCACAGAAGAAAGAAAGAGTGTAAATATCTGGAAAAGAAAATATGGGCCTCCTCAGGATGCATGGGATCCTGTTCCTGACTCTGAGCCGGGGCCCGGTCCCATCAATGAGGATGAAGCTGCAGAGGATACAGATGAGCCTAAGGAGACTTTTCTGCAGTGGTATTCCAGGATAAGCAACGACTTTTTTGATCTGATAGATGAGGTCTATGCCTGCATGGATGGCTGCGATTATTTTGATATTCCATATAATCAGTATGATCTCTGGAATAATGATGACTACAGAATGTCACGCTTTGAGGAGATCTATGAAAAGCTCGTATGGGATACAGAAAAGGCCCGGGAATTTTACGAAAAGTTTGGCTACGGCCTGGCCGAGGATACAGGTGAGAATATAACATCTGTTAACAGTGACAATTCAAGAAATAATAACCTTGACGATATCATTAATGATGTGGTGAATAATGATGCTGCTGATATAGATATTGACTGGGATTAAGGAGAAATGATGTATGACTGATATAACCAACTACAGACAGGATGAGCTGACAGCGCTTTTCATGTGCGTATTTAATGAGTGCTCAGCTCCCGGAATGGATCCGGATGATCCTGTAAGGCTTGCTGCTCAGCCTATATACAAGACAGCTATAGGACTCGATACAGAGTCTACTACAATAACACATAAGGACTACTACGGAAAAGATAAAAGCAAGTATGTGACTATGGTCGACCACTGTTTTTGTTACACATATCAGATAGCTGTAGGTACTGAGTACTATGCTGTATACAGGCTCCCCTCTCAGCTCTTTGACTTCCTGGATACACTGCTTGATACTCTTAAGTACTTGAATATGGGGCAGAATTATCCTGCTAAGTGCCTCATATGGGTTGCTAATTTATCCCATGAATTTTCATTCATCAAGTATAAGCTTTTCCAGCTGCTGGAATGTAAAAAGATGTTTGCTAAGTCGCCCAGAGAGTGCCTGTATCTTAATTTTGACTATATCGAGATGAGGGAATGTTTAGGCCTGTTCGGTAAGAGCCTGGAGGATGTAAGTGAGAAATGGTGTAAGACTAAAAAGCTTAAGGGCGATCTTGACTATGATAAAGTGAGGATATCAACAAAAACATACTGTACTCCACTTGATGAGACGGAGCTGCAGTACTGTATCAATGATGTTATTATCCTTACTGAGATGCATGAGAAAGTATATGATACATACATGCAGGAAAACGGAGTACTTATCCTCCCCTATACCCGGTCAGGCTTCGTGAGGATGAAGCTTAAGAACAGTATCAGAGAGGATGAGACAATAACTAAGCAGCGACTTGAATATAATAAGCGCTGCAGTGATCCTAAGTGGGAAAAGAAAAATAACATAGATTTTCTCATGATGTGCAATAAACATAAGTATGTTGATGCTGCTCAATGGATGCTGTGCAGGGAATACGGATTCACAGGAGGCCTGTGCGGATCCAATATCGATAAAGTCGGTAAGACTCTTAAGGATGTAATGTGTGCAGATCTGACCTCTGACTATCCTGCTGTTATGCTGCATAAGAAATATCCTGCAGGATGGCTGCATGAGACTCCTCTGTCAGAGTATACCACTATAAGAGATGAAAAGAAAAAGCCTTTTTTCATCCTGGCTATAGTAGACTTTAAGTCATTTTCTCACCATGCTACATTTTCTAAGCATAAGGTACTTAACTATGAATCTAAGATATTCCAGGCTAAGTTCGGCAAGCCTGAGGAGATGATAGCATATAACGGTAAGATCCTGCAGGCTAAGAAATGTTATGTAATGCTTAATGATGTTGACATTGAAGCATATGAGATGATCTATGAGATGAAAATAACACCTATCAAAATGTGGACCTTTGATAAATATAAAAAGCTGCCTCAATGGATCCAGAGACCAATCAAGGAGGACTACATAATAAAGGCTACCTATAAACATGCAGGCAAGTCTGATACTCAGGAATATAAGGATTCTAAGGTAAACATAAACACTTACTTCGGAGTAACAGCTACTAAGACTCATGATATCCTTAATGCATTTGATGATGTATATGATCCTGAGACAAAGACAGGAGGTACATTTGAACCGGAGAGGCATAAAACCTTTAAGCAGCTGCGCTGCGAGTCCTGGCTGGATCCGTATATAGCATTTTGGACAACTTCATACGCAAGAAAGATCCTCATGTACTTTATAAGTAAGTATCCTGAGTACATAGTGCAGTATGATACAGACTCGCTATACTATGAGCCTTGCGAGGAACTTGAAAAGGAGCTGCTTGAATATAATGAAAGGATAACAGCTATTAATGAGAAAATTTTCAGAGGCCATCCTCAGAAAGAGCTGCTGCTGGACTTAGGCTGCTGGGACTTTGATAAGAAATATGATCAGTTTTTAGGCATGGGAGCTAAAAAGTACATTAAGCAGCAGGGAGATAAAATAATGACAGTTATAGCAGGCCTGCCTAAGGGAGCTATACCTGCAGAGATAAAAGCTAAGAACATCAAAACTCCCCTGGATCACTATAATGTAACTAAGTGGGTAAAAAAGAATTTTATGAAGCCTGAACTCATCATTAAGCATATGTTTGTGCATAAGTTTGCATCTGTTTATGATGACAGGGATACAGAATACAAGGTTACACTTACCGACTGCTGCGGAGTCACAGGTGAGCAGATATGCGGATGCTATCACGCGATCATACCAATTGATTTTACGCTGTCAATGGCTAAGGAGTATATTGAACAGGTATTTAATATACAGCATAGAAAATTATAATAAAAAAAGGTCCCCTCTCAGAGGGGATCTTTTCTTATGGAAGTATAACTCCTGATTGAAGCGCTGCCATAATAGCATTTTTTTCCGAGGCAGTAGCAGAAAAGCCTGAGAGATCTGCTGAGGCAAATTCTGCATATCCGTGAAAATGTGATATGGTAGATGAGATGCAGCAGGCATATCCTACAGTATGTGCATATGACTTTTCGGAAAAAACAGTATTATCAGGGAGTCTGGGCCTCTCAAAAATTATCTGAGGAGTGAGCTCACACATAGCACCTGTGCAGGCTCCTGTAGTACCTATCATCTTAACAGGCAGCTGTGTATGATCCAGATTATACTCTGCTACAGCTTCATTGTGCATTGTATTATAAATAGTACTTCCCAGGGAGAGCGCAGATGCTGCTGATCCTATAGCATTACCTGAGGCCACTGATAAACCTAAGCCTGCTATACCTTTCATACCTGCTACAGCGTTATTAACTTTCATAGCCTTGATCTGTTCAGTAGCATTATACAGCTGAGAATCAAGAGTCATGTGCTGAATACCTGTGATAGGCATATCAATAGCACAATTGCCTGAGGCTATATCTGTAATAACTTTTCGACCATTGTCAGAGGTATATGATACATAGGCGCTGCAGTTACCTGTGAGCAGATCTATAGCATACTCAACATTAACATATCTTCCCATGTACAGCTCCGGATCCAGACTTACAGATCCGCAGAATGGAAGATACAGAGTTATAGTGCATAACCTGTCTATCCAGTTACTGTACCCATTACCAAAAGTAGGAAATATAAGGACACTTCCACAGTCAACTTTTTTCTGATTAAGCAGCAGGTCCTTACAGGGTATCTGAGTATCATATTTACCCAGCTTGACAGTAGTGCTGCTGCCCCCTACATCTGCTGAGAGAGGGAAATACTTAGCGGAGAGTATAGCATCTATAGGGTTAACTGTAAGGAACGTATCAAGAACATACTCATTAAGCGGATCCCCTGCAGGTACCAATGCCATTGCATCCCATAGCTGAGATATCAGATTAACAAAATCATTTGAGGCTATTACATATACATCTGTCGGAGGAGCAAATGCTGAGAGTACACCTGTATGAAACTCACCATCATATGCATTAGGATCTACCTTAGGAGGATTGGAGGGATCGTATTCACTTTCAGATGTATCATCCCAGTCCATCTGCTGCCTGTCCAGGTTATCTGTACCTTTGCTGTACTCACCATGAGTCAGGCCTCCCTCATCTATAATACCGCAGTAAACAGATGGATGAGTGAGAGTCATATTATCGATACTATCTATATAGTCTCCCAGGAAAAACACTCCAAGAAAAGCTATCTGTATCCTTATATCCTCCAGGAGCTCCTCTGAGTACTGCCTGCAGTATCTTATATGATCTGAGTCAGATACATAGTGTGTAGTATCGTCATCAATTACCACTCTATGAGTGCCGTATGTGCCTATTCTTTCATGCTGGCATCCCATAAGTAAAGTAGTAAGTTTTCTTGATGCAACATTAGTATAATCATACCTCGCTTTAAAATTGCTATCAGGAAGATCCTGAATATAATCTGACGTTTCCAGATTAGGTATGAAGTATTCATAATGATCATAGCTGTCATAGCATAGCTGCCATCTCGGCTCTTCCTCCGTACCTGCATTATAATAAGGTTCGATGAAAAGCTGAGCTAAATATGGATATGTAGTGTGTTGTGTATGTATCCAGTCTGATAAGGAATAAGTCTGAAATGAGCTATTAGCAGGATCTGTATCAGCAAATACTGTAACAGTAGGAACGAATATAAGCTTATTAAGCTGCAGATTAAAAATTGGTTTAGCCTGTCCTGTAATGTACCAATCCATGTTACCATCTGATAAAGATGATATCTGCGCCCATCGTCCATTCATATTATGAAAGTCAAAGGTGTACTCAAAATACGATCCTCCCAGGGCTAACATAAAAGGTACGTTAATTACATCCTCCGTCTTATAAAGTGGTTTAAAAACAAGAGGGGAAAAGTCTGCATTATTCGTTATAGCTGAGTGAGCTAAATGAAACTTGTGTAAATTCTGAGCTATACCACACCAGCACATGCTGTTATCTATAAGCTCATTCATGGGGAGAGTATCGTCTATGAGCTGATATGCTGTCTTATCTGAGGTCTTGCATAGTGAATTAAGGCAGCTCACCCAGCTCTCAGAGTCTCCCCATATGTTTTCATTAATTGACATATTATGTACCTCCTATGGTAGTAAGAATATAAGGAGCTGAGGGAGATCTTGTAAAAGGAGTATTTTCAAATTTCTGGATAGTTACATATCTGTCCAGTGTATTGATAGGATATTTATTATCCTGTATAATCGTCTTGCCTGTACTCTCGGACCTGAGGCAGGTACCTTTACATTTAAGGATATCATCCTTATAAGTATAAAGTACATCACATGTAAGATCCATGATAACACGCTGCGCAGATGTTACTGTTATAGAGTTGATAAAATAATAGCGCTTGAATTTATCAATGTAACAGTAGTTTTTATCTGTCATATCTGTAAAGGCTCCCAGTACAAGCCGGGGAGAATCTATTACCGACGGTTTGAAGATATCAACATTATTGACTGTATGCTTACTCGCTGCAGGCAGGTCCTTATCAACTACATTGTTAGCATCCTTTATAGTGTAGAAGTCAACAGTCATAACAGCACCACTCCTCACTGATATAATATGCATAGTCTCTTACAAATGCATCTATATACTGTATAATTAAAGGGTTAAGTCTCAAGTCTACCTCAGACTGCAGCATCTGCTGAGATGTTGTTACTCCGATATTACCGGCCTTAGACTTGATCTCTCCTCTTACATAATCACCTGTGTATTCGTCACTATCTATTGTAAGTGAAGTAGGAGTATGAGTCTTTGTTACTGTTGTACTTCCTGACTCAGTATTCGTTGTTGTACCTGTCTGCTTAGATTCACTTTCAAGACGTGTGCTGCTGCTGTCATCTGTAGTGACATAATTTTGTGTTGTGGGCGTATTCGTTCCGGATCCGGCTGCAGTGGTATCAACTTTTCCATGATTGGTTGTATTGGTCTCGCTGCCATCGTTATTGATATACACATTAGTCTCCTTGCTGTCATAATTCTGCAGTGGGTTATAGTTGGTCTCCCATGCTGCATATGCTTTAAGGAAGTCTGTATGATGAGTAGCCTCATAAATGGACCATAGAAAAGCAAGATCCGATCTTGTCTTATAGTTGCCGAACATCTCAGCCATATACTGTATCACCTTAAGACCTGTGATTATAGTGCTGTTATCAGCATCCTTAATAGTGAAGTAGTTACCGATCTCTATAAGGGTATACTCCCGGAACTGCTCATAAATGGTAAGTGGTCTCTCTAACATTATTATCACTCCTTATCCTATGTAATTTACTATCTGCTGCCCTCCTGTGATATGCTTGCATATATCTCGAAAGTCCTCACCTATCTCCGAAGTCTCCGCATACATCGCACCTGTGAGTACACAATTTGTTATCTGCTTAGGCATAGTCAGTATATTATTACTGCCTACTATAGGAGATACTCCTATATTAAAAGCCTCTGAGGGGCGCTTGACAACTATGCATGGTGTCAGGCCGTTAATGAATAACGTAACATTAACAGCTACTCCTCTGTTGAACAGCTTGTATGTGAAGCCGTTTTTATAAAGCATATTCTGAGGAGCTATCTTATAAGTACCCAGTACCCAGTCACCATGAGAGATCATATTTATATGTGAGTTTTCAAAGCGATCATAATATACCTCAGCTGCCTCCGTGTTGGCAGCTGTCTCAGGTGTATAGTACAGTACGATCCTCGGTACTCCTTTACTGTTACGGTAAACATTAAGGCCTCTCTTAAGCTCTCTCAGCTTAATCCCGAACTGCTCAGCTACAGCGCTGTCTCTGGATACCGTATTGCCCAGGAGCCATAGAGGAGTATACTTATTAGTCCTGTTACGTATCATATTATTATGCACTATCTGCAGCTTAAGAAAAGAATCCTTTATCTCTCCTCCTCTGCTTAAGAACTCATCGAAGATACCGCAGGATATCTCTCCCTTATCGTCACCGGTC
>JAGCWY010000062.1 GCA_017961625.1 Ruminococcus sp. | reverse complement strand
TGTTGCAATAAGGTTTACAAAGTCATTGCGAGCTTGGTCTATATCCTTGAGCCGCTGCTCGATCTGCTTTATTTCACCATCATTCGCCCCTGAAAGGACAGCATCAGCTGCTGATTTCAATATATTGGCAACATCATCGCTACAGTTATAGAACTCATTTATAGCTCTCACAATAGCATTATGAAGCGGTTCTTCGTCAATAGTAGGAGAATTACAGTATTTCGGACCGTGTTCGAGACGGTTAATGCACCGCCACACCGTTCTGTCCCTGTTATGGGAAGTCCAGCGGCACCGTCTATAAGCTGTACCACATTTGCCGCATATAAGAAGCTCTGTCAACGCATATTTGCTGTTATAACGTCCATGTTCCGTAACAGTATTCGTGCACACACTTCTTTTGGCATTACGGCGAGCGATCTCCTGTTGCACTATATTAAAAGTGTTTTTGTCAATGATCGCAGGGTGACAGTCGCTTACATAGTACATTGGACGTTCACCATTATTTTTGACTGCCTTATGTGATATACAGTCAATGGTGTAGGTCTTTTGCAGCAGGCAGTCTCCGATATATTTCTCGTTCTGGAGTATTCTTTTTATAAGCATTGCACTCCACTTGCCGCTTTTAGAGCGTGTTGGGTATTTTTTATTATTAAGCTCCTGTGCAATTGTATGTGTCGATCCGCCGTCGATGTATAGTTTGAAAATAAGCTGTATAATATCAGCTTCTTCTTGTATAATAACAGGCTTTCCGTCATCTCCCTCTTTATAGCCGAGAAGATACTTGTAGTTATATCGAACTTTTCCCTCTTTGAAAGCCATCTGATTACCTAGAGTGATATTTTTGCTTATAGACTCACTTTCAGCCTGAGCAAAGCTACTGTACAACGATAATATAAATTCGCTCTGAGCTGTCAGCGTATTTATATTCTCTTTCTCGAATATAACACCAATACCAAGGCTTTTCAGAAGCCTTATATAATCAAGACAATCAACAGTATTTCTTGAAAAGCGACTTGTGGATTTACAAAGGACAAGGTCTATCTTCTTCTTTTTGCACATTCTTATCATTCGGTTAAACTCTGTCCTGTTCTTCGTCTGTGTACCGCTGATGCCCTCGTCTGCAAATATTCCTGCAAGTGCCCATTCGGGATTTGAAGATATATAATTGGTGTAGTATTCAATTTGGTTTTCATAGCTGTTCTGCTGTTCCTCCTGCTCTGTGCTTACACGGCAATAGGCAGCAACATTAAGCCGCTTGAACTGGGGCTTACCATCAACAACTTGCTGCTTGGCAGGAATTATCCTTACATTTGCAACCGTTTCCATTGTCATCGTTCCTTTCAGTTTCATTTTTGATTATAACGCCGTTAATAAACTCGGCTTCTATAACGCAGGAATGGCTCACCGTTATCCTCTTTACGCAGGATCTCAGCAAGCCAATGTCAAGAGTATTAAGTTGCTCCCTGTTATTAATCAAGGACTTCAAAAGTTCTGTTTTCTGATTAACATCGCTATATGTGCAGTGCTTGTATTTCAGCCCTGCAAGCCTGAGAATATCGTTTCTTATTTCCTCAACAGTTTTAGTGCCATTGTCAATGGCACGATCAATTTCAGATTGTTTGCAGCGAATCTCAGAAGTCGGAATATACTCACTTACTGTTGCTTCAGCTTCAATAAGTACAGGATTTGCAATTACAGTATACAGAATATTCAGTATCGCCCCCGTCAGCATTTCATCTGTCAGCTTGAATAAATACGGATGACAGTATTTATAACGACAATCCCATAATTCGGACTTAGTTCTGAATAGTCGTTTACCACATTCTTTGCATACAGTGAGATTGCGAACTTCCTTCAATTCGTCAGGGACTATGCATAGCGATGTAGCTTTAGCACTTTTGCGTTCGTTCACTGCTATGAAAATATCCTCGCTTATAAGCTGTGGATAAGTGTTTGTGCCAAGATATTTCTCGTTCTCAAGCACTCGCTTTACCATATTCTTATTCCATATATTATCCTCGTTATATGGGACTTTCATATTAATTGCAATACTCACAAGACTCTTTCCTGCCATATATTCGCTGAAAATAGTCAACACAGCAAGCACCTCCGCAGGGTTAGTGGTTATTATACCGTTCTGCATCATATACCCAAAAGGTATTCTTCTGTTTTTACTCATCTTCTTCACCTCCTTTACGATACCACTATACCACAAAGGAGCTGTTTTTTCTATTCACCATAACCGACAAAATTTTTCCTGATTTTTTTACAGGAATCACAGTGACGGTAATTGTAGATCAATTACTAAACATTTAAACACAAGATTAACTATATTCAGTTTGATGCCTATTTAAAGCTCCAAATATATTGATTCTATAATGATTTTATGATATAATATATATTAACGAATTAACTATTGACAATGAAAACTGTTCTTGTAATATGAGTTGATTTAGTTACTAGAAAAATATATTAGTTAAACTTGTATTATGCTGCAGTTACGGTATAATAAGGATATTAAACTAAGAAAAGAGGCTTAATAAAATGGGAATAATTCATTTTATGAATGTTAATGAAGGTGATTGTTCATTAATTCAACATCCTTCAGGACATATTACAGTTATAGATATATCCAATGGGACAACAATTATGCCTTTCTTTGAAAGTGCCTCTGGAAATCATAATCAAAAAAATTTTCCTGTTAATCCTATTAAATATATTAAAAGTTTAAACATCAAAACTATTTTTCGATTTGTACTAACACATCCAGATATGGATCACATGGACGGAATAAAAACACTGTTTGAAACTTTCAATGTCATTAATTTTTGGGATACGGCAAATACAAAGATAGTGGATGATAATTCATCATGGGGAAAATATAACGAGGCAGATTGGAAGTTTTATCAAAAAATCAGAAACTCTATCATATCACCTAATACATTAAATTTGTATGCAAACGACAAAGGAAAGTTTTTTAATAAGGACGAAAACGGGAATCCTGGAGCTGACGGTTTACATATATTAGCTCCAACCGTAGATTTAGTTAGTATTGCTAACGATACAAAGCACTACAATGATTGTTCGTATGTTATTCTTTATCGAACAGGAAAAGGAAAGAAAGTAATATTTGCAGGAGATTCTGCTGAATTAACATGGAATTATATACTAGAACATCATAGAAATGAGGTTACGGACGTTGATCTTTTGATTGCTCCACATCATGGGAGAAAAAGTGGCGGTAATGATGATTATTTGGATATATTGAACCCTAAATTAACGCTTTTTGGAAATGCAAAAAGTCAATATCTTGATTATAATTCATGGAATAATCGAGGATTGGATCATATAACAAATAATCAAGCCAATTGTATTATCATTGAGACAAATGGCGTCAACGGAATGGATGTATATGTTACTTACGAGAAATTTGCAAAAAAAAGAAACCCACATACTTTTTATTCTGAAAAGTATAAGGGCTGGTATATTTTAACGATATAAAAGGAGATATTTATTATGGAGAAAGCCTTTGAAAAAATAATTGAAAAAATATCAACATACAACATCTTTAATTTTATACTTCCAGGAGCAGTATTTGCCTATATATCACGAGAACTATTGAATAAAAATTTTCTTATGAATAGTTGGATAGAAAACATTATAATTTGCTATTTTATTGGAATGATATTGAGCAGAATAGGTTCATTGATTATTGAGCCTATTTTACATAAATTCAAGGGCAAATATAAACCTTATTCTGGATATGTTGAAGCAAGCAAAGACGATTCAACAATACCTATTCTTTTGGAAACAAATAATATGTATCGTACATTTATAGCAGTTTTTGGGGGCTTGGCACTCTATAAAGCATATTTGTATCTTGAACAATTCATAATGAGAAATAATAGCACGGTGTTCAACGAAATAAAGCAGTTCATATTTTTGATAGCATTAACTGCATTATTTATTGCTTCTTTTGTTAAGCAAACTGGGTTTATTAGAAGTCGGATTGAATTACATAAAAATAATAAAACAAAATCTACTCATTCAATTATCACTAAATAATAACATAATAACTAAGCCGAGTGAAAAAAGGCTTTTTCTCTTTTGAAAAAACATGATTTTAGGTAGGACTTGCAAATCCCATTTTTAATTATCTCTGAAGTTTTAGGATAATTATTGTTTTAGTAATATAAATCTGATTTCCTGTTTTTCATTTGTAAGAGAGTTGAAATCTGTTCATAACCCAAAGTAGCTTGTTATATGATAAAGTAATACCTTTGTTTGATTAATTCTGCAATTATTTGAGAATATCAATGTAATAATCAATTATTTTCTGCAAGAATGAGGTCACCTATTATATAAAATTCTAATATGCTGTCCTTGACAACGATCTTATCTATTAAAAATTCAAAAGTTTGCGGCTCAAATTCTTTCATTATGTGCTCACGCTTTTCAAAATAGTCTATAAGCATTTCCATATCTTTCAGCGTTGTATCCTCTGACTGCGATATAAGTCGGAGCTCCTTATTCAGTTTTGCTATTTTATTATTGATCTCAGTACATTGCTCCTTATACTTAACTCCATTTAAGAAACCTTTTATACGAAGCGATGCTATTACTTTAAGTTGTTCCTTTAACTGTAATAAGTTTCGGCGAATCTCAATAATGTCGCTGCTGTCTGTAATCTGTTTTATCGTTAATTCCTGTAATGATTTTTGTATAGGCATAAGTAGTTCAGTATAGTTGGAATATATTTTATTGAACAGCTTTATAAAAGCACTTATTATGCATTCCTCTGTAATTTTCTTTGAACCGCAGAGACTCGCACTGTAATCATGCTTATTGCACACCCAGTAATACTTATCCCTGCATACTTTTCGGTGAAAATGGTTTCCGCATAAGGCACATTCAAGTTTTTTTGTAAATGGATATATTACAGGATCATTTTTTGTTACTAAACGCTTCTTCATAAGAGCCTGTGCCGTTTCAAATATCTCTCTTGAAATAATAGGCTGATGAGTGTTCTGGATATAATACATATCTTTTTCACCCTTATTCGGAACGCATCCTGTTCCTATTATGTCTGGGGTATAGAATTTTTGCAGCAGTGAATCACCAATATACTTTTCATTCCTGAGAATGTATCTCACAGACGAATAGGAAATATTAACTGTATCACCGTACTTGTTATTAATGTAATCAGCTGTTCCTTTTATACCGCAGCCGCTTACATACTTTTTAAATATATCCTTTACGATCTTAACTTCGCTTTCTTCTATCGATAAAGTCTTATTTTGTAGCCTATATCCAAAAGGTGCATTAACAGGGGAGTAAGCTCCGCTTTTCATTTTTCGGCGTATACTCCATTTCAGGTTTTGAGATATGGAAGTTGATTCCTCCTGCGCCAGTCCACCCATGATAGTTATCATAAGCTCGTCATTTATATTTGCAGTATCAATGTTCTCTTTTTCAAACATTATTGTTATACCGAGAGATTTCAGTTCTCGTGTATTCTTTAGACAGTCTCTTGTATTACGGGCGAAGCGGCTGATAGATTTGGTATATACTCGGTCTATCTTGCCTTTTCTGCAATCGTCTATAAGGCGAAGGAACTCTGTTCTATTTTCCTCGGAAGTTCCGCTGATACCCTCATCGGCATATATGTCAACAAGACATTCTGTTTCTGACTCCTCAAATTTATGGCTGTAATATGTAAGCTGAGAGTTATATGAATTGAGCTGATCGTCGCTGCTCGATGATACTCTGCAATATGCAGCTACTCTCAGTATTCGCTGCTTATCATCTGCGACTTTCGGCTGTATAACTGTTACTGTCGGCATTTCTGCCACCTCCGTTCTCAGCCATATTATACCTTTTTTTGCTTCCGAAAGTAATCACCATAACCACCTATTTTTCAGTGTTGAAACTGTGCAGAACTGACTAATACCTGTTTCCATTGACATTGCCTGCGGCAATACATAAGCATATTGCCAAAACATCAATATAGCCGGCTATTATCATTTCGATTATTATGCATGCATATTATCGCTTCAACTCCCATTGTGCTGCTGATGGATACTGTTCAGTTATTTCAGCACAGCTCCTACTTTCGATTTCCTTTTTCTGCTCATTTGTAAGTTTGTCCTGCTGCGCGAGATAAATATGTATTACAGCGCACATAACGTCAGCTTGTCCGTATTTTTTCATTTTGCTTCTCCTTTACGCATTTTTGTCGTGTACATAATATGTATCCCGATGTATTATCAGCCCATACACAGCCTTTGCACTTGTATTCGGGCTTTAATTCCGCTGTTTTCAGCTTCTTTCTGAGCTCGTTCCAGCTAAGTTCTTTTGGCAATTTATCACACTCCCATATCATATTATAGATATAACATAAATGCATAATTGTGCTTATACACTTATGTTATATCTGCGCCCGTCATTACTGGCAGGCGCAGAATTATATAACTCTTAAGCCTTCGTATGATTCTATTTTCAGACGTATTTTCGTGATATTTGACCTCGCACCCGTCACGTCGGAACAACAAGAACGGTCAGTAGCTGGCTGGCCTCATGGAAATCTCATCCCTCTATGGTTCGCATAGAGCCGCCCTCATTGCTTGAGTCTGTGACTGGACGGAAGTATCATTATATTCCTGCTTTCGTCGCCTTGCAGAGAGCTGCTCCGCATTTTGAAACGTCATATTTATCGCAAGCGTATGGTTTCTTTGGCTGCCGAATTTTAGTCCGACGCAGGATCAACGTATTCTTGTTGCTGCTATTATATTTTCAAGCTACAGTGTAAGAGATTAGAGTCCCCTACATAAACATAGCCCACGAAAACGCCCTCTCTCAGCAACTTATTTTAAAATTTCAGCGATCTTAACAATCCAATACGAAATAGTTCGCTGTGGTATTGATAATTTTGACGATATTTCATCTTGAAACATTCCTAAAACCCTGTACATATAGAATGCTTTTCGCATTTTAGGCGGCACTTTCATTAGCTTGCAATATTTATCATCGCTGTCTATAAGGTCAGTCCAGTATTCTTCTAAGTATGTATCAGAACGATCATCAAATTTACCTTCCATTAAACTTTCAGGTTCAGCAAGCAGCATAGTTCTTCTGTAAAAGGCGCGATCCATCTTGAATGCTCTTTCATCGTATTCTCTTATTACAGAGATCTGTTCACCTGTCATACCGATTTCATGGTAGAGCTTTTCCTTTTGCTCCCACTGTTCCTTAAATTTCTTTTCTTCTTTTGCATGATTATATGCCATTTTTAATCCTCCGTTTTGATTTTTTGTATTCGAATCAAAACGAAGGGTTATGGATATTTAGCGGCTATACACAGCCACTTTTGAGATAAAAACATAAAACCCCATTCCGCTTTTAAAGCAGAATGGAGTTCTTTTATAATATAAAAGAGTAAGGTTTGACAATGCTTCAAAAGCTTGTCAAACTCCTACTCTTTATTCAAGGTGATGTTTGTACTAAGTCATTAATTTTTAATAATGAAAAAATAGAATTCATTTTTTAGCCTTTATTTGATACTAATTATTAGCTGCACAGCTAATTTTTAAAGAAAATAATTTACACTTATAAAGTATATCATTTTGTTATTATTGAAAAATCTATAGTATTACGTAACTACAGATTTTTTTGCATATTCTGCAAGAATTTTCGATGCATCAACTGCATCAACAATATTGTTTCCATCAAAATCTCCGTAGTAATCATTAAAGTTCGGAATATACGGTACTTCTTCGGTAGAGTATTTTGCGTATGCTGCAAGGACAATAGAGGCATCAACTGCGTCTATGTAGTCATCGCCATTTACGTCTCCCTTCTTAACTTCATCATCGTAGACATCATCACCATCATTGTCAAAAAACAGTCTTATCATATCCATTTCCTCATCATAACGTATCATAGTGTTCTTATTTGATGTGAAATTTGTAAAGATTGCGTTCATGCCTGATGTGTCATATTTATATGTACCATCATCTAAAACGAGAGGGCCAGAAAAACAGATCATACATTGAGCGGTTGAATCTGTTTTTAGTAATATACCGTCGGTCCTTTCTGTTACAGAGACCGGACCTTTTCCCTGACCGCCAATATCACAGTGGCAAAATTTGCTGGTTTTGTATAGTCCTTCTTCAGAAATAAGATCAAATACATATTTGTTAAATCCTTGAGTGTCAATATTAATGTAAGTGGGACCAATTTCTATATTTGTCTTATCAGAAAAACCATAACTGTAACAATATCTACGAGATGTTTCATTTGTATTAAAGAGCTGTATATAGCCTTCTTCGTATTTCTCAGGATCATTTTCCGCAGCAAGTTTTAATATAGCATCATTTGATGCATTGATATAATACTGATAACAGCCTTCGGCGAAGTTAATAAAATTATTGGGTGTTATTTCAAGGATCGGATTTTTCCCGTTTGAACTGTATGACTTTATTGAATCGCCGTCCTGAATAATAAGATCATATTTGCCGACCTTTAATGAGTCAATTTCTATTTTTGATATGTTACTAATATCGGTTTTTGTTTCATTTGAAGGGGAGATCAGTCCTTTATAATTCATCCATGATTCGTCAGAAGAAACTGCACGGATAAAGCTTTCTTTTTCTGTTTGTTTATATGTTGGGAAACAAAACGTATTATCTTCCGTGTTGACATAAATGCATCCTTTTTCATTAAAACCGACATAATTGCTATCAAGAGTAAGGATACACTTGTTATAGGTTCTTCCTTCTATCTCCCATATGCCGTCTGCAATACCTATACCTGTAACAGCGTGTGCGAAAGTCGGCAATAAAAGTGCAATATAAAAGTATTTCTTTTTTGCCATTGCTTTTTCAGCTTCTTTTACTATGTCCGCAATTGCATCAGAAGTGTCATGATTACAGAAATAATAACCTGTAAACAAATCCTGATGCATATAAACTTGTCCCATTTGATAATACGAAAGAACGTCATTTATTGAGTCATCAAATTTAACATCAACAAGCTTTTCAGCTCCTTCCTGAATATCCGAAGCTGAAATGATACCATTATGGACAAGTACCTGTAAAATACTGATTCCATTGCATACTCCACCTTTGGAAGCGCTATCCGCATTACCTATCTTATTGATCAAAGCTTCAACCTTGGATATGTTCTTTACAAACTTATTTTTAATATCATCACTTTTGAAAGTGGCATTATAATTTGCAAAGTTGAAATGATCCGTGTCAGCTCCTAAAGATGAAGCTAAGCCTTTTAAATCAGGATTGTTTATATCCGAATTAATGGTAAATCCTACATCATCAGCAGATGTCGCTTTGGTTTGGGGCAGTGATATCAACATATTTCCTAATATTAGTGTAGCACATAATAAAGAAATTATTTTTTTCATAATATCCTCCTAAAAAAACTGCCGTTTTATACATATATGTTACTAAATTCTATGATAAAACGGCAGATATTATTATTTATGACATATTTGTTACAGGGTATGCATATCCTATAAGCAAACCGTCTTGATGTGGATATAACTGTCCAACGGAAATCTTAGTATAGTAAGCGGTAATTATATTAGCTGTATTATCTTCTGTAATATTACGATTATCGCTCCAAATATATGCTGCATCAATAACATAAATGTTCGGGAAATAATAATTTGGTAAGAGCGATGCCACACTGTATGGTAATTCACTTTGACCACATCTAGATAATGCGGCAAGTACTTGACAAGCATCGACAACATCTATGTAGTCGTCGTCATTCACATCACCTTTGAGGTAGTAATTACCACTGCTTCCCATTATAATATCATTTTGAACTATAGAAACGTCCTCAAAATCATCTACTATCTCAATACTATCATCATTAGATAACAAGTCTTTTGAAGCATAAAAAGTAAAGAGTTCTCCATCTGAAGTCTCATCTTCTCCGCAGGCAGATGCAATAGCAACTAAATTCTCATTAGTTGCACCGTGAACAATTGAATCTTCTAATACATCTCCTACAGAAATAACAAGTTCATCGTTTTCATCAAGGAGAACACTATATGCATCCCCTAATTCAAACTTAGTTGTTGATCCGCTAAATCCAGTATTATTGGAAATGTTAACAGTAATAGCAGTATATCCTGCCGGAACTGATACACCATTTACAAACATATCTTCTACTACTGTATTTGTTTCAAATGAAATATCATTGAAGCTATTGATTTCAATTGCAGATGTTGAAAGTGCGGAAATAGATGTTGCAGCTAATAAAATAGCTGAAACTGTTGATATAGCCTTTTTCATAATAAAAATCTCCTTCATAAATAATAATCTTTAATAATTCTTCGTTTTATTACTTGACTGACCATAGAACTATTATGTTCCCCAAGTAATATTATTACATAGTACATGGACATCTTTAATTCATGTACTTTGTACCCCTTATTATTAGCTTAATGAAAAATGATATGATAATCGTGAGATAATATAATTTGATAATTATAATAAAGCATTTATGATTTCTGCATTTATAGAATCTAAGACATACTTATTCTTATAATTATAGTTTATTTACATTTTATGTGTTAATTGTACCATATTATAATTAAATGTCAACAAATTTGGCATAAAGCGCATAAATCTGGCACAAAAAAATAGTTGTTCTCATTTTGCATAACTCTTGGTTAATGCATCGCTTGTTATGTGTGAGATTTTACTAAAATAGTTATGCGCTAAAAGGTTCTGAAGTGTAGATCACGGCAATATTAGGTGTTCATATTTTATTACTATATTTTGCCTACATTTCCAACATTTTATAATTAAGCGGCAATCATGGGTAGTTAAAAAAACATCTTTTTTTAGAGGGATAAAATCAAATAGTCTTCCATTACAATATGGACAATGATATTTTCTGATATTCATTTAGTTCTCCTTCTCGTTTAGCTGTTCAGCTAATTATTATAATAATAATTATTGCGGCAAAAACCGCAATAATTAATGTTCATTTTTTAGGAATTCAATAATTTTTTCCCAATCTTTTTCTGATGTGGAATTCTCCTGGGCATAGCGCAAAGCTTTCTTAATAATAGATTTCGACTTAACATATTCATCTATATCTGGACTGAGTTGTCCAGTTACTGCTTCATAAATATCATACAAAGTATATATCTCATCAGTATTAAGATCAAATACATCAATCATTTTTTTTATTAAGCATAGATCCGGACGAAAGCGTTTGCCATGTTCAAGCTGGCTAAGGTAACCCATTGATATTCCCAACTTTTTTGCTAATTCCTGACTTTGAAGGGAATGCTTATGTTTTTGTTCGGAAATGAACTGGCCGAGATCAGTTTTTAATTTCATTAGCTACAATAATTATTCCTTCCGTTATAATAGATTAATATTAAGTATAATTGAAATGGATTAAAAATAGACTTGTTCCTAAAATTGGAATTCTCATTACATTATATTGTATGGTTTATTATATTTCAATAAATATGGCATAACTAGTTTTTTTACGGCACGAATGCAATAGAAATTAACACAAAAAAGCATAATTATTACAATGAGTTGTAATAATTATGCTTTTCACTTGAAATATAATTAAATTTATGTTATAATTATTTTGTTACTTTAGTTTTTCATCTAAGCTATCTAAAGCTTGAAGAGTATTAAACAAATAATGCTTTTTATCTTTAGAAAATGCAGAAACAAGATTAACCATATCTGCTAATGTCATCTTATCATAAAGCCGGTCATTTAGCTTTTGAAACTCCATAAACAACATACAACGACCTAGTAAGTAATCCACACTAAGATTAAAATAATCTGCAAACTTCTCTAACATCTCTGTATTTGGTATGGTTATTCCTTGTTCATAATGAGCAATAGTTCCTTCACTTACATTAAATGCTTTGGCAAATTGTTTCTGAGTTAATCCAGCGCCTTTACGTAAATCTGAAATAATACAACCAGTTATATTATTAACATCATCTTTTTTCATAATACTTATTCTCCTATTTGTTGTTTGCAAGATTATTATACGAAATTATACAGCTCTTTAGTTGATATTGTTATGAAATATGATAGTTAACTATAAATTCAGAAGGTATCTATCAATATTCGTACAGTTAACTATACAATTATTAACAGAAAGGAATGGTTGCGTGATTAATATAGCTATATGCGATGACAATATTATTTTTATGAATAACTTTCAATGTATTATTGAAAAAAGCATGAAAAAATATACGGATGATTTTAAAATTACTACTGTTTCTAATGGAAGCCTCCTTTTAGCTAAACATTTGGAGAATGAATTTAATATTATATTTTTAGACATTGATATGCCAAATGTAACAGGATTTGATGTTGCTCGTGAATTAAGAGAGCATTCATCTAGGTGCTTTATTATTTTTATAACTAATCATTCTGAACTCGTTTATGAAAGCATGGACTTTCAACCATTTAATTTTATAAGGAAAAATTGTGATATTTCCATTGATGAAAGTGTTGAAAAAATAGTCCAGAAACTAGTTAGACACATGAAGCAAAATGAAAAAATAATACTTGAGGATGATATTTCAGGCAGAAATGCAGTTTATTTAAAAGATGTTACATATATAGAAAGCGAAAAACACTATGTATATTATAATGTTTTAAATAAAGAGTATCCAATAAAAATGCGTGATAATATTAGCGATCTTGCAGATAGGTATTCTTCATATGATTTTATAAGAATACATAAACGTTATTTAGTGAATTTACGCTTTTTATCAGATATTGATAGTGCAAAGAATGAAATTGTATTAGAAGAAATAAACAAACGATTACCTATGAGCAAAAATTATAAAAAAGATGTTGACGAAAAATACACTTTGTTCTTGAGGTCTATGATATGAAATATATTCTTTGGTCTGTATTTGAAATAATCATTAACATTTTCCAAGGTTTTGCTACTTGTTACTATACATATAAGTATATGAACAATAATGGGAAATTTAAAAACTTTCTTCAAATTAGAAGTTTAATTTTTGTCGTATTAATGTCGGTATCAATTACAGTAGTAAATTATATCACAATTTTTGAGCATTTTGGGCTATTGATATATGTAATGATTCTATTTATATATGCAATGAAAGAATTACATGGTAAATTAATAGAGAAAATTTTTTCAGCTGTATTGCCAATTCTTATAATAATTATTTCCTCAGCATTTATTTCAAACTTTTATGCATCAATTTTTAGAATCAAATTAGACGTTATCTTATCTCAAAATAATTTCCCTCGTTTTATTGCGCTTATTTCCACCCAGTTTGTGATGGTTTATTTATTAATGATATCCTTAAAAATACTGAAAAAGAAAGAAAACAACAGCTTAAATATTAGAGAATGTATGTTAATTGGCATAATCCTACTAATTAGTATAGCTGTTTCTACGTTCTTAAATCTAATCTCACTCAGAAATCCTACATTAATAGGTCACGATCTTATAGTATTAGCCTTTTTAGGATTACTAATAATTAATATCACAGTATTTTATCTTGTTGTTGATTTAAGTAAGATTAATATAACAGTAAGAGAAAATGAAACTTTAAAAATAAAAAACGAATACAGTCAACAGTATATTTCCAGTGCTAACACGCAATTTGACGTGATAAAAAAGCTTCGACATGATTTCAAAGATAATATGTCCTTGATATATGAACTTATTCAAAAAGGTAATTCCAACAAAGCTATTGCTTATATGGATAAGTATTTTAAGGAATTGTCTTCAACTGAAGACATTATTAAAACTAACAATGAAATTGTCAATGCTGTTGTAAACTCAAAGCTTTCAGCTGCAAAATCCTATGGTATAAATATTATCTGTATGTGTATTTCAGATTTTAATGGAATAAATGATATGGATTTGTGTAGTTTACTATCCAATCTTTTAGAAAATGCAATAACTGCCTGCAAATTCTGTGATAAAGATAGCAAACGAATTTATATTAATATTTCTTCTGATAAATATAGATACGTATTTAGCGTAAAAAACACTATACAAAATTCCGTTTTGCAAAGCAACCCTAATCTGATAACAACAAAAGATAATAAAGTTGAACATGGACTAGGAGTAAAGATAATAAAAGGAATTGCCCTTAAGTATAATGGAAAGGTAGATTTTTATGAAGAAAATGATGAGTTTTGTTGTAATGTAATTCTAAAAAGGAAAAAATAATCGTTTTTATGCCATTCTTTTTCACCTTTTGCCAAAAAGCTTGACTATATCGTTAGGATTAATTAGTATATAATCATACTAATTAATGGTCGGAGCTGATAACGATGATAAGTCAACTTAGCAATATAATCGTTTCATATTTGATTAAACACAAGGCAATTGAAAATTCATCCGAGGATATAGAACATTACAAATATGGAATAGAAATTACTATTTCCTCATGTTTAAATATTGTACTGGTATTATGTATTGGTATTATCCTTAAAATATTTGTTTATTCAGTTATATTTCTAATAATCTTTATAAGTGTTAGGCATTTTACTGGGGGATATCATGCAACCACCTATTTTAAGTGTAATCTTTCGCTTTGTGTAGTATTCTGTTTAGTATCGTTAAGCAGTTTTATACTTGAAAAGTATATCAATTCAACTGTTATTACTTTTCATATCGTTTTGTCTTCATTAATAATGACGGCTTTTTGTCCAGTAGCAAACGATAATAAGCCTATCCCTTCTGATTCAATTAATAAATACAAATTTATAGCTATATGTTTGTCTCATTTATACTCAATCATAGCTTTATATATAGCAAATTCTTCAATTATTATTGAATCATTTATAATCACAACTATTATTTATATTAATATATTGGTAATAGTATCGCAGATTATTAAAAAGGAGGGAAAAACATGAAAAACGTGGGAAAATCAACCGTTTCAGCAGAAATTGTAAAAGTTATAGCTGACAAAATGGCACAGATCTCCTATGGTACAGCTTCTATTTGGGGAATGCATCAGCCCAAAGAACCAAGCAAAAAAAAGTAATCTTATGACTAAAGGCAGGCTTTTATTAGCCTGTCTTTAGTTATTTACTGATGCATCCAAACATATTCTGACTTAATCCCCATTTCCTGTTTCTTTCTGTCAATAGCTTTTCTAAGCTTCTTATCAACCTTTGAGCGCAACTTTCGCTGCTCTCGGTCATAATCATCATATATAATACGACTGATATTAACCATAAGTCCGAACGCTGCACAGGCAAATGCGCTGTTATCATTACTGGCAACAGGCGGAGCTGCTGTTTTGCCAATGGTTTCACTGACACTATCGCTTTCCGCAGCTATATCATCGTGATTATCTTCGACAGCGGCTTTTCTTGTGGCAACAGTAACAACTGGAACTATCTCTGCCGCAGAACGTATTATCATGTTCTTCACGGACTTGAAATGCTCGTTATCGACCATTGCAGGAAAATCCACCTTTGCCGAGGAATAAAAGTCGTGCTTGCTCTGCTCCATGCCGCACCACAGCCTGTACATTTTCTGTATTGCCTCATTCTGCGAAAGTCTGAGGAATATTTCGTCAACAGTCTGCTTGGTATCCTTATTCAGGTAGCCATAGACTTTTTTTCCTTTTGTATTCTGAAGCTGTCCGTGGAGCTTCCGCATAAGATCAACTATCTCTGTATCAATACAGTTATTGTTAGTAATATCGCATGAAAGCTGTTTCATAAGCTTTGCGCTCTCAGCTTTCAGAAGGTCACGGGTATCTGTCTGCTGCTGATAAAGATGTTTCAGCTCATCTGCGTAAATATCATTCATAAAGCCGCTGCGTATCTTATCGCAGCCCTGCTTTGTAAGAAATCCCTCACGTTCATTTGTCGAGTACACGACTATATGAACATGGGGATTTGTTTCCTTATCGTGAAAGGCAGCATACCATTTCAGATTTGCCATGTCTATTTTTGACTGCTTGGCTATGTTTGGTATCTGCCGCTTTATAAGCTCTCGCCAAGCCGTCAGATTATCGTAACCCATTTTCTGAGCATCGTCCCTGCGAAGAGATACAACGTGAGTCCATACATTTCCGTTGTGTTCCGAAACTTCCTTTGCAACTTTTTTAAGCGATATCGGCTCGTCAGTCTGTGAAAATAATCCGTGCGATCCAAATTTTACTGCTCCAGGACGATTGGCAAGATAACCCATATAGTTTTTCTTGTTCGCAACTATATCTGCATTATGCTCGATAGTTTCTTCAATAAATTTGGACGCGTTCTTCTGCGTAGGACTGTTTTTGTATTCCTCATAAGAGAAACTTTTTTTGCTGTCCGAGAAATCTTTCAACAGAGAAGAAATAAGCTCCTGATGTTTTTTTGTAGCTGGAGCTGTTCCGTTATTCTCTTTTACTGTAGCTGCTCCCTCACGTGTAGCGATGTACTTAACGTAGTTGGAAAGATTTTTACTGCTGCCGCTTTTGAGGTAACGGCTCACCACAACTAACCTCGGCAACGCTTACTCCTTCTGGAACTCAACTGCATCTTCGTAACTGATGATGCCGTTTATTTTTCTCACCTCATTAACGCACATCGACTGCAGCTGTCTCAAGGTTTCATCGTCTATATCATTTACTGCCGCAAGCATATTTGAAATTTTTCCAAGTTCTACTGCGACCTTGAACAGAAGTCGAGACAATCTTTGTTCCGTTCCTGCAATAGTAGCTTTCACAGTTTCCGTTATAAGCGGCGATATATAGTTGACAGATCTTTCTTCATCAAGATAACCGATATAGAACGAGATTGCTTTCTCTATGAACTCACTCTGCGATTTGCAGTTGTCGTGTTTGTAATGTGTTCTCACATTTTCTATCGTCTGCGGATATACCCACAGCGGAAATTTTATTTTGTTGTCAAATGCCATTTTTATGCCTCCGACTCCTAAGTTTTTGCCAATAAACTGGCATCTGCGGAGCTGCAACCCCTAAATTTCCATTTTGCTGTAATTGCAACCCCTAAATGCAAATGCTGTTTTTGCTCAATATGCGGTCGGCTTCGCCGTCCGCTGTGATCGCCGCGACCACGCGGTTTTATCTTGCAACACTTTCCTCACTGCTCCGAAGGCGGTCTGCCCTCGGAGTTTTTGGAAGGTTTGAGTTTCCGCACAGGCTTGCTGTCCGACGTCAGCTCTATGTACTCACGGACGTTCTGCGGAACATTTTTGTTATACAGCTGCTCTGCATATTTGTCGATCTCAGATGTCAGTGTTGTGTTCCGCTGTGCCAGATACATCTCCAGTGCCGACAGCTTTTCTTCACTCATGGATAAAATTATCTTGTCTTTCATGTTAAACTCACTCCTAATTCTTCTGTTTCAGTTTCGTTCTCGATATGCTCCTGTTCGGTAAATATCGGAGTATAGAGCTCTTGTCCGTAGCCCGATATTATTCCATACGAAGTCGCAAGACCTTCCTTTGCATCAAGAATACGCTTGCCGAAGTCTCTCATATTTAACGAGTCAAATATCTCCGCCTTAAAATCCTGCGGCAATATTTTAAGCAGATATTCTCTGCCAAACTCACTTTCATTACGTGGGTTCGGATCAAAATCAAATTCAGACAGATTGTTTATTACATCTGCCGTTTCTGATACATCGTCTATATCACAGAGCTCCATGAGAGCTTTCAGCTTTACCAGGTCAGCCCTGTCAAGTGCCGCGACCTTTTCAGCAAGTTCGTTCAGCCTTGAAGTGTCATCGATATCTTCTATGTAAGGAAGCGGAGACCTGACTTCATAAATAACCTTATCATATATTTCTTTATCACATGGAAGCGTTATCCACTGTGCCGAATGTTCATTCGTTCCTGCAAGTATCTGAAACTCATTCCTCTTAGGTTTACTGATAGTGATCTCCATGTCAGGCGGTTCATAGTCAGCAACCTCACAGTAGTAATCGCCAACAAACGTGCCTTTAAACTGCTCCGCTGCAAGTCTGCCGATGCTTTCCTTATCAAGATATTCCACAAGTTCATCGGGGCAGTTTTCAACTTTGGGTATCATATCATTGTCAATAACCACCTCACCAAGCTCCTCATAATCCCTGCAGGGATATATCGGATATTCTTCAAGTCCATATGTAACAAGTATCAGGTCATCAAGGTTGTAGTCCTCATGCGCCATAAGAACGGCTTTGAAGCCTGCGGTATAGGCAGGGGACATTTGTTCAAGCCGCTGTGCAAGCAAGTTCAGTTTGAATATATCATCATAAAAGCCGCCGTCGCACATTGCTTTCGGAATATGCTCAGCATCGATGTTCATATACACGTTACAGTATTTATTATCCGAGCCGATCATGTCAAGCATATCGTAAAGCTCCATAGGCTCTGCAGGAAGATACACATTTATGCTATGCTTATCATCATATCTGTTCCGTATCTTAACTCTCAAAGTATCACTCTCCCTCATTTTCTTCTTCGCTGTGAAGCTCATTCACCCTGTCCCATACCTCCTGCGGATAGCTTATCGCATCAAAGGTACACCACGATGTCCAGTTACCGTATTCAAGAGCCTGCTGCTGAACGCAGCCGCCAATAGCAGAGGAGAAAACAACCTGTCCTCCGCCGACATAAACTCCGAAGTCATCACCGTTTGATACGCCTACTCCTTGTACATCGGGCATAGTATCTATGCTGCCTTGTTCTGTATAGTACATATCCACTATATCTGATGTAAAGACCTTATTGTTTATATCATACCTTATGTAGCCCATGATAAGCCCTATATTATCAGCACAGCGAAGACGGTTTTCGCCTGTTCTTTCGCCTATACAGTAATCTGCGTAGCTCCAGCAGGATTCACAGGCGTTCCTGCACCATGCGGCAAGATCGGCAGCGTTTTTACTGCCGCTGTCTGTGAACATATACTCGTTGATAGTTGAGTTCATAACGAAGATATATGTCCGCATGAACTCATCATAATTGATTCCGATACCGTATATATCGTTAAGGCTCTGTATGAGCTGTTCATTGCTCTGATAGAACAGGTCTGCGTAATATGCGAAGTCACTCAGCCTGTTCTCACCGAAGTATGACATATATATGAGCTGTGCCTTTATAGTCTGCTCCTGTAAGCCTCTTGCTGCCATCGCATCTGCTATTGCCTGTCCGTCAGCTTCAACTGCCGCAATGTCTTTCTGCTGCTCAGGTGAGAGCTGCGACAAAAATGCCGCCTCGTCGAATTGAACATCGACAGGCGGCGATTCTGTTTTACCCATTGAAATAAATACAGCCAAAGGCGCAAACAAAAGCAATACTGTACCGACTATTATGCTTCCTAACAATGTCAGGAATTTACTGCGCTTGTTTTTATCGGCAGCGAGACCGACAGTCAGATTTTTTAAAAGCACCATTAATATTTTTCCCATTGTTCATCTCCTCAAATAAAAAGAGCCGCATAATGATGCGACTCCTTCTCATATATTCAGATGTTTTTCGATTATTATCATTATCTCTTCAAGGCGTTTTGAGCCTATTCCTTTTACCTGCCTGAGCTCATTTTCAAGAGCAGGAAGGTCAATAGTTTTGTTATCCTCATCTGCCATAAGACCATCAGCGTAGCGCATAAGGAAGTTGTGCATTTCCTCGCGGCTCATCTTCTTGATCTTTCGGTAAGTTTCCCTGTCAAGTACAGGATTATCACTCATATTCGTCCCTCCGCTAATATATATTCGTCTAAATCAGATCTTTCTCAGTCCATATTAATATTGTATTCTTCTGCGGTTACTTCCTCGGTGTATTCGTCATTAAAGCTGTTTTCTTCCTTAACATTCTGCTCAACAGCCAGCGACTGTAAGGTATCTATCCTGTTTCTTACTGCTTCGGATATCAGCTCAACTCTTTCAGGCTTCTGATCTTTGAGGACCTCTCTTATGTCATTTTCTATGCCGTCAAGCTTTGAAAAATCATATTTGCTTAAATCGGAAACGAGTTTTATCTGCTCACTGTGATGCTTTTTGAAGGGCTTGCATTTTATCTCTGCATTCTTTATCTGATCTTCGGAGCGGTCAAACCAAAGTGAGGTTCCGCTGTCAAATATGGGAGCAGCACCTATCCATTCAAGGGTTTCCGCGTTCCTGAGAAGTCCGAAATTATTAAAATGCCTGTCCTCATTGGCGATAATATAGTCAACAACTATCATATCATCAACAGCAGCGGATATATCAACTCCTATCTCCTTACAGGTATTGATATAGTGCAGATAATCATTTTCATGATTTTCTTTTCCGCGTATCTGTAATATCCTGTACGCACTTACAAGTTCGGTATCTTTTGTGATAAAGTCCTCACATATGCTGAACGGCTCATTTACGATATTGATAACGCTGTACGGAACATGATCTATTCCGAGTCTGTCCATTACCATTGAGGCAATGACCTCGTTATACGGCTGCTGTCTGTAAGGCATTGAGCCTGCTTTGAGCAAACAGCGCTTTCCGTCAATTATCTTCCAGCGCTTCTTCAGATTACCGTCTGAGGTATTATCAGGAGAATAAAAGTCAAAGCCTGATGATTTGGTACTTGTACCGAATAAAACATCTCCGATATCATCAGAGAATTCGTTATCGAAGAAGTTAACGTTCTCCCACTTCATACTGCTGCCTGACGGCTTTATCCAGTAATGATCGGAAAGACTGAGACCAAAGCATTTTGTCAGCAGTTCGCTCGGATCATATATACCGAGGGTTTCAAATGCATCGGCAATACCCATTCTGCTTGCAGGTATTGAACGACCACACCACCATTTATTCAGTGCGCCTCGGTCAATAACTTCATTATGACGTAAAGGATGGACTATACCAACAGGAAGGTGTTCCCTGTGTATAACATCATTGACAGAGGTTATTCTGCCGAGAACATCGTCGATCTCAATATCAGCAACCTCTGTATTCTTATGCATAAGTATATATTTCATGGGTACACCTCGCTTTCCTTTACCGATATTAGTTATTATACCATTATTTTCGTTATAAATCAAGTCCTTTGTCATCTTCCTCCCGCCTTTCCGAAGAGAGTCTCCTTATACGCAGGAGCATGAACTTGCAGCAGATAACGTTCATTGCCGCAGCGATAAATGCAAGTGCCTCTTTCGGGATGGGAAATGAGGTCATATTCGGGCTTGAGAAGCTGCACCGTATCGATAAACTCGTCAGGATTTATGTTTCCCGGATTAAAATAAAAGGAATGAGTGGGAATACTGAACAGCGGCTTAGTAAATTCCCGTATCTCAGGAATCAGGAAATCCTCAATATTCTGCGTTGCAAGAATGAAGGCAGACTCCTTTTTACGCACACGCTTCATGCCGTTTCGGATATATTCGATAGCTGTCATATTCGTCAGAAAGAGGTACAGCTCGTCTATGGCGGCTACTGTGTTTCCCTTGCCGAGAAGCTGGCTGCTCATATATGAAAGAATATTGAAAAGAAGCGTACTTTTAAGCTGCCTGTTGGTGTCCATAATGCCTTTTACACCGAAACAGATAAAGTCGCCGTCTTTGATGTTGGTGTGACCGCAGAAATACTGAGCCTCTGCGCCCTTGCACATACTGTAAATGCCGAGGCATATATTCTGAAGCGTTTCTTCGGTATAGAGATTCTTTTTCTCCCTGTCATAGGCCCCGTATTCCTTTTCAATAAGCTCATAAAGGTCTGCCATTGTAGGATAGTCCTCAGCTGAAAGCTGTGAATAGTCTGTGCTGTCGTCAATACCGAAGCGATTGTACAGCTTAATGAGCATTATTTCAAGGGTATCTATATCACTGTCCGTAAAATTCTTGTAGGCTCTGAAAAAGTCCTTGAGGTATGATATATGCTGACTCAGTCTTGTAACTTTGCGGAATGTTTCGGGAGCGTCCTCGCTCCTGTCGGCTTCTCCGAATGATTTGGGTTCAAGGGGATTTATCATATATTCTCCCGACATCATGTCGATATATGTGCCGCCAAGGTTATTGCATAAGTCCTCATATTCGCTTTCGGGATCGAGGCAGATAACGCTCTTGCCTGATTCACGCATATTGCAGAGAAGAAGCTTCATAAGATAGCTCTTGCCCTGTCCGCTGTTTCCCAGGATAAGGATATTGCTGTTGGTCTTGTCATCAGTGCGTTTATCAAAGTCAACAAGGATATTCGCTCCGAACTTGTCACGTCCGATATAGAAGCCGTTTGAGTCAGTCTTGCCGCTGTAATTCAGCGGATACAGGTTAGCAGATGAGCTTGACGGCATTACACGTTCATGCTGAACTCCGAATACGTTATTGCCGCAGGGAAGAACTGACAGAAATCCCTCCTGTTGTCTTAGAATCAGACGGTCAACTGATATCTTTGAACGGGTAAGCTCCATCTGGATATCCGCCTGCAGTTCTCTCAGCTTTTCCTCGGTTTCGGCTCTGAGCTCTATGAAAGCAGCCGTATGCAGAAGCGTTTCTCGGTCACGTTTAAGCTCCGCAAGCAGATTGACGATATCTGTCATGTTTTCCTCTGCTTTTACAGAAGCATTTATATCATTGGTGGTTGACAGCATATGGTTCTTTCTTGCTGCCTGCTGCATTATCTTCTTCTGTTCAAGGGCTGATACCAGCCTGTTATATATCCTCAGTGCGACGCCGCTTCTGTCCGCAAGATGAGAAAGAAGTGCCATTTCATCGGTGTTAGGCGGATATTCAGTTATAGCCCATATACTCTTATAGTAATTGCCGCAGATATAGTGATCGGTGTAGAATTTAACTGTACCGGGGAGCGTCCTGTCGAAGAAGTCCTTAGTCTGTATTACTTCAAGCTGCTCAGGAGTTAATTCCTTTTTCCTGCGCCTGAATATTTTTCTGAGTAGGTTCTTAATTATTCCCATCTGCGTCCTCCTTTACATATTCCTCTCCCTCAGTATCAGGTATCTCATCACCTGTAATGCTTGTTCCGAAGTACAGTGCAAGCATTCTTTTTATTTCAGGCTTTTCCAGTCTGTGAGATATGAAGCCGTGATCCGAGATAGCCTTGCTTATGCGGTTTATCAGACCGAATACCTGTTCTTCCTTTTCTTTTCGGAAACGATATATGAAAAGGAACTCTCTTGCCGATGACATTCCCGTCTGTATCTCGTCAAGGAATGCAAGGTCTGCTTCAAGGAGCTTCCTTACAGCCTCGTTATTTTCTTCCGAAAGCCTTTTCCTTACATAGTCCTTGTTGCCGTCAAAGCATTCGCAGCTGTCAAGAGCCATTATCTCAAGCTCAGGGACTACGCTCAGCACCATTGCAAGGTCATGCATCTTGTTTGCGATGACCTCCGGTGGAAGCACCGATATATTTGTAGGCTCAACATGATAGAAAATAAATTCATATTTATCAGTCTTTACGCCGTATTTCGTAAATGTCTGAAAGCCAATGAGCTTTTGAAGGCTGTTCCTATTTTTCTTTTTTGCCATTATCTTCTCCGTTCTGCCAGTGATACTCCTGCTGTGTGGTACAGAAATATCTGAAGGCATTTGATATGTAGTCTATTATAGCTGTGTCCTCAGCCCTGAGCGTTATAAATGCATAGCAGGCTGTAAAAGCCATAGGCACAGGAGTCCACAGCTTTGCAAAGAGCATTACCGAAATGATTATGCCTGTGCAGATAATAATAAAATCCCGAACATTCCAGAACCACAGCCTGACTGTAGCCCTGAGATTTTCGGGATAGATGTATGTTTTCAATTGTTATTCCTCCATAAAAAAACAGCCGAACTATCGTCCGACTGAGTTTCTGTATCAAAGGTCTATTTTGTATTCGTCCGAGCCTTCGCCGTTTATCGTAAAGTATGCAGCGTTTTCTTCAGGCTTTACATAGATAACGAAGTCGCTGACAACTTTTCTTTTATGAACGGATTTGTAAGCCTTTAATGCATCTGCTGCGATATTCGTAACATCGATCTCTCTGCCATTCGCCTGAACTATGGTTCTGAGTGTCGGTACTATTTTGGTGGATTCTTTTGTTTTTTTCGGCATGATAACACCGTCCTTTCTGAATTTGTAACTTCATTATATCACCGCCTGCAGGCTGTGTCAAGGGAAAAATGTCATTTCCTGCCGACGGCTCTTATCATTCTTGAACCCATAGACACAGTACTGCTTATACTCATCATATTTACTCTTACGCTTGTATCAAGTCCGAACATCTGAGCTATACGCGGTACTTCATTAGCCGAAAGGCAGATACCTGCGGCAATTATCTGATGCTCCGGGAATGTCAGCAAACCTAAATACAGTATTGTTGTCTGTAGAAAGGCAGTAAGACAGGTAGCTATGACCTGTTTGCACCAGCCCATGAAACCGTCTGTGTATCCTCTCGGTACTGAAAACATATACAGGCTGCCAACTGCTATCTGACACAGCAGTATGCCGCCTCTCTTTATATTCGCAAATACGATCTTTATTACACAGTAACCGAAGAGGATGATAAAGAAAAGACTCGACAGCGATACATCCTCTGAAAGAGCTTCCATTACCTTCATGCCCGAATCTGTAAGGGAAGCATTCCTGTTTTGTATAAGAGCTCCCACAAGATCTCCTGCAAATGTATTCTGCAGTGATACGCTGAATGAATACAGCCTCTGCGGAACTACCGTTATCAGGCTTGCCGCAAAGAAACCTTTAAGTACATTCAGACAGGTGTCCTTTATGTTTGCATGACCGTTTTCGCAGCTTACTGCCGTATCAAATACCGCGACGATCATACCACAGGCAAATAGTATCCACCCTATATTATGAAAAAGTGAGATAAAGGCATTTATCCATGCAAGACTGAATATATCAGCTGATGTTTCGTTTATCCAGGTGAATACATCAGCTATACCATCATATATGGTCATGAATATCCAGTTGAACATGGCATCGAATATCATCCTTGAGGCTTCGCTCGTCACTGTTCCTACGGTATGATCCCATGCTGATGATACACCGTTGCTTATCCAGTCAACTACATCTTCTACCCAACCGAACAAGCTACATCACCCCGATCCTGTAAAGATTTGAAGAAGTACCGCCGTTATCACGCCTGCGCTGCTCTATGATAAGGAGATTCTTGTCCTGAAGTCTCCGTATAGCCTGATTCACAGTGGACCTGTGCATATTCACAGCCTTTGCAATTGTAGTCTGCGACGGGAAGCATTCTCCCTGCTTGTTGGCTCTGCTGCACAGATACTGGTAGATGTTTATCTCCGTTGAAGTCAGCTTCAGCTTATATATCTTTTCGGGTACTATCATTATGTACCACCTCCGTTGGTTTTTATGTTTATTTTCGGCTTTGCTTCCGATATTTCGGAATAATCATATTCTTCCGCAGGCGGAGCTTTATGCTTCTGCGGGTATTTGCGCTCAATAGCTCTGAACAGCTCGTCACGCTCCATATATGCCACCGTTCTTGCCCCCTTGTCTGGAAGAATGTATGGTTCTTCAAATTCTATGCCCCACTTGAAATACAGCTTTAACGGCGATATCATTGGATGTGAGCCTGTTTTCATGACAATAAACTGTCCTTTGGGCATGGATTTGAGCTCATCTACTGTCATAAGCGGTCTGCCTATCATCTGCAGGGATTGTGATTTTTCTTTTCCTGACGATACCGAACCGCTCTGTACAGTTTGTTCTCCCAGTGCCTTTGAAAGCACTTCCGCTGATTGTGAGTTCGGAGCAAATCCGCCGAATACAGTAAGCTGTGTATTATCAGTTATTATCTCCATGCCCTCTTTTCCATATTTCTGTTCAAGCTGTGCGAAGCTCTGTATTATCGCAACTATGGATATTTTTCTTGAACGTCCTGCGGAGAACATTGCTTCAATACCCTCTATTTTCGGGAATGTACCCATTTCGTCAAGCATGAACATCACTCGGTTATCAAGAGCTCCGCCTTTCTCATCTGCGATAACGAGTATCTCACGGTACAGCTGCTGTACAAGCAGTGACACCATGAAGTACTTGCTTTGATCCTCTTCGGGAAGGATAATAAATATGGCTGATTTTTCCGAGCAGAACTTCTCCGCGTCTATAGCTGTACCGAAACACAGCATCTGTTCAAGCTCACTGTCAAGGAAGCTGTTTAGTCTTGATAATGCTGTACTCATGACAGACAGCATGGACTGATCTGCTGTATTGAGGGCAGCTCCTGCAAGCCATTTGGCTTTATGATCGCTTGGCAGCTTTTCCATAAGCTTTGTGAAATACATAGGCTGTTTGTCCTTTGTACTTTTGTAAGGCTGTTTTGCTATGAGGTCTTGTATCAGCTTGAACACCGATACGATATGCCTTTCATTCTTTTCTCCGAATTCCGCAAGAAGCAGTATTATCGAACTCAGCAAGCCTTCGGCGGCATCATAGAAGTATGCGTTCTGTCCGTAATTTGCGCTGTCACCGCCGCCGATGTTTATTATGGTTTTCGCGGTTATCTTCGCATATTTCTCAGCCTTAGCCTTTGCCGAAAGCTGAGTCCTGTCGGATAAATATATATCCATGTATTTGTTCACAAGGTGAAGTATATTGTTCTCGTCGCTCCTTGTAGGCTTTCTCAGGTCAAGCACCGACACATTGTAGCCGTAGTATTTCTGAGCTATCTCACCGTAGTTTCGGGCTATATCGCCCTTTGTATCTGAGGATATGAACGACATTCCGCTTGCACAGCAGAACTCGATATTGGGATAAAGAAAATATGCTGTCTTGCCCACGCCTGCTGCGCCTATCATCAGTGTATGCACATCGCCTGTATCGATAATTGCAGTCGTATTACTGTTTCCCCGACAGCCGATTATCGTTCCCTGTATCTTCGGCAGATCTTCTCCCTTGCGCCATTTCTGAGGCTCGAATGGCAGAAAGGAAAAAGTCCGCCGTATCTCGTTCTTTGTTGCCCACCGAGCCGTTCCGTACTGTCCGTCACCGACTGTCTTTGATTTAATGCCGTTTATGCTCTTGTTATCAAGAACTGTTGCAAGAATCATACAGCCGATAAAAGCAGCAGACAGCAGAACTAAAATAACTATCTGTTTTTCATTCAATTACAGTCCTCCATATATTCTTTCTTTTGCTATTAATAATAAAATAAACTGGTATATTCAAAGCCTGTTGCCCACGACAACAGGGGGTGTTGTCTTAAAGTACCATGACCGCTTCAGCTTCCTCGGCCTGTTCTTCGCTCTGCTCCTGTTCCTGACAGCATTCCTCCACCGTCACCCTTATAGCTGAATCCGCAAGCTGATACAGCAGTTTCGCCGTCTGGACAGACTGCTCCCTTGTTCGTGCCGTTTGTCTGAAATCGCTCTCCACTGCCTTGAAAATATGGCTCATATCGCGCCGTTTTTGTCCTATTCTGCCCTTGTCGGCATATGCCCTGTATTCTTTCCTCAGCTTGGCGCAGAGCCCTTTAAAATCGCTGTTATACCCTGCCTGCTGTAAATAGAAAACCGAGCCTGTTACTGCAAGCTCGGTCATAAAATCTGTATCTCCGCTTCTGTACGCCTTTCTCAGCTCATTCATAAAGCCGTAAGGGTTAAAGCTCAGTTCGCGAAGATCTTCTGTTATTTCATGGTATTTATTCTTTCGGAAGTGAGGTACGGCAGGGAGAGCCTCTGCTCCGTTCATTGCTTTAAGCGTTTCATTAAAGTCCTTGCATTCCGGAGCGCACCTCTGTATATCGGTATATCCTTTATCTGTGAGTATATCCCTGAGTCTTTCATATCCGTCAATACCGCCTTCGTCGTTATCGGTACAGATACATATCTTATGCAAACTATCATGTGTCTCCAGTGCCTGCAGCAGCGGATTTTCATATACGCCGTTAAGGGCTATGTAGCTGTGCTCCTGCCAGTTATCGGGATACAGCGTTATGAAGCTGAGCATATCGATAGGAGCTTCAAAGACATACAGCTTATCCGATGTACCGAAGTGTGAAAAGCTGTATCTTGTATCAGAGCCCTCCACAGTTATACGGAACGAATTTCCGTATGTAAAAGTGGAGCGTTTGCTTGCCTGCCTCGGTGTAGCGTTCTCATCAAGTCCCACGAATACAGCGTTATGGTGTGCCTTATCCTCATACAGAGTATGAGCTCTTGCGAAGTGAGTGATTATCTCAGGAGAGATATATCGCTGTTTTATGAGATAGGCATATACACGGTGCATATCCTCATTGGCTTCGGGGAGCTCGAATTCCTTTTTCTTTGCAGCTGTCTCCGCTTTATGGGGAGGACTGTGCTGCTGCGGTTCTACCGAATATCCGAGCAGGCTTTGTACTGCATCGACAAAGTTCATACCGTAAAAATACTGCATAAACTTTATAGCTCCGCCGCCTGTCTGATTCTTATGGTCGAACCATCTGTTTCCTGACAGTGTGATGCTGTCATGCTTACCGCCGCCGTCGGTATATATGAGCTTGTATTCCCGTCCTGCGCGTTCAAGCTTCTCGCCGCGCATCTGCAGGAAATCAGCTAATTCAGTATTGTTTGCCTGCTGTTTCTGTTCTTCTGTGAATTGTATGTATGGCATGGTTCACCTCCCTTATGTTTACTCCACTGTCAATTCAAAGAAATGCCTTCATCATGAACAATTTCCTGCACGGGGTCGGCAAAACAGGAAAGGTACTCATCTATCATACCTGACAGCAGCTTGTACTGCTTATCATTCGGCGGCGAACCGTACCATGCTGTTTCTCCGCGATATGTCCATGCGTATGGAGAGATAAAATCATTGTTTAGTTTTTGCTTTCCCCATATATCTGCAAATTTTATCAACTGTGCGTCTATCCTGCCGTTGTGTATATTCATAAGCTCTATCAGCAGAGCGGAGTAATGATCTGCATAGCCGCACTCTGAAAATGACAGCTTGACTGATGTATCATCGGTGAGCCTGCATACGCAGGCTCTGCCGACAAATTTTGGATCGTTTATGTATTCGCAGTCCGATATGATTTTTCGCAGTACAGATTCAAAGAACGTCATATACTGACAACCGACCAGATATACAGTGGAGCGGTAAGGGTGAATATGAGGCAGGCGAAAATGATCGCAATAGGTGTCCACTCAAGCTGTCCGTGCTTACGGTATTCCATATATGCAAGACCTATCTTCACAAACAGCAGTATAGCGAGTATTACGTCTATTACAGGAAATATGACATTATCGACCACTGATTTTATCTGTCCTTTTGCGGTGTTCCATGTACCTGTTACCGCACCTGCAACATCGCCCTCGGCGTGTGCCGTAATTACTGCAAGGTTTACAAATGCCATTACTGACGCGAGCTCACAGGCGATAGCTCTTTTAATACTTTTCTTCAATGTATCAATCCTCCTTAAATTCACAAGTATATCCGCAGGATATTACTTGCATACAGGTTTGTTTTATGATCCTGAAAGCATTATGTACCTTGTAAGCATAAGAACTCTCGGCATCGGCATAAATGCTTTCGTTTCTTCTGATGCTCCGCTGCATATTATCAGATAAATGATCACTGATACTATTACAGCAGCAAGAGCTATCAGGGTAAAACTTAATTTTTTCTTATTATTCATCAGCTTCCTCTTTCGATAAAATAGGGGCAGAGCTCAGGTTCGTCATCTTCTGTTTCTTCTTTTTCCCTGAATACAGCCTTTGTTATCATTAAGATACCCGAAGCTATCAGTATCACGGCAAAAGTGAGCTTGCCCCTTGAAACCGATACATTAATTTTGCGGTTTGTTCTGTCTCTGATATGTATATTTACCACCTCCCTCCGCTGCATATCCGATGCCTTACATAGCCATTGAGAGTTCCTCGTCCTCAGCTTCATCCTCGCTGAGTTCATCATTTTCCTCGGCTTCGCCGCTGTCCTCAAGGCTCTCTGTTTCATCATGTTCTTCGTCCTCGTCGGCTTCTTCGGTATCGTCCATATCCTCATCAAAGTCCTCATCCTCAGATTCCTCATCATCGAGTTCTTCGTCCTCGTCAGGTTCCTCGATATCGTCCATATCCTCGTCGAAGTCCTCGTCCTCAGATTCGTCATCGTCGAGTTCTTCGATATCTTCAAGTTCCTCGCCGATGATCTCAGCCTTTTCATCGCTTACAGCTTCATCTGCGACAGCTTTCTGAGCATTTTTCAGCTCCTGATCCCTGTTGAGTTCCGCCTCTACAAGTCCGAGGACAAACTCCTTCTGTGTCATGTTATGCTCATGCAGATAGTCCTTCAGCCTCTGAAACATATCTTCAGGCATCTGGAATGCCATTGTTCTCATGGGACCCATATTTTTCACCTCCTGCGGCTGTATCTTCGGGTGCAGTTCATTGTAGAGCGCCTGTGATACGAATTCAGCCATTGTCATTCCCTTTGACTCTATATATTCTCTGATCTCTGCGTGTAAGTCGGCATCTATCCTGACGGTTATACCTTTTTTCTCATCTGCCATAATTTTCACTCCTCAAAAATTTTCTTATCGCATTTTCAGCGAACTCATCTGCCGTCACGCCCTGTTCTGCAGCAGCTTCCTCAAGCTGCTCTGCAAGGGGAGACGGTATAAATATTTCTTCTTTCATTGACACCTCCTATATCTGCGAAATGCCCTCGTCGAGTTCTTCTGCCTGATTTTCGGCAAGTTCTTCCTTTGTCATATATATCAGCGGATATCTGAACATTTCTGAGTATCTTTCTATCTGCTCATCGGTAAGTGATATCTCGATACCCTCATGATATTTGTTTTCGCCATTGCCGACAACCATAAAAGTGCCATGTATTATTGTATCTCCGACTTTTCGGTTAGGCTCATAGCCTTTCAGCAGGAACTCCTCATCGCAATAGACGAGGACATTATCGTCCCGTGTGAAGTATACAGGCTCGATAAGACCGCCGACCACACTCTGCTTTGCTTTAAGCTCATCACGTATCTCAGCTTCATAAGGCTCTTTACCTGTCTCGCAGATAAGAACTCTCAGCATATCGCTGCAGTCGACTTTTGATATATCAAAGTCTATCTTCTGAAAGCCGATATGGTCGCAGTAATAGAAGCCCTTATCGCTGCCGTCACATATCTCCACAACATCGCTTACAGACATTGAATGTCCGCAATATCCGGGAGGATATTCAGTATTGCAGAGTGAGAAAACGCTTTCAATATCCGAGCAGTTTACTAATCCGCCGTATACCTGACGATATATTTCAGGATCAACGTTTGCACTTTTCATGACATTTTCGTAGCTCATAAACATACGCTTATCTTTATCCTTGCAGTCGTCGATCTGAAATACCCTTATACACATTTTCGGAGCAGTAAGCTGGTCAAGCCTTGTTTTTACCCACTGCGGCAGTTTTTCTTTATCAGCCACTCCAATAAAATCACTTCTGCGGAAACAGCATTCCTCACCGTCGGCGAGGAACTTTCCGAAGACCTTTCCGCCGAGCTTATCGGGATAACAGCCGAATCCGCTTGCTGCATAGAAATACTGAAAGTACGGCTGTCTGTATTCCGCTTTCAGCGATGATGGCTTTATTATCAGCAGCTTTCCTGCATACTCGTTATCATCATCGATACACTTGCTCCTGTCGAGCATTTTCAGTTCATCGTTCATCATGAACCGCCTTTGTATATACGGTCAACAAAGCCTGCAGGAATATGGGCGCTTGCTTCAAGTACCTGTGCCGTTATTTCTTCGCCGAGTGTAAAGCGGACGATCCTTTCAGTGTTATCTTTATGGATACTGCCCATGATAACGATCTCGTCGTTATCATCGACATATCCGAGGGTGTGTATTATCTGTTTCATATCAATTTCCTTCCTCGTCATCGTCAAGAAATGACAGCTGACGGTTTAAATTACGTCTTTCGGACGTATCGTAATTACTGATAAATACTTCGTGATATTCAGCGCCGTTTTCATACCGCAGTGCAAGATTATTAGGTCTTACAACTTTCTCAATGTATATACCGGGGATATCCCACAGCTCCCTTATCTCAGGGCAGTCATTGTATGACACAAGGAATTTCCCCTCACATTCAAGCAGGGTATTCCTCAGCCTTATATGATCCTCTCTTGTGAAATCAACATCGTTATAGAAGCTCTCCGTATCATAATAGGGCGGATCGCAGTAGAATAAGCTGTCAGGTCTGTCATACAGCCTGATGAGAGCTTCAAAGTCCTTATTCTCGATCACTACATTTTGCAGTCTTTCAGCTGCCCTTTCGATAAGCGGGAATCTTTTCCACATGGAAACAGGTTTACAGCAGTATTGGTCAGTTTTATGACCGTAGCTGTACTGTATGAGATAATAGAACTTAGCTGCTCTGTCATAGTCATGGAATCGTGTAAAAATACCTCTCCTGCGCTGCTGCGCTATACAGCGGAAGTCATCACGGGCATTTATCATATATCTGAGCTTATATATGAGCTTTCGGGCATTCTGTCTGACACAGCGATAAAGGTTTACAAGATTGCTGTTGGCGTCATTGAATACTTCAAAGGCTTCGGGTGTTTTATGGAAAAGCACCCATCCTGCACCGCCGAAAACTTCTATATACCGCCCATATTCAAGCGGAAAACGTACTATTATCTTGTCGCGGAGAGATTTCTTACCTCCCACCCATGACATGAAACTGTTCATACTCCTCCTTTCCGCCGCAATGCGTTGGAAACAGAAAAAGCCGCCTGTACGGAACATTTCTGCTCCCGACAGGCGGCTTAAAAATTATTTTTCTTTGCCTGTAAACAGGCTGATATCATTCCTTTCTTAGTAGTATAGTCTGCCGCATCATTAACGGCTGAACAAAGCTCACGGTACTGCTTACATGATAAGACCGTCTTTACTCTTTTCAGCATTGACGGCACATCTCCGCTAAGTACAACGCTTGCTTTCTCGTATCTTTTGCTTGTACGCATAATACCTCCTTTCTTCAAAGAGTATCAGGACGTATTCATATTTCATTCCTCCTTTATCGCTCCGAGATTGGCAGTATCGGCTGCCGAGCCGTCGCTGTTTCTGATATCTATATTAACAGCAGTCAGAACTGCTGGGATAAGCCCTCGGCTTCCTCATTCATATCCTGTTCTCTGCAGGGATCAACGTACTCTGAAATGATGCAGAGAGCTTCGTTATAGCTTCCCGAAGAAGTCACGCGATCATACATCTCCCTAGCTTCATCAGCCATTCCGTTGTTTTTCAGTGTCCTTGAGGCTATTCCGAGCAAATTGAATATATTGCCGTCAGCCCCTATTATGGGACACATTGGTCTTTTTCTTTCTGCCATTATCTCATCTCCATTTCCTCGGACTCTTCTTCATAACAGTCCGTATTAATATATTCATCGAGTTTTATATTGTCGGCGATATAACTGTAATCATTGCTGTCCACAGCTCTGCTGTTCCATTTGCTATCCAGTTCGATAGGCTCTTTACAGATAATTGTACCCCAATGATTTACTATTACAGATGGCTTTATTTCACATATCTCGCCTGTGCAGTCATAATCGTGCCTGACGTCATATACATACAGATCCTGAGGAACAGTATCACGATCGACTCGCATATTTGTGAACAGCACATACTGTCCGAGCATATTCATAAGCTCGAAGCTTTCCTCTGCGGCGTTAACTTTCATAACTGCATACCCATGTCAGGTGCTTCGGATATACTTTCTTCCTGAGATATGACGTGAAAGCTGTCAACGCCGGGAACGAGGGAAAGTCCTTGACCATTATCCCATTTCATCATAATGCTGCACATATCATCGACTCCAATAACAGTTCCCATAGTCCCGGAGGGAACAGGTCGCGGATCCTCGGGCATATCGTCGCAGCATATTCTTGTTCCTGCAGGATACTGCCTGCGGATTCTTTCAACTTCATTTCTACTTGGGAAATTCATATTATTCGCCTCCTTGTCTTGCAGGAAATAGCGGCTCCACCGACCATCCGTTCATAAACCATAGGTAAATGATTATCCTGCCGAGTTTCTTTGTTTTTATACGTATTTTACTGAGCCTTTCATTAGCCTCGACCACCTTGTTCTCCCACCAGCCGCAGAGCTCATCAAGCTCTGATTCCGAAAGTGTGCGGTAACATTCACAGTTGAGGCAGAGCATTAGCCTGCCGTTCTTTTCCTCAACAGCAGGAACTGCGGAATATATGTTGTGTTCAAAGCAATGGGGAAGAACTACAGGGGACAGGTTCTCGCATACAGCTTCATACATATCGTTCCTGCACTTTTTCTTCTCACGCTCGATAAGAATACGGTAGTCATCGCCGCCGTCCCAGGGATTTTCGTATGGTGCTTCTCCCTTTACCATTATCGGTGAAAAGAGCTTCAATTTGATGAATTTCATAGTTTACCTCCTATATATTACAAAGAAAGACCGCTGAGTTCTTCATCAGCGGTCTGTTCTTCTGTTTCTTCTGTTGTAACGGTTATTTCGGGCTGCAGGGGAATGCTGAGATTACTGACTTCAACAGAGCTTATCCCGTCAAGGTTTCTGACTTTCTGTGCGATAGCATTAAGCAGCATATCATGTACATCGTCCAGAGAACAGTCAAGTTCTTTCAGCGTATCTTCAATAGTAAAGTCCTTATGACCGAGATGCGCGAATGTGGCAATCCTGTCTGCGACACCGGATATGGTGTCAAGAAGCTTTTTTTCACTCTCTGTAATTGGAGCTTTGACTGCTTTCAGTCCGCATTGCTCCATTTCATGCTGTTCTATCATTTCCTTTGCATGAGGTATAAATGCTGAATACTTAGCAAAGTTGCAGCCGTCTGCGTTTATGAGAATTCCGTCACCGCTTTCCTCATCATATATGAGGAGACAATGACTGTTATTATCCTTATCATAATACATACACTCCTGATTATCAGCGATAAAATCATAGCAGTTATCAGTAATATTGATAAGAACACTATATTCCTCATGAGGGACAGCGATAGCTTTATCAACTATACAGTCGGCAGGCTCATAGAAGTTTGCCTTATAGTTCATAGTAGTTCTTATGACGAGCTTATCTGTAGTCTCGCTCTCAGGCGGAGTCGTTAATTCGCTGTATAGGTCTGAGATCGTTTCAGCATGGCTTTTACATATCCTGTCATACATTTTATCGGCATCTCCCTGTGAAATGTACAGCATAAGGTCATTAAGCTGTCCGATATTATCATGCAGAATTATTCTTGAAGCTACCTCCATGTCGATCTGACTCTGGGCATATATCTCAAGCTCATACCCGATATCATTATGATTTGAAAGGTTTACTTCTTGCAGAGGTACATTCAGACCGATACCTGCCAGCTGTTTTTCAAGTTTTTCGGTTTCCTTTGGCAGTCCTGTGAATAGTGTTTTTTCGTTGTTTTTTATGAGGATTCCTATCATAATTATCACTCCTGTTACATAGCAAGACCGAGGCACTCGTCCTCGGTCTGTTCTTCTGTTTGGTTTTCGTATAAAGCCTGAAGCTCGGTGTCTATGGCATCACATATTGTCCTCGCAGTCTCCTGTATCTCATTAAGGAAGCGGTTGAGCTGTTCAAGCTGCTTTCCCTGACTCCAAGAGGCTATATATGGAAAGCTGTAGTCACTTGTATCAATACCATACCTTGAAGCCACAATATATGCTACCGATTCAGCCTGTACTTCCTTATCACTTCGGGAAGCATTTGCCGTTGGAAGCTTTTTATCGGGATCGTGCAGCAGTGCGTGAGCACATTCGTGAATAGCAGTCTTTACGGCTTGTGCGCCGCTGAGATTTTCCTGTATCACTATACGCTGTTCGCCGTAGCTGTAATATCCCTTTGCTCCGCTGCTTATGTCCTCAAAATCCACAGGAATTCCTGTTATATCGTGAACAGCGTTAATTACAGCTTCAACGTGTTCGTCCTCAACAGCCTCATTCAGCTCATGGACGTATTCGGGAATAGGTTCGCCGCTGGTCTGAGATACGTCAAAGACATATACCTTTTTGAAGCCTATGGAGGTTTGTTCGACCTCGACCTTTTCCTTTTTCTCAGTTCCATCAGCATTGTAAACCTGATTGCCGCTACTGTCCTTTACAAGCTGCTCCTTGAGTTCTTTGGACTTGAAGGACATCGGGGCGAGAATGGCTATGCCTTTTTCTCCTTTGTTGATAGTCCTGCCGAGCTCTTTCCACTTGCCGAATGCCGCCACAAGGCTTGCATCTGGCTTCTGAAGCATAATCAGAATACAATTGCCTGCGGAATAATTCGTGAACTTACTCATATACCGCAGGCAATCTTTATAGCTGTCAGACTCGAAAACGTCCTTAACGCCGTCATCGATCTTCTTGAATAAGTTTTGCATTTTCTCACGCTTTTCTGCCTTGTACTCAGCTTTTTGCTGCGGCGTGAGCTTTTTCTTCCATGCCAGTATTATCGACCTCCCCACTAAAAAATTATATATAAAAAGGATTTATCAACATTGAACATAGTTGTCTTTTCATACATAAAGAAAGCCCCGTAAAAATTACGGAGCTTTCTCATTCTCAAATTGTTATCTATTACCAAGGAGTATTTCTTGTATAGCCTGTGCATCGCCAACTGTAAGACCGTCGCCGTCCATATCTCCGTTGAGTTTACCCCGTTCAGTAAGATGAACTGCTGCAGTACCATCTATACCATACTTATTTGGATTTGCAAGAGCCTGCATGATAAGTACCGCATCAGCCATATCTACCTGACCGTCACAGTTGGTATCGCCTTTAACATTTGTATCAACATCCTGTGCTATCATCGGAACACCATTTACTGTGGGTGCCACTGTAAACAGGGTGCGATCTATGTTGTTCTTTTCAGCAAATTCAACTATCATCGGACCTGTAATAGTGCCACTCTCAGTAGCATATTCAATTACGAGTGGTGGATAGTTGCTTGGATAATTCTCGCTTGTTATGCACCTTGCATCCATTTTGTTTTCTTCAAAGTATTTATTGAATAATGCCTGTGCTTCCTGAACTGCTGTTGTAGTTGTAGTTGTTGTTGGCGTATTACCGTTAGGATTTGCTGTTGTAATTGGAACACCATTAATAATAGGTACAAATGTGAAGAGCGTTCTGTCGATATTGTTCTGTTCCGCAAATTCGAGTAACAAACCATTCTGAACAGTTTGAGTGTTATATTCGATAATTACAGGCTGAGAATAATCAGGGTATTTTTCTTGTCCTGTAACCTTTGCATCAAGTTTATTTTCTTCAATATATCCGCTGAATAATTCACAGATTTTCCCAGTATCTGTAATCTTTAGAACTTCCTTAGGAGTTGTAGTATCAGTGGAAAAACCGTCTATTATCGGTTTAAAAGTGAAGAGTGTTCTGTCAATATTATTTTCATGAGCAAATTTGATGAACAGGACCTCCTGAACAGTTTGGGGATTGAATTCAATGATTATAGGCTGAGCATAATCAGGATATGTCTCCTGTCCCACAACCTTTGCATCGAGTTTGTTTTCCTCAATGTACTTGCTGAAAAGCTCCTTTGCCTTTTCGGCTTCTTCGACCTTATTGTCGGTTACTTCAACCTGATAATAGCCTAACTCCTCACCCGATACAAATTCAGACTTTTCAATGACAATACCTTTAATGTATTCAGAGTCTGCAATCTTGTATATCTGCTCGGGGGTTAATGTGCATGATAATTTTGTACCAACAAACTCAGCTTCAGTAACATCAATTCCAATATAATCACATATTTCCTGATATTTAGCTGAGTAAGCTTCCTGATACTTCTGGTCTCCGAGCTCGTTTTTGAATTCACCTATCATCTGATTGATCTCATCAGCTGAATACACTGATGTATCCAGTGTTTCGGCATATTCAGCCACTGCATTCTGAATCTCAGCAGTAATTGACTTAACGTCATACTTAATTACGCACTGAATGATAACATCGATTTTTTCAAGACCTGCCTCGATATCGCCCTTCAGTTTTTCAGAGATATTAAAGTTTTCTTCTGTACTTGTCTGAACTATTGCTGTCTGCGGTTCAGCAGCATTTGCAGCAAACGGAACAGCGATACAGCTTGTCAGCATTGACACTGTCAATAAAATATTGATCATTTTTTTCATACTAAGACCTCCTTTATTAAGGTACTGCCGTATATTTGCATATACGGTCTTTTTTATTTGTTTTGGAATGTATTGATGTACTTATTTGCCTTTTCACTAATTAGTCGCATTTATCAAGCTCCAAATCGCAGTTTTTTCAAAAAAACTTTTCAATTCTCAAAAAATATGTTATAATAACCATATCGACAGCTTTGTTATTGTACATATACTACAAATCTAAGAAAATCCACATTATATATGCGATTTTAGCTCCTTTTTCTACGACTAATTAATAGAAGAATGTATTGCTAATTGCATTTCACGATCATTTTTTGAAGGGAGAACACTATGAATAACGGCGCTGAATGTTACAGCCGTTTTCTCTCAGGAGATAAAAAAGCGATCGAAGAAATAATCCGCGATTATAAAGATGGACTTATTTTTTACCTTTTCAGTATAGTCGGTGATATTCATACCTCAGAGGAACTGGCTATAGATACATTTATCAAGCTTTTTTCCGAACAGCCTAAATTCAAGGGTGAGGGAGCTTTCAAGACATGGCTTTATGCTATTGGAAGGCATACCGCACTTGATCACCTCAGAAAGCTTTCCAAACGCCACGAAGTCCCACTTGAAGAAGCGGCTGATATCTCAGGCGAAGAAAGTATAGAGCAAAGCTATATAAGCGACGAAGAAAAAATCAGGCTTAGACGGACTATAAACAGACTGAAGCCTGAATACAGTCAGGTATTGTATCTTATTTACTTTGAAGGTTTCGATCACTCGGAAACGGCAAAGATTATGAAAAAATCTCAAAAGCAGGTCATAGATCTGCTTTACCGTGCTAAGGGTGCACTGAAAAAACAACTTGAAAAGGAGGGATATTCTTATGATGGACTATAAAGAAATGGCTGAGATAGTCACAAGAGAAGTTGATGCCATTCTTGAACGTAAGAAAATACGTGCCATGCGTATCAAAAAAGTATCCCTTGCTGTTTCAGGACTCTGTGCAGCAGTTATAGTATGTGTCGGAGCTTGGCATTTTTCATCATCAATGAAAATGCCAAAGGATACATTTAATAACTCTGATTTGATATCTGAAACAGATACTACTATAAATTCTGTTACAACGACAAATAATTCATTTGCGACAGTAAGTTCTGCAACAACAGAAAATGCATCTTCGTCAGGTACTACTGCCGCTTATTCTACAAGTAAGATTACAACATCAGTAACTTCGTCAGTTGCGAAAAGGACAACATTCTCTGTATCAACAACGAAAAACAGCGTAAAAACTTCTGCAACCGGAACACAAAATGTTCCTTCAACTACTAAAACTATAACAACACAAGTCCAAACTACAGGAGTGCAAAGTATTACGACCGGAACGGGAATTATTACTGACCCGCCACAAACAACTCAGACGACAAATTTAAAAGATGATTTTCGTAATTCTACTGCTACTGTTGCAATAAAAAAGAATGGCACTTATGTTGATTATGAAAAGCAGAATACGCTTATCGAAGCTGAAAGGATCGGCGAACAAATAGATGCATCTCCTGTTACTATAAATCTGCCCAATTCAACTATATCAGTAATATCAATGAACATATATAAGATCAAGGATATTGATATAGAAGAAGCTGTTGCTGTAAGATTAATGAACGGATACATTTATACCGATGATTTTTACCTGTTTATTGATCCGAAATCTGCTGATACAACTCCGGATAAACAGCCAACAGATATAAATGGAAATGAGATAATCTCAGAAAAGCTGAAAAACGACATTGATGCAGGACATGAAAAGATAGACGTAATGATGTGGTGTACATTTAAGATCGATTATGCTAAGATAACTTCCGAGGTTAATAAAGCGACAGAGGAGTATAAAAATACACTGGATACATCAGTGTATTCAGCTGATGAGATCAACGAAATGGCGGGCGCTTTCAAAAATGATCTTTCTGACAAGAAGTATCAGGAAGCATATTCTGTTAAAACAAAAGAAGTCTGCGACTTTATAGGAATTGACGTTTCAGAGGCGGATTTTACCAGTACAGTTTTGAGATGTTCATTAACTCCTGAGCAAATATACAAAATAGCTGGTACAGACCTTATAAAGGGACAGATAATAAAGCAATCTGAATTTGTACCAGGTGGAAATACAGAGTAAGTGGCAAACTTCTTAAAATTATTTTAACTAAAAAGCAGCTTGTATTTGTGATATACAGGCTGCTTTTTATCAATGAATGTAAATACTAAGTATTAAACTGCAAAGATATATGGAAAGAAACTAAGAGTCAATCCCAAATTCTATGTAAACGGCAAATAGTGCAATAAAAGAGTATATGATGGGACCGATTGTGAAAGCAGTCGGTCTTATCTGCATATTAATTTTAATAATGAATCATACCATTTGACCAATAGTAAGAACATCAGCCATATCAATACTATTATCTCTGTTTGCATCAAACAAATACTTTTGGAGATTATTTATTAATGAATATAGGTTTAGTAAATACTGCTGGACAATTGTTTTATCATATTGCGTAATTGTTCCATCATAATCAGCATCTCCAGATCTATAGTTTGCGGTTTCAAGATACCATTTCTGAGACGCATTGTTTGCACTATATGGTGACCAACTTGCAAATTCTCCTGTTGATGTTGATTGATTATTAATTCCTAAAGCGTATGTTAATCCATTAACAGAACGTTTAAATGTATATGTACCTGTTACTGCATCATAGGTTACACTTATCGAACTTACCGAAGCACCACTGCCTTCTAGTGCATAATACGAGGTTCCACTAATTATACTTCCAAGACCTAATCCATTTGATAATATATTGGCATTCTGTAATGCATAAGAGTTGCTGTTTGAAGATAAGCTGTCTAATACCCAAAGATTATTTAATGAATTGCTAAATGATGTTTGATAAGCCTTATCATTCACTGTGTTTCTTGAAAGATAATATGAACTCTTGTAGTTTTTTAGGTAATAAACACCCTCTTCACCATAAGTATTAAAATAGCGTTCATTATCTGTTGACCATGCATATCCATATCTAACATAATCTGAATTTCCTGAATATTTATATATTCTCATTTCATAATTTGGATCAGATGTCAGAGACTTATATATAACTTCTGTTGAACTTTTACTTTTATTTGAATAGTAAGTTGATCCATTGTTAGTAACAGAAAAATCATAGTCATCTATTGTACCAGAAACAGATCCGCTGGGCACATTAGTCTGAAGGTAAGCCATTGTAAAATTAACATATTCAGAATTATAAGATGGTTGAACAATATTAACTCTTCTTTCAAAGCTATTATTTGAACTTAATACTCCGTTTCCATATGTGTGTTGAGCAACGATGCTAATCATACGGTACATATCAGGAATACCTGCCCCCTGATGATATGATAATCCTTCAGTCATTGGCTCATTAATATTAGAAATACTATTATTGATCAATACTTTTGAACATTTTCTATGGCACGATGCCATTAAAATTGCTTTGGTCAGTTCCGGACGAGCTGCCAAACTTGGCTTATATTGATACATGAGTGCGATCATGCCCGCTATATAAGGAGTTGCGGTACTTGTTCCATTATTTAATGACGGACCTATAACATCAGGCTTAAAGCAACCATTTCCGTGATCATAAGAATAATCATTTAAAAGCTCTTGTGCCTGATTATTGTATGTATCTATGAAGCCGTTTACAGCTATACAATTATAAGCAGATGATGGATTAATAACATAATCATTATAATTATTACCTGTCGCACATACAATTGTTTTGGAAGTATCTTCAATCAAGTAATCAGTATATTTCGACCAATAATTATAACAATCTATAAAATTATTTGAGCCCCAGCTTATGCTGACTAAATCAACATCGCTAGCTAACAAAGCTTCTAAATTAGACATTTGTGCATTACTATAATTATTCCAATCAAATGATTGCCAATCATATTCACAGGTTGCAGAGTAAATATTAGCTGAAGGTGCTATACCATTACTGCCTGCTGCAACTCCTGCACAATATGTTGAGTGATCAGAACCATTATTGTAAGATGGACCTATAATTGAAACTTGTGACGTATTCAAATCGTACAATGAATAATACTGACTGGACACTGTGCACGTTTCATATATTCCTATATTTACTCCACTACCTGTAAGCCCAATGAGGTTATTGATTTTATTTATTCCAACAGTGTTTTTAGTTGTTCCAAAATTAATTGAACAATCTTCCCCTTTAATAGGGGTATAATAATCAATTTCTGATATTTCATCAAGTTCAGCAATACTATTAATTTCATTAATAGGGATTTCACAAACAATCATTGGAGCATAGGAACTGACAAAACCTATTTTACTATCTGCAATACCTATTTTATCTAATAATTGTTCCGATGCAGCGGTATTTATTTCTCTAAGTACTTCTATTTTGGTTTTTTGATATAAATCTGTTCGTTCTTTTTCAGCATTGCGTTCAGATGCTGTCAAATCCAAATGCCTTTTCATCAAAAAATCCAGATACGTATCAGGTTCACCGTTTGCAGCCTTTGACAACTCATTGATTAATTCTTCTGAGGGAGCTGAATAGTTAACTTCTAATGATTCGATGTTATAACCTATCTTCTCTTCAATCTTAGACTCAATCTCTGAGTCATCAACTTTATTAAGCCAAAGAACTACAGGAATTGATTCGTCAGAAGAATTACAGATTTTTTCTGATAACAGATTTGTTATTTTATCTCTTGGTTGTATAACTATATCCTGCTGAATAGCAGAAGTAGTAATTGAATTAAAACTTATAGCCGAAGCCATAATTGAATATGTTAAGATACATGATAAAATTCTTTTTGAGTGCATAAATAACCCTCCTATTTGTTTTATTGTATGACCTGATAATTTAACTTGCAGATGTATTAATGTACATTGGAATCACCTCGATATAAAGGCATTTATAATTATATGTTTAAAAGGTTTTAAAAAGTTAAGTAGTCAATATGAGGTTTTAACATAAATAATAAGAATGGTTGTTTACGTATGTAGGTATTCTAACACTTTATCATAGTATGTTAAGTAATTAGCGTAAGATAGATATTTTAGGTACGTAAAACGTATAAGTTAAGCGATACAAAAAAGTTGCTTGGTATAGAATAAATCAATTAAATAATTTGAAGTTTTATTATCCTAAAAGCTCCATATTGGTGTAAAGTTTTTTTCATCACCAATTTATATTATTATTGTCTAAATAAAATCTAAGTAATTCTCCATTCATTCTCATCCCCATATTAACCACTCCTATACCATATTCAGTAAATTCAGCTGTGCATATTCCAATAACATCGTAATAAACCTGATGATTATTACCATTTTTATCATAAACATGTTTGGTTACATAAATAGGGCCACCACTATTGCCGCCAGAAGTATCTACATCATAGAAAAACATTCTATCATCATTATATTGAAAAAGATTATAATAATATGCACTTATATAATCACTCCATTCTACTAAAGAACCTGTACCTAAATACATCTGATCAAGATAGGAATTATTAACAGTGTTTCCATTTACTGTACCTGGAAATCCCGAAATTGTAATATCAGTTTCATTAGTTACCGCAGAGTCCAAGGCAACACCTAAATTAAAACACATATAATCACTTAAATCTTCCTCTACAGAAATCAACGCATAATCATATGCATTGACTTTAAGCCTATCAAATGCAGAAGAAATATACGACCACGGGACGTGACATTCCACGGGGGTTGCATTTAAAGTATTAACGCCATTATTATTAAATAATCTAATATTGCTTATAACATACCCTTTTTGAGAAGAAAGGTTGTCAGGAATAATAGCATCATAATCAAATACGCAGTGGGCTGCTGTTGCAATTATATGAGGAGCGATTACAAAGCCCGTACCATAATAATTATATACCCCATCAGTAGATATAATCTTTACAATTCCAGATTTATCCCAAGATGGAATTCTGCCATCGTTTCCTATCACAGCATCGGGGGCATCTGGTTCATTAGTATTATTAGGAATTGGATTAAAATCAAATAAAGAATATGAGTTATATGGTAAATAATCACCTGTTGAAGCATCAAAAACATGATAGGTTTCAGATGATAGTCCATTATAAGTTGAAGCAGATGGAGAATAAATAGTACCTGGGTTTAATAATCCGAGATTATATAATTGAATTTCATATGCATCAGCCATACTTATAATATCATCATTATCAAAATCTAATTTTTCGAGATTGTTAACAGAAACTACACCTCCAAGATATTGAGTTATTAATACACTATCATTTAGTAAAATATCTCCATCTCCGTTTGGATCGTTATAGATATTGAGTGCATTGGCAATCAATGGAATTGAAACAGTAACTGCAATTATTAATGCAATAATTGAGCACAATATTTTCTTTTTAGTTTTAAACATAATAAAGCTCCCTTCATAAAAATATATTTTCATAAATATCAACATACGCCATTTCTTAATAAAACATAACGAATTATAGCACTAGTTAATTCAGCAATTTTGAATTAATAATGCTTTTTTACGATAAAGTTACAAGTGTTTAAAAGTTAAAATATCTAAAATCAGCTGTGCATTGGGCCTTCCTCCGTTTCCAAAAAATATAACATATATATTGCGTTTTTGTGCTATATGTATATATTAACATTAAAAGATTATTTGTCAAGTAATTTGGCACTAAACTGTTTTTATAGGCATGAAAAAACAAATATAAAGATTTCGTTCATAAAAAAGTGCCTATTTTTTTATTATTATGATAATAAGAAAAAGCCGACCTTGTATAGCTTCTGTAAGAAACTAATAAAATCGGCTTTAAATAGGTTGTAAAACTATATTCGGTTTTGGGCTATTTCCTGAGCTTTTCCATACTTTTATTCCTGATTACCTATGTATCAGCTCTCAAAACGCCTTTTGTCGCGTTCGAGTCGTATTTTTACGGTTTGGGATCTACGGTTTCACATAAAAAATATTCGTCTTTCGATACGCAAAAACTCCCGAATAATCGGGAGTTTTTGGCTTGGGATCTGTTTTGTAACATAGATATGGAGCTTGTGACGGGACTCGAACCTGCGACCTGCTCATTACGAATGAGCTGCACTACCAACTGTGCTACACAAGCAATTATTAAATTTTATAAGACGCTCTGAACATTACGAATGCGCTGCACTACCAGCTGTGCTACACAAGCAGTTATTTTAGTTTATAAGCGTCCTGAAAATTAAAATAAGTAGCATTGCAACTGTACTTAACAAGTATAACTGAGTTAAACCGTTAGGCTGTTAGGGCGCTCACAACATAATTATTATACACCAAAGGTGAATTAATGTCAAGAAAAATCTTTACAAAATGGAAATGCGGCAGAAAAGACTGTCGCATTTCTATTATTACATATTATTCCAAAAGAGGTCAATAAATGTTTAAGTGTGCCTTTGAAGTAGGCTCGGTTTTAATCTCGAACTCGAAATCGTAGGAATTTTCGTCAGATAAATCGATATCAGTGTCTGCGCCTATTGATAAGTCGAATGACATCTCTGTATCCTCGGGAATTGGAGTGAAGCTGTCTACCTTTGCAAGATAAGCTTTGAAGACGGACATATCGTCTGACATATCAAGGATAAGCTTATCGCTGTCTTTTATGAGAGTCATGACCTCGTCCTCGTCTATAAGACTTTCCTCGTTAGCGGTAGTTCCCTCGTAGGGATCAATAACTGTAAATGTAATGGTGTTCTCGTCTTTCTTTTCCCACTTGATGTCTAGAGGCTCCTCTGAGCCTAAAAAGCCTGCAGTTAGGAAAGAGAAGAAGGAGCCAGTATTGTCCTTGTTAATCTCAATCTGGAAAAGAGTAAAAGCGTCTGCACCCCATAAATTATCTGTTTTACCCTCTTCTGTTTCGAGCTCTTCACACTGCCATTTGCCATAAAATCCGTCCAAGCCTGTCTTATTGGAATTCTTTGAGCTCTTTTCGGACTTTACTGTTTCTGTAACAGCAGATACTTTCTCGTTGTCTGATTCGTAGTTGCTTGATGTCTGGAACTTGAGATTGCAGCTTGTCAGAGCTGAAGCAAGGCAGATAAGAGCAACTGATAAACATAATACTTTTTTCATAATAAAACCCTCCTAAATCATGTATGCCTTTAGAAGTTCCTGTCAACTTGTTAAATGGTCGTGTGAACCTCTTGGCGATTACATTATAGCATGACATACTGATATTGTCAAATCAATGACAATGGTAGGACAAGTTGCAAAAATCTGCCATAACAGGCAATCCCGGATATACAGCCCAGTATCTTTTCAGAGTATTCGCGTTTGAATGAATAATTATCGAGATTGCCTTAAATAGGCAAAAAGTGATATACAGCCGAGTAGTTGTGATATCAAAATTGTGATTCTGCTTTTTGCACAATTGCTTCGTTAAATCGCAAAGATTTTATTGTACATTATGCTGTGAAATACATAAAAAACCGGGAAGAAACACAGTCTGCATTTCTACCCGGTGAATAATTATTCATAATTTGTGTATCTTAAAACCAGCCCTAAGGAAGTTGATGAGAACAGATTAATATTCGCTTGACTGGTCGCCGTTTTCTTCGTTATCTTCCTCCGAGCCATTTATCTGGTCTGAAACGTCCTCAAATTCTTTTGTGGGTAATTCCTCCACGAGAGGCTTCTGGCCCTTGTATACCGTAACTATGAAACCATCAACGTTGTTTCCAGATATATCGTATCTTATTCCGTTAGGGACGGGGATATTCGTTTTTTGCTCGCCGTCGTGGGAAGCGACGAAGTATACCTCATAATCTGTGGACTCACAGCTGAATTCAAGGTGTTCGCCTTCGTAGGGGTACTTGCGCAAGAGGTCTATGTACTCCTCAAGGCAGAGATTATGAGTATCCATGTAATAAGCGTGGGGTATGCCCACATAGCGGAAGTGCCACGGTTCGTCGCGGAATTTTGTTACGCTCTCCTTGGAGCGAGTATAGCGTACTATAAAGCCGTATTTGTAACAGTTGGCGTTTATCCATGCGAAGTCTCCATCGCCGTTGTAGTCGTGGTTGACGGTCTCTGTAAAATCAAAGGCGAGACCTGTTTCGTGTTCGCTGTATCCTGCACGGGCAACGCGATTGGATTCTTCGTTTCCTGTTGAAGCAAGATCCTGATCATAGAGCTGCTGCTGGAATTCTGAGGTGCGGTAGGAGCCGTAGATTTCAAGGGTGTCATTGTAGTATATGTTGTAGAAATCCTGTATCATTTTTGCCATAGGCTCGTATACCTGCCGGAGTATGGTATAGGAGGAGTCCACTACTGAGAAGAAACTACGGTCGTTCTCAATGTTCATATCGTAGATGTTCACAAGAGCCTCGTTTCCTGAGTAGAAGTACTGATGATCGTTGTTTACGAGTATAAGATCGCCGTAAAACTTATCGGTAGTATCGACCGTGAGGGTCTCGTAAATTACCTGATTAGGGTCAGGTTCGGTAGTCTGCGTCATGTTGTCCTCTGGTATATCCTTGTTGTCGTAGTATGGTGACTGTTCCACCTTTGTGACGTCGGTGAAGGCGTTCTTGACAAAGAGACCGCAGCTTCCGAGGAGTATAAGGCTTATAACGACCTCGGTCGTAGTTTTTGCGTGCCTGATACTTTTTTCTTTGCTAATCCTTTTCTTGGGCATAGATATTCTCCAATCCGCTGTCATATTTCAGCTTGCAATAATTTACTTTTGTTCTTTATTTTTCTCTTTACTGAAAGCCTGTTTTTCATAAATGAAATATATCCGTCGAGGGCGGAATAAAGTTCCCCTAAGGATACACTACATTATAACATATTTCTTTGTGAAAATATAGTGGTTTGGGGTTATATTTGTAAAATCGCGGTATATACATAACAATATAGGTGGTTTATCTGTTATTATTCACCAATGGGAGGAAGGGCGGTACGTATCAGGATAAGTTCGTTTACTCGGAAGAAAGCTCATAAAAACGACATAAAGCGTTATTGTATACAAAAAGCTATGTTGCTTTAGCACAGTATTGCACAATCTTTTATCAAACCTCTTGAAAATCCATTAACATAATGGTATAATATAATTGTGAAAGTGTATGATAGCAGAGCTGTTAGGGGGATGGCTTGACAAAAAAGGTCGTTCTACTTATGTTTACGGCTCTGCGGTTTTTCTGTATTTTCGCCTAAAGGAGTGATGTTTATGAAATGTCCACAGTGCGGAACCAACAATGAAAAGGGCTTCAAGTTCTGCGTAAAATGCGGAACAAATCTTGATAATCCGCAGGATATTAACATTGAACAGGTCGATATGGGTGGATATCATTCCGAAGATGATCCTTCGACTGGCGGATTTACTCTTGGAAGCGGAACTTTCACTATAAGTGATACTTCGTCGAGGGATTCTTCCTCAGACCTATATACAGCTGCTGAGCTCAATGATACTGACGAAGAGTTCGATTTCAGTAGCTTTGACGATATAGACGAGCCATTTATTCCCAAGCTCGATACAGGCAGAGTAACTTTGCCAGAGCAATCCAAGGCTGTAAGGCAGGCACAGTTCCAGAATGCTGGTGGTCTTCGTCAGCCGGGCGTCATGCAGGGAATACCCCAGCCGCAGGGGATGATGCAAGGCATTCCCCAGCCCCAGGGTGTTATGCAGGGAATACCCCAGCCGCAGGGCATGATGCAGGGGGGGCCTCAGCCTCAGGGAGCAGCTTCACCGCAGGCTGCATCTCAACAGCAGACAAATGGTATTCCTGTATACAGTCAGCCGGTGATGTATCAGCCTCAGCTCATAGGCTATGACCAGAACGGTATGCCCGTTTACGGTCAGCCGGTGATGTACCAGCCTCAGCTCATAGGTTACGATCAGAACGGTATGCCTGTATACGGTCAGCCCGTGATGTACAGCCAGCCGCAGATAATAGGCTACGATCAGAATGGTATGCCTGTTTACGGTCAGCCCGTGATGTATGCTCAGCCGCCTCATATAGGAGAGCTTCCCGAGGGAGCTGTTCCGGCAGCCGGCATGCAGGTTGTACCGAATATGAGCGGTATACCAGCCCAGTTCGCACAGGCTCCTGTTCCACCTCCCGTTGAGGATAAGGAAAAGGTAGAGGTGCCTGATGATTTCTGGGAGTTTTTCGACGGTGGAAAGGCTACAGAGCACGCTGAAATGGATAATGCCAACGATTTCTTCGGCAAGCGCGGAGATGAGATTGAGGGCATGAAGCGCTTTGAGAAAAAGGGCAATCCGTATATGAACGATACTCCCCTAGTGGACGCAAGCGAACTGAAAAAGAACGAGTCGTCAAAGCTTAACAGTATGTATATGAGGAGCGCAGAAGTCGGCGACGCCAGCAAGCTCAAGGCTAAGGATGACTACAGAATGAGAGACTATATGGGTTCCACAAAGGCAGTGGATGCTTCTGGGCTCAGAGCGAACGAGAAGGGCAAGGCATGGAATATCATGGGCGGTACAAAGGCTGCTAACGCCGATGATCTCGAAGCTGCAGGAGCAGCTCAGCGCAGAGGTTCTATGATGGCACAGGCGGATCGCGCCGTACAGGCTATGCCTAAAAAGGCAAGAACCTACAACGACGAGATAGACGCTATAGAGCTACCCGAAGAAATGAAGGCAAAAAAGGCCAAAAATAAAGTGGAAATTCCCGGCTTGCCGGAAATTTAATAAATCTATTTTATATCTTATCAAGGAGATGTTGTAAAAAATGAAGAAGTTTTTGAAGGAATTCAAAGAATTCGCACTCAAAGGCAATGTAATGGACATGGCAGTCGGCGTTATTATCGGTGCTGCATTTGGAAACATTGTAACAGCCCTTACTGAGGACTTCATCAATCCTCTTATCGCCTGCATAGGCGGCGCTGAAGTTGCCGGCAAGATCAAGCTTGGTGATACTGGACAGTACCTCAACTGGGGTCACTTTATCACTGCTATCATCAACTTCCTCATCATGGCATTCTGTATTTTCCTCATGGTAAAGGCAGTTAATAAAGTCGTAAACATGGGAAAGAAGAAGGAAGAGGAAAAGCCTGCTGAGCCTCCGAAGGAAGAAGTTCTTCTCACAGAGATCAGAGACCTTCTGAAAGAGCAGAACAAGAAGTAAAAAAATACTGCTTCAACACCGAAGCCCCTGTATGATATGGGGGCTTTTATTTTCGGACAAAAAAGCTCCTGCGTAAAAAGCAGGAGCTTTTGACATATATGATCATCGTTAAGCTTATGCGAATTTCATTGCAAGAAGGAATACGCCTACGAAAGCGCACCACATTCCTCCGAAGATCCACGCGGAGAGCTTTGCGGAGCGGAAAAGCTCCTTGCAGTACAGCTCGCTGACATTGTCCGGATTGATGAAAAACCTGATGTTTCCGCCGTATCCGGGGGAGAGGAAATTCTCGTCCTGGTCAAAAACTACGGTACGGTCGCCGACATTAGCTGTGGGCTCTCTTTTTCCTGTGTATTCGTTTTTTGCGAATTTCATATCACAAGCCGTGCTGCAATGTATCTTTCTGAGCCATGCGTCAGCGTAGTTCAGCACTATGAGAGCTATCCCGAAGAAAAGGAAGAATAAATGCATAAGGTAGTTTATGCGGTCAAAATTGCGGAAAAATATGCACACCCATGCAAAGCTCAGAGCTCCCCATATAATCGCCGCCGCGCTCTTTATACAGAAGCGTCCGCGGCTCAGATGATGTTTCAGATGAACTGCTCCTGCCCCGAAGAATATCGCGCTGACAGCCAGATAACACAGTCTGACGTCTGTAATGCGGATAATCGCAGGTAAAATTGTCACTGCCAAAGCAATCAAAAGGCATTTTATCACATTTAAAGCAAGTTTTGTGTTATAAGTCATATCCACAGCTTCAAGGAGCCTTTCCTTCAGCTCCTGATCGCTGCATTCATTGTAAGATTTTTTGTTCATATTGATCCCCCATATCATTTGTGCCGCCTCATGATAAGAGACGGCACTGTTATTGTTACTTTATATCGGCGTGATGTGCCTGAAGCGACTTTACGCCGAGGTGTGTGTTGTTCTTGATAGCCTTGATACCCTCTGCGCTTGCCTTTGCAGCAGCCATGGTAGTCATGTAAGGAACTCTGTGCTTGATAGCAGCCTTGCGGATATAGCTGTCGTCGTGAGCGCTAGTCTTGCCTGCGGGAGTATTGATTATCATCTGTATCTCACCGTTTGCGATCTCGTCAGCGATATTCGGACGTCCCTCGTATATCTTGAAGATCTTGTCGCAGGGTATGCCTGCTTCCTTTATCATCTCATAGCTCTTGCCTGTAGCGATTATATGGAAGCCCAGTTCGTGGAAGGACTTAGCGATATCAACAAGCTCCGGCTTGTCTCTTTCGCATACACTGAGGAGAACTGTTCCCTCCAGCGGAAGCTTGTTCTTTGTAGCCTCCTGAGCCTTGTAGTAAGCCTCGCCGAAGGAAGGAGATATACCGAGGACCTCACCTGTTGAACGCATTTCGGGTCCGAGGAGAGGGTCCACCTCCTGGAACATGTTGAAGGGGAATACAGCTTCCTTTACGCCGTAGTGACCTATCTTCTTGTCCTTGAGCTCCGGAACGGGAGAAGGTCTGCCTGTGATAGAGGAAGTGATGATATCCGTAGCTATCTTTACCATGTTGATATCGCATACCTTTGATACCAGCGGAACTGTTCTTGACGCACGGGGATTTGCTTCGAGAACGTATACTGTGTCGCCCTCGATAGCGTACTGCATATTCATAAGTCCGCATACGTTCATTTCCACAGCTATCTTCTTGGTATACTCCTTGATAGTAGCCACCTGCTTTTCTGTCAGGTTCTTTGAGGGGAGTATACAAGCTGAGTCGCCGGAGTGTATGCCTGCGAGCTCGATATGCTCCATAACAGCAGGAACAAAGCAGTGTGTACCGTCTGATATAGCGTCAGCCTCGCACTCTGTAGCGTGGTTGAGGAAACGGTCTATAAGTATCGGTCTGTCGGGAGTTACACCAACAGCGGCGTTCATGTATACTCTCATCATCTCGTCGTCGTGAACGACCTCCATTCCGCGTCCGCCGAGAACGTAGGAAGGACGTACCATTACGGGATAGCCTATCTTGTTTGCGATAGCGATAGCCTCGTCAGCATTTACAGCCATACCAGCCTCAGGCATTGGGATACCGAGCTTGTCCATCATAGCGCGGAAGTGGTCACGGTCCTCGGCAAGGTCGATAGTCTCGGGAGTAGTACCGAGGATATTAACGCCGTATTTTTTGAGGTCGTTTGCGAGGTTGAGAGGAGTCTGTCCGCCGAACTGAGCTATAACGCCCACAGGCTTCTCCTTCTCGTGTATAGCAAGAACATCCTCAAGAGTAAGGGGCTCGAAATAGAGCTTATCCGATGTATCATAGTCAGTGGATACTGTTTCTGGGTTGCAGTTTACTATTATGGACTCGAAGCCCAGCTTTTTCAGAGCAAGTGCAGCGTGAACGCAGCAGTAGTCGAATTCGATACCCTGACCGATACGGTTAGGACCGCCGCCAAGTATCATTATCTTGGGCTTTTCTGTGCTTACAGGACTCTTGTCCTCGTCAAGGTGATATGTTGAGTAGTAGTAAGCAGCATCCTTTGTTCCGCTTACGTGAACGCCCTCCCATGCTTCCTTTATACCGAAGCCGATACGTGCATTGCGTATCTCCTCCTCGGTAACTTCAAGGAGAGAACTGAGGTAACGATCACTGAATCCGTCCAGCTTAGCCTGCCTGAGCACATTTTCAGCAGGAACTGAGCCCTTCATTGTAAGGAGCTTCTCCTCTTCGTCAACAAGCTCCTTCATCTGCTCGATGAAGTACTTCTTTATCTTTGTGAGCTCATAGAGTTCATCTATAGTTGCGCCCTTGCGGAGAGCCTCATACATTAAGAATTGTCTTTCGCTTGTGGGGAAGCGTAGCTGTGCAAGGAGCTCCTCTTTGGTCATGTTGTTGAAATTCTTAGCAAAGCCGAGTCCGTAGCGACCTGTTTCAAGTGAACGGATAGCCTTCTGGAAAGCTTCCTTGTAGGTCTTGCCTATGCTCATTACTTCGCCGACAGCTCTCATCTGAGTGCCGAGCTTGTCCTCAGCGCCCTTGAACTTCTCGAAAGCCCAGCGTGCGAACTTGATAACTATATAATCTCCGTCAGGAACGTATTTGTCAAGAGTACCGTACTTGCCGCATTCGATGTCCTTGAGAGTAAGACCGCAGGCGAGCATAGCCGAAACGAGAGCAATCGGGAAGCCTGTTGCCTTTGAAGCAAGAGCGGAAGAACGTGAGGTTCTGGGGTTTATTTCAATAACTACTATACGACCTGTTTCGGGATCGCGTGCGAACTGGCAGTTGCAGCCGCCGATAACTTCAATGGATTCGATTATCCTGTATGACATATCCTGTAACGTAGCCTGTACGTCCTCGGGGATAGTGAGCATAGGTGCAGAGCAGAAGGAATCGCCTGTATGAACGCCGATAGGGTCAATGTTCTCGATAAAGCAAACTGTGATCTTGTTATTATCTGCATCGCGGACAACTTCCAGCTCAAGCTCTTCCCATCCGAAGATACATTCCTCAACGAGTACCTGTCCTACTAGAGAAGCCTGGAGACCTCTTGCGCATACGACCTTCAATTCATCTATATTGTATACCATACCGCCGCCGGCACCGCCCATAGTGTAGGCAGGACGGAGAACAACGGGATACTTCAGCTTTTCAGCTATTTTAACAGCCTCATCGACAGAATATGCTACCTCGCTCTTTGGCATACCGATGCCGAGTGCTTTCATAGCGTTCTTGAACTCTATACGGTCCTCGCCGCGCTCGATAGCATCGACCTGAACGCCTATTACCTGAACGCCGAACTGTTTGAGTACGCCTGCCTTGTCAAGCTCGGAACAGAGATTGAGTCCGGACTGACCGCCGAGATTGGGGAGAAGAGCGTCTGGGCGTTCTTTTTCGATTATCTGAGTAAGCCTTTCGAGGTTGAGAGGTTCGATGTAAGTAATATCAGCAACATCGGGATCCGTCATGATAGTAGCAGGGTTCGAGTTTACGAGGACTATCTCATATCCAAGCTTACGAAGAGCCTTGCAGGCCTGAGTGCCTGAATAGTCGAACTCGCAGGCCTGTCCGATGATGATAGGACCCGAGCCGATTATCATGATCTTGTTAATATCCTGTCTTTTTGGCATATTATACTCCTGACCCGTACATTGAAAATGTACGTTGATATATTTGCCATGAAACGTCATGGCGCAACTTCTTACCTTATATAATAACATAATTCGGTGCAAATTGCAATATAGAAAATATCTTTTACGACCAGTACAATTTTGGAGAATATGCCGTATTCAGAGGTTAGTTGTTAGTGCATAATGTATAGTGTTGTGACGGCGCGGGTCAACATTCAGCTAAACATCTGCATTGGCGCGGACGCAAAAAGAGCTGCCCAAGGCAGCTCTTTCATAGTTATTTCCTGGATCCTGCGTTTTTTATAGCCAGAATGCATAAAACTGAACCGCCAATGGAGAGGACCGAGAATACGCCGTAGATAATAGCTTGTATCCGGTTCTGCCATATCTGTTCATCAGCCCTTGAGATAGCCTCTTCGTAAGGGATCCCAGCCTGGGCGTTTGATATGAGAGCATTGTAATAATGATCTGTGGTATGCGGCACTAACCTGCCGAATGTGATAGCAAAATAAGCAAGTGCTATGACAAAAAAAATCAGAAGCAATATAGGGAGCAGTTTCGACTTACTTTCGCTTGTATCAGAAGTTAGAGGCTGATTATTTGATCCTGGATTATTAATATCAGCTATGATTTTTTCCTCCTTTACTTTTGGGATATAAGTATATTATAAATTACATTAAGTTTAAAGTCAATAGAAAATATAGAATTGTAATGTATGTTGCATTGATCTTTATTGGAAGAAATAAGTTCCCTTTTTTCTGCTTTTATCTGTTTGCTCAGTTCTCGCTGCGCCTTGCAAGCATTGCAAGAGTGAGGGATATATTCTCATTATGCACTGCAACGCCTTTGGGAGCATTGAGGTATACTGCGGCAAAGTTGAGGATAAATTTTATTCCTGCCTTTGCCATTCTGTCACAGACCTCCTGTGCAGCCGCCTCGGGAACAGTTATGATACCTATACTGATATCATTTTCCCTGCAAAATTTCTCTAGCTCGTCGATATGTCTGACCGGCTTGCCGTTTATGGAACTGCCTACGCGCTCTCTGTTGCAGTCGAAGCCGCAAAGGATATCAAAGCCGTAAGCTTCAAAACCGTTATATTCCAGCATAGCCCTGCCGAAGTTTCCCATTCCTGCCACAACAACGCCATCGCGGTTCTCAAAGCCGAGAAATCTGCCTATATCGCTCATAAGTTCGGAGGTGATATAACCCACCTTTGGTCTGCCGCCCTTGCTTACTGAGGCAAGATCTTTCCTGACCTGAACGTCATTGAGGCCTAGGGCATCGGCAATAGCCGTAGCGGATATATTGCCTTTTTTTCGCTCCTCCGGGAGAGATCTGAGGTAATTGAAGTACACAGGAAGACGTGCCAGCGTCTGAGAGGTAATAATTTTATTCATGGTGTACCTCCGTTCAGAGGACTTATTTTCTCTGCATATATTCGTCCATAGCTGCGGCTGCCTTCTTGCCTGCGCCCATAGCGAGGATTACTGTAGCAGCTCCTGTTACGGCGTCACCGCCTGCGTAAACGCCTTCCTTGGAGGTAAGGCCGTCCTCGTCAGCGATGATACCGCCCCACTTCTGGGTGTCGAGACCAGCTGTAGTGGACTTGATAAGGGGATTGGGTGAGGTGCCGATAGACATGATAACACAGTCAGCCTCAATGTCTATGAAGGCTCCGTCTATCGGAACAGGCTTTGCTCTACCGGAAGCGTCAGGCTCTGAGAGCTTCATCTGCTGACAGTGTATGCTTTTTACCCAACCATCGTCAGTAGCCTGTATCTCAACGGGATTTGTGAGGAACTTGAAGATAATACCCTCTTCCTTGGCATGCTCGACTTCCTCTGCTCTTGCAGGTAGCTCAGCTTCTGTACGTCTGTAAACTATGTAAACCTCAGCACCCAGTCTCTTGGCGCAGCGTGCGGCGTCCATAGCAACATTTCCGCCACCTACGATAACAGCCTTGCTGCCAGCTTTGATAGGTGTAGCACTGCCTTCTTTGTATGCTTTCATGAGGTTTATACGTGTAAGGAACTCGTTTGCTGAGTATACTCCGTTAAGGTTCTCACCGGGGATGTTCATAAATCTAGGGAGACCTGCGCCTGAGCCGATGAATACGGACTCAAAGCCCTCCTCCTTCATGAGTTCGTCAATAGAGACAGTCTTTCCGACAACGGTATTTGTCTCCACCTTTACGCCGAGAGCCTTTAGACCGCCGATTTCCTTCTGAACTATGGACTTAGGAAGTCTGAATTCGGGGATACCATAAGAAAGAACTCCTCCCGCAACGTGGAGAGCTTCAAATATAGTAACGTCGTAGCCCTTCTTGGCGAGGTCGCCTGCGCAAGCAAGACCAGAAGGACCCGAACCGATAACAGCAGCCTTGTGACCATTTTTTGCAGGCATTTCGGGAGTTGCTTCGGGCTGTGCGTTGTGCCAGTCGGCGACGAATCTTTCAAGGCGTCCGATAGCAACAGGCTCGCCTTTGATGCCTCTTACGCACTTGCTCTCGCACTGTGTCTCCTGGGGACATACTCTTCCGCATACAGCAGGAAGTGAACTGGACTTTGTGATTATCTTGTAAGCCTCTGCAAAATTTCCCTCAGCCACCTGAGCAATAAATGCAGGAATATCTATCTGTACGGGACAGCCTGTGGAACAAGGCTTGTTCTTGCAATTAAGGCAGCGTTTAGCTTCATCTATAGCCTGTTCCTCGGTATAGCCGAGAGCTACCTCGCTGAAATTCTTGTTTCTTACGTCGGGAGCCTGTACAGGCATCTCGTTTCTTGTAGCAGACATATTCGGCATATTACTTTACCTCCTTGAACAGATTGCAGGCTTCCTCGTAGGCGTGGCGCTCGAAGGGCTTGTACATAGCTCCTCTTGCCATAGCCTCGTCAAAGTCTATGAGATGACCGTCGAATTCGGGACCGTCAACGCAGGCGAATTTAGTTTCGCCGCCGACTGTGAGACGGCAGCCGCCACACATTCCCGTACCGTCTATCATTATTGGGTTCATGGAAGCAACAGTGGGGACATTGTACTCCTTGGTGAGCTTACAGACAAACTTCATCATTATAAGAGGTCCGATAGTGATGACCCTGTCGTACTTTTCGCCGCTGTCTATGAGCTTTTTGAGAGCATCGGTAACGAGACCCTTTTCGCCTGCGGTACCGTCATCGCTCATGAGCACGAACTTTGAGCTTGCAGCCTTGAACTCGTCCTCAAGTATAACGAGATCCTTGCTTCTGAAGCCTACTATGGAATGAACTTCAACACCGAGGGCATGGAGCTTCTTTGCAACGGGGTAAGCAATAGCACATCCTACGCCGCCACCGACTACAGCAACCTTTTTAATTCCCTCTGTCTCTGTAGCTCTGCCGAGAGGACCAACGAAGTCCTGTAAGCAGTCGCCTTCGTTCATGTGGTTGAGCTTTTCTGTCGTAGCGCCGACTATCTGGAATATTATAGTTACCGAACCGCTTTCACGATCAAAATCTGCGATAGTGAGCGGTATGCGCTCGCCGTCAGCGTCTGTTCTAAGTATTATGAACTGTCCCGGCTCAGCCTTTCTTGCTACCTTGGGAGCGTTTATACGCATAAGGGTAACGGTGGGGTTGAGACTTCTTTTTTCAAGAATTTCAAACATTGTCCATACCTTCCTTACGATAGATTTGCAGTGCAGGGGTTTCGGTGGCAGTCGCCGTTGACCTCCGCCGATACAGGCATTGCATTGATATATTCAATATTATATCACAAAAACCTTATGCTGCACAAATATAACAGCGGAATATCGATATTCCGATATCGATATTTTTGTAACGATTCATACTCTGCCTTCTGGCAGACTGTGGCTTATTTCCGTGGTAAAGCAGCAGAAATAAGAAAAAAGGACGACATTGACACTTCCGGTATATATAATTACATATTATGCTGGCTGATTCAGGCATTAGTCTCCTGTATAGTGCAAATCAAACAGTAAAAAACATGGGGCGATATGAACATCGCCCCAAAAATAACAATATATGATAATTATTCTTATTCGGAATGTGCTTATATTCGGATGTGTATATCATTTGTACTCAACGAATGCACTCTCATTTCTTACCTCATAGAGACGGTTCACCAGTTTGAGCTCGTTTTCCGAGAGTCTATGTCCCGAGGTGTATATCAGCACATCTTTGAAATTGTTGTCCGGAAAGGCACATTTGCGCTGTACGAGACCGTATTTTCCGCAGAGGCTTGCAGGCATGGGAGAGTCCAGCATGAAAGCCTGAGGCACAGTGAGCAGGAAGTCGAGAGCGCTTCCACGGTCGTACATACAAACCTTTCTCACAGGCACGTCCGCAGGACGGTTTGACGCATAGAGCTTCTCGACCGCGCCAGAAACATAAGGCACCGCGTCGTCGCCCTGTCCCAGTTCGGTATAATTGCAGGACAGGTCTGAATATGTGATGAAATCGGCGTTTGCGGCAGGGTGCTCAGAGGACATTACCGCAAGCATCTCGAATTCCCAAAGGAGCTTGCTGTCGAGGTTCTTTTCGGCTATGAAGTCGGCAAAGTACTTCTCATGCGCCGCATTGAAACGTATCACTCCGAAATCGTAGCCGTTTTCACGGACATTTTCGATAGTTCTCAGTGAATTGGTCTCGCAGAAAAATATCTCCATATCCTCGGGAGCGTTCAGCCCTGCGATATACTCTGAAAAAGCCTTGGATATATAGCCGGTTCTCGGCACGGATATGCGGAGACGGCTGTTTTTTGGCTTGTCTGGGGAGTGTATTGCTTCCATATTGTCTATCTGGATGAGTATCTGTTTGGCATATTCGAGGAATTTGAGGCCCTGATCCGTAGGTATAACGCCTTTTGAGGTGCGCCGGAATATGGTTATGCCGAGGGTGCTTTCCAGCTCCTTGATAGCCTTGCTCAGATTGGGCTGAGCCATGTAGAGGTTTTCCGCAGCCTGTGTTATTGAACGTGTTTTTTCTATCTCGACGGCGTATTTGAAGTGAAGTGTGTTCATGGTTCAGTCCTCCTTATGTTATTTCCTTCTGTCGGGGAAGCCGCTACCGCCGTTATTCGGATTCTCAACGCGGCGAACTTCAAGATGTCTCGGACCTGCCGGCTTCCTGTTTTCGGGAGATACAGGTCTGATCTCCTCCATTGAAGGTGGAGTAGCCTTTGTATTCTGTGCAGCAGGCGCAGTCTGTGCAGGCTGAGCTGCCTGCTTTTCCTCAGGCTTTTTCGGAGCCTCATGATGAGCGCTCCTCTCTGTAATCTTTGTGGGAAGGCAGGGATTTCCGGCAGCGAGGCAGTCCGAAGGGATATCCTTTGTGACTACGCTTCCGGCGGCGATAACAACGTTATTGCCTATGGTTATGCCTGCCGCTACTGTAACGCTGCTTCCGAAGCACACGTTATTGCCAACCCTGATTGGCTTTGCCCGTTCAAGCCCCGTATTTCTCGTTACTGAGTCAAGAGGGCGCTCTGCTGTACAGAAGCAGCAGTTCGGACCGACGTATACATTATCTCCGAAGGTTATTTCAGCATTGTCTATCAGTATGCAGTTGACATCGGCGTGGAAATTGTTGCCGATAACGATATTGTAGCCGTAGTTGCAGAGGAAGCCTGCTTCTATTGTGACATTCTCACCCTTGAGCGCAACTGTTCTGTCGATTATTCTTTCTCTCTTCTGGAAGTCGTTGTACTCCAGCGCGTTGAATTCTCCGCAGAGCTTTCTTGCCTTAACTCTTTCCGTGAAAAGTTCTCTGTCGCTTGCGTCATAAAGCTCTCCAGCCTGTTGTTTTTCTTTTTCGGTCATATTGAACCCTCCTTGTTTTGGATTATATTTATAAGCTGATATCAGCGTTTTAGCTTACCATTAACTGAAGATGTCAAGTATGTATTCCAAGTGAGCGTCGAGGCCAAGTATGTATTTCAAGATCATAAATATCCATAAAGGCGAGGCTAACAGTACGATTAAAATAATAAGTTGCCTTATTAATTTCCCGAGACTTTTCCCATAGTGACCGAACTCACTTTTCAGATAATACCGCTCAGGAGAATCCGGGTCTATCATTATCGTATTGTCTAAACCGGTGCTTTCGGCAAATACTGAGCCTTCGTGATCCATGAAATGATAACACTCGCCCTCATAACAGTATTTGTAAATGGTGGTGCCGTCAGGCGCATGATCATAGGTTTCATAAGGCCCAGGACAGGTACAGGAGCGTTTCCTGCCTGCCGCGGCGGCAGATAAAACGATAAGATATATCAGCCTTCCGATGAGTATTGAAGCGATAGTCGCTATCATAAGCGCAAGTACTATCTTTGCGGCAAAGGCTGCTATTGATTTATTATACATGGAAATTAACCCGCATATCCCGAAAAGCGTTACGAATATGCCGATTATCAGAAAAGGCAGGCGGTTCCATGTGTTGTTTTCCACTACTCTGCCGTTATGTCTGATCGTTCCGCTGTTGTCTATCCCTGCTAAAATGAAACCTGTTCCGAAAAGCAGGATAGTGATAAAAGGATTGATGAACGCAAAGACGATCATTACAGCAAACAGTATAAGGATAACGATACCGGGAACGGCTATACCGCTTTTTTTACCAGTCTGCGCCATGAGCAGGGAGTAGTCTATTTCTTTTTCCGCCACCGGAAGTATATTTATTTTTTTCATCTTTTCCACTTTTTATCACAGCAGTGTTCGGGGGCGTTTGGGTCTGTAACAGCGCGTCCTTCTGCGTTATCAGCGCTTGCTTCCCTTCGAGCCGAAGCTTCCGCCCATTGAGAGGATATTCGTATCGAAGGTGTAGCTTATCTTTTCTGCCTGTCTGTAGCGCTTGAGAGCGAGCTGTATGAGCCTTTCGAGAAGCTCCGTGTACTTCACTCCCTTGGGCTCCCAAAGGTAGAATGCAAGAGAGCCGGGGATAGTGTTTATCTCGTTGATGTATACCTTGTCTGTAGCCATATCTATCATGAAGTCGATACGTGTAACGCCGTTGAGACCGAGATAACGGAAGGCGTCAACAGCAGTCTTTCTGATGAACTCGTCCTGTTCGGGAGTGATATCCGCAGGTATCTTTCTTTTCAGGGTAGCCATGCCCTTGCTGCCGCCCTTTCCGCCGCCTACATACTTCTGGTCGTAGCTGAGGATATCGTCGCCGCTTGCCTGTACAGGCTCCTCGCATACGGAAGCCTCTGCGGACTCGCTGTCGCCTGCTACGGCGCAGTTTATCTCCTTGAGCTGTACCACGCAGGGCTCGATGAGGATACGGTCAGCGAACTCGAAAGCCTCCTCGATAGACTTTATAAGGCTGTCTCTATCCTTGCCCTTGGAGATACCGACGCTTGAACCGAGGTTTATGGGCTTTACGATAACGGGATAGCCGAACTTCTTCTCCACCTCTGCTACGATCCTGTCCATGTCGTTTATCTCGTAGGAGGAGAATCGGCAGCAGTCCAGTACGGGGAAGCCAGCATCCTTAAGGAGTATCTTCATTACGAATTTATCCATGCCTATTGCAGAAGCGAGCACGTCGCAGCCTACGTAGGGGAGGTCGAGGGTCTGGAGATAGCCCTGCAAAGCGCCGTCCTCAACATTGGTGCCGTGAACTATAGGGAATGCAACGTCTATATCGGAGATGATATTTGAGCCGAATTTCTTCATCTTCTGGCGGATAAGCTGTACCTTGCCTTCACTGCGTACAAAAACGCATTCGGTACACTCTTTGAGGAGTGCAGGGATATCCTTGAAGCTGTTGATATCCATGAGCTTTTCACCTGTCCAGAATTCGCTCTTCTTGGTCATATATACAGGGATTATATTGTATTTTTCCTTGTTTATGCTTGCCATAGCCTGAACAGCCGAGATAACTGATACCTCGTGTTCAACGCTTCTTCCGCCGAAAAGAACTGCAAGATTGATCTTCATTACTATTTCTCCTTTTATTTAATTACACATTGCTTAATAATTATCTGGTAAGTCGTTTTCAAGAAGGACTATTTTCTTCTTGTCTGACTGATAGGCGTTCACGTGGGCGAGAGCCGCGTTAAGACTGTCTGCAACGAAAACGTTGTCCATATCGTAGCCTGCGTCCTTGATACCGTTATATATCGGAACTGTCTGAGCCTTACCTACGAGAACAATGTGGTCGCAGGCCTTAGCTGCTTCCTGACCGAACTCGAAGTTGAGCTCCTCTTGTTTTGCGCCAAGCTCTACCATACCGGGAGTTACCAGTATACGGCATGCGTCAAAAAGGCCGAGTACATTCAGCGCTGCACGGCAGCCGCTGGGATTTGAGTTATAGGCGTCGTCGATAAAGGTCATATTGCCGCCCTTGTCAAGGAGCTGCAACCTGTGGGGTACTGCGGCAATGCGCTTGACGGGGAGTGTCAGCTTGTCAAGTGATATGCCCGTTCCGTGAGCGTAGGCGATAGCGCCGAGTACGTTCTGCACGTTATGCTCACCGAGAAGCTTCATTGAGAAGCGCTGTGTCTCGCCACCGGGAGCAGTTACCGTGAACTCCGTTCCTCTGTCTGAAACGGAAATATCAGCTGCGCGGTAGTGGTTTCCCTCCTGCAAGCCGTAGAGCACTGCGCCGGGGTATTCGGGAGCCTTCTTGCGGATAAGCTCGTTGTCGCCGTTGAGGTATATCCTGCCGCCCTTAGCCTTTACGTGGTCGGCAAGCTCGAACTTGGTATTCACCACGTTCTCGATAGAGCCGAAGGTCTCTAAATGCTGAGGACCAACGGAAGTGATTATGCCGTCGTGGGGGTCTGCAATGCCGCAGAGCTCCTTTATCTCGTGAACTCGTCTCGCGCCCATTTCGCAGATGAAGTATTCGTGAGTGGGCTTTAAGTTGCGGCGAATAGTTATTGTGACTCCCATGGGAGTATTGAAGCTCTCAGGAGTTTTCAGTGTGTTGTACTGTGAGTTGAGAAGCTCGTCAAGGTAGAACTTCATACTGGTCTTGCCGTAGCTTCCAGTGATACCCACTTTATGGAGCGTGGGACACTCGGAAAGTATCCTTTTTGCGTCGTTGATGTACCAGTTTTGTACTGCCTTTTCCACTGGCTTGTTTATCAGATTGGACAGCGGAACGAGTATGGGAGTAAGGTACAGCGCAGAGCCAACAAGTATATATGGCAGAGCTATTATGAACCAGCGTGTTTCTTCACGACAGAAGTCTATGCCGTCTATTTGTACGAATGACTTTCCTTTAAGGATAGCTATGACATAGAATATCGCAACAAGTATGCCGAAGGTTATCATCATGCGTTTCATTCTTGCCGTGTAGACAAGTGGCTTCTTGAACTTCTTGCCAGGCTTGTTGATAAGAGCTATTATGGCATTGAAGAGGCATAGAACTATGATAAGAGCTATTGCGAGTCCGTCATGTGGCTGAAAAGGTCTCAGCAGAAACTGTGCTAAAAACAGGAATGCAGGCAGAATATATCTTTTTGCGTTCTTCTTCATCCACCAAGAATGCTCGGGAGTTTTGTAACCGTTGAGCTGCAACATATGGAATTCCCTCAGCCCTAAGAATACTGTTGCAGTCAATGAAATGATTGCATAAATTATCCAAAAAATCAGATTCATTTAAATAGTCTCCTTACTATTGCATATATAGTAATTGAATATATGGACGCGCTTGGAACGTCCGTGGAGGATTATCTGTGACGACCGATTGTCGTTATTAAATATTCAATCTTCTATTTTCATAAAGCTGCACATCACGCGATTAAAGGTGAACTGCTGTTCGAGGAAGGAATAATGTCCTGCATTTTCAAGCTTTACAAGACCTGCGTCGGGTATGAGCTTCTCCATTTTCTCACCATCGGAAAGTGGAGTTGCAGTATCGTTCACTCCCCATACGAGCAGTGTGGGAGCCTTGATATTGGGCAGATATGGCTCTAAGTCCTCGTTTACCACCTTTACCATGACCTGTCTCATCATGGGCGAAGCTGCGGCGTAATCGGCACTTCCCATTTTCTTGCGGAAGTTCTCCAGCGCGTCGGGGAAGAGCTTTTTTACTATGCCCCACGAGAGGACAGTCTTGCCAAGTTTGTAGTAGCGTGTGCGCCATGTCTTCTTGTTGGACTTCGGCGGCATTATGCCTGCGCTGTCCACGAGTATGACCTTTGTTACCTTGAAAGGCAGGTCTTCGCGGCTGTGCATTTTTATGATGACACGTCCGCCGAAGCTGTGACCGAGGAGAATTACCTCCTTCGCGTCATAGTCTTTGAGGAAGTCTATGACGAACTGCACATAAGAGCTCACGTCCCATACTTCCTTGGGCTCGTCGCTCTTGCCGAAGCCGGGCATATCCATAGCCACGACCCTGTACTTCTTCGAGAGGAGCTCTATCATATTGGCGAAAAGGGTGATATTGCTGCCCCAGCCGTGAAGGAGTACGATGAGGTCGCCCTCGCCATTTTCCTCGTAGTTTATTTTTAAACCGTTAACTGTTTTTACCAATTCTATTATCTCCAGTTTTATCTTAGTTGAGAGTGTAGAGTGGAGAGTTGAGGGGATGTTTCGCAGATTTATCTTAAAAAGCTTATTAACTCTCAACTCTTATATCATATACGGCATACAGCCGCAAATATACATATATAATTTATTATATCACTTGTACTATTTTATGTCAACATTTTTTTAGCTATTGTATGTGTCAAGTAAAAGTGGGCAGCAAATTTCAAATTCGTCATAATGTCTAAAACCACGAACAAAGATTTGTGAATTAGTTAGTTGCAGCCAAACGTTTAAGCCATGGCATTGTGGGAGGAATATTATAATTTTTTATTCCTTCATATCCTTTACCGGAAGTCGATTTGATTTTTGAAGCCGATAATGGAGGCAT
>JAGCWY010000061.1 GCA_017961625.1 Ruminococcus sp. | reverse complement strand
TCTTTACCAGCGCGAAAAAAGCATTTTTTCTTCGTGCTTGTTCGTTATACCCTGTTTATGGGGAATTTGAGAAGTTTTCAACAATTAACATGGAAAAAACAGTTGCCCCTTCAAATTTTTCTTGAAGAGGCAACTGTGTTGGTTTGGTGGGCTGTTTTTTTACAGCCCCGAATTTTTGTGATATACTGTCTATCAACCCTGGTCCGGTATGATTATAGCTCCGTTGAGACTGAGATTACGCAGGAATATAAGTCTTGCCTGACCGATACATTCCGGCTTAACCATGTAATAGAGGTAGTGCTCCATAAGATTGAACATATCAAAGGTCCTGCCTTCAATCTTAAATTGGTTGAAGCCCATGGGAACATACTTGTTCCATATATCATCAGGAGTGATATGGGTGCTGAGAGACTGTATGTCATAAAGGCTTCTGTGCTCGCACTTACATTCAAATACAGCCTTTGCCTCTGGGTGCTCCTTGGCGAACTTGTCGGAATCAAATGGAGCGTTGGGATATTTCCTTACATGGTTTGCATAGGCTATTTGCTCGGTACCAATTGTTTGATAGTGGAGAGAACGGTTCACGCAGCCGGGATTGCAGCAGGCGTTTACAAGTATCTCGCACTTTTCCTTGTTGGGTATCTTTTCAAGGATATCAAATTTGTTGTTGAGGTCATAATCGAGGACAACTATATGGTAATCCTTTTCAACTTCCTTGTAAAGAGCTTCGGGATCAGTTATCCTTTTACAGGTAGAGCTTGTGAGCTTGAAGCTTGGATAGTTCTTTCTTATGTAGTCCTCAAGTATGGGCGATACCACGATACATTCGTTCATTCCATTGTCGGCGATATGCATTACCATGTTGCAGAATTCGTCGCTGAGATGCTTCTTTTCAAGCATGGGGTTAGTGAAGGTAAAGCGAAGCGGTATGCCCTTGCTGTTGAAATGTTTTGTAACACCTCTCACAAAGTCTTTCTGGCACATACCGTGCATAACTCGTCCGCCATTCCAGAGCGAAGGCGGGAATATGCCGTATATGGATGCAATCTCTACGCCCTCGCGGAAGAGCTCGGGGCTGTTTTCGAGCATAGAGAGAAATACGACGTTGAATTTAAAAAGCCTTGCAAAATCAGGCAGATGGAACCTTACTTTCATTGGTTGTCCTCCTTAGACAGTGCCATATATCACGGCAATAATAATAAGCACATTAATTATAACATATTTTTGCAGAAATAGCAAGGTACGCGCAGAAAAAGCAGCTGAAATAAAAAAAGACGCCGCAAAAATGAATTTTGCGGCGTGTCCTTTTATCATGTTAGATCTTGATTATCCGCGCTTTTACCGAGATGTGCAGATATCAAGCGGGTAAAAGGGGTAAAAGAGGATAAGGGGATTGGGATTGGATTGTGAAGTGACCTGCCCTTCGGGGAATACCTTTGCAGGCAAGGGCAAATCATATATGAATCAGTTTTTCAACTGTTCATTTCATTATTCAGCAGCCTCAGCTGTCTGAGCAACGGGTACATTGAAAGCACCTGCTGCGATTGCTGCACTGAGTTCGTCCTGACCGATCTTGATGTGAGTCGGTCCCTTGGGCGGCTCGGGCTTAACGGGCTCCTCGTGTACAGGAGGAACAGGTGGCTCGGGCTTCTCAGCATTCTCATCCTCTACAGGAGGAACGGGAGGTGTAGGAGGCTCAGGCTTCTCAGCGTTCTCGTCTTCTACAGGCGGAACAGGAGGAGTCGGAGGCTCAGGAGCAACGTGCTTGAAGTGTACGTCAGCATGAATATCCTTAGCGTTCAGAATCTGCTCCTTAACATCGTCATCTATGAAATCAATCTTATCCATATCTATAAGACCACGGATCTCAGTAAAGAGGTCTGTAAGGTCGATATGAACAGGTCCGAGAGGCTTAGCAGGCTTCTCAGCTTCCTCAGACTCAGCGTCCTCAGATGCTTCTGTAGCTTCCTCAGCATCCTCAGCTTCCTCAACTACAGGTGGAACAGGAGGCTCGGGCTTCTCGTTTGCATGGAAGTGGATGTCAACCTTTTCGATCTGATCCCAGTTCTCAATGATTGTGTCGTTGAGAATATCTAAATCAGTAGCCTCAATGAAGCTGCGGATCTGCTCGAGAATGTCTGTTACATCAACGATAACGGGAGGAACGGGAGCTGTAGGAGCTTCAACATCTTCCTCAGCAACTTCCTCAGCTGCCTCTTCGTCGATAGTCTCTTCAGCTGTTTCTTCAACAACAGTCTCTTCAGTTGCTTCTTCAACAACAGTCTCTTCAGCAACTTCTTCAACTACTGCTTCGTCAGCTGCAACTTCTTCAGCAACAGCTTCTTCAGCATCTTCAGACTCCTCTTCAATGTCGTTTGTAGCGATAAAGATGAGCTCTTCTGCTTCTTCAGCAACTTCTTCGATAGCTGTAGATACAACAGATTCTGTAGTTGCTTCTTCGTTTGCCTCAGCTGCAAGAGCACTGATGCTTGTTGCAGATGCCATTACTGACATTGCAGCGATTGCAGCGAGAACACGGTTCTTGTTTCTCATAAGAATTACTCCTTTAAATTAGATTTCTCCACCTTTGGAGATATAAGCTTTATTCGCTTTACATAAACAGATTACGAAACGGTAAATAAAAAAGTGGGGTAATTATGAATTTTTTTTGAAAAATTTGAAATTATTTTTTGAATCGTCGATAACAGGCTTAAAACATGAAGAAAGGCACCGCTTTCAGCAGTGCCTTCTTCTTATCGTAATTCATGTTTTCTGGGGGGATGGGAAAGGGGGGATTAATAGTTTTTTCAGGGAGCAGGCGCTTTAGCCTTCGGTGCTGCTTCAGGAGCTGGAGCAGGTGCTCCAGCATTTGCAACGATCGTACTGGGACGTGAAACTGATACCCTTACTCTGGCAGCAGGCGATTCCTGTATCTGTATTGGTTCAGGTTTTTCTGCTACTGCTTCAGGCTCCGGAGCTGAAGCTCCGTGATCTAAGATATCATTTTCCGGTTCCGGAGCAGGTGCTACTGCTTTCGAAACTTCCTTTTCGGGCTCAGGAGTACTTGCACCCTGTCCGGGAAGTGCTTCCCGGAGTTCTTCTATATTTATATCCGCATTCGATGCCTGATTGGCAGATGCGGGAAGAAGCGCTTTAACCTCTTCTACGGCTTCATAAGAGACAGATATTCTGCTGACTCTCTTGGGAGCCGGAGGCTGAGGAGCGTTTGGCTCGGCAGGCTTTGGCGGCTCTGCCTTGTCGTTAGGTTTAGCAGTATTTTTATTCTCTGCCGACGGTTTTGAAGGATTGCCGGGAACTGCTGGTGTTGCAGGAGCGGCTGGATCAGCCGGAGCAACCGGCGCAACAGGAGCGGTGGGGGCTCCTGGAGCACCGGGCGCATCCGGACCGGCGTTGTCAGCCGGTTTAGGAGGCTCCGGAGAATTTGCTTCTTCATGCGGAGGTTTCGGAGCATCCGGTTCTGCGTGGGCATCAGCCGGGTCAGCCTTGGGAGGCTCCGGCGCTGTGGGCTCCTTCGGCAAAGGAGTACCATATTCGTAAACGTTTACCTTTGTATCACTTACACCGTTTTCAAATTCTTCTTTGATTGAGTTATACTCCTCAGTGTCGTCTGCCTTGACATAGAGAGAGACTTCGTCCTTTGGAAGATAGCCCAAATCCTTTTCCTTCTCGAGGATGTCCTTGAATACGGTTATCTTATCCTTCCTTGTGAGATCATATTCCTTGAGAAGCTCGTTTGCTTTGTCATCTCCACCGCTGAGCTGAATGACCTCTCCCTTTTTGTTGAGGTCCATACGGATATTTGCTTTAGCTGATATTAAAATAGTAGAGTGAGTCTTGAAATTTCGTGAATAATAGAATGAACCTACTGAGACTGCAATTGCGATACAAGCAGCGGCTGCGGCAAATCTTGTGACATAGAAGCTGATCCTGCGTTCTCTTGTTTCTGTGTATTCCATAAGCACAGGAGACGTGATCGTCTGTCCTACCTCATATCTCAGGTTTGCAGCATTTACGAAGCGTGATTCTTCGTCCATTAGTACAGCATATCCTTTGTGACATTCCATAACGATATATTTCATTTTTTCTCACCACCTTTTAGTACTTGCATTATATGGCCTCGCATTATCTCGTAACCGTTGGTACATATAAGAAGTACGGCGACAAGATAACGTCTATGCCTTTCAAGAGACTTTCTTTCAACATTTGCGCCCTCGGCAAGCTTTGCCAGCGGAACGCGTTTTGTTCTGAGAAAGTCATCGAGGATCTCAGGATTGTTTCTTGCATATGATACGGCCTTTTGACATATTTCGAGAGTACGCCTCTGACGAGGAGAATTCTCTGCAACGTCACTCATGGTGACGCCGAATTCTGTCATTTGTGCCGAAAGCTCTTCGATCTCCTGTTTTGTTGCATCTCGTAGTTCGTTTTCTGCGTAGTCGTCGTGTTCATCTCGGATCGTTTCTTTCAGGTCGGTTTTGTCATCGTCATTAACGTCCAGTGATATTTGACCTTTATTCTTTTTCTCTTTTCGGTAATTATCTATCAGGCGATTCTTTATCTGTAATGCGGCAAATTTCAGAAATGAACCGCGTAGTCGTGAATAATTCTTTATCGCTTCATAAAAGGCGAACATAGCAATGCTAAGTTCGTCATCGCTCTGATCGGGCGGACGGTTAAGAAACCTGGCAGTTTCAGACTTTATAAAGGGCATATAAGCAGATATGAGCTCATCTGCTGCGTGGCTGTCCTTTTTAGCCTTATAGACCTGGGATATGATTTGATGTACATCAGAAGTCATATTTGCCACCCCCAATATTAATAATAGTTTACGCAGCCCCGGATGTAAAAACGGGGTGTTTCAAAAAAGTTTTATAGAAAATTAATTTTTGTGTTTACAAAAAAGCCCGACCATTCTGATCGGACTTTAAATTGTGTTACTTTGCGGAGTTTTCCTCGTCCTGATGACGTATCTGGGCACGCTTTATCTTTCCGCCCAGAGTTTTTGGAAGCTCCTTTACATATTCAATGACGCGGGGGTACTTGTAAGGCGCGGTTTCGCGCTTTACGTGATCCTGAAGCTCTTTTGTGAGCTCGGGTGAAGGAGTATAGCCCTCTGCGAGTACTACTGTAGCCTTTACTACCTGCCCTCTTATTGGGTCGGGAGCGCCGGTTATAGCGGACTCAACTACAGCAGGATGGGTGAGGAGAGCACTCTCTACTTCAAAAGGTCCGATACGGTAGCCGGAACATTTGATAACGTCGTCGTTTCTGCCTACAAACCAGTAATATCCCTTGGAGTCACGCCATGCAACGTCGCCGGTGTCGTAGTTCTTGCCGCCGAGAACTGCTTCTGTCAGCTCGGGATTCTTGTAGTATTTGCAGAACAGACCTGTGGGACGTTCTTTATCGATACCGCATACCATGATGCTGCCCTCTTCACCATCGTCAGCTTCTGTGCCGTCGGAACGGAGCAGATGAATATTATAAAGAGGAGAAGGTTTTCCAGTAGAGCCAGGCTTGGGGTCTATCCACGGGAAATTAGCGATAAGTACAGTTCCCTCTGTCTGCCCGAAGCCTTCACGCATCTTCTTGCCCGTTAGCTCATATATACGGTTAAATACCTCGGGGTTGAGGGGCTCGCCTGCATTACAGAAATTCTGTATTGAGGAGAGATCGTATTTTGTCATATCCTCCTGTAGCATAAATCTGTACATAGTAGGCGGAGCACAGAATGTGGTAAGCTTGTAGTGACTAATAACTTCAAGTATATCCTTTGCGTTGAATCTGCCCGTGAAGTCGTAAGCGAATTGTACAGCGCCGCATATCCACTGTCCATATATCTTGCCCCAGCCGAACTTAGCCCAGCCTGAGTCAGATATGGACATGTGAAGCTTGTTTTCCTGTACCTGATGCCAGTATTTGGCGGTTACTATATGACCTAATGGGTGTGCGAAGTTATGACATACCATTTTTGGCATACCTGTAGAGCCTGAGGTGAAGTATATGAGCATGGTATCATTGACCTTTGTAGCCTCTTCACCGGTGGGACGCTCAAAGGTATCAGGATACTTGGCTATTTCGTCTTCAAAGTAGTCCCAGCCCTCCCGGGGCTCTGCAACAGCTATCTTCTTGCGGAGAGTCTTTATCTCTGGAGCCGCTGCGTCTATCTGCCCTCTTATGTATTCGTCGTCGCAAGCGATGATAGCAGATATCTCAGCCATATTACCGCGATAAGCGATGTCGTGAGTAGTGAAAAGAAGATTTCCTGGGATAAGTATAACACCCAGCTTGTGTAGAGCAGTGGCTATTACCCAGTATTCCCAGCGACGGCGGAGTATAAGAAGTACAACGTCGCCCTTTTTGAGACCAAGACTGCGGAAGTAGTGGCAGGTCTGGTTTGAGAGCTTGGATATATCTGTAAAAGTGAATGTCTTTTCCTGTTTGTCGTGGCTGAGCCATACAAGTGCTTTTTTCTCGGGCTCCTGTTTTGCCCATTCATCTACTATATCCCAGCCAAAATTGAAATTTTCAGGAACATTAACACGGTAATTTTCCTTGAAATCCTCATAAGAATCAAATTCTATGCGGGGAAGGTATCGGTCTAAAAGCATGATATTAAGAACTCCTTTGTTTTAGCCTAAAGAGGCATATTATTCAGCGATCATTGTAAGAAACCTTGCCTTGGAATCACCAACGCAGCGCTGTCCGTGGAGGTATGTCGGGTTGAAGTATATAGAATCGCCTTCATTGAGAATTATCTCCTGATCCTCAAATACTACGGCTATAGTGCCTTTCAGGACGAGGTTGAACTCCTGACCGGAATGGCTTACAAGCTTTGCCGGCTCGTCAGAGGGTTCAAGTGTAACCAAAAGAGGCTGCATGACCTTATCCGCATAGCGAAAGGCAAGATCTTTGAAACGGTATCCGGGGAAACGGCTTATGCTTCTGCCCTTGCCGCGGCGGACGACCTGAAATGTATCAATACGGCTGGGTTCTCCTGTGACCAGCTCATTAAAATCGACCCCGAATTTGTTTGCAATCTCATAGATGACGCTAATAGGAAAATCACCGTTTTCTTCGTAGCCTGCATATTGTTCTGCGGATAGTCCGAGCTCCTGTGCAAGCTTTTCCTGTGTGTAGTCGCACACCTCGCGCAGCTCACGGATACGTGCTGCAATTTCGTTAATGGCTTCCATAGCGCAACCTCCTTTTTTGAAAATAATGTATACATTAATAATGATATCACAAATATGTCCGCTTTGTCAAGACAAAGGACTATTTATGATAAAGGAAACACTTTCACATTTAAAAGTGAAAGTGTTTTGACGTTTTATACAACAGCTTTTATTTCCCGCGCTTGAGCACTGCTGAAATGATGCAAAATACAAAGAACACGGTGATATCAGCGGAAACTATAGTAGAGCCTACTGGAGTTCCTGCAAGTATTGAGATTATTATACCAAAAAAGGCGCATAACAACGATATTATCACAGAGCAGATTATTACGCTTCGGAAACTCTTGAATACCCTCATCGCTGATAGTGCCGGGAATATTATCAGTGCCGATATGAGCAGAGAGCCTACGAAGTTCATTGCTATTACTATTATTACTGCTATAACTACTGCTATGAGCAGATTGTACATATCCGATCGAACTCCTGTAGCCTTAGCAAAGTTCTCGTCAAATGTGACTGCGAATATCTTGTTGTAGAATACAAGGAAAACCGATACTACGATAACCGACATAACGATACATATCCATACATCGGCAGGCTTTAGTGTGAGTATTGCTGTGGAGCCGAAAAGGGTGCTGCACACGTCAGCTGTGACGTTGCTGGAGGTCCTGCCACTGCCTTTTTGAGCGGCTATATTCATCATCATATAGCCAAGTGCGAGAGCTCCAACGGATATCATTGCAACTGCTGCGTCGCCCTTTATCTTTGTATTGTTTCCTGTTCTGAGGAGCAGTACCGCTGAGATGATAGTGATAGGCATGATTATGAGCATATTGTTTGTGACGCCGGTTATCGTTGCGACTGCCATTGCGCCGAAGGCTACGTGTGAAAGTCCGTCACCGATAAAGGAGAAGCGCTTCATTACAAGGGTAACTCCAAGAAGAGATGAACAGAGGGCGATAAGCAGTCCGACTATAAGTGCGTATCTTACTGCAGGGAGCTGAAAGTAAAGATGAAGCTTATCAAACATCTCACTCATTTTCTTCACCTCCCATTACCGAAAGGAAGGCGTGGCCAATCTTGCTGGTCATGTAGTCCTCCTTAGTGCCAAAAAAAAGCTGCTTTCTGCCGATGTGGAGTATATGGGAGGCATACCTTACAGCTGCGTTCATATCGTGGGATACCATGATGACGGTTATCTTGTCCTTCTTGTTTAGACTGTCGATAAGCTCGTACATCTCGTTGGTAGCTTTGGGGTCAAGACCTGTTACAGGTTCGTCGAGAAGTATCATTTTTCTTGCGGCGCAAAGCGCCCTTGCAAGGAGAACACGCTGCTGCTGTCCGCCTGAAAGCTCGCGATAGCAACGCTTTGTCAGAGGCTCGATGTCAAGTCTCCTCATCATATCATGAGCAAGCTTCTTTTCTTCTTTATTATAAAAGGGACGGAGACCACAGCGGTTCATGCAGCCTGAAAGAACTATCTCACGAACTGAGGCAGGGAAGTCACGTTGTACAAGGGTCTGTTGAGGCAGATAGCCTATTTCGTTCTTTCCAACTTCACCGCAGAGGTCTATTTTCCCGCTTAGAGGAGGCTTAAGTCCTAGGAGAGCCTTGATAAGAGTACTCTTTCCTGAGCCGTTCTCGCCGACAATACACAGGTAATCGCCGCTACTGACAGTAAAATCTAGATCTTTTGTAATAATGTCCCCCTCATAGCCGAGGGATACGTTCTCGCATTTTAACAATGCACTCATTCAGTCAAGCACCTTCTTTACAAGATAAGTTACACTACAAATAGTATGCTGTTCAGCTTTCAAAGACCGTAAGAGAAGCAGCTGCAATTGACGCAGCTGCTGTATGATTAACTGTTTTATTGACGGACTTGCCTTAAATGCTTTCAGCAATTGAATTTGATAATCATTTTCAAATCATATTATACTTTATTTGAACTCATATGTCAATAGTAGTCTGTAAATTTCATGCAGATTTCACTGCTATTACTACAGGGACAAGATGAAAAAATGATGATATTTTCAGCGGTATACTTGACAATGTATGTCTTTTAATGTATAATATTTTTGTAAATTTGATATAGGGGGGCGGTATTATGCCAAAAAACTCAAAAGACAAAGAGCTTGACAAAATGTACAAGGATCTCCTTGAAACAAGGGATGGTGTTCGTGCTTCTTCCAAAGATGAAGGAAATCGTCTGCTGAAATTCTTTGTTGGACTGCTCATGCTAGGCGGCGGCTTATTCATGATATTCCAGAATATTGAGGTCTCTAGTTCATGGGGCTACGGCAGATATTTTTTCAGGATAGGCGGCTTCGGTCTTCCTAATGGACTGATAATGCTTCCCATCATTATAGGTATCGCAATGCTCTTCCTTATGGACAGAAAGATATTCGGCTGGGTAGTACTTTCGATAGGAATAGTGACAGTTCTCCTTAGCGTAATGATGACGACACACCTCAGTTGGCGCTCGACCAATGCTTATGTGTTCATAATCATGTTCGGACTTGTAGCTGCCGGCGGAGGACTTGTGCTTAGAGAGCTTTTTAGAAAGAACTGAATATAAGCAGGACCGTACCTTTTGAGTGCGGTCCTTTTTATTATTTCCATGATATATTGTAAAGTGTGACTTCATGCGCTCCAAGAGCAGCGGTATTGTCGATATTTCCAAGTTGGAACTTTATATCCGCTGACATGTCGCTATCAAAGGTGACATCAAAGCTGAAATGCTTCTTTTCGGGTGATATTTCCACTTTTTCGTTGAGATATCGCGTGTAGGAGCTATCCTCGGCTGTGACTACCATGTTTCTCGAAACTGTTGAGCTTACGTCGAATTCAAGGGTATGCTTTTCGCTTGCCCTGACCTCTCTGCCGCGTAGGAGTCCCATTACCGCATATTCCAGCTCTCCTGCATTCCTGATATTTATGACTGTGCAGCCTTCCTTATTGGCCACGGAAGCTTCTGCGCCCTCTATATAATTGTCAAGAGCAAGCGAGCTTATCTTTGAGGGATTAAAAGCGGAATCCTTCTTTTCATAGACACGGACGTAGTCTATATCGAAGTGCTTCTCACCGTCCGCAAATATAGCAGGTTCTGCATAAATGCCGTCCACGCCATCGAAATGTCCGCCTATAGCAAGATTCAGTATTATATAGAAATTCTGGTCAAATGGAGCAGGATAACTGAAGCCCTCGGAGTACCATTCGGTCTGGGTGCTGTAAAGTATACTGTCAACGTACCAGCGTATCTCTCCACGGTCCCACTCAACGCTGTAGGTGTGCCAGTTTGCGGAGCTGTCTCCCTCGGGGAAAACATAATCATTTGTGAGGTAGGTGTTTGCAGGCCATGCACCGCCGAAGTGTATGGTCCCACATATCTTCTCAGGAGTGCTGCCCCAGCCCTCCATAATGTCTATTTCTCCAGATGAAGCCCAGCCGCCATAGACACTGTCCTCAGGAAGCATCCAAATTGCCGGCCAAAGGGATTTTCCGGAGTCGCAGCGAGCCCTTACCTCTATTTTTCCACCGCAGACTGAAAACTTATGCTGTGTGTTTATACGTGCGGAAGTATAGTCGTAGCTACCCTGTTTTTCATCCGTCCAGCTCTCCTTGCGAGCTGCGATAGTGAGTATGCCATCCCTGACATTAGTATTCTGAGAGGTATAGAACTCCTGCTCGTTATTTCCCCAGCCGTTGGTGATATAGTTGCCATTGCTGTCAAGCTTCCAGTTGCCGAGCTCGTAGGACCATTTGCTAGGGTCAAGCTCGTTTTCGCTAAACTCATCGCTCCATAGTAGAGTGTAGCCGTCTTCCTGAGAGGTCTCAACTGTACTGCCGAGAAGAAAGCAACTAAGACGCTGGAGTTCTTCTGCGGAAGCTCCGCTTTTTCGTGCGCGTATCATATCAAATATATCAACGATGCCATCGCTGTTGAAATCAATATCTGAACTGCCACCTGCCATTGCAGCTGCAGGGAGCGAGGCGAGCAGCATTGCCGTCGCTGCAATAATTTTAAGTACTTTCATAGCTGCCTCCTTATCATGACGGCAGTATACTGCCGCTGTTTACGACCTGATTTTAACATAAAAAACAGCTTGTGTCAAGCTGGAAAAGCCTGTTTTATGTGCAAATGAACTACTTTTGGTGTGGATTTTACGGCTTTTTGACTGCATTTCGGCGAGTTTTTTTCATTTCTATTGAAATTGCTAAAAGTCCGTGATATAATGTTCCATGTCGGAGTCAGAACTTTTTTTGGCTTATGCCTTGAAAAACAGAAATTTGCTCCGTATACTATATACTGGAATAATTATGATCTTATGGAGGTCTGTTTATGAAAAAGTTAATCACATCGGCAACAGTATGTTCAATAGCGCTCTGCGCACTTGTTTCATGCGGCGATAAAAGCTCCAAGAAGGCTGACGATATTGTTGGAAAATGGTCAATGAGCGGCATAGAGAATTCGGGCATTGAAGACGGCGGACTGGTATTCAAGGCTGATGGAAAGGGGTCTGTTTTCGAGGATACTTCTTCTATACTTCACTTTGAGAGTGAGGGCTTCAATATAGGCGGTACTGTTATCTCGGATAATTATATCAAGGAGGACGGCGACAATCTCGTTGTTGATATTGAGGGAAAAGAAATGCTCGATATGACAAGGCTTGAAGGCAGAGATGGCAAGGACGGCTTGTATTCCCTCAAGGGTGGTATGCTTTACACAAGTATCGTTGAAAAAATGAGCGCCAACGGCAGCTTTGACGAGAATAACCTTGATATCACTATAGACTTTGACGGAGCTCACAGCGAGGTCATCTTCAACAATATATTTACATATACCACAAAGAAGGATAAGCTGACTATATCGGGCTTCTCCGGCTTCCTTAAGGAGGACAGTGATTCTGCTACTAACGGAGGTGCTATCACAGCTGATTATAAGATAAGCGGAAATACTCTTTCAATAATTGATTCAAAGGGAACAGAAACTCTTACGAGAGTACAATAATAAAACGGGGCTGTAAAAAAACAGCCCCTTTAATTATGTTTTTCTATTTGTAACTTTTTTTAATATAAAAACATAATTGTATTCTTCAACTCGAATTATTGCTGTATCAGTTATATTCAAAATACATTTTATATTTTTGTTTTTTAGTTTGATAAGTAATTCAATAAAAACAGCTCATTATTTTGCAGCTGTTTTTGCTATAAAATTTGGGGCCTCTTCACGAGGCCCCGTAATCAATATTGAATCTAAGTTTTTTACAATCCCTTTTGCTTTTTTATCCGTTGATATATGCTACTATGGGCTTGATGTATTTTGGATCGGTGCCGTCAAAGGAGTGTGATATATATTCAGCTCTTTCATTATCTATTTCTGAGTTGCCCTTCTTGCTTTTTAGCATAGCGACATAGGTCTTCATCAACATTCTTGTGCCAAAGGACATTTTTTCATATGCAAGACCACCCTCGCAGTAGAAAGCCTTTGCGTATTGCTTTTGCTCGTCGGTGAGGGCTTTGTCAAGAAGGTTTTTTACGCCCGAAAAGTTTGCCGGACTTGAACCTACGCAGAATAGGGCAAGTTTTTTGTTCTTCCAATTAAGTATATGCTTAGTGAACCAGTCTACCTTGTTTATTTTTTCGACCGAAACCCAGCCGCCGTATATAACAGCGTCATACTGGTCAAAGAAGCTGTCTTCCTTTTTTAAAGCTTCCTTTACGGTCATAATGTCTGCGTTTAGTTCCTTTGAGAGCCATTCGGCGTATTTCTGAGTGAAACCTGTTTGTGAAGAGTATACTACGATTGTTTTCATAATTATTACCTCAGTATGTGTGGGGGGGTAGTGTGTTTATATAGCTGCGAACGCCTGCCTTAGATCGTCGATTATGTCGTCTACATTTTCAAGACCTACGGAAAATCTTATAAGACCTCCGTTTATGCCACAAGCAACCAGCTGCTCGTCAGTGAGCTGACGGTGAGTTGCGCTTGCAGGGTGGAGAACGCAGGTACGAATATCTGCAACGTGTACCTCGTTTGAAGCCAGCTTGAGAGAATCCATGAACTTAATGGCGGTATCCCTACCACCTTTGATTATGAACGAGATAACTCCGCTGGTGCCGTTGGGAAGATACTTCTTTGCGAGTTCGTGATACTTATTGCTTGCAAGAGCAGGATAATTAACGGATTCAACGTGCTCGTTGGATTCGAGGAATTCAGCAACCTTCAAAGCGTTCTCGCAGTACTGCTTCATACGGATATGGAGCGTCTCGAGACCAAGATTGAGGTAGAATGCTGACTGAGCCGAAGGATAGCAGCCAAAGTCTCTCATGAGCTGCATTCTTGCCTTTATTATATAGGCAGCCTTACCGTAAGTCTTTGTATAGACCGTTCCGTGATAGCTCTCGTCAGGCTCTGTGAATTCTGGGAACTTGCCGTTTGTCCAGTCGAAATTGCCTGAGTCAACGATAACTCCACCGCCCTGAACAGCATGACCGTCCATGTACTTTGTTGTGGAGTGGACGATTATATCAGCTCCGTGCTCGAAGGGCCTGCAAAGTATAGGGGTGGGGAAGGTGTTGTCGATGATGAGCGGAACACCGTTCTCGTGGGCTATCTTTGCGAACTTCTCGATATCGAATACTGCAAGTGCGGGATTAGCAAGGGTCTCGCCGAATACAGCTTTTGTATTTGGCTTGAAGGCTGCTCTGATCTCGCTTTCTGGAGCGTCTGCGTCAACGAATATGCACTCGATACCCAGCTTTTTGAGGGTATAGGCGAAGAGGTTCACTGTACCGCCGTAAATCGTAGCGGCTGAGATGAAGCTGTCACCTGCCTTGAGGATATTCAGGAGAGAAAGGAGAGAAGCTGCCTGTCCGCTGGAAGTACACATTGCTCCGATACCGCCTTCGAGGGCGTTGATCTTTTCCTCAACAGCCATAACTGTGGGGTTCTCAAAGCGTGAATAGATAAGGCTTTTGGTAGGGTCGTCGAATACAGCCGCAACATCATCTGTTGAATCGTAAACGTAAGTGGTGCTCTGTACAATAGGTACGACTCTCGGCTCGGTATTCTTTGGGGTGTAGCCTGCGTGCAGGCATTTGGTTTCGATCTTCATTGGTGGGGTACCTCCGTTTATTATATTACTGAGCTTTCCTGTTTACAATCCGTTGCACCTTCGGCACACAGAATTCGAGGATCGCACAGTATTTGTCAATGATAGTGATTATGTATGTTTCCTTGTATTTCGGCATCTGTCTTGTAGCGGGCCACATGTGTTTTTCTATCATGTCCCGTTCGAGCCTTGTGATATCGGTCACCTTCGCAGCGTTCGCGCAGGCTTCCATTGAATGCTTTCTGCTGTGTGAAGCCTGACCCTTTGACCTTGAGGAGTTGTACTCTCTGCGGTTATAGTAGAAAAGGTCATGGAGAAGTCCTGCTCTTGCTGCCGAACGGGCGTTGAGGCTGAACATTCTGCACACTATGTAGCTGTAGTACGAAACGTTCAGGCAATGCTGAAAACGGGTCGTGGAAACATGGTGGGTTATGCCTTTGAGCTCCTGAAGCTGCTGGCAGTCTATGATATCCTTTACGCAGTCATAGTAGCCGTTTCCGGTGAGCTCCTTTGAAGAGCATATAGCTTTTAGCATAAATCTGGCCTCCTTATATAATGATATCCCTCTCATTATACGGTTCTGCCGATATGAATATTATACAATATAATCATGTGAAAATCAATATTAATTCCAAAAAAACTATAGACTTTATGCGAAACAGTGTGGAACAGTCAGGTGATGAACAGAGGGGCGTTGAGAAAAATATAGTCAGTATGCACAAACTTCAGTTGAAAATTTGTGCGATGGGGATTAAAACGAAGAAATTTGCAAATTCACAGCAATAAAGTATTGCAAAATAATTTCAGTAGTGCTATAATCAATAATGTACTGCGGTCAATGCAGAATTTAACAAAGGAGGTTTTTTAACAATGGCGTTAAAAAATCAGTATCTTATCGATTTATTAGAAACAGTTAAGAAGAGAAATCCCGGCGAGCCTGAGTTTATACAGGCTGTTACAGAAGTTCTTGAAACACTTCAGCCTGTTGCTGAGAAGAGACAGGATCTTATCGACGCAGGTGTTTTCGATCGTATCGTAGAGCCTGAGAGACAGGTTATGTTCCGTGTTCCTTGGGTTGATGACAACGGCAAGGTACAGGTAAACAGAGGTTTCAGAATTCAGTTCAACTCTGCTATCGGACCTTACAAGGGCGGTATCAGACTTCACCCCTCAGTATACCTTGGAATCATCAAGTTCCTCGGCTTTGAGCAGGTATTCAAGAACAGCCTTACAACACTGCCTATGGGCGGCGGCAAGGGTGGTTCCGACTTTGATCCCAAGGGCAAGAGCGATGGAGAGATCATGCGCTTCTGCCAGAGCTTCATGACAGAGCTTTGCAAGCACATCGGTGCTGACTGTGACGTTCCTGCTGGTGATATCGGAACAGGCGCAAGAGAGATCGGCTTTATGTTCGGTCAGTATAAGAGAATCCGTAACGAGTTCGTTGGCGTTCTCACAGGTAAGGGCCTTACTTATGGCGGTTCACTTGCAAGAACTGAGGCTACAGGCTACGGTCTCTGCTACTTCACAAATGAGATGCTCGCTGCTAACGGCAAGAGCTTCAAGGGTCAGACAGTTGTTATCTCAGGTTCAGGTAACGTTGCTATATACGCTACAGAGAAGGCTACACAGTACGGTGCTAAGGTAGTTACTGTTTCAGACTCAAATGGTTATATCTACGATCCCGACGGAATCGATCTTGATCTTGTAAAGCAGATCAAGGAGGTTGAGCGCGGCCGTATCAAGGAATATATTGGCAGATCTTCACACAAGAACGCTGAGTACCACGAGGGCAGCGTTTGGACACTCAAGTGCAATGCAGGCAGCATCAAGCTTGACATCGCTCTTCCCTGTGCTACACAGAACGAGATTAATGGTGACGCTGCAAAGGCTATCGTTGCTAACGGCGGCTACGCTGTAGCGGAGGGTGCTAATATGCCTTCAACTCCCGAGGCTATCGAGACATACCTTTCAAACGGTATTCTCTATGGTCCTGCTAAGGCTGCTAACGCTGGTGGCGTTGCAACATCTGGTCTCGAAATGAGTCAGAATAGCGAGAGACTCAGCTGGACATTTGAAGAGGTTGACGAGAAGCTCCACGGCATCATGAAGTCTATCTTCAAGGCTTGTGACGAGGCTGCTAAGGAGTACGGCATGGCTGGCAACTACATGGCAGGTGCTAACATTGCAGGCTTCCTCAAGGTTGCTGAAGCAATGAAGGCTCAGGGCTGCGTTTGATAATAACTGATAGTGACTCATCAGTAAGAGCAGTAAAGTTAACAAAGTCTCCCGTTGTGCTAACCGACGGGAGACTTTTTGTATAATGCACAATTAAGTATATGACAAATTGGTGAAAACATAGAATTTTACTATTTAGACAATTATTATTCTGTATAAGGTTGAAATATGTGCAAAGTGTGATATAATATAAAATGTAGTTATTTTATCAATTATTGTATTAAGAATTTTGCCATGGGGGTAATCAACTAATGAAAAAAACTATAATCACTATCGAAAGACAATACGGAAGCGGCGGCAGTAACATCGGAAAGCTTGCTGCGGAAAAGCTTGGCATCAGCTGCTACAACAGACAGATACTTGAAATGACCGCGGAAAGATGCGGTATTGCTCCCGAATATCTCGAAAACGCAGAGGAGAACGTTCCCACAAGTTTCCTCTATTCTCTGCTGTTGTCGGCAAATCCCGCAAGGACTATGGAAGAGAATCTTCCACTTTCAGATAAGGTATTCCTTATGGAGAGTCGTATAATAAACGAGATCGCCGAAAAGGAAAAGAGTTTTGTTATCGTGGGAAGGTGCGGAAGCTATATCCTTGAGGACAAGGGCTGCTTCAACGTGTATATCTACGCTGATCCGGAGTTCCGTGTAAAGCGTGCTGTAACAGAGTACGGAGTAGGTGAGGGCAAGGCTGAGTCTGTAATGAAAAAGGCGGATAAGCGTCGTGAGACCTTCTATAATGTTAATACTGGAAGAGTATGGCATGATAAGGATCAGTATTCCCTCTGCCTTAATAGTGGAGTTCTTGGCGATGAGCTCTGCGCGGATATAATAGTAAAGGCTTATCAGGAATACAATGAACGTTTTTAAGGACTAATAAAGTATAAAGAAGCTCCTTTGCGGAAGAATAACCGTAAAGGAGCTGTTTTCATGTGTGTTGTTCTTATTCGTTCGGTAATGCTTTATATACTGGTAATATTCGCCGTAAGACTAATGGGAAAGCGTCAGCTAGGGGAACTTCAGCCCTCGGAGCTGGTAATAACCATACTTGTATCGAATATTGCCACCCTTCCAATTGAAGACGTGAATATACCGGTCATGGTTGGAGTTACGCCGATACTGGCGCTGGTATGCTTTGAGGTGATAATGTCATGGGCTGACTTGCATTTCCCGAAACTGAGAAGAATTATATCGGGAAGCCCTAAGATAGTTGTTCGGGGCGGCTGCATCGAAAGGGATATCCTTAAAGAACTGCGTTTTTCAGTAGACGATCTTCTTATGGCTCTGAGAAGTAAGGATATATTTGCCCTTGACGAGGTGCAGTACGCGATAGTGGAAACTACGGGTAGCATATCCGTAATGAAGAAGCAGTCTGCGGAGACTCCTGTGCGGAGCGATATAGGTATCTCCGCTGAAAACAAAGATCCGTCGGTGCTAATAATCTCTGACGGCAAATTCATAGTTGAAGCCATGAAGTCAGTAAAGTACAGCAGGAGCGCTGTAGAAATGCTTCTTGCCGCTAATGGCATGAGACCTGACGAGGTGTTCATAATGACTGTGGAATGCACGGGAAGGTGCTTTGTTGCAGATATAAAAGGGGGAATGCCTAAAATTCTCTATCTAGGAGGTACAGGGAATGACAAGAGTTAGAATAAGCCTAGGAGTGCTTTTGCTCCTTGTGGTCACAAGCGCTTTTACAAGCCTGTGGGTGAACTGGCGCTGTGGAGAGATGATTGATGATATAAACAAGTTAGGCATTATAGCTGAAAACGGGTACAGTGAGGAGTGTGCTGGACTGGCTGAGGAGCTGAATGAACGGTGGGAGAACTTCCGAAGCAGAGCTTCCGTACTGGTGAAATATGACAAGCTGGTGGAGATAGATCGTCTTTGTTCGCGGATAGTGCGACTTTCTGAAGAGGGAAACGGGGAGTTTACCGCGGAACTGGCAGAGCTCAGAGATATGCTGGAAATGCTGAAAAGCGGCGAAATTCCACAACTTACAAGCGTGTTCTGAATAAGCAATCATTTTTTTAGTGATTATTGCATAGTGAAATATAGGGACGCCAATAGGCGTCCCTAAAAACATATAATTATAAATTACTTTTCAAGTGTTCCATGAGAGAGCGATTTCAGGTAAGCATTGATGAAGCCATCAATGTCACCGTCCATAACAGCCTGTATATTGCCGTTTTCAAAGCCTGTGCGGTGATCCTTTACAAGGGTGTAAGGCATGAATACATAAGAACGTATCTGTGAGCCCCATGCTATCTGGTTCTGGACGCCCTTTATATCCTCAATCTTTTCTAGATGTTCACGCTCCTTGATCTCAATGAGCTTTGAACGGAGCATCTTCATAGCGTAATCCTTGTTCTGGTACTGGCTTCGCTGTGTCTGACAGGAAACTACGATACCGGTAGGCTTATGGATAAGACGTACAGCAGAGCTGGTCTTGTTAACCTTCTGTCCACCTGCGCCGCTTGAACGGTAAACCTCCATTTCGATGTCCTCTGGACGGATATCTACCTCAATAGAATCGTCTATTTCTGGCATAACTTCAAGAGCAGCAAAGGAGGTGTGTCTTCTTCCTGAAGCGTCAAATGGAGAGATACGCACAAGTCTGTGAACTCCTGATTCGGACTTCATATAGCCGTATGCGTTGTCACCCTCAATTAGTATGGAAGCTGACTTCATACCTGCGTCGTCACCGTCGAGATAGTCAAGTAACTCAACCTTGAAGTCGTGACGCTCAGCCCAATGATTGTACATACGATAGAGCATCTCCGCCCAGTCCTGAGCCTCAGTGCCGCCTGCGCCTGCGTGGAATGTGAGGATAGCGTTTGCGTTGTCGTACTCGCCTGTTAGGAGCGTAGAGAGCTTTTCGTCCTCAAGTTTGGTCTTGAACGCTTCGGACTCGCTCTTAATCTCTTCAATGTCGCTCTCATCGTCGGCTTCTATGGAAAGCTCGATAAGAGTGATTATATCCTCAAGGTTATCGTTGAGCTTGTTGAACTTTTCAATCTTTCTTTCAAGGGATTTCTGCTCCTTCAGCACCTTCTGGGAGTTTTCAAGGTCGTCCCAGAAGCCGTCCTTGGCGGTCTCGTCGCCAAGCTCCGCAACTCTTTTCTTTGCGGCTTCTATATTCAGAACGTCTGCAAGCTCCGCCATTTCCTTGCGGTAGCCGGTCATTTCGACTCTGAGTTCGTCAAGTATTATCATAGCTTCAAATCCTTTCAAACATAGATATATACATTATACCATGTTTTCAGGCTGAGTGCAAGGGGAAAATGCGATTTTTTCACGACCTTTGAAAAGCTCCTTTGAAAAGCTTTTAGCTTTTTAGTGAATAATAAGCAGAGAGTAGTGTATGGATGGTTATTATCAGCCTAAACTATTCTCTGATCACTAATAACTTTTTCTTGACAAATGCGTATTTATCGTGTATAATAAAAAAGTATTCAAAGGCGATGATGAAGAGGAGTACGTAGAAAACCCGATTTTCAGAGAGCTGCCGGTCGGTGAAAGGTAGTATGAAGGATCTGCGGAAGTAGCTTCGGAGCTTCGCGTGCCAACGGCTTGAGCTCAGTAGTATGCGGCGTGTTCCTCACGTTACAGAGGAAGAGGTTTTGCGACCTCGCAGAGTGCGGGAGCATATTCCCGAATTCAGGTGGTAACACGGACTTTAGTTCGCCCTGAACCTTAACGGTTCGGGGCGTTTTTTAATTCGTAATGCGTAATTCGTAACTAAGGTTTCTCCTGTCGGTGACATATCAGAATTATCTGATCTATGAGCGGAGAAAACACAAAAATTACGCATTACGCATTACGAATTGCGCATTAAACAGCCTGCTTTATTATCCCTGAATATTCAATCAGACTGAAAGGAAGATTATAATGGCAAAGGAACTTGCAAAGGCTTATAACCCTAAGGACTTTGAGGATCGTATCTATGCGGCATGGAATGACAAGGGCTGCTTCCGTGCAGAGGCTGATCCAAAGAAAACGCCCTACACTATAGTTATACCACCTCCGAATATAACAGGACAGCTCCACATGGGACACGCTCTAGACGAGACATTACAGGATATCCTTATCCGCTGGAAGAGAATGAGTGGATACAGCGCACTGTGGCTTCCTGGCACTGACCACGCTGCTATCGCTACAGAGGCAAAGATAGTTGAGGCTATGCGCAAGGAGGGTGTTACCAAGGAGGACCTCGGACGTGAGGGCTTCATGAAGCGTGCATGGGAGTGGAAGAAACAGTACGGCGGACGTATCGTTGAACAGCTCAAAAAGCTGGGCTCCTCCTGCGACTGGTCACGTGAGCGCTTTACTATGGACGAGGGCTGCTCAAAGGCTGTAAAGGAAGTATTCATAAAATATTACGAAAAAGGTCTCATCTACAGAGGCGAGCGTATAATCAACTGGTGCCCCAAGTGCCGTACATCGCTTTCTGATGCTGAGGTAACTTATGAGGATCAGGCAGGTCATTTCTGGCACCTGCGCTACAAGATAAAGGACAGCGACGGCTATCTTGAGCTTGCCACTACACGTCCTGAGACTCTCCTAGGTGATACAGCAGTTGCGGTAAATCCCAAGGACGAGCGCTATACAGCTCTTGTCGGCAAGACAGTAATACTCCCTATCGTACATCGTGAGATACCCATAGTTGCAGATGACTATGTTGAAATGGACTTCGGTACCGGCGTAGTTAAGATAACTCCTGCTCATGACCCCAACGACTTCGAGGTAGGTCTTCGTCATAACCTGCCCGTTATCAACGTAATGAACGATGACGCCACTATCAACGACGATTATCCCGCATATGCAGGAATGGACCGCTACGAGGCAAGAAAGAAGATAGTTGAGGATCTTGAAAAGGAAGGTGCTCTTGTAAAGATAGAGGAGTACAGCCATAACGTAGGTACATGCTACCGCTGCGGAACTACCGTAGAACCTAAGGTATCAACTCAGTGGTTCGTTAAGATGCAGCCCCTTGCAGAGCCTGCTATTAAGGCTGTAAAGAACGGCGATACAAAGTTCGTTCCCGAGCGCTTCGATAAGATATACTTCCACTGGTTGGAAAATATCAAGGACTGGTGTATCTCCCGTCAGATTTGGTGGGGACATCAGATACCTGCATTCTACTGCGATGAGTGCGGTGAAATGATAGTTACAAAGGAGAGCAGTGCGGTTTGTCCCAAGTGCGGCAAGTCCATGAGACAGGACCCCGATACTCTAGATACATGGTTCAGTTCGGCTCTCTGGCCCTTCTCGACTCTTGGCTGGCCTGAGAATACAGAGGACCTTAAATACTTCTACCCCACAAATACCCTTGTAACAGGATATGATATCATATTCTTCTGGGTAATCAGAATGATGTTCAGCGGTCTGGAGAACATGGGCAAGGTTCCTTTTGATACTGTTCTTATCCACGGCCTTGTACGTGACGCGCAGGGACGCAAGATGTCAAAGTCCCTCGGAAACGGTATTGACCCTCTTGAAGTTATCAACGAGTACGGTGCTGACGCTCTCCGCTTCATGCTGGCTACTGGCAACTCTCCCGGAAACGATATGCGCTATATCGATGATAAGGTAAAGGCTGCTCGTAACTTTGCAAATAAGCTATGGAACGCTTCACGTTTCATTATGATGAATCTCCCTGAGGACTTTGAGTTCAGTGGTCTTCCCACAGAGCTTGAATTAGAGGACAAATGGCTTGTGAACAAGTTCAATCAGCTTGCAAAGGAAGTAGGCGAGAACCTTGAAAGATACGAGCTCGGCGTTGCTTCGCAGAAGATATACGACTTTATCTGGGACATATTCTGCGACTGGTATATCGAGCTTACAAAGCCACGTATACAGGCAGGCGGCGAGACAATGGCAAAGGCTCAGGCTGTACTTGTATGGGCTATGCAGGGTATGCTTAAGCTACTTCATCCATTCATGCCTTTCATCACTGAGGAGATATGGCAGGTGCTCACAAACGAAAAGTCCATGATAATCCTCGAAACATACCCGACTTATGACGATTCTATCGATTTCAATGCTGAGGAGAAGGCTTTTGAGAAGATAATCTCTGCTATCAAGGCTGTAAGAAATACACGTACAGAAATGAATGTACCTCCGTCGGTAAAGGCTAAGCTCTTCATAGAGACCGCTGACAAGGAACTCTTCAATTCTTGTGCAGTATTCTTCGAGAAGCTCGCTTCTGCTTCATCTGTTGAGACAGGTGACAAGTTTGATATTGCTGATTCCGCAAATGCTGTTACAGACTCGGCGCGTATATTCATTCCTATGGAAGAGCTTGTTGACAGTGAAAAGGAGATAGCACGTCTTGAAAAGGAAAAGGCTAAGGTCCAGAAGGATATAGACTTCCTCAGCGGAAAGTTGAATAATCAGGGCTTTATCGCAAAGGCTCCTGCACAGCTCATAGATGCTGAAAAGGCAAAGCTTGCAAAGGCAGAGGAGAAAATGGCAAAGATAGAGCAGTCTATTGCAGCATTCAGAAAGTGATAAAAAAAGACCTGCTGTAAAAAAACTCAGTCCCCAAAACGAAGGAGGGGCCTCGTAAAGAGGCCCCAAATTTTATAGCAAAAAAACAAACTGCACAACAATAACTTGCGTGCAGCTGTTTTTAGTGATATAATCAAATTACCAAATATGATAACCACTGAGAACTATTATAAACCAATCCAACTGAAATTACCAGTGGATTATGAAAGAATTATAGACATAAACGACTCAGTGTATTCTTTTGTTGAAGTTTTAGATCAAATTGACCTAAAGAAAT
>JAGCWY010000060.1 GCA_017961625.1 Ruminococcus sp. | reverse complement strand
TCATTATATCATATTAATATCATAAACACAAGATGAAATTAATAATCTATTGCTTATTCATCTCATAAAAGGTAGTTTAATGCTGCTGAATTCATGGAAGAGTATAGCAACGGTAACATTCATTAAAAGTTTTTGTTAATAAATTTTTTAAATAGAATCAGCTCCCGTAAAGTGAACTGGCTTCTTTTCTTATCGTTATACTGCCTTTCAGTCGTGTGCATTCCGTGTGCATTCCGTGTGCATTTCATGTGCATTACACCTGTTTTTTGTGCACACGGGACTGCAAATTTTCATTTAAAACTGCTTTCTGTAGGCAACAGAAAAGCCTGTATTTCGGTGTTTCCCTCGAAATACAGGCTTTTTAATTCTGGCGGACAGAGAGGGATTCGAATGTTTATAAAGCCTTGTTTCAGCCTATATATAGCCTTTTATTATTTTCGTATGGAATAAATGAGTGGAATAGAATTATTCTGAATGAAAACCATTTCTGTTATAGCTGTTATATTTCAATTATTGAACTTTTGATAGTTCCTACATATACTGCTTAAATACTATAATATGAATACGTTTCTCATTGTACATGATAGCCTGCATGTTAACACGCTTAGAAAGCTCAGCTATATCAGAATCTGGAAGGTCACGTGTCAAGATATCAAACTCACGATCCATTGTATCTCTGTCAACATGGAGATCCACAGGCACCGGTTCAAAGTTAAGAGGTAGTGTTGCGTGATCACGAATGGAGTCAGAGAAGGAATACTTACTCATGTAGTTGAAAGAGCTTCAATATCCTTAACGGAAGGATTGACCTTACCTTCAATGATCTCAGCATCAGGAGCGCTGGGCTTCAGGTTCTCAACAGCTTTTCCGAATCCGCTGCCGCCTGATGTGGCGAAAAGAATGATCTTTTTGCCCGAAAAATCATAGCTTTCAAGGAAGGAATTGATGATGGTCGGGGCAATGTACCACCATACGGGGAATCCCACATAGATCGTTTCATATGCTGCAATATCAGCGTTTTTATCAGCAAGCTCGGGACGTGAGCTGTGATCGCTCATCTCAACGCTGCTTCGTGACTGCTTGTTCTGCCAGTTCAGATCTGCACTTGTGTAGGGAACGGCAGGGCGTATTTCATAAAGATCCGCGCCTGCTGCTTCTGCCAGCTGTTTTGCAAGCCTTGCAGTGCTGCCGCTTGCGGAAAAATATGCTACTAATTTCTTGTTCATAAAATTACCTCCGTTATAATGATCTTCCTAAATTGTATGCCTGTTCGGGGTATTTACTCGACCGTGTCATAGATGGACTTCCGCAGCCATAGCCAAGTACCATACCTTTGTCTTCAAAATTGATGTACCTCACCAGCGTTTGGTAATGAGCTGTAAGTGCATCAAATGTCCAGTCATCGGCGTTCCACGCAACTGTCAGAAGTGCAGATTTCAGATGTCTGCGGTTCAGACTGCCGTTGTATGCGCAGAAACGGTCAACCACTGTTTTCAGCTGTGCGCTCATTCCGTAGTAATAAAGCGGAGTAGCGAACACCACCATATCGCAGCTAAGCAGTGCTTTCCGGATATACTCGTTCTCATCACGCTGAACGCAGTCGCCCTCGTAACCGCAGGCAACACAGCCCGTACAGGGACGGATATCTGCATGACAGACATCTATCACTTCGACATTGTGACCGCTTTCCTCTGCACCTTTTTTGAAGCTGTCAACGAGTATGCTCGTTGAGCCTTTTTTGTTGGGACTTCCCATAAGTATTACTATTTTCATTTTGCACCTCACTTTTCTTCAATTCCGTTTTCTTTGAGCCGGCCTTAACTTTCAAAGCCTGTTCTTCCCGAGCCTTCTCTCAGGGCAACGAACATCAATGCACCTATACATATAGCGCAGCTGAACCATATCAGCATCTTCAGAGAATACTTCTTATTCTCGCTTTTTTGCATGAGCTCAGACAACGCATACCCCGCAAGCACAAAAAACAGCAGCATTGTAAGGTTTTGCAGAATGATCAGCCACCTTGCTGTAGTGTAATCAAGAAAAGCAAAGTGCGTTTGGAACGTGATATAGTTTATGATACCGCTTTTCAGAAACAGCCAAAGTCCTACGCCTGATATGCCTGTGAGGATAACCTTGAAAACAATTTTGCCATTGTCAGGCAGCTTGGCGGTCATAGCTTTTATGTGCAGACCGATATGCACTCCCATGAGAATGAACAACCAATAGGACATTGCAAGGTGCAGTGTTCTTGCTGTCATAACATTGATAAGCCCATACATAAACGGAACTGCGTGTCCGCTCATAGCTATTCCGCTGAGTGCCGTAAGAGCGATAGCCGCAAGCAAAAGCGTGTTTACCACAGTCATAGTGATACGGTAGGGCGTATATTTTCCCTTGAAAACAGACTGATACCATTTGCGATTGAGGATATGATGAAGTATCAGCGTTATGGTCATACCGATACCCAGCCATTCGTGAAGCACATCGCCCGTTACCTGATACGCCATAAGGAACAGCAAAAGGACTGTCAGCGCCACATCGACTATCCTTTTGATGATATTTGTAGTCTTAGCCTGCATAACAGTCCCTCCCTGTTTAATTCATACCGTTTATCCAGTCCTGTATCCTGCTCTCGGATATGCCTGCATCAAGCCTGTCGCCGTCAAGCCAGTTTCCGCTTCCTGCCTGTGATGCAAGATTACTTCCGCTCCTGCCGATACCGCTGCCGCCTGATGTGCAGAAAGGAATGACCGTCTTGCCGTCAAAATCGTATGCCTCAACAAAAGTGCTCATGATCCTCGGAGCATCGCCCCACCAGATCGGATAGCCTATGTAAACGGTGGTGTAGCTGTCCAGATTAACTGTATCATTTGCGATAGCAGGACGTGCCTTCTGATCGTTCATCTCGATCGTCGTGCGGCTGTTCTTATCGTTCCAGTCAAGGTCTGCATCGCTGTATGGCTCGGCAGGAATGATCTCATAGAGATCGGCGTTTGTGACATTTGCGATACGCTCCGCAACGCCCTTAGTTGTTCCTGTTGCAGAGAAATACACAACTATCGTATCCTTGCCGCTGCTCTCAGCAGTATCCGGATTCTCCGGCTGCTTCTCAGTCTGACTGGAAACAGCTTTATCTTCATCCGGCTTTTCTGCTTCAGTATCTTCGGCGGACTGATCCGTCTGCACTTCCTGCTGTCCGGCAGTTTCTGCCGGAACGGAGCTGAGGTCTGTATTTCCGCAACCCGTGATGCACAGCATACACATTGCAGCTAACATTGAAAGAATAATCTTTTTCATACATTTCACCTGTTTATTTCATTTCCTTTTCCCAGAAACGGATAACATTCAACTCAAGACTGTCAGCAACGCTTTCAAGCTCCTTTACCTCGTCGGCAGTCAGTGTGATATTGGCCGCCTTTACTGCGTCCTCAACATGGCTGACCTTCGTTACACCGATTATCGGCAGAGTCCCCTTTGCGACAGCCCACGCAACAGGAACCTGTGCGATTCCTACGCCGTATTTTTCAGCGATCTTGCCGAGAGCCTTGTTTATGACCTCCAGCTTGTCGAGAATGGGGTTATAGCTGTCAGCTCTTGCGGAGCCTGCGGGCATGGGGTGAGCAGTATCATACTTGCCGGAAAGTGCGCCCTGTTCAAGCACCATATAGGAGAAGAACGTAATACCATTTTCATTGCAGTAGTCCAGAATACCGGACTCCTCCGAGGAACGGTTGATAAGGCTGTAATGGTTCTGAACCGCTGAGAGTTTCAGACCATGCGCTTTGAGGATTTCATCCGCCTGCTTTATCTCCGCAAGGTTGTGATTTGATACTCCGATCATAGGAACATTGTCTTTTCCCTCAAAGTATTTTGCAAGTTCCTCAGTCCATTTCGGAGCGTCCCAGACGTTGTGGATCCAATAGATATCAAAGCGGTCAAGTTCCATGAGTTTAAGTTGCATCTCGATCATATCCTTCATAGCCGTCGGAGATGAACCGTCAGCACACTGGGGTGTGAACTTATCCGATATAAGAAAGCTGTCTCTCGGCAAGTCCTTTACAAAGCCTGCAAGCACCTTTTCGGAAGTACCCATACCGTAAGCATATGCGGTATCCCAAAGGTTCAGGCAGTTTTCCATCGCCTTGTCGAATATGGGGCGGAGCGTATCCGCTGTCAGGCTTCCGCCGAATGTTCCGTCGTTACCCCAAGCCCATACACCGAGGGCGATCTTTGGTAAATTAGTCATAGTATTATCCTCCTTAAATTTTCTGACTGCCTGTACCCCAGACGTGCTTTTCATTTTTGTTCGCAGGCTTGTTCTGCGCCATAACGCCCGCAAGTGAATGAGGGACATAGGGTTCTTCGAGATAAGCGATTTCCTCAGCAGTCAAATTTAAATCGACTGCCTTTGCAGCACCCTCAATGTGATGCAGTTTCGTCGCACCGACAACGGGGGATGTTACCTTTGTCAGCAGCCACGCAAGAGATACCTCTGTCATTGAAACGCCGTGCTTTTCAGCAAGCTCTGCAACTCGGCGGATGATAACTTCATCCTGTTCTTTCGTGGCATCATACTTGAATTTTGCATAGTTATCTTCTTCGGCACGTTTTGAAGTTTCGCCGGGAAGTCTTGATAGTCTACCGCTTGCAAGGGCACTGTACGGTGTCATAGCGATATTGTCCTCAGCGCAGAGCATAGCCATTTCTCTCTCCTCCTCACGGAAGATAAGATTGTAATGTCCCTGTACACTGACGAACTTTGCAAAGCCTTCTTTCTCAGCGAGAGCATTTGCCTTTGCAAGCTGCCATGCATAACAGTTTGAAATGCCGATGTACCGTGCCTTTCCTGCCTTGACGATACGGTCCAGACCATCGAGTATATCGTAGATAGGCGTATTCCAGTCCCACATATGATAAATGTACAGGTCAACATAGTCCATTCCGAGATTTTCAAGGCTCTTGTTTATCATACGCTCTATATGCTTCTGTCCGCTGATACCTGCTTCAATATCCGCAGGAGTTCTCGGCAGGAACTTTGTTGCAACCACAACTTCATCACGCTTTGCAAAGTCACGCAGTGCTTTGCCGACATACTGCTCGCTGGTTCCGGACTGATAACCGATCGCGGTATCATAGAAGTTTACGCCGAGATCAAGCCCGCGCTTGATGATCTCACGGCTGTGCTCCTCGTCTATCGTCCATGAGTGCTGACCGTTTGACGCATCTCCGAAGCCCATACAGCCCATACATATTCTCGAAACGTTCAGATCTGAGTTACCAAGTTTTGTGTATTTCATTTTGTACCTCCTAATAGCTGCATCACGCAGGAATAAATTATCTCATATATGCTGTGCATCCTGAATTTCATTTTTGCATCACGCATGGCGTCAAGCTGTTTTTGTGTCGCCACCGAATACGGATATACACCAAACAGAAACGGAAAGAATACGAAGATAAAGCTTTCGCATTCCGTTTCGGGGAAGAATTTTCTGACACATACTCTCACTGCATCAAGAGAAGCACCGTAAGCGACCTTGAACTCCGTCAGCCGTTCGGGGCGAGAGTTTTCCTCCATATCGTAGTGATTCATGGCAAGGAGCTTCAAAAGCTGCTCGTGTTTTTCAAGAGAGTGTGCAAGTGCTGATGAAAACTCCTCAGTGGTCATAGTTTCATTTTCCTTTGCAAGCTCGTTCATTTCCTCAGCCCACAGCTCGTACTCACGCTGCATCAGGGCAAGGAAAATTTCCTCTTTCGTCTGAAAATAGTTGTAGATAGAAGTCCTTGTGAATGATGTCACAGCACCTATATCCTTTATAGTGATCTCCTTGAAGCTCATTGTCTGGTAGAGCTTTTCGCAGGAGTTCACGATCTCTTCCTTACGTGAAGCTGTCAGCTCCGGTGAACCTTTTGGCATAGTACATTCTCCTTCTTCCTCGTCACGATCAGTGTTTTTTCGCATGGATATTGTCCATTATACGTTGCACAATCTATTCTGACATCGTGTCACTATAGTTAGTATAGCACCATTCTGACACGGTGTCAATATAAAACCCGAACATTTTTGAATTTTCGTCATTACTTACTATACCAGGTTTTATTTTTAAGGCAAATTGCACAAGCATACTTTATATCAAAAAATCTATAAATGTTGGCTCATGCTTAGTTTCACGTACATATAGCAAAAAAGAACTATTTGACTTTGACCCCTGGAATCAAAGCTCATAAAGTGCGGTTGATAAGTTTGATCGTGCTTATATTCTATATAAGTAACTATTTCACATAAAAAGTTACCTATGTAACAGTTGCAATGAAACTGCCCGTTGTTTTTTCATCAGCTATCAGATATAATAAAAGCACAGTTAAGAAACCAAAGTTACTAATTCCTGAAAGGGGAATGAATATGAAACGACTGATAGCATTACTGACAACTGTTGTTGTGACCGCAGTTTCTTCTGCTTTTTCAAGTCCTGATACAACTGCTGAAGAACCCCATCATGATAATGAGCTGATTACATATTTTTCAAGAGCGGGTGAAAACCACAATGTTGGTGTCGTAGAGCGCGGAAACACCGACCTTCTCGCAGAAATCGTAGCAGAAGAAACCGGCGGTGAGCTTTTCCGCATTGAAACTGTCAGGGAATACCCGTCTGCATACGATGAAATGCTCACCGTTGCAACCGAGGAGCGAACAAATAAAGAACGTCCGGAACTGAAAACTTCTATTGAAAACTTCGGGAGTTACGATGTAATATTCGTGGGCTATCCGATATGGTGGGGCGATATGCCGATGGCGATGTACAGCTTCCTTGAAAGCTATGACTGGGACGGTAAAACAATAATACCGTTCAACACACATGAAGGCAGCGGGCAAGCAAATACTGTTACCACTATAAAAGGAATCTGTGAAGGTGCATAAGTAATGAGCGGTTTCTCTGTAAGAGGCTCGGTCGCTCAGAATGAAGGCGAAAGTGCAAGAGCTATCGTTCAGAACTGGCTCGATAACAATAATTTCAATAAGATCGCTGAAAAGAAAGAGGTGCATTATACAATGCAGGATATTCGCAATTTACAAGACTTTCTCCTTGGAAGACCCACTGAAGAAGATCTTTCCGGAAAGCCGTATGATCTGACCGGCGATGAACGTTGGGACGTATTTGATCTTTGTCTTATGAAAAAAGCATATATCAATGATACGCAGACCGTTGATGCAACAAGTTCTGCTACCATAACAACAGATCAAAGCGCAGTACTTGAAACGTATGAAAGATTTGAACAGGCTATGATCGATAAGGACATCGATACACTGAATGACCTTGTAACAGCGGATAAGACTTTTACGCATATGTCAGGCAAGGTCCAGACCAAAGAGGAATTCTTCGGTGAGATCGCAGACGGTACTCTGAATTATTACACCTACAAACTGAACAGCCCTGTTGTTACGGTTGACGGAGATACTGCATTGCTGACAGGCAGCACCACGCTTGAAGCCAAAGTATACGGCGCTTCCGGAACATGGACGCTGAAAACAAATCAGCATTTTGTTAAGCAGGATGGTAAATGGCTTCTGTCAGATAAGTAACCATTTTGCAGAAAGTGTTACCTAAGTAACCGTTTCAAAGAAACTGCCCGTTGTTTTTTCGGGAGTTATCTGCTAAAATAGAATTAACGGAACGACAGTTACCTAAAGCCAAAGGAGGAACTACTATGAACACTATCGTTATATTCTTTTCAAGAGCTGATGAGAACTACTTCGGCGGTTCGATGAAGTATGTGGAGGTCGGCAACACCGAGATCGCAGTCGGACATATCACTGAGCTGACAGGTATTGACAGCTTCAAGCTCGAAATGGTGCAGCCTTACTCAGCAGACTACATGACATGCATCGACGAAGCAAAGGCACATCTCAGAGCAAACGCACGTCCTGAGCTGAAAGATATGCCCGATGTAACAGACTACGACAATATCATTCTTGCCTATCCGAACTACTGGGGAACTGCTCCGATGGCGGTGTTCACATTCCTTGATAATGCCGATCTTTCGGGCAAGACGATCTATCCGCTCTGCACCAACGAGGGCAGCGGACTCGGCAAGAGCGTTTCGGATATAAAGAAGTATGCAAATGTCGGCGAGGGACTTTCCCTGACCGGCAGTGGAGTTAAAAATGCAAAGCCGCAGATCGAAAAGTGGCTTAAAAATAACGGACTTATCTGAGGAGGTATTTCTATGCAGACTTACATCACTTTGAATGACGGTACGAAGATCCCACAGTTCGGACTTGGCGTTTATCAGGTTCCGGAGGGCGAAGCGACATACAACGCAGTGCTCGATGCACTGAAAATGGGTGTCCGCCACATCGACACGGCTCACGCTTATCAGAACGAGAGAAGCGTCGGAAAGGCTGTGAAGGACAGCGGTGTTCCCCGTGAGGAAGTGTGGATAACCACAAAGCTCTGGCCCCACGAATACGGTGAGGGCAAGACCGCAGCAGCTATCGACAAGATGCTTGAAAGGCTCGGCACGGACTACATTGATCTTCTTCTCCTGCATCAGCAGTTCGGTGACTACCTCGGCGCGTGGAAGGACATGGAAAAGGCTGTGAAAGCAGGCAAAGTGAAGTCTATCGGTATCAGCAACTTTGAGAGCGAACGCCTTGAGGAGCTGTGCGAAGCTGCCACGATCAAGCCGTCTGTATTGCAGGTGGAGTGCCACCCTTACTATCAGCAGAACGGACTGAAAAAACGTATCGAGAAGTACGGCACAGTTATCGAAAGCTGGTATCCCATCGGTCACGGTGACAAGGGGCTTATCAATGAGAACGTGTTCACGAAACTGGCTCAGAAATACGGCAAGAGCAACGTGCAGATCATCTTACGCTGGCATATCCAGGAAGGAACGATCGTATTTCCGAGGACAACAAATCCGCAGCACATGAAGGAGAACTTCGAGATATTCGACTTTGAGCTGACCGCCGATGAAATGGCTGAGATCAGAGCACTGGACTGCGGAAAGCGTTTCTTCAATATGACACTTGCAGAGCAGGAAGCAAACCTCGGAGCGTGGCATCCTGCGGACTAAGGCTTGAAAGAAATGGCACTCTATGGTATAATGTAACCACAGTTACTTTACCACAGAATGTATAGGAGGACTATTATGATACTGACAGGCAGTGAAGATCTGAGAGTTCGCAGGACGATAGATTCTATAAAGAGCGTATTCGAGCAGATGATATGCGAAATGGATTACGGCAAGATCAGGGTTACCGAACTTTGTCAGAGGGCTATGATAAATAAAAAGACATTCTACGTCTACTATCCCACCCTTGACGATCTGCTTGCCGAGATACAGGCGGAGTATTCTGCGGAGTACATCGAGCGTATCAAGGACTACAAGCTGCCTGATGAGCTAGACAAGGTGAACCGTGAATTCTTCCTTTTTTCAGAGGAAAAGGGACTTGCCTATGAGAAGATCACCTGTGCAGGCAATGAATCCTACCACTATATCCGCAGCGGTATGATAAAAAAGGTCAACACCGCAGGCTGGAGCAGTTCAAAGAAATACGGCGCACTGCCGGATTATCAGCAGACCATGCTGATGAACTTCGTCAACAACTCTGTTCTCGGAATTTACAGGCAGTGGATTGAAGAAGGCAAGCAGCAGTCCGTTGAGGAGATTATCGAGATCACAAACAGGCTTGTGCTTGGCGGTGTCAAAGGCTTTTTCAAATGAGGTGACGTTATGAAAACAAGGAAACTTCGGGATATAGAAGTATCTGCCGTCGGTATGGGCTGTATGGCATTTTCCCACGGATACGGCAAAATACCGTCCGAGGAATACAGTATAGAAGCGATACGGAACGCTTATCAGCACGGCTGTACCTTCTTTGACACAGCAGAAGTTTACAGTCCGAACCTTTCAGGCATCGGTCACAACGAGCTGATCGTCGGTAAGGCACTTGAAGATGTGCGTGATAATGTTGTCATCGCTACAAAGCTGATGCTCCATTCCGTCGGATTCGGCAGAAAAGTCTATGATGAAATACGCCGTCATCTGGAAGGCTCACTTGACCGTCTGCGGACAGACTATGTGGATATTTACTATCTGCACCGAATGGGCGGTGTGCCTGTAGAGAAAGTCGCAGAAGCGATGGGAAGACTGATCGATGACGGGCTTATCCGTGGCTGGGGGCTGTCTCAGGTCGATGTAGGTGTGATAAACGCAGCTCAGAACGTCACTCCGCTGACAGCAATACAGAACATCTACTCAATGGTAGAGCGTGACAGCGAGGAGAGCATTATCCCGTACTGTATAGAACATAACATCAGTTTTGTGCCGTTTTCTCCTATCGCAAGCGGTCTGCTTTCGGGAAAGATCACGCCCCAAACGCAGTTTGAACGCAATGACGATGTACGAAATTGGGTGCCGCAGTTATCACGGAGAAATATCGAAGGTAATATGCCGATCGTGGAGATGCTGAGAGAGTTTGCAGACAGGAAAAACGCTACTCCTGCACAGATCTCACTTGCGTGGATGCTCCACAAATACCCTAATGTTGTGCCGATACCCGGCTCGAAGAACAAGGAGCGTATCATCGAGAACCTGAACGCTGCGGGGGTGGAGCTGACCGATGCAGAGTTTGAACAGCTTGAAAGTGAGCTGAATAAGTGCAAGGTCTACGGTCATAGAGGACTCGGAGGATTCTGATCCAGCTTGATAAGGAGAATATTATGGAATATGAAAATGGCTATGTATATGAACTTATGGACAAGGGCGGTCCGACAAAAGTGACTGAGCCTTACTTCAAAGAAGCAGTCGATGAAATGATGAGAGCAAGAACGCTGTGTGCTAAGGCAAATGCAGTCCTTCCCGATGATCCGTCCTATGTCGGCTATCTGGAGGAGCTTTTCGGCCGCAAGCTCGATGATGTCAGGATACTCACACCCTTCACTTGCGATTTCGGAAACCGTGTGAAATTCGGCAAGGGCGTATTTATCAATCACTCGGCTATTCTTTCTGCATCGGGCGGTATCGAGTTTGAAGACGGTGTAATGGCTGCACCGGGGCTTCGCATCGCAACGATCAACCACGATATGTACGACCGCCACACTACATACACCTACGGCAAGGTGCTTGTGAAAAAGAATGCCTGGCTCGGTATGGGCTGTACGATCTGTCCGGGCGTGACTATCGGAAAATACGCTGTTGTTGCGGCAGGAGCAGTTGTAACAAAGGACATTCCCGATTATGCGGTAGTCGGCGGTGTTCCGGCTAAGGTCATCAAGATGCTTGATCCTGAGCAGATGAAAGACTGAGGAGTGATATGTATGAAGCATAAGATAGCTGTTGTTGCATCTGCACTGTTCATAGCTCTGACCATGACTGCCTGCGGTGCGTCCGAGCCTGCCTCTGCACCGAGCGTAGCCGAAACCGACAAGGCAGCCGTGCAGGAAAAGCTGAACAAGCAGGACAGCAATACCGATGAAACAAATGCTGATGATAAGCAGTCTGATGACAGTGCTGTTACAACTCAGGCTGAAACAGAAGCTCCTACAGACAGTGACGGCAAAAATATCCTTGTTGCGTACTTCTCCCGTGCCGATGAGAATTACAATGTCGGCACGATAGATAAGGGCAACACACAGATCGTTGCAGAGTATATCGCAAGCGAGGTCGGTGCGGACAGCTTTCATATCGAGACAGTCACGCCCTATCCTGCGGACTATGATGATTGCTGTGATGTGGCAAAGAAAGAACTTGCAGACAAGGCACGTCCCGAGCTGAACGGAACTGTTGATAATATGGAGCAATATGACATTGTTTTCCTCGGCTACCCGATCTGGTGGGGCGATATGCCGATGGC
>JAGCWY010000059.1 GCA_017961625.1 Ruminococcus sp. | reverse complement strand
TCTTTACCAGCGCGAAAAAAGCATTTTTTCTTCGTGCTTGTTCGTTATACCCTGTTTATGGGGAATTTGAGAAGTTTTCAACAATTAACATGGAAAAAACAGTTGCCCCTTCAAATTTTTCTTGAAGAGGCAACTGTGTTGTTTTGGTGGGCTGTTTTTTTACAGCCCCATTTTTTTACTTCTTTTTGATGCCAAGGATAACAGACGAGAGGTTATAGTTCCTGAATCTATCAAACAGGCAGTGTTCTTCCGAATACTCACATATATCTTCAGATGTCAGCACTCCCTCATTGTATGCTACAAGTAGTCCGTCATCAGACATTTCAAGTATTGTGTCTTTGTCCAGCTCCTCAAGATGACCCGAGTTATACATAGCTATGTTATATCTTGCTATTACCGACTCAGGACGAGAGAAGCAGAGCACTGCAAACATGAGCACGAATACTGCTGAAATGCGCTTTGTAAACTTCATATCATACCGGAACTGCTTTATTATTATCAGTACAAACACTACAGCAAGCAGAATCATGAACCAGCTTGTATATACTCTCAGCTCTGTAAGTCCGTAATTGTAAATATACATTGCCATTTTGCTAATAGCCGTAGCGATGAGTATGATAGTGAACACGCTGAGCACGATGCTGTATATTTTAAGAGCTGTAGGCTTCTCCCTGCCTGTCTTCTTTGAGAAAAGGCTTATGCCGCAGAGCACCGCAAGGTTTATCACAGCTACCGCGCAGAGCTCAAAGAATCCACGTCTTGCATAATCCGCGTAGGTATAGCCCTTCGGAAGAGATCCCGCGAACGCTGAGAGGAAGTAGTTAGCCTGAGATATAAAAAACAATACATAGAGTATGCATAGTGGCGTTACTGCCGTATACATAACAAGGTTGCTTATGAACCGTACTCCGTAAAGCTTTTTTAAACACCCCTGCTCATCAAGTGACTTTATCTTATTGCGGTGAGTATTTGCGTACAGCATACCGAAAAGGTACATTGAAAACGGAACTGCAAAAATAAGCTGTTCTATTATGTCACACATTTCGAAGCTTAATACTGTTTCGTATATACCCCCGAGAATATTCATAAGACCTTCGTCAGCAGACATGAGCAAAGCCGCTACTATAGCTGTTATCGGCACTGTTATGAGCAGCCCCGTGAGGATATACTTCACATTCGGGCCCGCCTTTGTCTTTGAAAGGCGATCCTGAGTTACAGCCCACTGCGTTCCGAAATGTGAGAAGGGATACTCGAACAGTGCCTTGCACATCGCAAATGGTAGATAGCGGTCAGTCTCCTTGTTTCCTGCCGAGACTGAATATACAAAATACGCTCCTGCTCCAAGTATAAAGAAGGCGTTGAGCTCCTTTATATAATCGTTTGCAGTTATCGAAAACACGAGACTGAATATGTAGAGCACTGCCGCATGAAGCCTGTTGAAGCGCGTAAAAGTATACTTTTTCTTATTCATGTAAACTATTACCGCGGTAATGACCGCGAACATTGCTCCTGTCGTCAGGAAGCCCATTGCATTAAAGACCATATATCTCATAATGAAAAACGCGGCTATAAATGCGAATACAGAAAGCACTACCTCTGCTCTTGAGTATTCCGGCTTTTCCTTTTCCTTTTTTAAGGCAGCTGCCTGATATTCAGGAACAGTCTGTACCTCTCCTAAATAATTATCATTCATTATTGTCTCCTCCTTAAAACCATTTTAATCCCAGTGATTCAAGGTTATCAGATATTTTCCGTTTTCCAGCGATTCGACCTTCAGCCGCTTTCTAACATTTTTATACTTATACAATAAGAAATCCCTGCCGTTGCAGCTTTCGTCAAGTTCCAGTTCAGCATTGACATTTTCTGACATGAACCGCTCATAATCGTACGTTTCAAGCTTCAGCGTTTCTGTTATCGCAGCAAGTATACTGTTATCGTCATAACGTATCAGCTTAACGCTGTCATCAACTTTTATATCGAATATTTCTTCCATACTGGCTGTTCTCTCCGCGTTGAAATGCGTAAAATGCTTGTCAAAATGTTCCTTTATACCGACCATGATTACCACTATCAGCGGCAGGCACAGCAGTAGCAACAACTCCAAAACAGTACGCCTGAGCTCATTTTTCAGCTCATCACTGACCTTCATATCAAGCACCTGCTATGAGGAAATAGTCGATACCGTACAGGAGCAGAGCTATCTGTACTAACCTGTATACTGCCAATACCGTTACAACCGCAGACGATACAGGCTCGTCCTTATAGTAGATCCTCCGGAAGCCTATAGGCAGTATCGCCGTAATAAAAGCTATAACTCCTGCGATGCTGAGCAGCTCGCTGCCCCCTGCACAGAGCACTGAGCACACGAGGAAATTTAACACACACAGCGCTACATCAAGATTGTAGGTATATTTAAGTTCTCGCCTTGCTATTGCCGTCTTTTTCATATGCTTACCTCCTTTAGTTTGCTTACTATAAATATGTGTATAGTAAGTATTGCACCTGTCACAATGTCCGGAGGCCCTTCTGGCTCCTGTTTATATTATTATCCCTGTATCATGGCTCCCCAGCAATACTGCTCACTCTCTTTTATACTCCAATATATCTCCTGGCTGGCAGTCCAACTCTTCACATATTCTTTCAAGGGTAGAAAAGCGAACAGCCTTTGCCTTGCCTGTTTTTAGTATCGAAAGATTAGCAGTGGTAATGCCTACCTTTTCGGCAAGTTCCTGTGAAGACATCTTCCGCTTTGCCATCATAACATCAAGATTTACTATAATCGGCATGGAAAACACCTCCGTTATATAGTAAAGTCGTTTTCCGACTTTATTTCTACTGCCTTTTCAAAAACATTTTTCAGCACTCTCATTATAAGTCCGAACATGAGTGCACACATACCAAAGAATATGAATATCGAACTCCAGAGCCCGAATATCATCATCACAGCTCCCACACCCATGCATATCCACGATATTTTTCGCAGGCAATTTGTGTTTTTCTTTATAAAAACTTCATCTTTACTTATGTTCCTGAGGAGTATATTCAGGTTCCAAAGCGCCGCCAGCGCAAGTGCATCGCATACATATAAAGTAATGCACATGGGTATGAACATACTGCTCCTGTCGAAAAAGCTGTTTGCCTCGACCGACATTTCATACTCATACCACTCGGCTATAGCCGGTATAAAAAAGGCTACTATTATCGCTGCCATTGCCGCAGCTACGGTAAGAATACGCGATAGAATAAGTGATTTATCCTTGTTCCACATAAGTCCGCTCTCCTTTGATATTGGTTTACTGTAACTATAGTATAGCACATAAAATATCATTTGTCAATAGAAAATTATTGTTTTTCAATAATTTATTTCTGTTTTTCAAAGTGCTTGCGATTTTTAGCAAAAAATGTTAGAATAATATGTCTGAAATACTGCCTGTATTTCGATTATACTTACGAATGCATTCAATAAAGGAGGAGTTCCCGATGACAGAGACTGAACTACGCCTGCTTCTGGCGGAGTCAAAGCAAAAATGTCACAGAGCGATCTTTGATAAATTCTGCAACTATGTATATGCCATCGTTATAAATGTTTTGCGTAACAGCGGTTCCCGCGAGGATATAGAGGACTGTGTAAGCGATATTTTTCTTAAGGTATACAAGAGGCTCGATAAAGATATCGATTTTTCAGGGGATATAAAAGGCTTTATCGGCACGGTATCGCGAAATACTGCTATTGACGCTTACCGCAGGCTCAGTCTTCAGAATATTAGAAGCATATCCTTGGATGACGATGACGAAAAAGAGTTCGGCACAGATGAAAGGCTTGTTGAGAATACCGAGCGCAAGGAACTTGCAGGTATAATAATGAACAAGATAAAAGAGCTGGGCGAACCCGATTCCACTATTATAATACAACAATACTATTACAATCGTACCGCGAAGGAAATTTCCCAAAGCGTCTCTATGACAGCCACAGCCGTTCAGAAGCGAAGCAGCCGAGCAAAGCTCAGGCTTAAAGCTCTGCTCGCCGAAGCAGGTATAGGCAAGGAGGGACTGATATGAAGAATCATGATTTTTTCAAGGAGCTGGACGATATGGATATAGAAAAGATCGCTCAGGACTTCCCCGTTCTTACCGACGAGGAAAAGGAGAGAATCTTTGCTATGAGCGAAAGAAAGTATAATATAGAAAGTAACATAAAAACAGATAAAAATGAAACTAAAGACGACAGCGAGGACGGAGTCGTAGTAAGCGGCGTAGAACGCTACAATCGGCCCTTATGGCACAGATACACAAGTATAGCAGCTGCAGCAGTACTCGCTGTAGGCGGCATCACAGGAAGCATGTTGCTCTTGAAGAAAAGACCGTCCGTTATTAATACAACAGATCAGACAACCACAACAATAAATATAAGCAAAACAACAGAAACGGCAACGACCGCCTCTGTCACAGAATCAGAGCTGAGAGAATACAATGAAATCGCAGCTGAGCTTACTGATAAATTAGCACATTATGAAAAAGTACTCTATTATCATGATGTAGACATTGACGAGAATGACACCTTGACCTTCACTGTTTTCAATTCAAAGCGACCTGATGAAGGCAGTCACGAGGAGAAATACTGTCGTGTAACAGACTCGGAGATACAGTCGGGCGATGACCTGAAAAATGCATTGTTTAGCATATTCACTGATGATTTCAAGAATGAGCTTATTAATTCTTCCAGTATATATAACGAAGGAGATATTGAACTATCATCAATGACCACTTTATATTTACAGGAAGATTTTGGAAATGATTTGAGCGAATATAAGAACGGAGATACCATTGATGCCGCGGAGCTTGAATACAAGACCTGCAGATTCATAACCTACAATGGCAACTTATATGCCTGCACAAATAATATGATAAAAGACAAGGACTTCTACAGCAGTGAGCCTGTGGTAAATACAGAGCTTTCCAGCTTTACAGACTACTTTAAGGCTTCAAGATTTGCACCAACTTTGCCATTCAGTAGCTATGCTAATGACAGGGTCGGTACAAAGCTGACCTTTAGCATCAAAAATGAAAACGGAGAATGGAAGATAGATGGTATCGATGAAGGACGCAATGTCGAATCTTTGGCAGCAACTGCTGTTCAAGTATACTTCAATAAAGGCTCAGTCTCATATTCTCCCGACGAGCTCGATATAGACGACGACTTCACAGAAGACGGCACTGTAACTGCATTTGGCTTTGATAAAATTAGAGATGCTCTCGAAATAATTGCAAATGACGACGACAAAAACTGTAGGATCAAATGCACACTCAGAGACAAGGCTGGCAGGGACTATATCGTATTCAACTCCGACATTGAATTCAGTACAGGAACGCCTAACCATGTACGTTACCGTACCGGTTCAGAGGATGAATACTCCAAGTACTTCACATTTTCAAATGTTAATATAACACCAGTATCTGATAATTCCTAAAATCCTTTATCATAACCCCCAAAGCAAGATCTCCCGAAGGCGGTACATACCGTCTTCGGGAGATCTTCATTATATTTCACAAACCCAACCCGCTAATTTTACGCAAACCATAGAATCTGAAAATATGTTTTTCAATATTCAATAGTTTTGCATTGAATAAAACCTTATTCTGACCCCATTATAGATAGAGCCTTACAAAAGCTTAAACTTTATTACCTGGGAAACTTTAATAAGAAAAGGCTTCCCATACCAACAACTGTCCCTAATTACAGGAAGACAAGCCGGTCGGAAGCCCTGAGCTGAACCGATTAACCTGTATACCTGTCGATATATGCGCTTCTTCCCGACATTGGGTCCTTGTTCTTCACTCCGCAGACTATAGCCTCGATAAGCTCCGGCTGAGTCTTGGTAAGCTTTCTGCGGTCAAAAAGACCAAAGCCATTTGGACCATTGTAGCCGTTGTCCCAGTAAACGGGAACTATACCATTTTTCGCCGCGGTTCCGGCCAAAAAACCGTCATAGTAAGCGCGATTCTCAGCTATCCTGTCAGGTAGCACAGAATGCTCAAATGTCTTGTCTATGCAGCCGAACTCCCCTATCACTACTGGGATACCCTTATCAACGTATCTCTCCCTGAGCATTGATAGCTGAGCCTTTATATGCTCCTCCTCGCCCCAGTTTGCATCGTTTATGGGATCGGCATTGCTCATTTCTATTATTTCCTGTCCTTTTTCTCCCCACAGGAATATCTTTTTCATATCGTCTCCGCAGTACTCCCACGGGTCGTAGCAGTGAACAGAAAGCATAAGTCTGCCCTCATCTGCTGTATTTCCTCTGTCTTCCGGAAACCTGAAACCATAATTGCCGCAGGTATACTTTATATCGGTATTCCATCCTGCCACAAGCAACCAACGATGAGTATTGCAGCCTCCGGCGCTGCGGACAGTATCCACGAATATCTGATCGTAATCGTTTATATTCTCATAGTATTCTGGCACAGGATCATGATATATCCCGTCAAATACTTCGTTCATGCACTCAAATATAAGATGCTCGTCATAGTCTGCAAAGCGAAGAGCTACCTGCCGCCATACAGCCGCAAACTTTTCCTTTACATAGCACTGATCCTCGCTGTCGCAGAAGAGCCAGCCGCCATTTATGGTATGATAACCGTCGCCGTGCATATTGATTATAACGAACATTCCCCTGTTATAGCAGTAATCAACTACCTCAGCTATACGTCCGAGCCATTCCTCGTTTATCTTATAGCCATTGTTGTCGTCTATCTTGCTCAGATAGGATATGGGTATTCTCACAGTATCAAAGCCTGCCTCTGCAACAGTATCAACCATTTCCTGCGAAGCCTTTGGATTTCCCCATACTGTCTCGTCGGGAGTCCCACCGAAATTCGCTTCAAGTGTATTGCCGTAATTCCAGCCTGCTCCCATTTTTTCCGCTATCTCCTTAGCGGATATCCTGAGCTCTCCGACCTTAACGCTCATCAGCTGCTCTCCCCCTTTTCACTGACCAAAAATGAACATAATATCACAAAATCTTACACATATTATAACACAGGTTTCTGCCGATTTCAACAGTATGAACAGCAGAGAAGATTATTTGCAACAAAAAAGCTGCTTTTTTACCCATAGCTTGACATAACTCCAAAAAACTGTTATAGTTATAATAAGACGTAAAATACAACTTTTTGGATATGATACATTACCATATCTCAGGGGGAAACAATGTTCTGGATCTTACTTTTTGTTATACTCATGCTAATGTCGTTAGGCGGCGCATTTTACCTTATAACGCGGTTTCATCGTTTTAGCTTTATTAAAAGGCTTAGCGAAAGGCACAAAAAGCTCTCCTGGCTTGCAAGTATCATTCCTGTAGCCGGTATCGCCTGCCTCAGCTTTATAAATTTTTACAGTGCTATAGTTGTAATACTGCACCTTATAATATTCTGGCTCATAGCCGACCTTATCGCTTGCATATTAAAAAGGGTCACAAAAAAAGAACGCAGGTACAATATTGAGGGCATACTAGTAATACTTTTTACTGCGGTCTATCTGTGCATAGGCTGGTACAACGCTCACCATGTCGTGTGTACACCATATTCCATAAGTACAGATAAAGCCATAGCAGGCGGCAGACTGCGTATTGCCGGCTTTGCCGACTCCCATGTGGGCATAACCCTTGACGGAGACGCTATGGCAAAGGAAATGGCGCGAATACAGGCTGAAAATCCGGATATCGTCGTTATTGCCGGAGATTTTGTGGACGACGACTCAAAACGTGACGATATGATAAAATCCTGTAAGGCTCTTGGAGAGCTGAAAACTACATACGGTATATACTTTGTCAGCGGGAACCACGATAAGGGATATATGGAAGGCTATCGGGATTTTACTCTCGATGAGTTGTATTCCGAGCTTGAAAAAAACAACGTTACCGTCCTTGAAGACAAGGCTGTAATGGTAACAGATAATTTCGCAATAATAGGCAGGCGCGACAAGCATGACGAGTCACGAAAGACTATAGGCGAGCTTGCAGATGGTATTTCTCCTGATGTGTACACCCTCGTGTTGGACCATCAGCCAAACGACTATGACAATGAGGCTGCGTCAAAGGTTGACCTTGTGTACTCCGGACATACCCATGGCGGTCATATATGGCCCTCCGGATATATCGGTCTGTGGATAAAAGCAAACGATTTCGTATACGGCCATACGGTCCGCGAAAATACGGATTTTATCGTGACTTCAGGTATTTCGGGTTGGGCTATCCCCTTCAAGACAGGCGCTGTTTCCGAGTACAACGTTATCGACATCACAGGTTGGAAGTGATCTTATGAACAATATCACAGTTGCAAACGAGACTATAAAAATAACTGCCGACGGCTCCTATGAAAAGGACGGAAAGCGTGTGGAGCTGCCCAAAAACGACTTTACGGCAGTTGTGTCATACTCCCCCGAAAAGGGCGCTGAGCTCCTGAAAAACATCGTTATCCCTGACGGAAAAATGTGTGAGATAACCGTTACCACAGAGGACACATTTACTGCTGCGAGCCGCTTTGAATATCCCTTCGTAATGAATTTCGCCAATGCACATAAAGCAGGCGGCGGTTTCAGACTCGGAGCAAACGCACAGGAGGAAGCTCTTTGCAGGTGCAGCACACTGTACACTTCCATAACCTCTGAGGGTGCAAAGGAAATGTACCGCCACAACAATTCTCATCTGAGCTCAGTTGAGTCCGACTATATGTTGTACTCTCCTGATGTATGCGTTTTCCGAGATCATCACTGTATGCTTCTCGATGAAACGTTTTCGGCAGCTGTGATAACCGTTCCCGCTCCGAACAGACGGGGTGCGGCTCTGATTGCTTCGGGAAAAAAAATAGCCGAGACCATGACAAGACGGATACGCATTATGCTTGCCATCGCCGCGGAACACGGTCATAAAAACCTGATACTCGGCGCGTGGGGCTGCGGAGCTTTCGGCAACAAGCCCGATGAAGTATCGGAGTATTTTAGAAAGGTCATAGCCGACGAGGGCTACGGAAAGCTCTTTGAGCATATCTGCTTTGCCATATATGGTAAAGAGGACGGACGAAATTATCTTTGCTTCAAGAAAACTTTTTCATAATAAATATTTACGGGCGCATAAAATGCGCCCGTAAAATTTTAAATTGTCATATTATCAAAGGGTTATTACCCGAATATGCTGTTATCTTCGGAAATTCATCCGAACTGAATTTAAATATGACCAGTCCTTCATCATATTCTTCTTCACACTTCTCTACTATCTGAATGGTGAAAGACAAATGATTGTCAACTATTACATCTCTGATGTATTCGGGGATAATATCCTTGTCATTTGCCGAAAGTTTCAGTACTTCTCCGCCTTTTAAAGCAAATATCCGCTCTCTCCAGACATGAGAAATGCTTATTTCCATTGCTATATTACTGATATTATCCGAATATATCCGTTCACGCTCTGTCATTCCTGTCACCGCATGGTCACTCAATAGTCAGCATTACAGGACAGTGATCACTGCCAATTACATCGGTAAGTATCTCTGAATCCTTCACATGATCCATAAACCTTTCTGAAACCACAAAATAGTCTATACGCCAGCCTGCATTCTTTTCACGAGCTTTGAAGCGATAAGACCACCATGAATATGTAATAGTATCTGGGTACAATCTGCGGAAGGTATCCGCAAAGCCTGCGCCAAGAAGTTCCGTAAACTTGCTGCGCTCCTCGTCGGAAAAGCCTGCATTGCCGCGATTGGTCTTGGGATTTTTCAGATCTATCTCCTCGTGAGCTACATTGAGGTCGCCGCAGTAGATAACGGGTTTTTTCCTGTCAAGCTCCGAAAGATAAGCCCTCATATCGTCCTCGAACTCCATTCGGTAATCGATACGCTTCAAGCCGTCCTGAGCGTTTGGCACATAACAGCAGACGAAATAGAATTCCTTGTACTCACAGGTGATAACTCGGCCCTCGTCAAGATGAGTGCCGTTTATGCCGTAGGTAACAGAAATCGGCTCAGTCTTGCTGAATACGGCAGTTCCCGAGTAACCCTTCTTTACAGCGCTGTGAAAGTATATATGGTAACCCTCAGGCGTGAAGTCTGCCTGATCTGGCTGCATTTTTGTCTCCTGCAAGCAAAATATATCAGCGTCCGCAACATTGAAGAAATCCTTAAAGCCCTTCTGCAAACAAGCGCGAAATCCGTTGACGTTCCATGATATGAGCTTCATTACTATACCTCCAAAAAGAATTTCTCCGCAGTCATACCGACTGCGGAGACTTTATATTATTATATCATAAAATTATACGAATGGCAACTTTCGCAGAGATAAACTGCAGCTTTTTATTTATTTGCCACGCTTATAGCACACTTTCATCAGTGAGCTTTTACATATTACAGTTTCAACATTTTTAATATATCTTCTTTCGAGCGAAGTCCGACAGCCTGATTTACTATAGCGCCGTCCTTTACCACCACAAGCAAAGGTATGCTCTCTACCCTGAAAGCTGCTGCAAGCTCCGGCTGATCGTCAACATTGACCTTGCATACCTTAACTTTTCCGTCGTACTCCTCCGCTATCTTCTCAACTACCGGCGCCAGCATCATGCACGGTCCGCACCAGCTCGCCCAGAAGTCGATAAGCACAGGTATACCCTTAAAGTTTCGTACTTCATCGTCGAAGTTGTCCTTTGTTATGATTATCTCACTCATATTTAATCCTCCAGCGATTTGTAATACAGCATACAGTGACAAAAGCCTTCAAAATCTGGGTCTGCTATCTGGTCGCGGAACTCCTTGCACATACACTTGTTTTCGGGAGTTTTCGCCAGTCTGCACGGACAGTAGCCGTCCTTCATTTTCAGGCCCTCTTTTATTCTGTCAACTACTTCCTTGTCGGGATTCAGTGTAATTTTCACGCATGATCCCTCCCCTTCTTTATTATTTCATAAGCTCGTCCGCAAGCGCTTCAATCTCAGCGATATTTGCAGTCTTCACAGATGATTTGAGCGTAACAGTGGTATCAGTGAAGGTAATGTTTTTTGACTTTTCGAACATTGTCTTTATTGTCTTAGCCGCAACAGGAGCCCAACTTCCATTCTCGATGATACCGATAGTGCGGTTCTGATAATTTCTCTCTGTGAGGTCGAGAATGAAATGCTTCATGAACGGGAATATATCAGCATTATAGGTAGTTGTTGCAATGACAAGCTTCCCATAACGAAATGCGTCCTCAACAGACTCAGCCATATCCTCTCTTGCAAGGTCTGCAATAGCGACCTTCGGACAGCCCTTAGCTTCGAGCTTTTCCTTTAGGAGCTCAGCTGCCTTCTTTGTATTGCCGTATACAGAAGTATAGGCAATGAATATACCCTCGGACTCAACACCATAGCTTGACCATGTATTGTAAAGTCCGAGATAGTATCCAAGGTTTTCCTTTAAAACAGGACCGTGTAGAGGGCATATAGTCTGTATGTCAAGTGCTCCAGCCTTTTTCAGTACAGCTTGAACCTGCATACCGTACTTTCCAACAATACCGAAATAATAGCGGCGAGCCTCGCAAGCCCAGTCCTCATCAACGTCAAGTGCGCCGAACTTTCCAAAAGCGTCGGCAGAGAAAAGCACCTTATCTGTGCTGTCATAAGTGAACATTACCTCTGGCCAATGTACCATAGGAGCAAATACAAAACTGAGCTCATGCTTTCCGAGAGAGAGCTTGTCCCCTTCCTTAACCTCAAGCTTGTTTGCTATAGTAAGCTCTTCAAAGAAATTTTCTATCATTCCGAAGGTCTTCGCGTTGCCTACAACGGTAGTTTCCGGATACTTACCAAGAAAGTTCTTAAGGTTTGCGGAATGGTCGGGCTCCATGTGCTGAACTATGATATAATCAGGCTTACGATCAGCAAGCACCTCAGTTATATTGTCAAGCCACTGAGCTGTAAATTTTCCGTCTACAGTATCAAATACAGCTATTTTCTCGTCAAAAATGATATATGAATTGTAAGCCATGCCGTTGGGCACGTCGTACTGTCCCTCAAAAAGGTCAATTTCATGATCGTTTACGCCAATATAGTATATATCGTTTGTTATCTTATTCATTGGTAAATACCTCATTTCTTGATTTTATGGGATTATTATACCATAAATAAAGAGCAATGAAAAGTGGCATTTGCAACAAATTTAAGTATTTTTCTTTTATTATGTCTGTATATTGCGAAAATATTCGTGTTCAGCTATGATTATAATAAGAAAAAAAGCGCATAATAATATCAGCTAAAAAAATAAGAAAAAGAGTTGACAGAATGATAAGTTTTATTTTAGGTTCAATGTTCGGAGGAACGATAGGTGTTGTAACGATGTGCCTCTGTACAGCAGCAAAGTGGGGCGACGAACATATAGACAACCGTTAGCTTGTAAAATATACCTTTGACAATCCATAAATTTAGAACTGTGAATAAAGAATTGAAAATGTGGAATACCCATTTTGAAGACTCCTCTTAACAGAAAATTGAATTACCGAGGCCAAGATTATAGTCTAGGTAACTATATGCCTCATTTTCGCCAGAGGGATTCATTAGGCATCCATACAAAAAATCGGTTCTGTTTATACAGGACCGATTTTTGAATATACTTTTATTAAAATTAGAAGTACAATGCCTGCCAGCGCCAGCAATCCAAGTATTGAAAGCAGAATTATAAGTCCGACTTTATCAGGTGTATGGCTTAAAATTGCTTTATCAGGTCTGTCAGGATCAATATATATTTCTGTTTCCTGACCAACCGCAAATATATACTGAAATGAGCCGCCCTCCTGGAATTTATACGTATAATGCTGTCCTTCGTAATAATATTCACACATGTAATAATATATTTTTCTTAATTGTGATGAATGATGACTACTCGAAACTTTTTTTACTCGTACATCACACTGTGTTATTACAGCATTTACACAGACACTATATTTCTTTATATTGTAATTGTAAAGTGATATACCAATGACAGCAATCAAAACAAGTACAGAGAAATATATTACAAATCCCATTACTTCTTCTCTGGTACCTTAATAATGTCCTTGCGCATATAGGGCTGGAGAGCCTTTGGTATACGTATAGAACCATCCTCGTTAAGGTTATTCTCAAGGAATGCAATTAGCATTCTCGGAGGAGCAACAACTGTATTATTAAGTGTATGTGCAAAGTACTTGCTACCATCCTCAGCCTTTACTCTTATGCCGAGACGTCTTGCCTGTGCATCACCGAGATTTGAACAACTTCCTACCTCAAAGTACTTCTTCTGACGAGGTGACCACGCCTCAACATCAATAGACTTCACCTTAAGGTCTGCAAGATCTCCTGAACAACACTCAAGAGTACGTACAGGTATATCAAGTGTACGGAAAAACTCAACTGTATAGCTGTAGAGCTTATGGAACCAGTCCATAGACTCCTCTGGCTTACATACAACTACCATTTCCTGCTTTTCAAACTGATGTATACGGTATACACCGCGCTCCTCAATGCCGTGAGCTCCAACCTCCTTTCGGAAGCAAGGAGAATAGCTTGTTAGAGTCTTCGGAAGCTCCTCCTCAGGAACTATGGTATCAATGAACTTGCCTATCATAGAGTGCTCGGAGGTACCGATAAGATAAAGATCTTCGCCCTCTATCTTGTACATCATGCCCTCCATTTCAGCGAAGCTCATAACGCCTGTTACAACGTTGCTTCTTATCATGAAAGGTGGAATATAGTAAGTAAAGCCCTTGTCTATCATGAAGTCTCTTGCATATGAGAGTATGCAGCTTTGGAGCTGTGCAATATCTCCGCAGAGATAATAGAAACCATTGCCGCTTGTCTTACGTGCACTGTCGATGTCGATACCGTTCACCTTTTCCATTATATCAACGTGGTAAGGCACTTCAAAATTAGGAACAGCAGGCTCACCGAAGCGTTCTACTTCTACATTCTCTGTATCGTCCTTTCCTATCGGAACTGTCTCGTCGATGATATTCGGAATAACAAGCATTATCTCTCTTATATCTGCTTCGAGCTTTATCTCTAACTGCTCCTTTTCTTCGAGCTCCTTGCCCATTGCTGAAACCTCAGCCTTTATCTTTTCAGCCTCTTCCTTCTGACCATTCTTCATAAGTCCGCCAATCTCTTTGCTCTTTACATTACGTGTATTTCTGAGATTGTCACAGGCAAGCTTGGTCTCTCTGTACTGCTTGTCAAGCTCGGCTACCTTGTCAACAAGCTGCAGTTTGTCATCCTGAAACTTCTTTTTAATGTTCTCCTTGACCATTTCTGGATTGGTTCTAATAAGCTTAATATCTATCATATTTATTCTCCTTAGTCCTCTTTTGCGAGCTTTTCAGCCAACGCTGCGAGGTCGTTTTTATCATAAAATTCAAGGATAAGCGCTCCTTTGTTCTTTCCGTAGTCTACCTTGACCTTTCTGCCGAGGCGCTCGTTAAGTGAAAGCTCCATTTCCTTAAAATAATTATCAATTTTTTTGTTGGACTTCTCCGTGGAATTATCTTCCTTATGCTCAGTTGACTTCTGTGCTGCTTTTTCAACCTGACGTACTGTCAAACCGCCGCCAGCAGCCCTGAGGGCCGTTGCAATTAGCATCTCCTCGTCCTCAAAGCCCAGCAGAGCTCTTGCATGACCTGCGGAAATATCTCCGGATTTAACCATTTTTAGCACTCTGTCAGGAAGAGAAAGTATTCTCACGGCGTTGGCTACTGCCGAACGTGAGCGACCAACCATTTTTGCCACCTTTTCCTGCGTCATGCCGTACTTTTCGATAAGGTCGTTGTATCCTGCAGCTTCTTCAATAGGATTAAGATTCTCACGCTGCAGATTCTCAATTATTGCAATCTGCATAGTTTCAAGATCGCTGAGCTCACGGATATTGACCGGCACCTCATCAAGTCCTGCCATTCTTGCTGCACGCCATCTTCTCTCACCTGCTACTATCTGATAGCCGCCTGACTTTATTGGACGTACAAGTATAGGTTGTAACATACCGTGCTCACGGATAGATTCCGCAAGAGTTGTTATAGCCTCGTCACTGAACTCCTTACGGGGCTGATCTCTGTTGGGTTCCAGCTCAGCAGTGCGCAGTGTCTTTTTTACTTGCACTTCATTGGCATTATCGCTGAAAAGCGTATCGAGACCCGCGCCTAAACCACCTTTTGCCATAGTTCAAACCTCATTCGTCAAGACGAACGTTTTCCTTTCTTATTTTTTCTGAATGAAAATATCTTTTTCTTTTTTGGAAGCTCCAACGGTTCGCCCAACATCTCGTGACATACCAGCTCATAAGCTTCGGATCCTTTTGAGCCCTTGTCATAATACATCACGGGCTTTCCGTGGCTGGGAGCCTCTGAGATACGAACATTTCTGGGCACCTTTGTCTGGAATATTTTGTCGGGAAAATACTTTTCGACTTCCGTAACAACATCGTTAGCAACATTAAGTCTACCATCGAACATGGTAAATAGTATTCCCTCAATTTCAAGGGCAGGATTATAATTATTTTTAACTATTTTAATAGTGTTTACCAGCTGAGAAAGACCTTCGAGTGCGTAGAATTCCGCAAGCATAGGCACAATAATACTATCACAAGCAACAAGTCCATTAATTGTTATTGTGCCAAGTGCAGGCGGACAGTCAATAAATATGTAATCATATTCATCTTTACAAGTAAGAACCTGCATTTTCAGACGATTAACTCTATTTTCATATTCAACAAGTTCAATCTCGCAGCCTGCAAGAGCTTCTGTAGCGGGAACAATTGAAACGTTTTCAAATTCAGTTCTAAGAATTGATTCTTGAATACGAGCCTTTCCTGTTATAACGTCATATGCCGAAGAAATGACTGACTTCTTTTTTATGCCAAAGCCTGTCGTTGTATTTCCCTGCGGATCTACGTCAATACATAGCACATTGAAGCCTCTTGAACCCAGATATGCTGCAATATTTATAACGGTCGTTGTTTTTCCTACGCCACCCTTCTGGTTGGCAACTGCGATTATCTTGCCCATAATATCTTCCTTTCAAGAATTGGTATTAATATTATAACACTTTTTTTTAGTAATGTAAATATAAAACTAAGATTTTTTTAAATTGTTTCACGTGAAACACTGTAAACATAAAAAAAGCACATGAAACATATAAAATGTTTCATGTGAAACAATTGTGCTCATTTTTTCTTCTGGACTGGAATTTTTACACGATACTCAATATATTCGTCGTTTTGTACTTTAGTAGAATCTGCTGATATTCCGGCAGCTTGCATAGTCTCAACTGCCTTGTTTATAGTATTAACAAACATCTTAACATTTTGAAAAACTGCAGAACGTTTTTTGTAGCTGACCTTATTACACTGACTGCCTATAAATTCGTCTATAAGTCTCTCCGAATGTTCAACATTAAGGCTCTCTTTAATAATTTTTTCAAGAATAAATAGCCTATCCTCAGTACTTGCAAGCCTTAGAAGTGAACGCGCATGGCGTTCTGTTAGATTATATTGCATGATAAGTGAACGTTCTTTTTCGGTAAGTCTAAGAAGACGGAGCTTATTTGCAATAGTACTTTGAGCTTTTCCAAGCTTTGAAGCAGCATCTTCTTGTGTCATGTCATAGTGTGATATAAGCTTTTCAATAGCCGAAGCCTCTTCAAAAAATGACAAATCATGCCTTTGTATATTCTCAATTAGAGCTAGTATAGCTGAATGTCTGTCACTAACATCATATACTATACTTGGTACAACTGGAAAACCACACATTATTGCAGCTCTTAAACGGCGTTCACCAGAAATAAGCTCGTATTTTGAACCTTTCTTACGCACAGACAATGGCTGTAAAATACCGTTCTGAGAAATTGATTCAGCAAGGGGAGTAATGTCCTCATTAAAATCCGAACGTGGTTGATTAGGATTCGGTATAATATCCTCAACAGCAATCTCAACTACCTTATTTATAAGCCTTTCCTTTGTAAAATTTAAAAAACTTGCCATACTATTACCTCCATAATACATGAATATAGAATTTTAAGAAATAAAGTCATAATTAATATACTAAAAATGAATAAATTCTAAAACGTTTTTATGATAGACTAATTATATCATTTATGGGAAATATTATCTATAAAAAAAATCCGCAGTTTTTTGATAAAAACTACGGATATATAGACATTTATTTTCTATATTAAAGTTGTTTCTTTTTAATTTGACTGCTATTTCTGGGGTATTTTAGCGGAGTTTGCGATATTTTTTTTATATGTACAATCCTGCGTTTTTCGCCGAAAAGCTCATATTCAGAAAGCTTTTCAATTTGACCGCCAAGCAATCGTACAGCATTTTCGCCTTCACTTAAGTCCTCGCTAGGTCCCTTCATAGATATAAAAAGACCTCCAGTCTTAACAAAAGGAATACAGTATTCGCTTAAAAGTGAAAGATTTGCAACTGCTCTAGCGCATGATAAGTCAAATTTTTCGCGGTATTCTTCTCTATTTGCAACTTCCTCAGCGCGACCATGTATAAACTCTGCTTCAATACCAAGTTTATCGCTCAACTGAGTTAGAAACTGAATACGCTTATTAAGGCTATCAAGCAAAGTGAGTTTTATATCATTTCTCATAAGCTTAAGGGGCACAGAGGGAAATCCAGCACCAGTTCCGACATCAATTATACTCGAATTTCTAGGTATGTCAACATATTTAGAAATAATAATACTGTCTATAAAGTGTTTTCTCAGTATCTCCAATGGATCCAAAATTGTGGTAAGATTCACCTTTTCATTGTATTCAATAAGGAACTCAGCATATGTATCAAGCTTTTTGTAAAGCTCATCAGTTAAAACTAAGCCGGCCTCTGTAAATTTAGAGCAACAAATTTCAAATTCAGGAAGCATATTATTCTCCCTTCTCATGCATGAGCCATACGGCAAGAATAGAAATATCAGCAGGGGATACTCCTGATATTCTAGAAGCCTGGCCAATTGAAAGAGGCTTTATGCGGTTAAGCTTTTCTACAGCTTCGAGACGAAGCCCATAAATATTGTTATAATCAAGATCCTTTGGAAGCTTTTTACACTCCATTTTTCGCATCTGTTCGATTTGTACTAGTTGCTTTTGTATATAACCTTCGTATTTTATCTGTAGCTCTACCTGTTCAGCAACATCATCAGGAAGCTCTATTCTATCTGGATCAAACTTCTTAAGATCATTATATAAAAGCTGTGGGCGTCTTATAAGATCTGACATTTTACAACCTGTAGCAAGAGGGGAAGTACCATGCTCCTCTAGAAAGCCATTAAGCTCTTCAGAAGGAGATATATTGAGTTTTGAAACACGTTCAATCTCCTCAGTAGTGAGCTTTACTTTTTTTAAAAGAGCTTCGTAACGATCTTGGGATATTAGACCGATCTTGTAACCAATTGGTGTAAGCCTCTGATCAGCATTATCTTGGCGCAAAATTAGTCTGTACTCGCTTCTGGAGGTCATCATTCTGTAAGGGTCAGAACATCCCTTTGTGACAAGATCATCAACAAGAGTTCCAATATAAGAGCTTGCGCGATCAAGAATCATCGGCTCTTTACCCTTAATTTTCAAAGATGCATTAATACCAGCAACGATACCCTGAGCCGCAGCCTCCTCATAACCCGAACTTCCATTAAATTGTCCTGCACCATAAAGTCCCTCTATATTCTTAAATTCAAGGGTGGGGAGGAGTTGATTTGGATTACAGCAGTCATACTCAATAGCATATGCTGGACGCATTATTTCAACGTCTTCCAATCCGTCTATTGTCCTAAGGAAAGCAAGCTGAACGTCCTCCGGAAGCGACGATGACATTCCTTGTAAATAGTACTCTTCTGTTGTAAGTCCCATTGGCTCTACAAAGAGCTGATGCCTTGGCTTGTCAGAAAAACGTACAATTTTGTCCTCGATAGACGGACAGTAACGAGGGCCAACTCCTTCTATTCTTCCAGAGTATAATGGAGACCTATCAAGATTTGATAGTATCACTTCATGTGTTTTACTGTTGGTATATGTAACGTAACAACTTACTTTGTTATCTAACTGTGTCGGATCAGTCTCAAATGAGAAGGGGACTATTTTCTCGTCTCCATTCTGTTTTTCCATTATATCAAAATTTATACTTCTCTTGTTAACACGGCATGGAGTACCTGTTTTAAATCTTCTGAGTTCAACACCGTTTTCTATAAGACTTTTTGAAAGGAAACTACTCGGCAAGGCCGAATCCGGACCGCTTTCATAAGAGACCTCACCAATGTGTATTTTTCCTTTAAGATATGTTCCAGTAGCAACAATAACTGCACTGACCTTGTATTCGGCTCCTAGCTTTGTTCTTACGCCAGTAATTTTACTATTTTCTACTATGATATCCGATATCTCAGCCTGTTTTACGAAAAGATTTTTTTGTTTTTCACAGACATTTTTCATGTATTTATGATACTCAACTCTGTCCGCCTGTACTCTTAAGCTGTGAACTGCCGGCCCCTTTCCACGGTTGAGCATACGGCTCTGGATAAAGCATTTATCCGCTGCCTTACCCATTTCTCCGCCTAATGCGTCTATTTCACGAACGAGATGTCCTTTTGCTGTACCACCTATCGAAGGATTACATGGCATATTTGCAATTTGGTCAAGAGATATAGTAAACATTACTGTTTTACAGCCAAGTCTTGCGGCAGCAAGAGCTGCCTCGACTCCTGCATGACCAGCACCTACTACTGCGACATCAAATTCGCCCATTTCGTAGTTCAATAATTTCACTCCTTTTTGTTTCACATGAAACATTACTTGCCAACGCAGAAGCGTGAAAACACCTCATCTACAACTGCGTTCGTAATCTTTTCACCGGTTAACATGAGCAGCGACTGCTCAGCTTCATCTATAAGTACATTCACTGCGTCCAGCATTTCACCGATTTCAAGTGATGAAATAGCATTATTTATACCTTCAAGAGCAATATCGATACATTTTTTCTGTCTCTCATTTGCAGCTGTAACAGTGTCAAAATCAGCTTCGTTGAGTTTTAAAACTGTCTGTATCTTATCGTAAAGCTCATCAACGCCAGTGTTTTCTTTCGCAGAAAGATATACAATATGTTGAATTTTTTCTTTCAGCAGAGAAGTATCCAGCTGCTGGCCAACATCATTTTTATTTATAACTGCTATTGTTTTATTTATATTAATTTTATTAATTAAATATGTATCGTCCGCAGTCAGAGGACAGCTTCCATCAAATACTGCAATGACAAGTTCAGAGGAGGAAATCATTTTCTCAGCCATTTCGACACCGATTCCCTCAATTATATCATCAGTATCATGAATACCAGCAGTATCCGAAAGCCTCAGAGTAATATCTCCGATGCGAACTGTCTCCTCAATTATATCTCTAGTTGTTCCGGCAATTTCAGTAACAATACTTCTCTGGCAGCCGCTCAAGCAGTTGAAAAGGGTGGACTTGCCGACGTTAGGACGACCAATTATAGCCGTCGCAACTCCATCGCGGAGTATTCTTCCGCTGTCGTAATTCTTTACTAGTGAACACAGCTCATCACGGACGATTTTTAACTCGGCAGTAAGTGCCTCCGGACGTATTTCCGGGATATCCTCCTCGGGATAATCAGCCCACGCCGCAAGGTCGCCGAGTATCTTCATAAGCTTGTCGGAGCACTTCTTTGCTTTTTTAAAAGCAGCGCCCTCACGTAGATTTTTAGCCATTTTCAACTCACGCTCACCCTTTGCGGAGATTATATCCATGACGGCTTCTGCTTGAGTGAGGTCAAGCTTTCCATTTATATAAGCTCTTTTAGTAAACTCTCCGCCTTCGGCGTTTACGGCTCCATTTTTCAGAATAGCACGAAGTATCTTTTTAGTTATGTACAATCCGCCATGGCAGGATATCTCCGCGATATCCTCACCGGTGTAGCTGTGGGGAGCCCGAAAAACAGTGAGTATACAGTCGTCAAGTCTCTCGTCACCGTCATGAGCGATACCGTAAGCGCAGGTATACCCTTCCATTTCAAAAACATTTTTATCACCGTAAGGGGAGAACACCTTATCCGCTATACTTATGGCTTCATCACCGGAAATACGTATAACAGCTATACCTCCCATAGCGTTCGGAGTTGAGATAGCGGCTATCGTTGACATCTAATCACTCCTAAAAAAACAACGGCATAACGCCGTTGTTTCAGATATTTAAAATCAAAGCTCGATCTTTCCGTAAAGACCACCCTGTATCTCGTCCTCAGGCTTTGGTCTCTTATAATCCTTCTCGAAGCTAGTTGAGAGGTTTACGCTTCTACGCTCCATATTTACCTCTCTCTCTCGGTTCTTATTGCCGCCGTTGCCGCGTCTGTTATCGCGCCTGCCGCCGTTGCCGCGACGATTGTCACGTCTGCCACCGCTTCTTGGATTATTTGAAGAAATGATTATCTTTCTGTAGGGCTCTTCGCCGACTGAACGTGAAGAAACTCCTTCAATATTTGATATAGCAGAATGGATAACTCTTCTCTCATAAGGATTCATAGGCTCAAGGGGCTGTGAACGACCTGTTCTAAGAACGGACTTTGCTACCTTTGCTGCGAGCTGCTCAAGAGTATCCTTTCTCTTGCTTCTGTATCCGAGGCAGTCGATAGTAATCCTGTAGTAGTCTTTATCGCCTTTGTTAGCAATGATAGAACAGAGGTACTGTATAGCGTCGAGAGTCTCGCCGCGTCTTCCTATGATAGTACCGTTGTTATCGCTCTCGATATTGATAACAGCTCCTGTTTCATTCTGATATACCTTGAAATCTACGTCAACGTCCATAGCTCTGAGTATGCTTGTGATATAATCCTTTGCAAGCTTTACCTTTGGATTGATAAGTGATTCGTCCTCGATAAGGGTAAAATTATCGAGAGAGAAAGCTTCCTCTTCCATTTCTTCTGGAGCAACTTCCGTCTCATCAGTCTTCTTCTCAGCTACGTTCTCATCGACCTTTGTTTCTGTTGTTACAACAGGCTTTTCAGTAACTGTAACAGTTACGGGCTCAGCAGCCTTTGGTTCAGCAGGAGTCGTTGTTATAGCAACAGCTGCTGCTGTCTTTGGAGCTTCTGCAGCAGCCTTTGGAGCTGCAGCCTGTACAGGAGTAATGTCGGCTAATGTTGCCTTTACTTTTGCTTCTTTTGATCCGAGTCCGAAAAGACCCTTCTTGCCTTCGTCAAGGATCTCAAACTTGATCTCACTGATCTTTTTTCCGAACTTCTTTGCTGCTAGTTCTTTAGCCTCTTCAACGGATCTTGCTGTGAAAATTTCAGTCATACTTTATACCTCCCTGAGGACTCAGTCCTCTTCATCATTATCATCGTCATAAGAATCGCCATACTTTTCAGCCATACGCTTTCTTGCTTCCTTGAGCTTTTCGCGGTTCTGCTTATTCTGTTCGGAACGAGAAAGACCACTGTTCTTTCCTGAGGAAGAAGCGGGGTTGTTTTTCTGCTCGTTAAGAGCAGACTGCTGCTCCATCATCTTTTGCATAAATGACTTCTTATTCGGATGTTTTTCTGCATAGATTCTTGCCTTTTCTTTTTCCTTTTCGTTTATCACCTTTACACGCTCGGGAGTTAAGTAGCAGTTAAGCGCAAAGGTTATAATGAATGAAAATACTGACTGGCATATCCAGTAAAAGCCTATACCTGCTGGTACCTGAAATGCGAATATTATTGAAATCAACGGCATACCGAACATCATTACGTTGAGGCAACCGCCACCAGGAACATCTACTGGATTCTGCTTTTTCTGATACATCTGAGTGTAAACGGATATAAGAAGCTGTGAAAGACCTGCAAGAAATGGAATAGCGAAGAGTATAACAGCTTCTTTTGTCCACGCTTCAGGGTGTAGCGAAGGAGTTTTTCCGAGATTTGCACCAAAAACTGTGAATTTCTCATTAAACTCTGAAACCTTTGTAAAAAAGTTCTCACTGAGCGAAGTATACTTGTCACCGTTATTACTCAGGTGCTCCATAGTAAGGAGCTCACATCTCATATTTTTTACTCCGTTCTTTGCAAGCTCGGATATATCTTGGCTAGCTATTGAAACAGCATCCTGTATAACGTACTTTGATATGTTAAGGATATGAGTTATAGGCTTGTATATAACCTCGATAACTCCGAAGAGGATAAACATCTGTATAAACATAGGAAGACATGAGGAAAAAGTATTTATACCCTCCTCCTGAAACAACTTCTGCTGTTCCTCCTGGAATCTCTCCTGGTTATTTGCAAAGCTTTTTTTCAGCTTCTGTATCTTAGGATTGAGAAGATTTCTTCTTGCTGCATCTTTCTGTGTCTTATAGCTGACAGGAAATAGCAGTATCTTCGTAAACAAAGTAAAGATTATTATCGCAACTGCATAATTATTGCACAGCGAATAAATAATTCTCATAAGGTAGCCAAGCGGCACACCTATTAACGTAGAAATATAATTCAATATTCATCCCTCTTAAATCATTCGTTCTTTTCTTCACCGTAATCTGGGTCGGTGAAGTCATACTTTTTTACTCTAAAAGTAAATTTTTCAGGAACATGATCTATACCGCCCATTGACCATGGGTTGCAGCGGAGTATTCTCCACACGGCAAGAGCAGAACCTCTTACAGCGCCGAAGCGTTTTACAGCATTGAGAGCATATGTGCTGCAGGTCGGGTAATATTTGCATTTAGGCGGAAAAAGAGGAGAAATGAATTTCTGATAAACTCTTATCAACCCCAGAACAATATATTTCATACATGTTTATTCCTGACATCAAAGCTTCTGAACATTTTATTTATGTCCTTTACTCCATACTTATCCATGTAGCCGCAGTACTCGTCTGACTTTATGCCGCATATAGCTGCTCTTGCCACTATGACTATATCCATTCCTACAGGCATATCTACCTCCGAATTACGGTAAGCGAGACGGATCAGTCTTTTTGCTCTGTTGCGGCATACAGCGTTGCCTATTTTTTTTCCTGCGGTTATGCCGAGGCGATTGAAAGGCTTGCCATTCGGTCTGACATATATAACCGAATATTTTGAAGCGGCATACTTCCCCTTTTTATAGAGTGTAAGGAAGTCCTTATTATCGTTCAATATTTCCGTATAAAGCATATTTGCACCTGCATACAGTGTCCTAACAAAAAAGACCACAAAATTAAGATTTTGTGGTCAGCCTCGTCAGTGAGTTAATCTTGCTCTGCCCTTAGATCTTCTACGAGCTAAAACCTTTCTGCCATTCTTGGTAGCCATTCTCTTCATGAAGCCGTGCTCCTTCTTTCTGTGGAGCTTCTTAGGCTGATATGTTCTTTTCATATTCAGTGTCCTCCTCTCTTCGGATCATATAAAGAGCCGTTCAAATCAACAGCTCTGAGTAGCTTGATTTGCGTGCAGAGACACTTCTCCCTGCATTACACTAAATCATTATATATTAAAAATGTCGCTATGTCAAGCTATTCGAGAAATTTTTTTACCGCCTTCTGTATTTTCAGTTTTTTTACCAATATCTCTTAAACTTTAAGACTTGAAATTTCAACATATTGTCTGATTTTTTATTTTACGCAAAAAAATATCATTTCTGTGCTATATGAATCTTTCAATATGATTTCACAATAATGATTCAACTTTTCCAAAGGCTTAAAATTGTGTTCTAAAAGAATATTTTTTTATCATTCAACATAGTTTTCAACAATATGTCAATTTACGTGTTAAAAAACCATTCATTTTTTAAATACTTGACAGTGAAATTAGCTTGCATTTCATAGCCGTTTATGATATAATGTTCTTATATATTAAATAGGAGAGTATGGATTTTTTCTCCAATAAAACTTACATTCATTCGGAGGTTTCTATGAATTCATTCGACGAGGTTTTCGAGACAGTGAAGGGCTACTGCCTTGAAAATGGAAAAATACCGGAAATAGGTATAAAAACATGGATCGATCCGCTCGTTCCGGTTACTTTCAACGGTTCTGAGGCTATTTTCAGCGTTCAGACAGATTTTCAGAAGAATATCGTCATGACTACATATAACGACATACTCAAAGACGCTTTCTTCAACGTTCTCGGGCTAAATGTAAATATCGTCATCAATGTTGAATCCGACGAGCCTGAAAAAATAAAAGTCCCAACCGACGCAGAACTTGAGCAGAAGCACGCTGAATTCGAGCAGTCATATAAGTTTGCAAATTATGACTATACTTTCGATACCTTCATCGAGGGACGTTCAAATGAATTTGCCCTTGCATGTAGTAAATCTGTAGCAAAGAACTGCGGTTCAAAAGCTGTTCCAGACTATAATCCCTTGTTTATTTACGGTCCTTCCGGAATGGGCAAGACCCACCTCATAACAGCTATCGCGAATGAGGTAAGAAAGAATCATCCAGATTTCAATATCGTTTATGTTACCAGCGAGACATTTGGAAGCGATCTGGTAAGTGCTCTAAACAAGAGCTCAATATCAGATTTCCACGATAAGTACAGAAACGCTGATATACTACTCATAGACGATATCCAGTTCTTCTCCGGAAGAGAGCGTATGCAGGAAGAATTCTTTCATACCTTCTACAAACTGCATCAGGAAGGAAAGCAGATAGTTATTACATCTGATAAACCACCTAAAGAGCTGCTCACCCTTGAAGAGCGTCTCCGTACACGTTTTGAAGGCGGTTTGATAGCTGATATCTCAGCTCCTGACTATGAAACAAGACTTGCTATCATAAACAGAAAATCAGAGCTTTTAGAACTAAAAATGCCCAGCGAGGTAGCTGAATTCATGGCTAATCGCCTAAAATCAAATATACGTCAGCTCGAAGGCGCTGTTGTACGCCTGAAGGCTCTCAATCACTTTGCCGGCAGCCCTATAACAATATCTATGGCTCAAAGTGTTATCCGAGACGTGCTCACAGACGAACAGCCTATCCCGATAACAGTGGAGAAAATAATCTCTGAGGTATCAACTGTATACGGAGTATCTCCCGACGATCTCCGCTCCAGTAAACGTTCGGCACAGATATCAACAGCCCGTAAGGTAGCTATATATGTTGTCCGTGAGATAACTCAAATGCCACTGGCTTCAATAGGTACGGAGTTTGGTGGAAGAGATCATTCGACCATAGTATACTCCGTAACAAGTGTTACAGAGTCTATGGAAAAAGATAATAACCTCAAAAATCTCGTTAACGATATCATCAAAAATATAAAAGACAAGAGCAAGGTATAAACTGTTTAAAATGTTGAAAACCGCTCATTTAACACAGTTTTCAACACAATGTTTAAAACTGTGTTTGGTAAGGCCAATCTGAAATTTCATGTTCATTAGTTATACCATTTCACACATTCTGAAAAACTATGATGATATTTCAACACTGATAATTTTCAACACTTAACAGAGTTGTGAAATAAACTAAAAAAAAATATTACAATTTATCTGTTTCCACTTTTTTCTCAACTATTTTTCCATTTCAACTCAACATAAATAAACCGTTTGAACAAAAAAACAGAAAGTCTTTTATTTATTCCCCAATTTCAAAAATTTCACAACAGTGCTGTGTGGACGAGCTTTGCGGCTTATATCTTAAAATAAAGCTATTTCTAACTTTTCCACCGACACAATAACAACAACAATATAATTATTCTTATCTTAGCTTATCATGAGCTAAGCTTCATGGAGGCATATACAATGAAATTCATTTGCAATAAAACAGAAATCAGTGAGGCTATAGGAAATGTCTCCAGAGCGGTATCACAGAAATCCACAATACCTGCTCTTGAAGGAATAAAGGTACGCGTATCCGATGGAAGCGTTGAGCTTACTGCATATAATCTTGAAATGGGTATACGTACTTCTATAAAGGCTAATACTGACGGTGAAGGAGAATTTGTTGTAAGCACAAGACTTTTCAGCGAATTCACAAGACGTATGTCAGAAGACGAGATAGCATTTACTATAGACGATAATCTTGTTATCAGCATTTCGAGCAGCACAACAGAATGCAGTTTCCCTGCAATGTCTGCAAGCGAGTATCCGGAACTTCCGAAGGTGGATTCCGCAAGGAGCTTCTCAGTAAAGCAGAGCGTGCTAAAATCAATGATTAATATGACGAATTATGCTACTTCACTCATTGAAAGCAAGCCTGTTCTTACTGGCGAGCTTTTCGATATTGAGGACGGCAGTTTCAATATGGTAGCAATTGACGGTTTCAGACTGGCAATCAGGAACGAGATGACGGACTGCAATGAAAAGTATCACTTTGTAGTGCCCAAAAAGGCTCTTCTTGAAGTATCTACTCTTATCAAAGACGACGATGATAAGTTTTGCACAGTTTGTACTAACGACCGTCACATTATTTTTGAAATTGGAAATGTATTTGTTATATCAAGGCTCCTTGAGGGAGTTTTTCATAACTATAAGCTGAGTATACCTAGTGGTTGCAAGACAGAGGTTATAATCAGCAAGAGAGATTTTACGACCTGTCTTGAGCGTTGTTCGTTGCTCATCGACGATAAGAATAAATCACCTATACGATGTGAGGTAGGAAACGGCGTTATGAAAATAAGCTGTAAGACTGGTATAGGAAAGATAAACGATGTTATTTCTGCCGATATTTCGGGTGAAACTGTTACTATCGGATTTAACAATAAACTTATTCTCGAAGCTCTCAGAGCTGCAGAGGGAGACAAGATACGTTTACGCTTCAATGGAGCGATGAAAGTAATAGAGATACTTCCCTTGGAAGGAGAAAGCTTTATATTTCTAATAATGCCAATACAGCTTAAAAACTGACGGAAAAAGGTGATCAAGGAATGTATATAAGCTATAAATCATATCGTTATTCACCAATAGCGACTTTTGTATCAGGAATTGGAAGTTGTCTTGTAGTATTTCTTGCAATAGCTGCTTTAGCGTGTTTTTTCACTTGTTCGAATAATATGCTTCTGATACTTCTTGGTATAGTATTTATAACTGGAACAGTTTGTAGCTGGATATTCATAAGAAATAAGCTTTCACAGAAGATAGCTAACAAGAACAGTGAAAAGAATATCATGACAAAGGCAGTCTATGCATATATGTTCTGCGAAGAGCATCCTAAGGCATTTGAAGAGCTTGCTGCAAATAATCCTGCTTTTGCCGCAAAATATACCCGTGATGATAGCGGAAAAATAGTTAAGATAAAGAAAAAGTGATACTGAAAGGCTGGTCATTATGGCTGATAAGATAAAGATCACTACAGAATTCATAAAGCTGGACGCCCTACTGAAATTTGCTTCTCTTGTAGGTTCTGGCGGAGAGGCAAAGCAGCTCATACAGAATGGTGAGGTCCTTGTGAATGGTGAGGTATGTACTATGAGAGGCAAAAAGATACGCTCTGGAGACAAGGTGGAGCTCGGAGGACATGAGGTAATCGTAGAGTGATAATCACCTGCGCGGACATAGACGGCTTCAAGAACTTGAAAGACATATCTTTTGTACCTGATCCGAAATATAATATTATCGTTGGAGCAAATGCACAGGGAAAAACTAACCTTCTTGAAGCAATGTGGATACTTTCCGGCTGTAAGAGTTTCCGTGGTTCTAAGGAAAAGGATTATATCTGCCTTGAGGGAGACCGTATGGTTTCAAAAATAAAGCTTCTTGACAGTATAAGAGAACAGAAAATATCCTTTGAAATGACGAAAAGTGCGTCAATTCCAAAGAATATCAGCCTTAATGATGTTAAACAGAAGGGCACCAGAGCTCTTTTTGATGTTTTCAAGTGTATAGCTTTCATACCGGATGATGTGGATATAATAAAAGGCTCTCCGGAAAAAAGGCGGAATTTCATAGATATGGCAGCATCTCAGTTGAATCCTGTATTTGTAATGCACCTGAATAAGAATAATGCTATAATGAATCAGCGAAACGCTCTCCTCAAAGGTATAATGCAAGGAAGCACCGATAAAAGCATACTTGAGATATGGGACAGGCAGGCTTCAAAGGAAGGCGCTGTGATATCATATATGCGCCATGAGTATATACAAAAGTTCAACGAGATATGTGGCAGACTTTACCGCACTATTTCAGGAGGAACAGAGGAGCTTGAGTTAGAATACAGGTCAAATGTCTTCAAGCCGAACGATTTTGAAAATCCCTGCGGCGAGGAGGCTTATGAGCAGTACTACAAAAAGCTTTCGGAAGCCGCAGATTACGATATCAAGACGGGAAGTACTCATGCAGGTGTTAACCGTGATGAGATACTCATAAAGATAAATGGTGTCAGCGCCAAAGATTACGGCTCTCAGGGACAGATAAAAAGTGCAGCTCTTGTTATGAAGTTGGCACAAGCAGAGATATATATGCAAAGGTCAAAGGATGCTCCTGTAATATTTCTTGACGATGTTATGGGAGAGCTTGACGAAAACCGTCAGAGATTTGTATTTGATATCATAAAGGATATGCAGGTATTTATAACAACTCCGAATGAAAATGCACTTCTTCCAGAAATAAAGGGAAAAGTCCTGCATATAAGCGATGGAAGGGCTGTTAAGGAGGAAGATGATGTATCTGCACATAGGGAATAATTATTCAGTTGATACAAGAGATGTGGTTGGAGTTTTCGACATTGAAAACACAACTGTTGAAAAGTGTACAAAGAAGCTTCTTGAAAGAGCTGAAAAGGAACATCATTGCATATATACAACATATGAAATGCCGAAAAGCTTTATAATAATCATGAAAAATGGCAGGGAGAAAGTATATATATCTCAGCTTTCGGCAGCAACTCTGCGGAAACGCCTCAAAGATGGCGGCGGTTTCTGATAATGGAAAAAAATTCCTTGAAATTTTTTCCTATATCGACAATAATCCCACAGACTGGGTAAATGACATATACAACCAAAATTATTGGAGGTAAATCATGAGTCAGCAGAACAACAACTACGATGAAAACGACATACAGGTCCTTGAAGGACTGGAAGCAGTCCGCAAAAGGCCTGGTATGTACATCGGTTCGACAGGTCCCGGAGGACTTCACCACCTCGTTTACGAGATAGTGGACAACTCCATAGATGAGGCTCTTGCAGGTTTCTGTACCGAGATAACTGTTGAGATACTCGAGGGCGACGTTATCCGCGTTTCCGACAATGGACGAGGTATACCTGTAGGTATCCATCCTAAGGAGGGAATCTCAGCGGCTACTGTCGTTTATACCATACTTCACGCAGGTGGTAAATTCGGTGGCGGCGGATATAAGGTATCGGGCGGTCTTCACGGAGTAGGAGCATCAGTAGTAAATGCTCTGTCTGAGTGGCTAGAGCTCACCGTAAAGGACGGCGAGCACGTTTACTTCCAGAAATTCAAGCGCGGTCACTATGACGAAGAGCTAAAGGTTATCGGTGATACCAAAGAGACAGGAACTTCCGTTATGTTCAAGGCTGACGGAGAGATATTTGAAACTACAGAATATAGCTATGAGGTACTTCTAAGAAGGCTTCGTGAACAGGCTTTTCTCAATGCAGGAATAAAGATAATATTCTCGGATAAGCGTAACAAAGACGAGATTCATGGTGAGACACTTCACTACGAGGGCGGTATTCGTCAGTTTGTTGAGCATATACACAAGACAAGAGAGCTTGAATCCATAAGTGGAGATGTTATCTATATTTCAGGAACTCAAGGTGATTCCTTCGCTGAGATAGCTCTCCAGTACAATGACGGCTTTAATGAGATAATACTCTCGTTTGCAAATAATATTCATACAAAGGATGGCGGATCTCACGAGACCGGTTTCAAGAACGCCCTCACTAAGGTCATAAATGACTATGGAATGAAAATGGGCAAGATAAAGGATGCTAAGGATAAGCTCAAAGGTGAGGACGTTCGCGAAGGACTTACAGCTATAATATCCGTAAAGCTGACGGAGTGCGAGTTTGAAGGTCAGACGAAGGGACGTCTCGGTAATCCCGAAGTACGCCCTTTTATCGAGAAAATGGTTCAGGAAAAACTCATGAACTTCCTAGAAGAAAATCCTGAGACCGCAAACCTTATCTTCGAAAAGAGCCTTTCAGCTCTCAAAGCCCGTGAAGCTGCGAAGCGTGCAAGAGAGGCAGAACGTAAAAAGAACGCCTTCGGAAATGCTTCAATGCCGGAAAAGCTTGCGGATTGTTCTGAACGCGACAACCGTTACACAGAAATATACATCGTCGAGGGAGATTCTGCGGGCGGCTCTGCAAAGCAGGGACGAGACAGACGCTACCAGGCTATACTTGCTCTCTGGGGCAAGATGCTAAACGTTGAAAAGGCACGTATAGACAAGATATACGGCAATGACAAATTGGAGCCTGTTGTTACTGCTCTCGGAACCGGTATCGGAGAAGATTTCGACATAGAAAAACTCCGCTACGGCAAGGTAATCATCATGGCTGATGCCGATGTTGATGGTATGCACATTAGGACGCTTCTCCTGACATTCTTCTTCCGTTATATGAGACCTCTCATAACCAATGGAAACGTATATATAGCTCAGCCTCCTCTGTTCAGAGTTGAGCGCAAGAAGAAGATATACTATGCCTTCTCCGACGAGGAAAGAGATAAATATATAGCAGAGCTTTCCGAGGATGGAAAGTACAAGGACGTTGAAGTACAGCGTTACAAAGGTCTTGGTGAAATGGACCCTGAACAGCTGTGGGAGACCACTATGGATCCTGAGCACCGCACTATCGTAAAGATAGGCATGGAAGACGCCCTTAAGGCTGACGAAACATTTAGCATACTCATGGGCGATAAGGTAGAGCCGAGACGTCTTTTCATTGAGAAAAACGCTAAATTCGCACAGGATCTTGATATATAAACAATGGTTGAAAACATGGAAGAAAACTACAAGCTCGAAAAGGAATACAAGGTGCCTGCAAAGCTTTTCAGCGAGGCTTACCTTGAATATCAGAAAAAATTTGTATATCCAAAAAGCCGTATATTTATGATATTATTCGCGGCAATAGCAGTCATTATTTTCATTTTTGGAGCTGCTGTTTTGAATAACGCTGCAGATAATAAGAAATACTTCACATATCTTGCTTTTATGATAGCCTGTGCTCTTGCAATGCGTGAATGGTACAATCCTCGCAAAAGAAGGCGTAATTATACGGAATCTGTAAGGGCTCTCGGAGAGCCTGTCTACAAAATAGGCATAGCGGATAAATTCGTAGATATATCCACTGTCTCTGACGATTTGAGTAATCTTTCAGGGGATGAAGAAGAGGATATTCTGGAAGAAGACCCCCTTCCTGAAAAGACGAGACTTGATATAAACAGCAGCTTTCATCTTCTTGAATATGACCGATTTTTCCTGCTCATGCCGGGCAAAGAAATGCTGTATATACTCCCAAAGGAAGGCTTTTCAGAGGAGGATCTGAAAACAGTCAGAGATATAAAAAAGTGACGATCACGGATTAAAAAAAATTCTCTCAGGAGGAAAAAATGCTTTACACAGACAATTCAAAGGTAATAAATACCGAACTTGTCGATGAAATGGAAAATTCCATGCTGAATTATGCCATGTCGGTAATAGTTTCCAGAGCGCTCCCAGATGTAAGAGATGGTCTTAAGCCGGTACACAGAAGAATATTATATACTCTTCATGAAAACGGTCTTACTCCGGAGAAGCCATACCGTAAATGCGCCGATACAGTCGGTGCTGTGCTGGGACGCTATCATCCGCACGGTGACGCTTCGGTATATGACGCACTAGTAAGACTTGCACAGGATTTCTCTATGAGATATCCTCTTGTTGACGGTCACGGAAACTTTGGATCAATTGATGGAGACGGACCTGCGGCTTACCGTTATACTGAAGCTAAAATGTCAAAGCTCACTCTTGATATGCTCACTGATATCAACAAGGAGACCGTTGATTTCGTATCAAACTATGATGACCGTCTCAAAGAGCCTGCCGTGCTTCCTTCAAGATTCCCGAACCTGCTTGTAAACGGTTCTGTGGGTATCGCTGTAGGTATGGCAACTAATATACCTCCCCATAATCTCGGAGAGGTAATAGACGCATTGCAGCTTCTCATAGACGACCCAGACTGCACTCTCGAACAGCTCATGGAACACATTCAGGGACCTGATTTTCCAACAGGTGGTATAATCATGGGCAGAGCCGGTATACGTGCAGCTTATGCGACCGGAAAGGGCAAGATAACCCTCCGCAGTCGTACACACTTTGAAGAGATAAAGGGCAGAAACTGCATCATCATTGACGAAATACCCTATATGCTCCGCAAGGAGAGACTTCTCAAGAGTATAAACCAGCTTGCAAGAGACAAGCGCATAGAGGGACTTTACGATCTCCGTGACGAGTCTGACAAGGACGGCATGAGAGTAGTTATCGAGCTGAAAAAGGACGCTGTTCCAAACATAGTCCTCAACAAGCTCTTTGCCCTGACACAGCTTCAGGACACTGTAGGTATCATAATGCTGGCTCTCGTAAACAACGAACCAAAGATACTCACACTTAAGCAGATGCTCCAGCACTACCTCGACTTCCAAGTTGACGTAATACAGAGAAGAACAAGATTTGATCTTCGCAAGGCTCTTGAAAGGGCTCATATTTTACAGGGTTTCGTGCTTGCGGCAGACCATATCGACGAGGTAATAAACATTATTCGTTCCAGCGCTACTGTGCAAGAAGCAAAGGAACGCATGATAGAGCGATTCAAGGACGTTGATATGTCAGCTCTCCTTGACCGTGCTCAGTACGATCTGACAGGACTCCATATCGAGGCTCAGACAGGACTTTCACAGGAACAGGCTGAGGCTATAGTTCAGATGCGTCTCGGACAGCTGACAGGTTTGGAAAGACAGAAGATAACAGACGAACTCTATGGACTTCTCACAAAGATATCCGATTATGAGGATATACTTGCAGATGTAAACAGAGTTTACGCTATAATACTTGAGGATCTAAACACTATCCGCAAAAAGTTCAGTGACAAGCGCCGCACTGATATAGAAAACGTTAGCGGTGAGGTGGATATAGAGGATCTTATCCCCGAGGAGGACTGCGTTGTAACTCTTACGAACAACGGATACATCAAACGTATGCCGCTTACAGAGTACAAGACACAGCACCGCGGCGGACGTGGTATCACAGGTATGAAACAGCGTGAAGAGGACTTCGTGGAGGAAATGTTTATATGCGGCTCTCACGACAATATTCTGTTCATATCAAATAAGGGTATCATGTATAAGCTGAAATGCTATGAAGTTCCAGATGGCTCAAAGGCTTCAAGAGGATTCAATCTCATAAATCTTCTGCCTCTCACCGAAAATGAGAAGATAGCAGCAATGATAAAGACCACTGATTTCGGCGATGACAAGTTCATTACTATGGTCACAAAGAACGGTAAAATAAAGAGGACTAACCTCTCATTGTACAAGAACGTCCGTAAGAACGGTCTTATCGCTATAGGTCTTGACGAGGGCGACGAGATAGAAGGCGTCCGCATGACGGACGGCAGCGCTCAGCTCTTTGTTGCCACGAGGAACGGTATGGCTATACGTCTTGAAGAAAATAAGATAAGAGCACTTTCACGTTCTGCTCACGGCGTAAGAGCTATAAAGCTCCGTGACGGAGACTATGTTGTAAGCATGGCAAGAGTACGTGAGGGAGCTTCACTCCTCACCGTTACCGAAAACGGTTATGGCAAGAAGACCGATCTTGACAGCTATCGCATACAGAACCGCGGCGGCTACGGCCTCACAAATTACAAGGTGGACGATGTTCGAGGACATGTTTGCGGAATAAAGATAGTCGATGAAGAAGACGATATTATCCTCGTATCTAGCGACGGTATCATCATAAGGATACTAGCAAGCGATATTCGCATCATGGGACGTATAGCAAAGGGTGTCCGCGTCATGAGAGTGAACGAGGGTGCAAATGTAGTTGCCTTCACCCGTGCAGAGCACGATGACAATGCTGAAACTGAAAAGGTTGAGCAGCTCACCGACGAGCAGATAAAGGCTGCCGAGGAGGAGGCTGCCCTTGAGGAGCAGAATGAGGTAGTTATAGAAGAAGAACCTGACGATGAGGATAACGATGAATAATAAATAACTTAGCTTTATAAGGTAAAAAACAATGTTATATATTGCTGTTATTATTTTAATACTCTTAGTACTTTACTTTATCTATGAAAATTTTTTCATGCTGACTGTAAGGCGTGAAAAGCTTGGAAGCGGCATAAAGATAGCCCATATTTCTGATCTGCATAAAAGAAGGTTCGGCAGGAACAATGAAAGACTTGTGGAAAGAGTAAAGGCGGAAAAGCCCGATATCATAATAATCAGCGGAGACCTTGTCTCACGTAGCGAGACTGATTTTTCGCCGGCTGAGGCTTTGCTCAAGGGGCTGCATGAATTAGCTCCCGTGTATATGATATATGGAAATCATGAGCAGAGCATCTACAGGGAAAATCTTCGGGCATTCAAGAAAATGCTTTCTAGGAATCAGGAGATATTGCTGAAAAACGGCTGTGCGGAACTGACCGTAAAGGACAGGACCCTGAAAATATATGGGCTTCTTGAAGATTATGGCGTATACAAGAAGAACGGCGGCTACAGAAAGCTGAAGGTTCTGAAAGAGAGCGATATTGAAAAGCTCCTCGGAAAATGTCCGGATGGAGAAGTTCTTCTTCTGGCGCATAACCCCTTCTTCGGAGAGGAATATGCAAAATGGGGCGCTAAATATTCTTTCAGCGGTCATGTACACGGTGGGTCCGTAAGACTTTTCGGAAAGGCACTGCTGTCTCCCGAAAGAAGATTTTTCCCGAAATATGCCAAGGGAGTATACGACTTCGGCGACAAAAAGCTGCTTGTATCGGCAGGTCTTGGAAAGCTGAGACTTTTCGACCCTCCAGAAATAGTAATATATGATATATGAACTATGCCGAGAATATGGCAAATAGTATAAGAAGCAGTCCTCCCGCCCATGAGAGATCATGGCGCAGGGAGGATATTTTTCTGCCTGTGAGTGAACCGAACATAAGCGCCGCGGCTCCGCATATAAATGTAAATATTGATGCTATGGGAGCGGATATGTCGGTGCAGCCGCAGCCGAGACCTGATGCTGCCGCGTCAAGAGAACCGGCAACGGCAAGTACGGCGGCTTCGCTTGCGGAAAGTATCTTTGAGCTGTCCATATCTGCAGCGGTATCGTCAAGATAAAGCTTCACGAATATTGAAGCTCCGCCCATTTTCAAAGAAAAGCCGCCCCTGTCGGATATGCGCCTGATGAAGTTTCTAACTATGCTTTTTGTTATGTTCACTGCACCAAGGGCAATAAGTACGGCAGTACCTATCCTGTGGCAGGTACCGGACGTAATATAGACTGATATTAGGTCTGAAAGACTGAGTGAAGCAAACATAACAGCTGTTGAAAAAATGTCGATGATAAAAGCGGAGCTCAGGGGTATCCTGATATCGCTGTTGCAGCAGGCAGCCGCCGCAAGATATATATCTATGCTTATTATGAAAGCAATAAAGAATTCTTTGAGCAAAATAAACACCTCCGTATTATTATATTCATTACAGTGCGGTTTTGATATAAATCATATTTTTGTGGAGAAAAAAAGATTTGAGCTATTAGCTAACTGTAGGGATTGATATTATCCATCCAACAAAATAATCGTAAAAAAGCGAGGAGACGTTCACAGGACATAGGGTAAGAGTGCCTGATGAGTATCGTTCACTACAAATAAACGCATACTTTCGGGCGGCAGAATGCCGCCTCTACAGATATACAACGCACTAATTTCTAATAAATAAAATCAAAATTTAGATTTGCTAAATTTTGATTTTTTATTGACATTAGAGTTAAATCCGATTATAATAAAAATATATTGTTAAAGCGCGAGGAGGAGTATTTTTGATAGCAGGTGTTTCTACAGCTTGCCTGTACCCTAAGCCTATTGAGGAATCCCTCTACGATCTTGCGCTCAACGGTGTTTCCTGCGTGGAGCTCTTTATAAATACTCATTCTGAGCTGAAAAAAAGCTTCGCTCACGGCATGGCGAATCTCATGAAAAGATATGATGTGAAATGCCCCTCGGTACACCCATTCACTTGCGAGATAGAGCCGCAGATGTTCTTTTCGGAGTATGAGCGCAGGATAAACGATATGCTTGAATACTACAAGCTGTATTTTCGCTTTATGAATATCGTGGGAGCTGATATATTCATTTTCCACGGCGGAAAACCATCTTCACTCTGCAACGCTGAACTTTACTGTGAGCGATATTCCAGGCTTTACAGACTAGGAAAGGAATTCGGAGTGACTGTGGCAGTTGAGAACGTTTCACGTTGCAAGAGCGGTTCTTCTACGTTCATAAAGGAAATAAAGAATATGCTAGGCAGCGAGTTCGCATTTGTACTCGATACAAAGCAGGCGCTGCGCTCCAACGAGAGTCCGTTAAGCTTTCTTGACGCTGTGGGCGATAAAATTGCCCACGTTCATATAAGCGATTCGGGAGAAATGGGAGACTGTCTTCTAATTGGCAGGGGCAGGTTCAACTTTAAGCAGTTTTTTGAAAAGCTTGCAGGCTATAACCCGGAATGTAGCGTCGTTCTTGAGCTTTACAGAAGCGGTTTCAACGGCATAAGCGACCTTATATCAAGTTATAATAAACTAACACGTATGACTGAGCCTTACGGCAGGGAGCAAAGATAATGAAATGTCCATACTGCGGATTTGAAGATTTAAAGGTAATAGATTCCCGTCCTGTTGACGATAAGACGAAACGCCGTCGCGAATGTGTGAGATGCGGAGAAAGATTCACTACCTACGAGGCAGTTGAAACGCCTATTCTCATGGTAGAAAAAAGAGACGGCAGTGTTCAGCTCTTCGATAAGACAAAGCTTATAAACGGCATAGTCTCGGCAATAAAAAAGAGACCTGTTTCGGCTGAAAAGGTCACTGAAATAGCAAATTATGTGGAGAATTACTATGCAAACGCCCTTAGGACAATTGCAAAGTCCACAGAGATAGGAGAGCTAGTTCTGGATAGACTGAGAGACATAGACCCTATATCGTATATTAGATTTGCCTCTGTATATAAGGACTTTACGGATATAGACAGCTTCGTTGCTGCTATAAGCGAATTTAACAGAAAAGATAATAATGTGGAAGACACTTCCACAATTAATAAAACGGAGGAATGAAAAATGGAAAATTTCCTTGAGGCTTTCAATGATATCAATGCACAGAATTCTTTTAATCCAAATGAGCCGGAAAAGAACAAGCTTTTTGTAAAGTTTGCCTACATTATGCCTTGTCTCTTTTTTCTACCGTTCATGAACGACAAAGATTCAGCTTACTGCAAGTTTCATTCAAATCAGGCTCTCACATGGTTCATAATATTCTGTGTGTGTGCAGTCGTGGGCAAGATATTAGGAGCTATTCCTGTCCTGGGTGTGATACTGAAGATAGTTATATGGCTCGCTCTAATAGCAATATGGGTAAGCTATATTTACGGTGCAGTAAAGGACAAGGCTTACAGGTTCCCGTTCGTGGGAGATAAGCTCAACGTGTTCTGATTCAGCTTACAGGCATTAATATACTTGTGCCGTCCTCGCTATATACAGCGGAGGCAGCGGCAGTATCATCACATACCAGCAGCTCTGCAAGCATTCTTTTGTTTTCAGGGCTGTAGTTTTTGATCTCGTATACAAAGAGCTGTGCATCCCTGCCTGCAAAGCTTCGCAGAGGGAGTCCCTGTCTGTCCTGCATGACAGCGTATCTCTCGTAAGCTTCGGAGAATACTTCGGGGATAGTCACGGCTCTTTCTGATATCTCTTCTGCTTCCCAGCCGTGAGAGGCAAAGTATTCGATGCGTGCAGAGACGTTTCCAGCTTTCACAGTAGAGGTAGGAGCGTCCCTTCTACCACAGGCTACAAGAGATAATAATGCGGCGGACAATGCTGCTGAAAGGATATTTTTCATACTTTACAGCTCCTTGAGTAATAATACTATATCTTATTCCGGACATGATACGGAATATTCCGGAGGAAAAACAATGGCACAGATCAGACTTGATAAATTCATCTCTGAAAGAACAGAATATTCACGCAGTCAGATAAAGGAGCTCGCCTCACGGGGAAGTATAATTGTTGACGGTATCACCGTAAAGCGCCCGGACGTGAAGATAGATCCGGACTTGGTTGCCGTGACTGTAGACGGTCAGGAGGTAAGAGCTCAGAGGTACAGCTATATACTTCTCAATAAGCCTCAGGGGTATGTGTGTTCAACTGATGATAAAGATGGAGAGACCGTTCTGAAACTGATACCGCCGGAAATGCGGAAAAAAGGACTATTTCCTGCCGGAAGGCTCGACAAAGACAGTATCGGCGCACTAGTGCTTACAGACGACGGAGAACTGGCGCACAGAATGCTTTCCCCAAAGCATCATATCCCAAAAACCTATATTGTGCAACTTGGCAGAAAATTTGAAAATAATTATATTAACAAATTTGCAGAAGGTTTATTATTGGCGGACGGTGATGCTTGTCTGCCCGCGAGGGTCAGACAATCGGAAAACAGCGATAAACTCGCATTTGTTGAACTTTATGAAGGAAAATATCATCAAGTTAAAAGAATGTTCGCAGCCGTAGGGAATCATGTTGAGCTTCTTATGCGAATTTCGGTTGGATCGTTAGTTTTGCCCGAAAAACTGGGGATTGGAGAGAGTATGGAGATATTGCCGAATGATATGTTTAAACAGTGTGATTTCGACCTCTTTTTTGCCAAATATTCGGCTTTTTATTCGGCATTTCTAATAAACAACTTTATGTAAATTTGGCGGTTTAGCAACTTGCAAAATTATGAAGAATGTGTTATGATATTATCATAGCTGATACTGGAAAAAAATATATCGGCATTAAATTATTTACTGGAGGAATGGATTAAACATGGCAGGCTTAGTACTTAAGAACATCTATAAGAAATATCCAGGCGGTGTGGTAGCTGTTTCGGATGTTAATTTAGAGATAAGAGATAAGGAGTTCATCGTTCTCGTTGGACCTTCTGGTTGCGGTAAGTCTACAACGCTTCGTATGATTGCAGGTCTTGAAGAAATCTCTGAGGGTGAGCTTTATATAGGCGATAAGCTCGTAAACGATATCGCTCCCAAGGACAGAGATATCGCAATGGTTTTCCAGAACTATGCTCTTTATCCTCACATGACAGTTTTCGACAATATGGCATTCGGACTCAAGCTCCGCAAGGTTCCGAAGCCTGAAATAGAGAGAAAGGTTAATGAGGCTGCTAAGATCCTCGATCTTACACACCTTCTCGACAGAAAGCCTAAGGCAATGTCCGGTGGTCAGAGACAGAGAGTTGCTCTCGGTCGTGCTATCGTTCGTTCACCTAAGGTATTCCTTCTCGACGAGCCTCTCTCAAACCTCGATGCAAAGCTTCGTGCTCAGATGAGAACCGAGATTGCTAAGATTCACAAGAAGCTCGGTACAACATTTATCTATGTAACTCATGACCAGACAGAAGCTATGACAATGGGTGACAGAATCGTATGTATGAAGGACGGTTTTGTTCAGCAGATTGACACACCTCAGAACCTCTACGAGAATCCTATAAACAAGTTCGTTGCAGGCTTCCTCGGTTCACCTCAGATGAATTTCATTGACGCAACACTCAAGGAAGAGTATGGTCAGTATATAGTTGAATTCGGAAAGAATACAAAGTATCAGATCATCGTTCCCGAGTCAAAGGTAAATGAGAACCTTAATGATTACGTTGGCAAGGAGATTACACTCGGTGTTCGTCCCGAGTCTATCCATGACGAAGAAATGTACCTCTCAAATGCTTCTACTGGCGTTATCGACGCAAATGTAGAAATTACCGAAATGATGGGTGCTGAGACTTATCTCTACCTCGTTTGCGAGGGAATTCCGCTTACAGCAAGAGTAAGCCCGAGGTCTACAGCTAAGTCAGGAGACGATATCAAGGTAGCTATCGATCCTAACAGAATCCACATCTTCGATAAGGAAACTGAGAAGGCAATTGTCAACTGATTAATTCTTTTCATATTTATCCTTTCTTTCTTGGTACATGGCGTCGTGAGATGCTGTGTACGCGCAAATTACCGCAGTAGTATTACTGCGGTTTTTTGCGTTATACTTTAATCTCAGGAGGAAAAAATGTCAGAAATAAGAGATTATCTCACAGCCCACAAGCAGGAAATGATAGACTTTCTCGCAGAGCTTGTAGCAATATCCAGCATTCAGGGCGATGAGGAGGAAGGCTTCCCCTTCGGCAGAGAACCAGCAAGAGCTCTGGAATCCATGTTGAAAAAGTGTGAAGAGTTCGGGTTTATTACCGAGAATATCGATAATTACGTAGGCGCTGCGGATATAAACGTACTTCCGCCCAAGCTTGCCGTGCTTACACACCTTGACGTAGTTCCTGTTGGTTCGGGCTGGACTAGCGATCCGTATACGCTGCGTTACGAGCCTGATACTGATAAACTTGTAGGTCGTGGAGCTATTGACGACAAGGGACCTGCAGTTGCGGCACTATTTGCCGCAAGAGCTGTTAAGGAGCTAGGACTGCCGCTGAAAAATGGCATACGTCTTATATTCGGCACCAACGAAGAGAACGGCTCAGCTGATCTTGCCTATTATCGCAGAAAGCATAAGCTTCCTGAAATGGTCTTCACTCCAGACGGTGAATATCCTGTAATAAATGCGGAAAAGGGTATGTTGAGAGTGTATTTTTCCGCGAATTACTATGGAATACCTGTGCGCGGCGGAACAGTCATAAACGCTGTGCCAGCGGTATGCTCTGATGACGCAGACGACTATCATGGCATTTCCGCACACGCCTCAACGCCAGAGAAGGGTGAAAATGCTATAACGAAATATCTCAGTATACAGGGGAATCTCCATCCTTTGCTTAACAGTCTTTCGGAGCTTTTCCCTCACGGCGAGTTCAGCGGAAAGAGCTGCGGACTGGGCTTCCATGACGAAATATCAGGAGATATGACCTGTGTACTGTCACTTCTGAACGCTGAAAATGGCAGACTTCACGGCGGAGTTGATATTCGCTTTCCGCTTGATCGCACAAAGGCAGAGATAAGTGATATTATCTGCGGAAAACTTCGTGAAGCTGGCTTTGAAATAGACTCATGCGAGGGTGTCGAACCGCACTTCACTGACGAAAAAAGCGGTTTCGTACAGACTCTTCTGCGCGTCTACGAGAGGGTCACGGGAGAAAAAGGGCATTGTATAGCCATTGGCGGCGGTACCTATGTACATGAGATTGAGGGTGGAGTTGCCTTTGGAGCGGAGTTTCCAAATGAGGACGGGCGTATGCACTGTCCAGACGAGTTCATAACCACTGGGAATCTACTGAAAAATGCGGAGATAATGGCAGAGGCTATGGCAGAGCTGTGCTTATAAATTCAACAATTTACAGGGAAATGTTGAAAAGGCGGACATCGAGTCCGCCTTTATTTATCAGTCGTTAAGAGTTGTGGCTGTTACTGTCGTCGAAACTTTTTCGCCATCCATTCCGTCGATAACATCGTCAACAGCGTCCTTTGCTCCGTCTATGAGATCTTTACCTGCGTCATTCACGCCGCTAACTATATCCTTTCCGGCTTCGCCTGCGCCATCGGCAGCGTCGTCAAGACGATCCTTTATAGTTTTATCGGTTGCTTTTGTAGTTCCTTCATACCTTCTATCAGTTGTGCTGTGCTCTGTTACCATGCTGTTTTCGTCGTCGGTATAATGACCGTCATTATTGTTACCGCAGCCCGTTAGCGCTGCACAGACCGTAAAAAATATGGAGCATATTGCTAAATGCTTTTTCATACAGATCATATCCTTTACAATGAATTGTTGCGGAATCACTTTCCACAACATATTTTTATTGTTTACTTATTTTCCCCGTTTATCCACAGGGTTTTCAACTTTTACATACTTCCAGAAAGTGTATTCTACGTTGCTTTCCACATTTTCAACATAGTTATCAACAATTATAGAGGCGTGTCCACATTCATTTCAACACAATGTTGAAAATTATTTCACTGTCCTGTGAAATAAAAATAGGATTATATTGCTGTATAAAACTGGGTTTTTTTTGCTGTCTTGAATAATATTGCAAACTGTGGTATAATAAATCAGAACTTAAGAAATCAAGGAGTTTTTTCATGCAAGAACGTATTGAGCATATTAAAAATATAAACAACAGCTGAATGCAATCAGAATTATGCTCGCCCGCAACAGATTCAGACATATTTGGATTTGAAAAGGAAATGCAGATAGTTATTCCAGAATCATATAAAGCATTCCTGCGGATTTCAAATGGGGCAAATCTTTTTGGTGGAGATTGCATTTTGTATAGTGTGAATTTGGATGATGAATTGAAGATAAATTATGATTTTTCAGAAGGTAATGTTCCGAAAGAACTAATGATTTTGGGCTTATATCATACGAGACATATATGTTATGATATAAGATATAACTCTTTTTTCTTTTATGAATATGAAGAATATGATAATATAAAAGAGGAATGCATTAAGTTTTCAGATTTTTATGAGGTTTTAGATTATATTATTGATATAGCAATAAATTGAGTGTGCTGTTAATTCTGATTTACACAAGGAGATAAAAATGTTTAAAGGATTTTCACAGGATGCGCTGGAGTTTCTCCTCGGTATAAGACATAACAATAACAAAGAATGGTTCGAGCCGCGGAAGTTAGTCTACACAGAAAAAGTATACGAGCCTTTAAAAGCTCTCGGAGAGGAACTTTTTACGAACTTTGCAGATATTGACGGTATGATGTACAAAGTTGGAAGGATATACCGCGACGAGAATTTAGCTCCCTATCTGCACTACCGAGATACTTTGTGGATATACGTCCGCTATGATGCATGGTATTGGAACAAGACTCCCACCCTTTATTTCGAGCTTTCTCCTGAGGGAGCTGAGTTCGGCTTCCGTATTTCAAAGCCTGAAGCCGCAGTTATGGAACGTTTCCGCAGCGGATTACTTGAAGACGCAGATTCCTTTCTCAACATGGTCGATGATCTTGTTGAAAAGTATGGACTTACTCTCGGTGGAGAGGAATACAAGCGTAAAAAGTCCTGCCCTGTACCAGAGCTGGAGCGATTTTTCGTGAAAAAAGGTTTCAGCCTGTATACCAAGGTCGGCGACCCGACGGAGTTATTTTCCCGTAAAATAGCTGAGCATACAGTCGAGGTCTTTCAGGCAGTGCAGCCTCTTAACGACTATTTCCACGAGATAGTCGAAATGGAGGAGCTTGCAAAGGAGTTGCTGAAAGACGAAAAGCCGCAGCAGTCCGAAACTGAGATAAAAATGGTAAAAGCTCCCAGTGTTGAATTCATGTGGTAGCGAAGAGTCTGTGACTCCTAACCATATTGTTGCTTACAATTATCAAAACAGATACCTCTACATCACTAACGGATCATTTGTGAGGTGCATATTATTCAAAGGAAGCATTTACAAAGTTATCCCGCATACATAATTAATCATTAAAAAATCCCTCTCACGTCCTCAAAGCTGAGGGTTGGCTGCAAGGCGAGGTTTATCCCGAAGGCAAGGAGCTGCGAAGCTCTTTCTGTCAGACGGTCGATATCACGGGGAGTTACCATCATATTTGGTAGCTCTCCGTTTATCTTTTTTCCAGTGAGGCTTTTCACTATGGTGTGCATATCTACGACAGTAGGAACTCCAACGGCTATAACAGGTATACCGAAAAGCTTTTCCGACAGTTCCTTGCGCTCGTTGGAAACTCCACTTCCAGGGGAGATACCTGTGTCAGTCAGCTGTATGGTAGTGCCGAGACGGCTTATTTCCGTGCATGCAAGGGCGTCAATTGCAATAATGGCGGCAGGTCTGAGCTCCTCCGCTATAGCTCGTACTATCTCCGCGGTTTCGATACCAGTCTGTCCCATAACTCCTCCGGCAAAGGCACTAACACGCCTTAGGGACGTGAGGAAGTGCATTTCACCAATGTCTGGATTATCGTGTAAATGCCGCGTGGCAAGTACCTTTGAAGTTGTCTGCGGACCTATGGCGTCGGGAGTTATGTCATTATTGCCAAGTCCCACCACAAGTACCTCTCCCTTGGGTAGAAGCGCTGAGAGTTCCTGTGCAAGCTCTTCTGCCATAAGCTTGTAATTCTCGGAAAAACAGCTGAGACTGCTATACTCAAGGGTTATATACCGTCCCTTTCCCTTGCCTATTGAAGAAAGACAGCTGTCGTCGTCGATGATTATTTCGGTTATGCGGAATATTTCTCCTCTTGTCCGTATATGAACGCTTTCGGGCATATCCTCTACGGATATGCTTTCAAGTGCGAGATCTGTGCGGATTTCCATGTATACCTCCGTATATTGTGCATTATGCTTTAATTGTGGAAAATATTTCTTAGGATTATTTCACTTTTAACTATTGCAAACAGTGTTGAAAAATGCTATAATTATATTTGTCTCAGTATGGCAGTTGTGCGTTGCAGCTGTCAGGGAGTGAATTAAACCCGTATTTGCTCCTATTATCTGTTAAATGCGGACGATTATTCGGTCTGCATAATTCAAGGAGGTGTAACAAAATGCCAAACATTAAGTCTGCAAAGAAGAGAGTAAAGGTCAATGCTACAAAGGCTGCTGCCAACAAGGCAAGAAAGTCCAATCTCAAGACTATCCTCAAGAAGGCTGATGCAGCTGTAACAAGCGGTGCTGCTGATAAGGCAGAGGCTATCAAGGTTGCTATCAAGAGAGTTGATCAGGCTTGCGCAAAGGGTCTTATGCACAAGAATAAGGCTGCAAGAAAGAAGTCACAGCTTGCTAAGAAGCTCAACTCTGCTGAATAAGGTCTTTTTTGATCATATAAGAATTAATTCCCCCTGCGGACAACTCACGGTCGGCAGGGGTGTTTTTATTAAGTTAAGAGTTAGGTTATTCTCTTTTATTTAGCAGCTTATCATTTATCTGCCCTATAATATTAAGAGAATATTTCTTCATTTTTATAAATGTAGACTCAATGCATTTAGAAATTTGTAAATTTACAAATATAGGAGTGAGAGTATGTTCGCAAAAATAAGAATCTGTGCTAGGTATCAGACTATCTTTCTACAATTAGTCGCTTTACTCCAAATATTAGTGTGACTTCATGAGCATAGACATAAAGCTTGCGGAGCTTTACGACACAAGTACAAATTATATTTTCGGTCCGACAGACGAAAAGGAAAAATATCCTATAAAAAAAGATCCCCCTAATTCTGATAGGGGAATCTTTTCAGTTCATATTCGTTTTTCCGAGCTCCTTGAGAACGTGCTCCATGACCTCCTCGGGAGTGGGGACCTTACCCTTGCCGATTTTGTTGATAGGCGCATCAGGATCTTTGCAGGCTTCGGCTATGGATTTTTCTATCTCACGTCTTACTTCTTCTTCGGTCACTCCGTTCTTTGTAGCGACCTCTTTAAAAATGTTTTTCTTCATTAATATCCCTCCAATAAATTGTTCCATGATAACGGATACTGTTTATTACGGATATTGAAATAGCTCAGTGGTAAAAAATAACAGTAATACTTCATTGAGCATAAGAGCTCCGGACTGTGCAGTTTTTTTATAAACACTTATTATATGAATTTATGCCGGTAATATCATTCCCTGACATATACTCCTACTATCTCGGATATATAAGCTCTGTGGTACGGATCTGAAGAAAAGAATTTTCCGGGGATACCGTCGTTGGTAAGGAAGTCGCTTTCCTGCATATCGTAGCTGTAAAGCTTGCGGCATACAAGAACGAGTTCTGCTTCTGCGAATGTCATACAGCCGTCGATTTCAGCGGGAGTAAGACAGGTTTCCTTAGCCTTGTCGTAGTCTCTGCCTGAATGGGAGCCGCAGAAGGAAAGGGCGTTCCTGTATTTCTCGCCTAAAAAGCTTGCTGTAAAGTAGTCGTCCTTTTCAATGAACTCGTAGGTATAGCGGTTGGGTCTGATATAGCAGGTAAGAACGTTTTTGTTCCAAAGAACGCCAAGCTGTCCCCATGAAGCGGTCATGGTATTGAATTTTTCCTTGTTTCCGCCTGTCAGGAGCATCCATTGCTTGCCTATCTTATCAAAGGGATTGAATGAAAGTTCGCTGATATCGATTTTTCTGAATGCCATGATAATTCTCCTTTAATGTTATTCTGCTGCCGAGCAGAAAAGCTTTGCTCAGCGATATTTACAATCCGGAATCTATCACAGCTTACTTTATATCAGTGAGTTCTGAGTGCACCTTTGTAGCGCAGACGGAGCTTATCCGTGATAAGTGCGATAAATTCCGAATTTGTAGGCTTGCCCTTTCCTGTATCTACTGTGTAGCCGAAAAAAGAATTGAGGGTGTCAACGTTGCCTCTGTCCCAAGCTATTTCTATAGCGTGGCGGATAGCGCGTTCAACACGGGAGGAAGTGGTATCATAGATACCTGCGACAGTGGGATAGAGCAACTTTGTAACGCTGTCAAGCAGTGTCTTATCCTCTATGGAATAGAGGATAGCTGTTCTCAGGTAGTGGTATCCCTTGATATGAGCAGGGACTCCCAGCTGATGTATCATGTCGGTGACTACTACCTCCATATCGTCGCTGAGACTGCTCACTCTGTCGCCGAGAGCAGAGTTTATAGCTGTACACAGGTCGTCGGCGCTACAAGGACGGAGCATAAAGCGTGATGCTCCGTTTTCTGTCACCTGACGTTCGATGAACTCGTTGTCATAAGAAGATGTTATGATGAAAACAGGCGGTTTTATACCTGATTCTCTAACATTCTTCATCAGAGATACAACATCGCCATTCTGGGACGAGATATCGAGAACGGCTGCGTCTGGGGGATCCTTTTTTATGGATTCAAGTATAACGCCGCAGTCCTTGCGTCTTGTGTAAGCATACATACCCTTTTCACGGAGCTTATTTGCCACGCTGATACCTGTTTCGGCAGAATCGTCGCCTATAAGCACCTTAACTTTGTTATTCATATTTTATACCTCCTTTTGTTCCGCGGTTTTCGACCGCTTAATAATGATATCACATCACAAAAGGAGCAGCAACGAGGTATTTTAGGATTTTATGCGGTTTTTGCGCCGGAAATGTAACAGCTTCGAAATGTTATAAAACGCCGTCGAATAAGGCTGTCACATAAATATGAATATTCATAGAAAAGGTTATTTTTTACGTTTTTTGCCGGCGAGAATGTCATCTGTCAAATTTCTCACCTTTGTTCCCTCAGGGAAAAGCCTGTCGGCAAGCTTCTGAAGAGCGTTCTTTCTGACTGGTTTTGTATGGACAGGTGCAAGCTTCGGTTCGCTTTCGGGTCTTCCCCATTTTTTACTGCCTTTATCGGAAAGAAATGGGATTATTTTTTCCCTGTCGCCGATATAGCTGTGTTTTTCGAGGAATTCCAGTGCCAGCTGACAGCCTTCGCCGCCGTATTTCCCAATAAAATCACCGAAATGATGATACAGCATCTTCTCAAAATCGAGCCTGCCGTCCGTAATTTTCTTATTTTTCTCCATAGCCGCAATAAGCTCTGACTGCATATCCGACTGTGGCTTAAAATCTTTGATAAAGCAAAGTGGACCGAGTATTATGAAGCCTATCATATATTCGTCGCCGCAGAAGTCGCTTTTCGGCAACTTGTTCTGCGGAGCGTCGAAGCCGTAGGCAGCATACAGTGCAAAGGCACACCTCAGCGCCATGAATTGCTTTTCGTCTATGTCATAAAGATGCTTCTCCTCAACGAAGCCTCTTAGCCTGCCTGACTTAATCATAAGGGGTAGCACGGACTGGAGAAGCAGGGCTTTCATGCCGCGCTGTATGGGAGCTTCCACGTCGTTTATCAGGTCACTGCCTATATGTAGAATATTTTCTGCGCCGACTCCGGATTTTTTGATAACAAGGTCTATGAAGCCTGTTGCTGCGGAATCGGGGATACTACTCTCCGAGGGTATAACAATGGAGCTGTATTCGCCGTATCCGCAGTCGCAAAGTATCTTTACCACAACATCACGTGGGTAGTATGAATCAGAGACTACTATGACCTTGTTCCGGCAGTATTTAGCCTTATCAAAAAGAATCTTGCCGGTTTTTCTCGGAAATGCAAAATGATGTACAAGGTCGCATTCTCTCATAATGAGCTTTTCGCGGCAGGCTGGGGAAACGCCACTTAGCTTCATGAATATGTCGTATATCTTTTCAAGGGAGACATTGCCCTTGAGAGAAAACTTTTTTTCCGCAGCCCTCTGAGCTTCGGTACGGAGCTCAGTAAAGGTCTTTTCACCGGTATAGTACATGGCGAAGTCGTCCTCCATGAAGAGGAAAAGGTCCTCAGGCTGAGAAAAGGGCAAGAGCACTAGGGTATCCCACATTCTGAAGCTTACTGCCGCGTGGTCGTTTCGAGAGACCTCGCGGATCATTTTTTCGGTGAGCTCCTTCTGCATCTCGGAATCAGGTCTTGCCGGAACAAAATCGTCATTCATCCGCATCCTCCTTCTTCTCCTCAGTCGGTTCGGGCTCTTCCAAGCCCCTGAGCTTTCTGTACTCGTCGAGAGTTATGGCTCCGTCAGAGTTGTAGGCTCTTATGAGGGCTTCCTTATTTGTGTATTCCTCGCTGTATTCGCCTTTATCGTCTTGTATGTACTTTCCGTACCATACTCCAAAGAAGGACCATACCGCATTATCGCGGAAAGCTGCGTCCATATCAGGAACGCTTCCGCATTCGCTTATAGCTATTATCTTGTCAGTGCCCACGAATTTCTGCACTGCCGCGAAGGTATCGTAATACCTGTTTCCGTAGTCCTTTTCGTCATTTATGTAAAGGTCTACCGAGGCGATATCGAAGGTGCGCTTGTCAACGACGCTGTTCTCGCTCTGACCGTTCCATACCCATATAAGGTTGTCCAGATCGAAATACTTCGTAAAGCGGTCGTATATCAGCTGCCATAGCCATTTGTAGGGCTTGTTGCCCTGTGCGCCCCACCAGTACCAGTTGCCGCTACCCTCAGGGAGAGGTCTCCACAGAACTGGTACACCGCGGTTTTTGAGGGAGGTCAGCTGACCTGCCATGCTGTCTATATCAAGTATCAGGCCGTAACATTCCTTGGAAATATTGCCCTTGCTGTAGAGCTCTCGTATCTCTTCTTCAGTGAGCTCGGCAAGATATTCCTCGGTGACAGCCTTTGAGATATCAAAATCTGTCTCTTCCGTGCGCATACTGCTCTTCTTGTCGGATGGAGCTTTCCAGTACCAGCTTATACAAGGGATACCACCGTTGAAATACCATTCAGCTGAGGCGTCTATCTCTTTAAAACATTCGTCGAAGCTATCACCGGGGACGTCGAGGACCGAGCAGCGCATCACTGGATATTTTCCCGTAGTGCGGTATATCAGGTCCAGCTCGGCATTACCTCCACTGTAGGCATACTGTCCTGTCAGCATTTTCTTTCCGTAATTTTCCGACAGGAAGCTCATCAGTTCCTTTGCGGATTCCCCTGCGTTCCTGTTCACGAGCTCTCCCTTTGCGTCGTAGCTTATATCGCTGAGGGAGGTATTGTTCTCTATTTTCAGGTAATCAAGGCACATATCTCCATTCAGCGGAGTAATTTCGAGCTTTTGCTTTCCCTTTGTGAGGAACACTCCGTAAATGGTGATATATGTAAACTTGCCGTCGTCCTTGGATCTGAATACTGTCAGTTGCTTGTCGCCAAGGGCGATGCGGCAGTCAACAGCCTTTTCGGAAGAGATATTGAAGGACAGGTCGTAGTGCTGATTTGTTGGAACGTCTATCTCTAAGACTACGGAAGCCTTCCCTTCGCTGCCGAAGCCCGTAACATAAGCATCACCGCTGAAATCGGGCATATCCGTTGCAGCCTTTGCACCGCCTTTGAGCTCGCCGTTCTCAGCCTCGTAAAGGCTTCCGGATTCCTTTTTTTCTATTTCTGGAAAGGTAACGGGATAATCGGGATAGGTTTCCACTGGTGCGGTAGTCGTTGCCGCTGTGGTGGGATCTGAGGCCGATTCCTCGATTATTGGCACGGGAGCGGTGATCTTATTCTTTTTGCTGCAAGCAGCCAAAGCCGATAGGGCAGCTCCCGCAGCAGCTGCAAGAGCAATAATTTTGCGAATGTCCATTTATTCCTCCTGAGAGATCATGCCTTAATTGTATAGGTACAGCCCTGTTCTGTGCTGAATACTATTAGACCGTCCTCTGTGCGGAGATCTACGGGATCCCCGTCGCAGGATACGCTTACTGCGCAGTTTGCGCGAAGCTTCAGCTCGCCTCCCAGATCAGAGGTAATCTCTGCACGGGTGAGCTTATTTGCAGTCCAGAATATATTGACGGTAAAGCCACCTTTTGCTTTGAGGCCGCATACGTGACCGTTGTTCCATTCGTCCGGGAGCGCAGGCAGAAGATTAATTTCTCCGCCGCAGCTTTGCATGAGAGCCTCTGCTATAGCGGCAGCTCCGCCGAAGTTTCCCTCCAGCTGCAAAGCCGGCTTGGAAATGGTCATATTCGGATTTGTATAATGTGAGAGCAGACGCATCAGGTTCTCGTATACCATTCTGCCGTCAAAGAGTCTTGCCCACATGTTAGTTACCCATGCGCTGCTGTAGCCTGTATGACCGCCGCCGTGGATTATCCTGCGGACGAGAGTTGCTCTTGCGGCGTCAGCAAGCTTGGGCGTCCTTATGGGAGATATAAGACCTGCCGGATAGAGGGCGAAAAGCTGCGAGATACGGGTATGTCCAATATCTGTCTCGTCGTAGTCCTCAGCCCATTCCATTATCTGTCCGTACTTGCCCACCTGAGGTTGTGGGAGCTTTCTTAGAATAGCTGTCAGCTTTGCGGCAAACGCTTCATCTCTGCCGAGTATATGTGCAGCCTTGACAGCCGAGCAGAAAAGCACGGTGAGTATCTGAGAGTCCATTGCAGGACCCATGCAAATACTTGCCTGAACGCCGTTTTCGCCAATATATGAGTTTTCCGGCGAGACTGAGGGTCCTGTGACAAGTCTTCCGCTGCCGTCTTCTATGAGATATTCTATGAAGAACTCGGCAGCTTCTTTTAATATATGGTATTTCTCGGCAAGGAAATCCTTGTCGAGGGTATATTCATAGTGTTCGAATACGTGTATAGCCAGCCATGCACCGCCCATAGGCCATATACTTGCAGCACTGTTTTCGCCCTGAGGAGCCGAATCACCCCATATATCGGTATGACTGTGGCATACGAAACCCTTGTTTATACCATACATCTCCTTGGCTGTGACTCTACCGTTGCCGCAGACGCGCTCAAGTAGGTCGAAAAGGGGCAGATGGCACTCGGAAAGGTTGCAGCTCTCCGCAGGCCAGTAGCTCATTTCGGTATTGAGATTGAGACAGTAGCGGCTGCCGTTGGGAGGTGACATAAGGTCATTCCATAATCCCTGAAGATTTGCGGGCTGAGTGCCTGCACGGCTGCAAGATATCATAAGGTATCTTCCAAAATTGAAGTAGAGCTCGATGAGCTTGTTGTCGTTGATAAGACGGCGACAGTCTGTATTGTCTAGCTCGTCACCCTTTATTCTGTCGAGGCGCTCGGCAGTGGAAAGGAGGTTAAGCTCCTCGCCGCTGTTGTCGTTGAGGGAGAGGTCAACTCTCTCGAAAAGCTCCTTGTAGTCATTAACATGGCGGTAGTAGAGTTCATCAAAGTCGCACTGCAAAGCCATTTCAGCGTCAAGTTTTGCGGAATCCTCGTACATCTGGCTATAGAAGCTGGTGCGGACCGACAGCACCAACATTACCTCGTCAGCGTTTTTAACGCAAATCCTGCTGCCTACGGTCTTTATATCGCCGCCCTTTGCTGAGGCTCCGAGGCAGGCTGCAAAGAATATACCATCGCGGCTTCCGGTGCCGCCGTTAAAGAGTATCATATTTTTACCGCAGGGGCGGTTGTCGTCGTAGCAGTCATCCCGTCCGCCAAGACCGCATGAAAGAGATACCGAGCCAGGTTCAGAGGCGTGTATGCGTACTACCATTACCTCGTCGGGGGCGGATACGAAGTATTCCTTCGTATATATCACACCGTTCACGGAGAATGTGGCGTCAGCAACAGCACTGCCTATATCTAGGCTGCGTGAATACTCACGGGCTTTGCCACCGGCCTCAAGAACGATTTCAAGCTCTCCCAGTGGCATATAACGGCGCATATTTGGTGTAACACCCTGCATTTTGTTCAAAGCAGCTTCCTCTGCTTCGGCTGTCCTGCCCTCACTGAGGAGGCTGCGCACCTCCTTAAAGCCCTCTACCGCGTCAGGATTTATCCTGTGACGGAGACCGCCGGACCAAACAGAGTCCTCGTTTAGGAGGATAGCTTCGTTTAAAGCTGTACCGTAGATCATTGCACCGATACGGCCGTTTCCGATAGGCAGAGCTTCGCTGAAGCTCTCTGCTGGAGAATCGTATTTCATTAAAGTTTCAGTACTCATATTACATTGCTCCTATTGGATAAAGTCGTCGTCTGCCTTTTGAAAATATAATGATTATCATAATATTATACCACAAATTGCTTTTTATTGCAAATTTGTTCATATCTTGCTTCAAAATTCCAAACATACGACAAAATAATCAGCTGATTACATGAAAGTTTTGGAAAAAATACATGAATCTATTGTGCAATTGTGATATTTTGCATATTAGGTTGACACTTCCTGAAAAAACCATTAAAATAAAAGGAAAGATGTAAGGGTATTGCCGCTTCACTATAGATAATAGACAGACCACATATATATTATACGCTGAAAGGAGAATAAAATGAGACGTATCATAAGTTTATTTACCATATGCGTACTTGCGGCAACTTTATGTTCATGCAGTGACAAGAAAGACGATAGAACTCCGGAAAAGCCTGAAAACACCGTGACAGAAAGCGCTTTTGAAAGCGGTGATACGATTGTTAATGAAAACGCAGATACTGAAAACGCTTCGGAAGAGACTGAGAGCGCTACTGCCGAAGAGGGCAAATCTCAGAAAAGGATTATTAGTTCGGACGAATTCATGACTATAAATGTACCACCTGTGTTCACAGGTGAAAAAGCCGACTGTGAGATCGAGAGCTATGACCTGAGTAGTATTGATTTTGGCGAAAGGATACCGGTATGCAACAGAGCTGAAAACGCAGAGGAGTTTTATAGCGACATGAAAGGATACCGTATTGTAGACATAGACGATTTTAGATACCGTACAAATGTGGACTGGCACGATTATGCTGGTAAGCCTGAAAAAAGCTTTATGATAAACAGCTTTGCCGATAATGGGAAAATATATCTGCTTGTTGATTACGGAATGATTATTGATAATAACATCATCCACAAGGGCTGTTATGAGTGGGCGTTGTTCAGCTATGACACAGGGAGCGGCAAGACAGAAGAGGTATACAGCTGGTCATCTGACGCTGTAGATACGTACTGCTGCAATGTGGTTTTAACTGGCGGCGAGGTGTTCTGCTGCATAAGAAGCGGTGAAAAAGTATATGTAAATGTTATTGATCTCAGCTCGGGCAAGGAAAGAACGGTGTTTGAAAAAGAGAGCAACTCCGAAATGTTTGCGCTTACAACAGGCAGTAGATTTTCTTTAATATTTGAAACAACAAGTAAAGATACAGTATTTCTTATTGAGACTATTGAGGCTCTTTCATATTCATACAAACAGAAAAGGTATTATTACGACAGTGTTAATGACTGCTTTACAGAGGATTACATCGGTATTGATCCGTTTTTAAATTCCGGCGGTACGCTTGCTACTGATGAATATGAATTTAGTATAAATGAAGACAGCATCGGTCTGCTGTACATAGAAAAGAATCGTTTATATTTCTATAGCAAGAGCGGTATTGAGACCTATGATCTTGAAAAGAATGAGTGCTATATTAATCCGCTGTCCGATATATATTTTTACAAGGCAGGGGTAAAAGATGGAAAGATATTCCTTCTGGGCAGCGAAATAAAATGTCTCATACCGGAGCTGGGGCTCATTTTTGACGTTCTTGACAGCGGGGACTATCAGATGAGTGAAGACAACGGCATAATATATGTGACAGACTTTGCACAAGGCAATGAAAAGCTGTATGTGATAAAATAAAAAAAGCCTGTATTCGGGCTGAAAGGAGAATAAAATGAGACGTATCATAAGTTTATTTACCATATGTGTACTTGCGGCAGGTTTGTGTTCCTGCAATGACAAGAAGAAAGACGGCAAGCCAGAGCTCCCGGAGGATGAGGTTATCAGCGAGACTGTTACTGAAGCCGGTTACGAAATCGGAGAGGCTGATGAAAACATGACAGGTGTTGTTAAAGAGAAGCCTGAAAAAGCCGGAGAAGAGCCGGAGAAGAGCACTGGCGGAGAGAATCCGGCTGATAAAAAGACTGTTTCGTCAGAAGACTTCAAAAAGATAAATGTTGAAACTGTAAATACCGGAAAAAAGGATTCATGCAGCATAACGAAATATAATATCAACAGGGCGGATTTCGGCGAAAAACTGCCTGTATGCAACAGAGCCGAAAACGCACAGGACTTTTATACCGGCTCAAACGCCAAACGTATGATAAGCGGAAACGATATAGGTTATCCTGACTATATCGACTGGCATGAATATGTGGACAAGCCGGAGGAAGGTATCTTAAAGGGCTGCTTTATTGTGGACAACAATATTTATCTGCTCGTTTGTTACGGAATAGTATCCAGTACGAACACCCCGGACAGCGGCTGCTATGACTGGGCGTTGTTCAGCTATGACGAAAAAAGCGGCGAAAGCCGGAAGGTATACGACTGGTCGTCGGAAAGCATTGATAATATCTGCCGCGGAAATGTTTTCAATGGAGATGAGATGTTTTTCGTTGAGAAAAACGGCGATAACGTATCTATAAATGCTGTTGATCTGAATACACTGGAGGAAAGAACGGTATTTGAAAAAACCGGCACTGCCGATATTTTTGAACTTGAAAGATACGGTGTAAATCAGGGATTGAAAGAGGATATGCTGCTGTATATAGAAATCGGTGATTTTCTTTCAAAAGAGCCGGTTTTTACTATTTATTGTTATGACAGTGATGAGGACAGCTTCAAGGAGATCAGTGAAGAGGAGCTTGGCGTCAGCGAATCTGAAGAAGCTACGTACAGTATCTCTAATGATAAGTATACTTTTAAGATGATGTCGGGAAATATTGCCTTTTTCCTCATAGACTCAGATGATAAACGTGTATATTTCAGCGATTCGGATGTTATTGAAACATTTGATATTGAAAAACAGGAGTGTTATGTAAATACGCTGCCGGGTTCCAACCCGTTCAATACGGTCTGGGTAAGCGGAGGAAAGATATTTTTCATTGGCAATTCAGAAAAGATATTATCTGATTACGGGATCATCGGCGATACTGTAAAATGTATCATACCAGACCTTGGTCTCGTGTTTGACGTGCTCGACGGCGGAGAATACTGTATGGTCCCAAACAACAGCGGAGCTGCTGTTTTTGACACAACAGTTGGCAGTGAGGCGATTTATCTGATAAACGAGTAAGGACATAGCAAAAAAGCCATAAGAAAAGTGAGCTGATATTATCAGCAAAACACTTCTTATGGCTTTCAGTTTGTTTGCGTTATCTTCCGGAGAATATTTCTCCGCTGTAAGATCGGGCAGAGCCTGATTTACTTTACCTTATTTGCAATATCGTCGAGGAGCTTGCCGACAAAGTCATTCGGGCTCATGGAGCCGAGGTCACCCTCGCGTCTTGAGGATACGGAAACAGTTCCGTTTTCGACCTCCTTGTCACCGATAGTTACCCATACAGGCAGCTTTTCAAGTCTTGCGTCACGAACCTTCTTGCCAACCTTCTCGGCTCTGTCATCGATAGTTGCACGTATGCCTGCGGCTTCAAGCTTTGACATGAGCTCGTTGCAGAAGTCAAGGTGACGGTCAGCAACTGGAACGATACGGACCTGCTCGGGAGCCAGCCACAGCGGCATAGCGCCTGCATATTTCTCTATCATGTAAGCGAGAGTACGCTCATAGCAGCCGAGGGATGTTCTGTGTATGATATAGGGAGTTTTCTTTGTGCCATCAACGTCAACGTATTCCATGCCGAAGCGCTGTGCAAGGAGCATATCTATCTGGATAGTAACGAGAGTATCTTCCTTGCCGTAAACGTTTTTGTACTGGATATCAAGCTTAGGACCGTAGAATGCAGCCTCGTCGATACCTATTGTGTATTTGAGTCCGAGGTGGTCGAGTATCTTGCCCATTACTTCCTGAGCGTGGTCCCACTGCTCCTTTGTGCCCTCGTACTTGTTCTTCGGGTTTGCAGGATCCCACTGTGAGAAACGGAAGGTACAGTCTTCGAGGAGCCCTACTGTGCCGAGCATATACTTTGCAAGCTCCAGACAGCCCTTGAATTCCTCTTCAAGCTGTTCGGGACGGAGTACAAGATGTCCCTCTGAGATAGTGAACTGACGTACACGGATAAGACCGTGCATTTCGCCTGAATCCTCTTTGCGGAACAGTGTCGAGGTCTCGCCCAGACGCATAGGAAGATCGCGGTACGAGCGTTGTCTGTTGAGGAATACCTGATACTGGAAAGGACAGGTCATAGGACGGAGAGCAAAACACTCCTTTTCCTCGTCGTAGGGGTCACCCATGATGAACATACCATCAAGGTAGTGATCCCAGTGACCTGATATCTTAAAGAATTCTCTCTTAGCGAATAAAGGTGTCTTTGTAAGTAGATATCCGTGCTTCTGTTCAACGTCCTCTACCCAGCGCTGGAGGAGCTGAACGACCCTTGCGCCCTTTGGAAGAAGTACAGGAAGTCCCTGACCGATAACGTCAACTGTTGTGAAGTATTCCAGCTCACGTCCAAGTTTGTTGTGGTCGCGGAGCTTTGCTTCTTCGCGCTGCTTTATATCTGCCTCAAGGTCTGCAGCCTTTGGATAAGCCGTAGCATATACACGGCTGAGCATCTTGTTCTTCTCACTGCCGCGCCAGTAAGCGCCTGTACATGAGATGAGCTTGAAAGCCTTTACGGGAGCTGTTGTCATAAGGTGAGGACCTGCGCACAGGTCGATGAATTCGCCCTGCTTGTAAAATGAAATAGGCTCGCCCTTGTCAACGTGCTCCTCGCAGAGCTCGACCTTGTAAGGCTCGTCCATTTCCTTCAGTTTAGCGATAGCCTCGGCAGGTGAAAGCTCGAATTTTTCAAGCTCTATGCCATCCTTGACGATGTTTTTCATTTCAGCCTCGATCTTTTCGAGTTCTTCGGGAGTGAAGGGCTTTTCAAGGTCGAAATCGTAGTAGAAGCCGTTGTCGATAGCAGGACCGATTGCAAGCTTTGCAGCAGGATAGAGTCTCTTTACAGCCTGTGCAAGGATATGTGAGGCTGTGTGCCAGAAGGTCTTTTTGCCGTCTAAGGAGTCAAAGGTGCAGACCTCGAACTGGCAGTCACTGTTGATAATGGTGCGGAGATCCTTTACCTCTCCGTTTATCTTTACGCAGCAGGCAGCCTTGAAAAGTCCCATGCCTATGCCCTTTACTATGTCTGCGGCTGACTGTGCAGCCTCAATCTCACGAATGCTGCCGTCGGGTAATGTTAATCTGATCATATTGATCTCTCCTTTTTTATAATGTTTATGTGAATTTATTATTTACTGAACAATTTTCCGTTCTGGTAATAATCGCAGTCATCGATGCGGATATTCTTACGTATGGGCATATCATTCGACCCATCCGGTTATCTCGAAGATATCTGCAAACAGCTCCACATGGGCTAGGCCCTGCATAAAACCATCGTCGGTGCCGGTATCGAAACATACAACGGTATCCTCGTCGTCGATATCCACATATACGTTTTCGAGCTTGAGTATCTTGGCGAGCTCCTCAGCGTTGGAGCCCTCATAGTAGCCCTCGTCGATAAGCATACCTGATATCACAGTCTTGTTGCTGTCCAGCTTTGCAAGCTTTTTGGCGATATCCGAGAGCTTTTTCATGATAGTCTCCTCGTCCTCGGTATAGAAGCGGACTGTCATGTTCTTATCCCACAGCTTATATGGCAGTTCGAAGGCTTCCTCCTGCTCGTTGTACCTGATATTGCTCATATTCTCACCTTCTTTGCAACAACGTTATTATAATTTATCAATAATATTCTTCCTCGTCTCCCTGAATAACAGCTCCGAGAGCTTCTGCTAACGGACGCATTACATCAGGAACATCTTCGTTTCGGCATGCAACGGTTATCATACCGTCTTCAAGCATGAATACAGCCTTACCAAATGAATACATATTATTCATTCCCATACTCATTGAAAGACCTGTTCTTGGATTTGTTATTGGCGGTTGGCTGAATTTCTCAACGCCATCAATGCTGAGAAGCTCATCTGCTGTTATCGGATCATCAGCACCGTCTGTCCAGTCTGTTCCTCTGAAAATATGCAGATTATAAGCCATAATTAACCTCCATAAAACAAAAAGGCCCTTACGCCTATGATTAGGCACAAGGGACGATAATTACCGTGGTTCCACCCTGATTCACACGGAGAGAAGCTCCGTATCTCAAGTGCTCTGTAACGGGAGCAGCCGGCGCTTATTGGGCGCACTCAGAGGCGGTGTGCTTGTTTCTGAACGCTGCTACCTCGCACCGAACGGCAGCTCTCTGTGAGCGTTGTTGTCGAAAAAGCCTTCCTCATCGACGATTTATAATATTGTACAATCATCTTAGCACATATTTTGCCGTTTGTCAAGGGGGAGCAGCAAAAAAGGCTCTTAAGCGAGGTCATGATATTGCCTCGCATATATGAAAAAATATCCGATTAAGTCTTGTGGTATGTTAAGCTTAGCACCGGGGCTTGCTTATTCATTTTCGTATAATTTATGTGGGTTTTGATATAAATAATGCTTTCCATTATATTATCACTTAAAAATTCCAGTTTAAGTAAATCTGAATTATTGGGATTTGCTATGAATAATTCATTTAATTTGCTTTCGTAAAAAGATTCAAGGCTATATCCTTCGCCAATTAGATAAGCATAAGCTAATAATTCTTCCATAGTTATTCTCCAAAATTCCGAATTATCACAGTTATCTGTTACTATTCATATTATACTGCACTATCGCCAAAAGTCAAGAATACATATGAACGAAGAAATTCCCGCGTGGGGACTCTCTGTATCATTTTTTCATAGGGTTTTGATCTATCATGGTACTAAGTTAAAATTATAATACCCAGAATTTAGTTGAACTGTCTCCTGGCTTGTGCCAGTAACTAATATCTTGACAAGCTCTTTCTAAATCGTCCATATCATCTTCACCTATCGACAAATCAAATTTCTCTGATAGTTTTTTCCTAATACTTGCAAGTCTATTGCATACAAGTGAATTATCAATAAATGCTGTTGTTTCCTTTTCATATTCATCTCTTTTGTCACTAATGTTCTCAGCATAATAACTTCCCATGTCGTGAAGTGAAGTAAGTATGTATTCTATTTCCTTAAGAACATTTATGATATCTTCACCATTATAAATGACCTTTTTATTATTACTGTTAAGCTGCATTTTCTTCCTCCTGTAAAATCAAAATTCATACATGACAGTTTAAGTATTCTTTTACGGCAGTATCTGCCATTTCCAATCGTTCGCCGTCGGTAGGATTTTTCGCAATTCTTCTGATTTCAGCAGTTATCTTGGTATCATTCGGACAAGAAGCCCATTTTGTGGTCAGATATTGGATTATGTTTCTTTTCCATTCATCATCTTTTTGTTCCGGCTTTAGTAAGTTCAATAGGTATTTTTCGACAATACATTGATGCCTTGAAAGAACTTGAATAATATATTCAGATACTGGCCAGTTCATGTCCTGTATCCATTCGAGCAATTCGGGAATGATAACATCTATCTCATTATCATTTAAAGACATCAATTCTTTAAAAGAAGAAGTATCGAACTTATCTTTAGGGATCAGATCTTTTATCATTGTTATTTGTCACCTATTCACATATCATAATATTTGATTTATCTTAGTAACAATTATAGCATGGCACAGCATTACAGTCAATAATAAAACATAGTTCTCCCGGCTGTAAATCAGGGATACAGTGGCTTGAGGCTACTATATCAGCGCTGCACTTAAGCGTGCATAATTACTGTTGCAGTTATGCTGCATCCCTTTGTGAATCTTTACTGATTTCTGCTTATCGGATATCAGGTTACTAAGATGAGATTATGTCAAAAAGGACAAAAAAAGGGGTGCATAGCTGTTGAATTCAACAATTTGTTGAATCTCACGTTAAAAACAACAAATAAATGGGTTGAAATGCGTCAAAAAATGTGATATAATATGAACGATGTATTATTTGTGTAATGGACGAAAGCCGCTTTTGTTCATTGATTGTAAGATAAGGGAGATATAAATGAATATTGAAATAACAAGGATAAATCAGGGCATAGACAGTGACCCTGCAAGGTATATAAAGGCAGTGAACGAGGATTACCTCTACAAGCTGAAAAAAATAGCGGACGAGATAGCCGAGAACCGCATCGAGAAACCAGTAATACTCCTGTCGGGACCATCCGGCTCCGGCAAGACCACTACTGCGATGATGATAGAAAAGCTTCTTGACGATATGGGACATGAGACACACACCCTTTCAATGGACAACTGGTTCTGTCCGCTGACAGAGGCTGAGAAGGCTCTTGCGGCTGAGGGAAAAATGGACCTTGAATCACCCCTGCGCGTAGACTGTGAGCTCCTTAACCGGCAGATAGAGGATATATGCGCCTGTCGTGAGATAGAGCTCCCGAAGTACAACTTCAAGACCTCGACCCGCTGCGGTTCAGGAAAGATGTTCAAAAGGAACAGGGACGAGCTGGTAATATTCGAGGGTATCCATGCGTTGAATCCTGCGGTAATAACGGTGCCGGACAGCATGATAAGCAAGATATACGTCAGCGTCCGCACGAGGATATCCGATGAGGATATACTGCTCCACCCGTCAAGGATACGTCTTATGCGCCGTATGATACGTGATAAGAACTTCCGTAAACGCTCTCTCCGTGAGACTATGAATATGTTCCACAGCGTGGAAGCCGGTGAGAACAAGTACATAATGCCATATAAGTACCGCTCCGATTATGATGTGGATACATTCATGTCATACGAGCTGTCAGTGTACCGCAATGACCTTATGCCTCAGTTAAAGGAGCTTACCGACGTTCCCGAGGTATGCGAGTGCATAAAGGTGCTTGAAAAACTTGTACCGGTAGAAAAGGAAGACGTTACGCCGGATTCGCTGATATGCGAATTTATAGGCAACGGACAGTTCAAGTATTAGTGACCGGAAGAAGCAGAAAAAACTCTAAGTAATTATGCATTTTTCATCGGATAAAAAGATAGGAGACAAATTATGGAATATCTCGAAAATCGGGAGCTTTCATGGCTTAAATTCAACAAAAGGGTGCTTGAAGAGGCGACAGATCCTGATACTCCGCTTCTTGAAAGGCTTTCCTTTTCCGCTATATATCAGAGCAATTTAGACGAATTCTTCATGGTCCGGGTTGGATCCTTGACCGATAAGGCAAAGGAAAACGACGGAAAAAAAGACAAATTCTCCGGCATGACGCCCTCCCAGCAGCTTGACGCTGTATTTACGGCGGTGCGCAGGCTCCAGCCCTCGGTTGAGGAGGCTCTTAAAAAGACTATGAACGAGCTTGAGGCTCATGGTTTTGAGCACGTAAGCTTTGACAAAGCCACAAAGGAGGAGCAGGCTTTCCTTGAAATGTACTTCAAGCGCGAGCTGAAACCGTTTATATCGGGAATAGTCGTCAATGATGCTCTGCCCTTTCCCTTCCTCAGAAACAAGGAGATATACGCAGCTGTACAGCTGAGCGCGAAAAAGGGCGTATCTATAGGAATAATCCCAGCAAATACAAGCAGCTCCGAAAGAATAATACACCTCAGCCCCGACGGAAAGCGCTTTATACTTGAAGAGGAAGTTATACTCCGCTTTGCGCACCAGATGTTCAAGAACTACAAGGTTATAGACCGCGCCCTAATAAGAGTTACAAGGAGCGCTGATATTATGGTTTCCGGAAGAGGTCCGGAGTTCCGCAGACGAATGGAGGAGCTTGTTGACAAGCGCCAGCGTCTTGCTCCCGTGCGCCTTGAGATATCCGACGTTTTCAGCCGCGATGCCCTCGACTATATATGCAGAAAACTCAAGCTGAAAAACGTCCGAGTATTTACTTCGAGGATACCCCTCGACCTTTCTTATCTCTATACCCTTCAGGAATACGATAATGATCCGCAGCTCCACTATGTGCCGCGCTCACCGCGCAAGCCTGCGGCTCTTTCTGATACAAGACCTGTTTTTCAGCAGGTGAAGTCGAAGGATATACTTCTGAGCTATCCTTTTGAGTCTATAAATTTGTCATTTATCAGACTTTTGCAGGAGTCTGCCAACGACCCGAAGGTGGTCTCCATAAAGATAACCCTTTACCGTCTTGCACGTAACAGCAAGGTCATAGACGCTCTGTGTACTGCTGCCGAGCAGGGCAAGGAGGTACTCGTTATGATAGAGCTCCGCGCCCGTTTTGACGAGGAGAACAATATCGAGTGGTCGAAGCAGTTACAGGAGGCAGGAGTAAAGGTCATATACGGTCCCAAAGAGTACAAGGCACATTCAAAGCTGCTGCTTATTACACGTAAGGCTCAGGGCGGTGGCTATGACTACGTTACTCAGATAGGAACGGGTAATTATAACGAAAAGACGGCTGCTCTTTATACCGACCTCATGCTCCTCACTGCCGACAGGGATATCGCTGCCGACGCAGAGACTGTATTTGCATCTCTCCTCAGCGGCACATTCGTTGAAAGCACGAGAAAGCTCCTTATTTCACCCCTTGCGCTGAGACCTCAGGTGCTCGCTCTCATGGACGAGCAGATAGAGCTCGCCGAGAACGGCGGCAGCGGTTATATCGCTGCAAAGATAAATTCCCTCAACGATCCTGCTATTATCTCAAAGCTGATAGAGGCTTCGCAGGCAGGTGTAAAGGTGGAGCTCATAGTCCGCGGACTATGCTGCCTTATCCCAGGAGTACAGGGATTTACCGAGAATATATCCATACGCAGCATAGTGGGCCGATTCCTCGAACACAGCCGTATCTTCATATTCGGAAAGGATGGCAGGTCGCAGAAGATATATATCGGCTCAGCTGATTATATGAGCAGGAACACTGTCCGCCGCGTGGAGGTGGCAGTTCCAGTTGAGGACGAAAGGCTGAGAAAACGTATCCGCGATATGTTCCGCACCATGATGCGCGACAATGTAAAGGCAAGGATATTGCTCAGCGACGGAAAGTACGTACGAGAGAGAAGAAGCCGTGAAAAGCCGCTGAATTCTCAGGAGTATTTCTATGAAGAGGCTTACAGGCGCCTTGAGGACAAAAGCTCCAGACAGAAACAGCTCCGCGTCAACCGCGAAAGGAGCGCTTCCGGAAAGGCAGTAAAAAAGTCTGCCGCGGTAAAAAAGGCTGCAAAGGCTCCGGTAAAGCGCGGAAGGAAGAAAAAAGGAGAATAAACTGTAAGTTACTTGAAATTTAAACAAAATACTTGAAAAAAAACATGGTTTATGGTATAATTATTTCTATACCGTTAAGGTATGTTTTGCAGCAAAAAAATCATTCGAGGTTTGAATAATGATTGGATATTATAATTACACGGTCATTCTAACATACATAAGCCTCATTTCGTCGATGATTGGTATGCTCTTTGCGGCAGGCTTCGGCGGAATGGGAGATCATCCTGAATATGCCATAATATGCCTTATGGTATCGGGACTGTGCGATATGTTTGACGGTAAGGTCGCCCGTACAAAAAAAGACCGTACCGAAAGCGAAAAGAAGTTCGGCATACAGATAGATTCGCTTTGCGACGTAATCTGCTTCGGAGTGCTTCCTTCCATTATAGGCTATTCCGTAGGCATGAGGGACTGGTGCGATTTGCCTGTGCTACTGCTCTTCCCTCTGTGCGCTGTTATAAGGCTCGCCTATTTTAACGTGGCTGAAGAGGAAAGGCAGTCAAAGACCTCAGAGAACCGCAAGGTATATGAGGGTCTGCCGGTCACCAGCGTAGCGCTGATACTTCCGTTGCTGTACAGCTTCCATAAGGATATCGGAGACTGGTTTCCAGAGGTATACGGAGGTTCACTGCTCATCATCGCTATTGCCTTCATCACCAGATTCAAGGTGAAGAAGCCCAGCATGAAAACGATGCTTGGCTTTATCGGAGTGGGAGTTCTCGAGCTTATATGGATGCTGTATAAGACAAAAACAAAGTAAAACAGAGGGCTGCTACAGGACGTGGCAGCCTTTTTCAGCAAAAAAGCCTTTACTTTATGGATTTTATGCTGTATAATACCATTATACGGAAGGGAGACATGATATGAAAAGAACTGTAACGCTCGTACTGACAATGGCGTTTATGGCGCTGTCCCTCTGTTGCTGCGGCGCAAAGCGCGATCCGAAGTATATCGGCAAGTGGGAGGCGACGTCCATGACAGTCAACGGAAATGCTATGGATAATTTTGTCGGAGTACCCATCGGTGCACTTTTCCGTTTTGAGATATTTGAAAACGGAAAGGTGACATGGCAGTCGCCTGTTGACAATAAGATACTACAGAACGCCAATTCTGATAAGGAGATAACATGGAAGGAAAAGGAAGAAAATATACTTCAGTTCAAGGTAAAGGATCTTACCGGAAATAATGCCGACGAGATGATGACTCTTTATTACCGCGATGAAATGTTGGTTATTGAAGGAGAAGGCTCGTCTATAGATATCAAAAAAGTCGAAGAATTCACGGAAATAGACACCGATGCTCTCAACAGCGCTGCAAGCGTTATACAGAACTTCGGTGTGACACAGTAAAAAAAGGAGCATATATGAGAAAGTTTTTTTGTTTTTGTATTTCAGCCGTCCTGCTTGCAGGAACTTTCTGCGGTTGTACATCGAAAAATCAGGGAGACAACGACAGTGGTCAGCCTACGACGGCGGAAGTAACTACAGAACAGGTAACTGCTACGGAAGCCGAAACGGGACCTGTTGACAATTCTGCATCACCCTTCCTTGGTAAGTGGGAGACCTACAAGGTCTCGGTCAACGGAGAGGTGTACGAGTCTGTCTATGCAGGCTATCCGCTGAGCTCTATCGCAAAGCTAGTTATAAAAGAGGACAATACCGCGGAGTATATAGACAACCTCAACCCTCATGGCAAGGAGAGGGTCCTTGAGTACAAATGGAGTATAACCTCGGATAAGAACGGCAGCGATGTGCTTCACCTGCTGAGCCCTGATGAAAGGCTCGACTGCGTGGTGAATCAGGGCGAGATGACGATGACTAACCCTGATATGAGCGATGAAACAGATATATACTACCTTCTGTCCGTAAGCGATTTTACGGAGGTAGAAAAGAACACAGAGGCTGGTCTCGACAAGGTGGATTTCAGCCGTTTTATGGGAAAATGGGAAGCCAGCCATGTGACTATGGGTGAGGAGGAGTACGATGAAAAGCTGGGCGAATACCCGGTATATGCAGCCTTCCGCTTAGAGCTCAAAAAAGATCATACTGCCGAAATGAGTATAATCGGCGATATACAGGAATACGAATGGGAACCGGAAACTAAGGATCAGCTCTATATGTGGAGCGATTATGAGGGCTTTGTAATAAAGATCGAGAGTGGCAGTCTTGTCATCGACGATGAGATGGGACTTGTGATAAAGCTGAAAAAGGTGAATGAATTCACTGAGTACGACTTTGAAGCCGTGGGAGACAGCATTCCCGACGAGAATATACTCCTTGAACCCGAGGAGGAAGCTACAACATGACCAAAAAGGATCGCCATGTGCGGTCCTTTTTATTTTTTCCGCGATTTTTTGATATTTACCTTTGACATCAGGGATATAGAATGATATAATGTTTTTATATGGATTTTATCAGGAACGTCCTTTGCAGAGCATTATCCTCATGCCGGAGGGACGGTGAAAAGGAGAGATATCATGCATAAGGAATTCTTGATGGGAAATGCCGCTATCGCAAGAGGAGCGCTTGCGGCAGGGCTTAACGTTGTTTCGGGATATCCCGGTACTCCCTCCACAGAGGTGCTGGAGACCACTGCAAAGCTCAACGACGGCTCGGTGTACGTTGAGTGGTCAGTAAACGAAAAGGCTGCTTTAGAGGTTGGAGCAGGAGCTGCATACAGCGGTGCACGTTCAATGGTGACCATGAAGCAGGTAGGTCTCAATGTAGCGTCGGATCCGCTCATGAGCCTTGCATATATAGGCGTGAAGGGCAGTATGGTAATACTTGTTGCCGACGATCCGGGTCCCATATCCTCACAGACAGAGCAGGACACCCGTCATTTCGCTTCATATTCAAAGCTTCCCTGCTTTGATCCCTCGTCGGTGCAGGAAGCATACAACATGATACAGGAGGCTTTTGAGTACTCCGAGAAATATCATACTCCCGTGCTTTTTAGACCCACAACGAGAGTCTGTCACGGCTACGCTTCAATTGAAGTAAAAGACGAAAGCGAGTACAAGGTAAACGAGCCTGAGGGCTTTGTAAAGGACTCCTCAAAATGGGTGATTTTCCCGCGTCTTTCATATAACGCACATATACATATCGAGGAGCGCAATGTTGAGCTCTCTCAGGTATTCTCCGAGTATAAGCGCAATATTATCACAGAGGCTTCCGATAAAGGCTGCCGGAAGGGTATTGCTACCCACGGCATAAGCTATACCTACACTATGGAGGCTCTCCGCGGAAAGCCCGCACCGAAAGTGTTCAAGGTGTCTACTCCTTTCCCGTTCCCGGAGCAGGCTGCGGTGAAGTTCCTCGAAGGACTTGATGAGGTTCTATGTATCGAGGAACTTGACCCTATCATAGAGCGTGAACTCATATATATCTGTGGAAAGTATCATCTGAATACGAAGATACTGGGCAAGCTTACGCATAATGTTAAGACCGCAGGAGAAAATACTTGTGTTTCCGTAGCTGCGAATATCGCTGATCTCATGGGTTGGGAGAAGCCTGCCGCAACTGAGACCGAAACGCCCCCTGAGCTTCCCGTAAGACCGCCGGTGCTCTGTGCTGGCTGTCCTCACAGAGCCTCTTTCTTCGCCGTAAAGGAAGCAATGAAGGGCAAAAAGAGTGTTTTCTGCGGAGATATCGGCTGCTATACTCTCGGAAACGCGATGCCTCTCGATATGGTGGATACCTGCCTCTGTATGGGCGCAGGTGTGAACATCACACAAGGCATCGGCAGGATAGAACCAGATACTAACTGTTTCGCATTTGTCGGAGACTCCACATTCTTTGCTTCCGCTATAACGGGAGCTGTAAATGCAGTGTACAATCAGGCAAATATGACTCTTGTAGTTCTTGACAACTCCACCACGGCAATGACCGGTCATCAGCCTCACCCCGGTACAGGACGTACCATGATGGGCGAGGTAGTTGAAAAGGTGAGCATACAGGAGGTTCTCAAAGGCGTTGGCGTAAAGACCGTGGAGACTGTAAATCCTCTTGAACTCAATAAGGCTATCGATACGGTAAAGCGTGTAGCCGCTGAAAAGGGCGTAAAAGCTATAGTGTTCAAGTCACCATGCGCTGTCCTAATAAAGGGCAATCGACCGGCAGTTATAGACCCAGGTAAATGCGTGACCTGCAAAAAGTGCATAAATACCCTCGGCTGTCCGGGTATCGTACTCAAAGACGGCATGGTCACTATCGAAAATTCGCTCTGTACGGGCTGCGGACTCTGTTCGCAGGTATGTCCCTTTGGAGCAATAGGAGGCGGCGAAGATGCAGAGTAATATCCTTATATGCGGCGTAGGCGGTCAGGGAATAGTCCTTACCTCAAAGCTCATAGCCGCAACTGCTATGGAGCATGATATACCAGTAATGAGTGCCGAAACTATAGGTATGGCTCAGAAAGGCGGAAGCGTTTTCAGCTTCCTGAGACTGGGCGACGACATCTACTGTCCGATGTTCCCGGAAAAGACTGCTGATATAATAATCGGCTTCGAGCCTGCCGAGGCTGTGCGTATGCTGCCCTACCTGAAGGACGGCGGACAGGTGGTGGTAAATACACACCCCATAATGCCAGTCACGGCAACTCTTAAAGGATCCTCCTATACTGGTCAAGAAATGATAGAGTATCTCAAGCGCAATGTGAAGGATCTCCTCCTTGTTGACGGCATAAAAGCCTGCGAGGAATTAGGCTCGCCCAAGGTGCTGAATATGATAATGCTGGGCGCGTCGGTCAGAAACGGCGTACTGCCTTTCGCGGTGGACGACATAGAGGAAACCATGAAAAAGACGGTCAAGCCTCAGTTTGTGGAACTTAACAGCAAAGCGCTCCGTTATACTAATTGAGAATTGAAAATATATTATTCAGATCTGTCAGCGTTGCTGATACAATAATTCTTAATTTTCAATTATAAATTCTCAATTAAATGAAAGGAAAGATAAAAATGCAGATATCACAGAAACAGCTCGAACTCGTTAACGACCGTATTCACGCTCTTGTTGAAGCAGGTAGCTTTTACGGCAAAAAGCTTGCGGAGGCAGGCATATCACACATTGACACACCCGAGGACTTCACAAAGCTCCCATTCTCAGAGAAGAAAGACCTTCGTGATGCCTATCCTCTCGGACTTATGACTGCTCCCGAGGAGGAGATAGTACGTATACACTCGTCATCGGGAACTACGGGTACTCCCGTAATTATTCCCTACACAGCAAAGGACGTTGACGACTGGGCTATCATGTTTAAGCGCTGCTATGAGACAGCAGGCATAACAAATATGGATAGGATACAGATAACTCCCGGATACGGCCTCTGGACAGCAGGTATCGGCTTCCAGAACGGCGCCGAGAAGCTAGGTGCTATGGTAATACCTATGGGTCCAGGAAACACCGACAAGCAGCTTGAAATGATGCAGGCTATGAAGAGTACCGTTCTCTGCTCCACTTCTTCTTACGCTCTTCTCCTTGCAGAGGAGATACAGAAGCGTGGTATCAAGGACAAGATACACCTCAAAAAGGGCGTTATCGGCTCTGAGCGCTGGAGCGACAAGATGCGCGAGCGTATCCACAATGAGCTTGGTATAGAACTTTTCGATATCTATGGACTCACGGAGATTTACGGTCCGGGAATTGGTATCAACTGCCCTGGTGAAAAGGCTATGCATTATTGGGATGACTTCCTTTACATAGAAGTAATCGATCCCAAGACAGGTGAGAACGTTCCCGACGGCGAAATGGGCGAGATAGTAATAACTACCCTTGTGAAGGAGGGCGCTCCCCTTATAAGATACAGGACACACGACCTTTCAAGAATAGTCCCCGGCAAGTGTAAGTGCGGACGCTGCTATCCGAGGATCGACGTTATCATGGGACGTACCGACGACATGATGAAGATCAAGGGCGTAAACGTATTCCCCAGCCAGATAGAGGAGGTACTGGGTACGTTCAGCGAAATATCCAGCGAGTACCAGATACGTATCTCTCACCTTGACGGAAAGGATACAATGCGTATCTACGTTGAATCCACAGGAGATGTGGATTTTGATGCTCTCAGCAAGAAAATAGCTGAAAAGGTAAAGAGCAGGATTGGCTTCACACCTATAGTAAAGGTGGTAGAGGTAGGCGTTCTCCCGAGAAGCATGAAGAAGACTGCCCGTGTTATCGACGAGAGATTTGACTGATGAGAAAATGTATTACCGCAGCCGTTATGGCTGCTCTGCTTGCCGTTTACTTTGCAGCAGGCTGTTCAGACCATAATACTGATAATTACAGCGAGCCGGATGAGATTACGACTACTGATGCTGTTACAACGGCTGAGACTGTCATAACTGTCGCAGAGCCTTCAACAAAGCCGGAAAAGGTGATACCTGGTGACTTTGGAACCCCATCAGAGGAGACGGAGAAGAATCGTCCTCAGTTCGTACACATTATGGATGACGGCTCTTACGTTTACCTTTCCGGAAAGAACGGTCAGAATGGCAGGGAGGACGTGTATATCCTTGACGACCGCAAGGGACATACCGAGGAGCTCCATCTGCCTGCAAAGAGTTTAGTGTTGTATACCGACGGAAAATCGTTGTATTACTACTCTTCCGGCGAGGGCATATGCGAGTACAGGGACGGAAAGACAAAGGTCATCATAAAGGACTCCACAGACGGAGGTAGTACTGCCCGTGAACGGGAGGAATTCTTCTTTGCGAAAGATAGAATATACTTTACATGTCCGACCGACAGCGGCACTGTTATAAGGTCTGCGGACTATTCGGGAAAGCTCTCTGGCGAGGAGTACAGTCTTGAGTACAAGAACGCGCATATTGTTGGTTTTACTGAGGTTAGCGGAAAGAACTCACTTGTGTGCTCATATCGCATAAGCATAAACGAGTATATTCGCGTATTCGGTGAAAATGGAGCCTATGTGGATATAAAGTCCGGAGAAAGCCCATATATAGTCGGCGACAAGCTATACTACATAAAGGAGCGACGCCTATGCCGCAATGACCTGTCAGGCGGATCCGAGGTATACATTACCGATATGGGCAGTATAAGCGGTTTCTGCTTTTTCGAGGATAAGCTGTACTATACGGACTCTGCGGTAGTCTATGCTGTGGACAGTGACGGAAAGACTAAGGAGATACTCAGCGCTGGCGGCATTGAAGGGTCGGATTTCATCGATGGTATCTGTACAGCTGGCGGCAGGCTCTTTGTGAGCGGAGGCTCAGGAGCCTTCAATCACAGTCTTGCGGAAATAGATGAAAATGGCAAGGTGACCGAAAAGATACATTCTGATAAATGATATGAACGAAAATGAGTTATTTTACCTATTACTGTTACTTTGCGGTATACTGTTCGCTATATGGCTGTACAGGAAGCTCCGCAAACCGGATATAACCAAGCTGTTTACTGCAAAGACTATACTCACCGACAGGGAGTATGAGTTTTACAAGCGGCTCAAGCCCCTTGCGGATGAGTATGGACTGAATATATACACTAAAGTGCGGCTTGCTGACCTTATCGAGCCTAAGCCAAAGGAAGAGAATCCCTTCTGGATGGAGTGCTTCAATAAGATAAAATCGAAGCATATCGACTTTGCCCTTGCTGATGAGGAAACGGCTATAGTTGCGCTTATAGAGCTTGACGATACCTCCCATTCACGTCCGGATCGTGAAAAGCGGGACGACTTTGTCAACGCCGTACTTGAAAATACGGGATATACCCTGCTAAGGACGTATGGGGAACTGGATGTCATCGAGGAATACCTAAGATAATTAAAAAGGACTGCTCATTGCAGCCCTTTTTTATATACTTGATTTTTTCTGTATCATCATAACCGCTGCCAAAAGCAGAAGAACAGTTGAAATCCATATAGTTCTTATGCCTACCATAGAGGAAACTACTCCACCGAAGCCTGCGCCTATGGCAAAGAAAAGGATAATACCAAAGAAATGCAGGGACTTGAACAATGCATCCTTGTTCTTGCTGCGCAGATATTGAGAAAAGCTCTCTGTACCGCTTCTAAGGTTTCCGATACACATTGTGCTCGCATAGCCATAGCCTCTGACTGTTCTAAAGGTCTGGACCTGCATTGCGCAGGCAAAGGATACCAGCATATTTGCTGGTATATCAAGTTTTGACGACATAACTCCCACCACGGCAAGAACTATCATTTCAATGAGTATGATGATCTGCCTCCAGTGGAAAGCTTTGCTGTCCTTATATCTGTTTTCGATTCTTTCGGCTATGAAGATACCTAGCGCAAATGCAGCAAGAGGTCCCATATAATGCAGTCCCCTGGCTATTTCCCCTTGCATGAAACTTTGGCTCATAAGTACAACATTGCCTGTCTGGGCATTTGCAAAGACTCTTCCTCTGACGTTGTAGGTATATGCGTCCTGCAATCCGCCGGAGAAGGAAAGTAATGCGCTCAATACAAAGCTTTCGGATGTCTGCATAGCTTCTCTCCTAACTAAAAAAGCCATAGTACAGTGATACTATGACTTTTTTTATTATTCTCAGAATACCATTTTTGCTTCAAGGTAAGCAACAAGGTCATTGATATTTACTCTTTCCTGCTGCATTGTATCACGGTCACGGACTGTTACACAGTTGTCTTTTTCAAGAGTATCAAAATCGTAAGTGATACAGAAAGGAGTGCCTATCTCGTCCTGACGGCGGTATCTCTTGCCGATAGTGCCTGCCTCATCGAAGTCAACCATGAACTTCTTGGAGAGCATATCGTATACCTCTTCAGCCTTGGGTGAGAGCTTCTTGACGAGCGGAAGCACTGCTGCCTTGAAGGGAGCAAGTGCAGGATGGAAGTGCATAACTGTTCTTGTTTCCTTCTTCTCGTTGCCGTCCTTGTCTGTGGAAACTATCTCCTCCTCGTCGTAAGCTTCTGTAACTACAGAGAGGAAGAGTCTCTCTACGCCGAGAGAAGGCTCGATAACATAGGGGATATATTTCTCGTTGGTCTCAGGGTCAAAGTATTCAAGAGACTTGCCACTTGTGTTGATATGCTGTGTGAGGTCGTAGTCAGTTCTGTCAGCAACGCCCCAGAGCTCGCCCCAGCCGAAGGGGAAGAGGTACTCGAAGTCTGTAGTTGCCTTTGAGTAGAAGCAGAGCTCCTCCTTGTCGTGGTCGCGGAGACGGATATTCTCCTCCTTGAGACCGAGGGAAAGCAGGAAGTTCTTGCAGTAGCTTCTCCAGTAGTCGAACCACTCAAGGTCAGTTCCGGGCTTGCAGAAGAATTCAAGCTCCATCTGCTCGAACTCACGTACACGGAAGATGAAGTTTCCGGGAGTTATCTCGTTACGGAAGGACTTGCCTACCTGAGCAACTCCGAATGGTACTTTTTTACGTGTAGTTCTCTGTATATTAGCGAAGTTTACGAAGATACCCTGCGCAGTTTCAGGACGGAGATAGAGCTCCGACTTGCTGTCCTCTGTAACGCCCTGGAAGGTCTTGAACATAAGGTTGAACTGACGGATATCGGTGAAGTTCTGCTTGCCGCAGTTAGGACATGTAATGCCTTTTTCTTTTATGTAGTTCATCATCTGCTCGTTTGACCAGCCTGCAACGTTGGTTCCGTCAAAGTCCTCGATGAGATTGTCTGCACGGTGACGGGTCTTGCACTCCTTACAGTCCATGAGGGGGTCGGAGAAACCGCCGATATGTCCGGAAGCTACCCATGTCTGAGGATTCATGAGAATAGCTGAATCAAGACCCACGTTGTACTTGTTCTCCTGAACGAATTTCTTCATCCATGCTCTCTTGATGTTGTTTTTGAGCTCAACACCCAGCGGACCGTAGTCCCATGTATTTGCAAGACCGCCGTATATCTCGGATCCGGGGTATACAAAGCCCTTTGATTTACAAAGGTCAACGATCTTATCCATTACTTTTTCATTGTTTTTAAGCATAATGAGCAACCTCGCTTTTATTTATTAATAGTCAACTTATATTTTACCGCATAGTTAATGAAATGTCAAGTGCTTATTAGTCATGCAATGGCGCAGACTTTGCGCTAATTGAAGAAGGTGAAGCCTGAAGCGAAGAGTGCGGCTCCGATAAGCACAGCAAAAAATATCACCTTTTTTATCTTGTGCTTTATCTTTATGAGTATTATCAGTACGATGATAAATAAAATTATAGCCCAGTACTGCGAGATAAAATCGGTTAAACTGTTGATAATAGCGTCCATATTAAAAATCTCCTTATTATTTATCGTTGTTTTTCTTCCCTTTATCATTAAGGAACTCCGCGATTATGTATCTCGGGCGCTGTTTCACTTCAGCGTAAATTCTGCCGATGTACTCGCCTATGATGCCGAGACAGAAGAGCTGCAAACCACCTATCAGCCATATCGAGCACATCGTACTCGACCAGCCATGTACCGTGAAGCCGGCTATCTTAGTAATAAATGCCCATACAAACGCAATAACGCTGACGGCGGACATTATAAGTCCGAGAGCTGTGATCAGCCTGAGGGGTTTTGTACTGAATGAGGTTATGCCATTCATGGCAAAGGAAAGCATTTTTCTCAGTGAGTACTTGCTCCTGCCTGTAGCTCTTTCGCGGCGCTCGTAGTACACCTTACAGCTCTGGAAGCCTATGAGCGGTATCATACCGCGCAGGAAGAGATTCACTTCCCGGAACCCCTCCAGCTCATGCAGCACCCTTTTGCTCATAAGGCGGAAATCCCCGTGATTGTAGACAACATTGGCGCCCATTGTTTTCATTAACCTGTAAAAGCTCTCCGCAGTGAATTTTTTGAAGAAGCTGTCGTTATCCCTTGCACTCCTTACACCGTATACCACCTGATTGCCATCGTAGTACTTTTTAACCATTTCGTCAACGGCATTTATATCGTCCTGTAAATCTGCATCCATAGTTATGCACATATCGCATATATCCTTAATGGTCATGAGACCTGCGAGGACTGCGTTCTGGTGACCGTTGTTGCGGGCGAGGTCGATACCGGAAAAAAGCTTAGGCTGGGTATTATGCAGTTCCTTTATTATGTTCCATGTCTGATCGGAGGAGCCATCGTTTACGAAGACTATGCGGCTGTCGGGAGATATGAGCTTTTCCGAGATAAGAGCCATATATTTTGCTTTAAGCTGGTCAGCGGTCTGCCGGAGTACTTCCTGCTCGTTATAGCACGGGACTACTGTGTAGAGTATCTCGGGGGAATCCATAGCTTTTCCTTTCGTTGTAAAATTTTTATTTAAGTATATCACAGCAGCTGGGATATGTCAATAAAGCCATTAGTCCCAACATGCTAAAAAACCCGTGAACGACTTTAGTGATGATAGCGTTCACGGGTTTTTATCACTTCTTCTCGGAGTTGATGAACATATCGTATATCCTGCGGATAGCCTCGGGGAGGTCGTTTTCGCTTACACCGATGATAACATTAAGCTCACTGGAGCCCTGATCTATCATCTTTACGTTGATACGAGCATGAGCCATAGAAGCAAAGATACGTGCAACTGTACCCCTTGTGTTCTTCATTCTGCGTCCCACTACTGCAAGGAGAGCGATACCGTCCTCTATTTCGAGGTGGTCGGGGTCAACAGCTTTGCGGAGGTCTGCAAGCACCTTGTCGCGGATAGGGTCGAGCTTTTCGGTGCTGAGAGTAATGCTCATGGTGTCGATACCGGAGGGCATATGCTCGAAGGAAAGACCGTTGTCATAGAGGACCTTGAGCACCTTCATACCGAAGCCGGCCTCATTGTTCATCATGGCTTTTTCGATATTGATAGTGCTGAATCCCTTCTTGCCTGCGATACCTGTGATAGTATGCTTTACGCTTTCCTTGCTGAAATCGAAATCGTCGCCTACTATCATAGTGCCTGCGTCCTCAGGTGAGTTTGTATTTCTAATGTTTATAGGTATACCTGCTGAGCGTACTGGGAATATAGCGTCCTCATGGAGCACTGAGGCTCCCATGTAAGCGAGCTCACGGAGCTCACGGTAAGTAATTACTTCTATAACGTCGGGGGTATCGACTATTCTCGGGTCTGCAACGAGGAATCCGGAAACATCGGTCCAGTTTTCGTAGATATCAGCCTTTACCGCATTTGCTATTATAGAGCCGGTAACGTCCGAGCCGCCGCGTGAGAATGTCTTTATGAAGCCCTCTGTTGTCCTTCCGTAGAAGCCGGGGATAACGGCATTATCAAGACCGCTGAGCTTTTCGCGTACAGCCTTTACGGTCTCGTCAAGAAGGAGCACTCCTTTAGTGTCGAATACGATTATATCAGCGGCGTCAACGAAGGTGAAGCCAAGGTATTTAGCCAGCACCTTGCCATTGAGGTATTCTCCGCGGCTTGCAGCAAAGTCCTTTGAAGGGCGCTTTTTGAGTTCGTCTGCGATAGCGCTGAACTCATCCTCAAGGGACATATCTATACCCAGCTCGGAGATTATACCGTTGTATCTGTCCTTTATGGTACCGAACTCCTTTGAGAAGTCCATGCCGCTTCCTGCGAGCTCTCCGCATTTATACAGCATATCCGTGATCTTTATATCGTCGGAAAAGCGCTTTCCGGGAGCAGACGGAACAACGTATCTGCGTCTTGCGTCGCTCTTGATTATAGCCGCTACCTTTTTGAACTGATTGGCGTCCGCAAGGGAGCTTCCGCCGAACTTGACTACCTTATCATTCATATATATCATTCCTTTATAATTTTTGATGATTTTACAGTAATATCTATTATATGCTTTTTTGCCTCTGAAATCAATTGACATAAAGCCAAAAATCAGGCAGATATAAAACTGTGTTTTTGGTGAATACGCTTGTACGCCAGTGGCGGACAATTTCGGAGTAAGAAATATGCGGAGTATTCCTCCGCATATTTGTAAAAACGTTTATTCCTCCGGCTGCTTTTCGTTCCGTCGCAGTATGCTGAAAACAATACAAACTGCAGCCCCGGCGATGCCGAGGAAAGCGAGGAACATTGCGGCTCTCTGTTATTTTACGAATTTAGCTTTGACTATTGTGTATCCGTAGGGCTTTACCGTAATGGTATCGTCCATAAATTCGCCATAGAACGGCTGTATGTCTGTGAAGCGTGACAGTATTTCACTCATATTTTCGAGCTGTACGGTATCACCGCTCCTGTTTACGAATATGATATGATCCTGCTTCTGTCCCTGACGGGTGAAGCCGATAAGACGGCTGTCATGTACTTCCTTTTCATTGATAACGAAGTATATCCTTCCGTCGCGCATACTTGGTATGGACTTTCTTACGCGGCTTAGCTCGGAAACGTACTCTATAAGGTCTGTATCCTCGTTTCCCCAAGGGTAGCAGCGGCGGTTGAATGGGTCTTTGTAGCCCTGAAGTCCTGCTTCGTCGCCGTAGTATATACTTGGTACTCCGGGCAGGAAGAACTGGAGAGCCATTGCAGCCTTCAGCATTTCCTTTCCGTGCTCGTACTGCTCCGGGGTGAGATAGCGCTCCGCCATCCATTCCTTGTTCTTGCCGTTGCAGTCGTCACCGCCGAGACGGTTTATAGCACGTTCTATATCGTGAGTGGACACAAAGTTCATAAGCACGTCAACAGTTGGCTTCGGATAGTGCTCTACTATGGTCATTACGGATCTTATGAATTCGCTGGGTTTACCGCCTTTGATGAAGTTCATGATAGCCTCTCGGAAGGGATAGTTCATTACCGAGTCGAGCTGATCGCCAAGAAGGTAGCGACGCTTTATGCCGTAGCTCTCTTTGTTGGTGGCGTCCTCCCATACCTCGCCGATGATGAGCTTGTTTTTGTCATACTCCTTCACGCATTTTCTGAGGTTTGCAAGGAACTTGTCGGGAAGCTCGTCTGCAACGTCGAGACGGTAGCCGGCTGCACCCTGATCCAGCCAGTAGCGGAGAACTCCCTCCTCGCCGCAGATATACTCCGTATAGTCTTCATTGTTCTCGAATACGTTTGGAAGGGTATCTATGCCCCACCAAGCCTCGTATACGTCGGGATACTCTATGAAGCTGTACCAGTCGTAGTACTTGCTGTCCTTTGACTGATAGGCGCCGAGCTCGGGATAGCGTCCGTATTTGTTGAAGTAAACACTGTCAGCGCCGGTATGTGAGAATACTCCGTCGAGGATTATTGATATACCGTAGCTTTCAGCCGCCTGGCAAAGCTCTGCGAACTCCTCGTTAGTGCCGAGGAGAGGGTCTGCGTTCATATAGTTTGCGGTATTGTACCTGTGATTTTCGTGAGCTTCAAATATTGGATTGAGATATATACAGGTTACTCCAAGACCTTTGAGGTAAGGGAGTTTTGACTTTATACCCTCGAAATCTCCGCCGAAGTAATCATTGTTCCATACGTGACCGTTCTCGTCGGGCTTGTAGAAGGGAGTACCACCCCAGTCGTCGCGGAGAACACGACCTTCAGGTATATTCTCCTTGGGCTTACCACTGTTGCAGAAGCGATCTGGGAATATCTGGTACATAACTCCACCCTTGAGAAAATCGGGAGTAGTGTATGTGCTGTTGTAGACGGTGAGCTGGAACATATCTCCTTCGTCGAGACCGCCCTCATGGATGTTGATTTTCTTGATATAGTGGCGTGTACCGCCCTCTGTGAACGAGAAGTAGTAGTAATGTACGTCGGTATATCTTGCCTCGTATTCGGCTGAGTACGTAAAGCAGTCCTCTTCCTCCTCAACGGCGTTCATGGTTATGAAGCGCTCCTTGAATCCTGTACGGAAAAGCACCAGTACCGGCGAATAGTCGGGCTTTATATCTTTTGGCAGCCTGATTGTGAAGCGGCAGGTCTCATACTGCCTTACCGCGCCGAAAATTGATTTGTAGCTGAGATCCCATGTATCGTAAAATGGTTTCATCTAAAAAACACTCCGTTTCCGGTATTTTTTAAGGGACGCAGCAGGTACGTTCCCTGTATGATCTGTTTCAGGAGATCGTTTTATCTGAGATGCCAAATATTGTCGGCATACTCCGCAACAGCGCGGTCAGCTGAGAATATTCCGGCTCCTGCGATGTTATTGAGAGACATTTTAGCCCATTTCATCTTGTCGTTATAACATTCTGCCACATAGTGCTGAGCCTTTCTGTAACTGTCAAAGTCTGCAAGCACCATGTAGGGGTCGCTGTTTTTAAGTGAATTTGCCACATCGTTGAAGGTGCAGCCATTTATTCCGTGGTACATACGGTCTATGGCGTCGCGTATGCGCGGATCGCAGTTGTAGCAGTCCACGGGGTTGTAGCCTCTGTATCTGAGTTCATTGACCTGTGGAGTGGTCATGCCGAAGATAACGATATTATCATCGCCGCAGGCTTCCTTTATCTCAATATTAGCGCCGTCGAGAGTACCGAGGGTCACGGCTCCGTTTAGCATTAGTTTCATATTTCCCGTACCGGAAGCCTCTGTTCCTGCAAGGGATATCTGCTCAGAAACATCGGAAGCAGGCATGAGATGCTCAGAGAGTGTAACGCAGTAGTTCTCAAGAAATACTACCGAAAGCTTTTCGCTTATCCTCGGATCCCGTTTTATCTCCTCGGAGATGGCCCATATCATCTTGATTATCTGCTTTGCGAGATAATAGCCCGGAGCAGCCTTTGCCGCGAAGATATAGGTCTTTGGAGTATAAGGAGCACATGGGTCGTTGAGCAGGTAAGCATAGTCCGTAAGGATATTCATGACGTTTAGATGCTGTCTCTTGTATTCGTGGAGACGCTTTACCTGTACGTCAAAGATGCTGTCTGTATTGAGATCTATGCCGGACTCGTTCTTGACATACTTTGCGAAAGCTTCCTTGTTTTCCTTTTTGACTGCCATGAGCTTTGTGAGAACTTCCTTGTCGTTCTCGAATTTCCTGAAGTTTTCAAGCTCTGCGCCGTCCTTTATGAACTTGGGACCGATAGTCTCTGTGAGAAGCTCGGTCAGAGCGGGATTGGACTGATACAGCCATCTTCTGTAGGCTATGCCGTTTGTGACGTTCTTGAACTTTTCGGGAGTATTCTCGAATTCCTCATGGAAGACGGACTGCTTGATTATTTCCGAATGGAGCTTTGATACGCCATTTACGCTGTGAGAAGCTGCAACGCATAGAGTTGCCATGTGTATTTGATTGTCCTTGACTATGGACATACGCGTGGTCTTTGCGCTGTCGCCACCGTTCCTTTCAAGAAGTGACTGACAGTAGCGGTTGTTAATCTCGATGATTATCGAGAATATTCTCGGGATTACCTGTTTTACGAGGTTTACGTCCCACTTTTCGAGAGCCTCAGCCATAACTGTATGGTTGGTGTACGCAAACGTTCTTGTGACGATATCCCACGATTTTTCCCAGCTGTATCCGCAGTCATCGAGGAGTATTCTCATGAGCTCCGGGATAGCGAGGGTGGGATGAGTGTCGTTTATATGGATAGCAACCTTGTCTGCAAGGTTTTCGAGAGTGCCGTATACAGCCATATGGGAGCTTACGATATCTCCGATAGAAGCAGCACAGAGGAAGTACTGCTGACGAAGACGGAGGCTCTTGCCCTCAAGGTGGTTATCGTTGGGATAGAGCACCTTTGATATCGCATTAGCTATTGAGTTCTGTGCGAGGGCTTCTTCGTAGTTGCCCTTGTTGAACATTTCCATATTGAAGTTGGGGGCCTTTGCTGACCAGAGTCTGAGTACGGAGACGCCTTCCGAGCCGTAGCCCGATACATAAAGGTCGTAAGGAGTAGCAACGACGGTATTGTAGTTCACATGTGAGATATAGTGGTACTGATTGTCCCAGTACTCCCTGAGGTCGCCTTCAAAGTGTACATCTACGGACAGCTCCGGCTTCGGGACGAGCCATACTGATCCGCCTGGGAGCCAGTTGTCGGGGAGCTCTGTCTGCCAACCGTCCTCCAGCTTTTGCTGGAAGATGCCGTATTCATAGCATATCGAATAGCCCATTGCAGGAAAAGCCATAGTGGCGAGACCGTCGAGATAGCAGGCAGCAAGTCTTCCGAGACCGCCGTTTCCGAGACCTGCGTCAGGCTCCATTTCGTATATCTTATCGAGATTTATATCGTACTGCTTCAGCATAGTCTTTATGCCGTCGGCGAGTTCGAGGTTGTATATGCTTGTCTTGAGGGAGCGTCCCATTAGGAACTCCATGGAAAGGTAGTATATCTGCTTGCCGCCAACGGAGTTGGTATGATTTACAAAGCTCTGCCTTTTTGCACCAAGTATCTCGACGATTATGGACGAGAGAACATGATAAACCTGTTTGTCTGAAGCTTCTTCAGGAGAAACGCTGTACAAAAGCTGGAGCTTTCTAGGAAACTCTTCCTTGATCTTGTCGATAAGAGGATTTGCCTTTTTAGTAGCCATAAAGTATCTCCAATCTGCCGGGGTGCGGCTTTGTTACTGCTTGTATAATACCTTAGAAATATACTACCTGCTTTAGAAAGCGTGCTATCGCGCAATGCAAGCAGTATACATATCAATTATACTATGAATCATGATATATTTCAAGTGCATATTTCAACAAATATTTGTCAACTAAATTTATATATTGAAGAAAGACACTTAATATGATGGCAGCGAAGTCTGAAAAATAATAAATATTCATTGTGTATAATGCGTAAACGGAAAGAAATAACTAATGTAATTTGTGCATAAAACCCGAAAAAAATGCTGTGGAAATGATTTCTATATATTTAAAAAATAAAACTTAAAAAATGTTTGAAATTTGTTATAATATGTGATATAATAGATAAAGTGGTCATATTTATAGGCCCGTAGATAAATGTGTAGAAACAAAAAGATAACAAAAATGAAATGAAAAGGTGATGTAAAATGGAAAAAGAAAAACGCTTCTCGATACTTAAACTGGTTATTATAGTTCTTAGTATATTACTGATCGTGCTCTCGATCGTTATCAATATCGCATTCTCAGGCGGCAAAACGCCGAAACTCTTCGGTAGATATGTATATATTGTCAAGGATACCGACAATATGGGCACTAGCGTAACGAACGGTGCTGCCCTGCTTGCCGCACCTGCGGAAAAGGAAAAGATTTCCAAGGGCGACATCGTTCTCTGCTATCCGGCAGAGACTCCTGATAACCTCAAGGTGCTCAGTATCTTCGACATCGTCACCTCAGAGGACGGTACTGAGAAATACTATACCGCCGATGCTTCGAGAGTAGGCAGCGAGGAGTCAATAACCAAGGACAAGATACTTGCCCTATGCACGGGACACAATCAGAGCGTACTTATCGGCTCAGTAATAACCTTTGCATCGGGAATAAAGGGTATAATCTCACTTCTTGTGCTTCCCTGCGTGCTCCTTGTGGTGTTCTTTATCATCAAGATCGCTTCCTCAAAGGGCGATGACGAAGAGGAATTCGGTTTTTACGAGTATGACGAGAAGGAAAAGGAAAGAGCTATATCCGAGAGCAGAAAGAATCTTCACGACAAGTCTGCAAATCCTCTCTTTGAACCCTCGCAGGAGATACAGCCCAGCGACGAGCTCGAGCGCAAGAAGCTGTCTATCGCAGAGAATTTCAGTCAGAAGAAGGTAAATCCTGATTCTCCATACCAGAAGGAGAAGGAGCGTACGATGCAGTTCAAGGCACAGCGCAGTGCCGAGAGTACATTTGCCGCAAAGAACGTAGGCGGATCCTCTTCTACAGCTCCCACAGCCGACGCCCTTAGGGAGGAAATGCTTAGAAAGACTGCCGAGGCAGAGCGTACAGGCACATTCAGCGTAAAGAACTCAAATGGTAATACAGGAAAGATACAGAAGCCCGCAGCTTCCGAGGCTGTATCGGATAATACGGGTATACTTTCAAAGAGCCAGCTTGCGGAGATGTCAAGAAATGACGTTCCCAAGACTACGCCTCTCAGAAGCCAGTCTGCTCCTTCAGCGGCTGCAAAGTCTAAGAAGAGCAGCACCCCTGATATCTCGGATATAATTGACAAGAGCGAGCGAAATGAAAAGAAAAAGTCTCCCTCAAATATGTCTGTTGACGACCTTATCAGGATGATAGAGGAAGAGAAGAAGAAACTTTGAGCATATAAACAGCAACCCAGACCGGCGGACACAGTTCGCCGGTCTTTTTTGTCTATCGTGCTGAATATAGCTAATTTTTAAGCATTTTGTGCGAAACTATTGACAGAATTGTGATAATATGATAAAATACATTATCATTATATTTTAAGGAGGTCATCTTTATGTATTGCAAACACTGTGGCGCTCAGATACCGGATGGTTCTGAGACATGTACGTCATGCGGAGGCGATCTTAAGCCCAAAACTGCTCCTCTTTCAGCAGGCGGTGCTTCTGTCAAGGAGCTTGCAAATTCCGTTACCGATATTGCTGCTCAAAAAACGTCAGGTATGCCTCTCCTGCTTATCGCCAAGGTATGTGTACTGGTTGCGCTGGTAGCATTTTTCCTTCCGTTCGTTTCTGTATCATGTACAAAGGACAAATCTATTAAGGAAAACTATTCTGGATTCCGTATGATGTTCAGCATTGAGAAGAAGGATGACGATGTCGCAAAGAATGCTGACAGCGATCCCAAGCCAAATGTATTCCTGCTCGCTGCTTTTGCAGGTGGCGTTGCGACCGCAGTTGTGCTCTTCCGCAAGAGTGATAAAAAGTCACTGAAAATAGCTTCTATCGTAAGCGCTGCTTCAGCTGCCGCAATTCTTCTGTTCAGGATGACCTTCCGCAGCTATTACGATATCCCGAAGGAATATTCTGAGTACATAAAGGTGAATACAAAATTTGGATTGTTACTGAGTATCCTGATGATGCTGGCAACAGCCGCGGCGTGCTACTTGGAGATAAGCAGCGCCAAACCTGCGGTTATAGGCGCAGCTGCGTCTGCATCAACTCCAGCTCCGTCTGAAACGGCCTCAGCTCCATCAGAACCGCCTGCAGATCAGCCGCCGGAACAGCAATAAGATAATAACAGCCGCAGTCACATTACGCTGCGGCTCTTTTATATTACTATATCATGTTTGGGTGATGCTGTTTTCTTATTTTTTTACCTTGTCCGAAATGACCATAACAACAGGTGTGAGGACAGCTGCTACAGGCCATATTATCCACGATCTGCCCCAGTCGTTGGTGATAAAGCTGTATGCAAGAAATATCGCAACAATTATGCACCAGTATACGGAAACAGTTCCAGATGTTTTGTTTGTGCGCTCTTTTTTCTGCCTTGAGAAATCGTCTTCCTCAAGAAGGCGCTTATATCCGCCCATTTTTATGGATGCATGGACTATAAGTCCTACGCCGACTGCGATAGCTCCGAACATTATCAACAGCGAAAGTGCTTCGAAAAAACTGCTGTCTGGGAACAATTCGGTAAAAACTATTACAGGTATGAATGAAACTATGAAAAGGATAACGCCTATTATAAGGAAGATGGTATGTTTTGTTTCGAATTTTGCCTTTTTCTCATTTACCATGCCAGAAACGCCGTATTCAGTGTCGATACCTTCTTTGTTAAGATACTCGTAGCGCTTTATCTGCTTGCCCGAGGTGATGAACAGACCGACTGCTATTGCTATAATTATAAACATGAGCGGTACGCCAATGATGCCTTCAGCCCCTATAAAAGGCTCGAAAATATCGAGTATTATCACGGGCAGGCAGCAGCATATACACATAGCAACTCCTATTGGAGTACGTAGTGAGCGCTTTTCGTTCACTTCAAGGAATGTATTTGCTTCTTCCATAGATACCTTACGAAGAGGCGGTTCAGTTTCAACGGAAGTTTCGGTAGCTGCGGCGGGAGCTTCAGCAAGCTCGATATTGTCTTTAAGGAGAGTGTCGGTGCTGACATTGAATATTTCAGCAAGCTGTAATATACGATTGAGGTCGGGAGTTGATTGAGCGCCCTCCCATTTTGATATTGACTGGCGGCTCACACCGAGCTTCTCGGCAAGCTCCTCCTGAGACATACCTGCCTTTTTTCTGAGTTCGATTATCTTGTCTGCGAGTATCATATTTATATCCTCCGTTGAAATTTTTCTGCGGAAACTGTTGCGTTTTCCATGGTCTTATTCTAACATTTTGGGCGGTTACATACAAGCAACCGTGCTTTACAATTTGTCAATTGCTAGTTGCAAATGGCTGTTTTTAGGTCAATTCATAGTTGCATCAAAAAAAATATATCAGAATATTGCATTTATAAAAAAAGTGTGCTACAATGGATATATAAATTTTAATCGAAAGAAGGTATCCCCTATGGAGATCAAAAAAGCAGTAGAATTAGTTGAGAAGAAAACAGGCATCGACCTCCCCGATGAGAAGATTGAAAAAACTGTTTCCAAGGTTGCAACAAAGGACAATATCGAAAAGGCTAAGGATATGGTCAGCAAGGTGGCTACCAAGGAGAACATTGAAAAGGTCAAGGAAAAAGTCGAGGATATCGTCGAGAAGATCAAGAAGTGATCGTGCAAAGGGGCATTTTCGCATAGAAAATGCCCCTTTTGTAAAATATCGTACAGGGGGGGCAATACATGAAGAAAATACTTGAAATAATAAAGGAGATAAGCCTGTTTCGCCTGTTTATGCTGACTGTGGCAGGTATAGTCAACGCTTTCGGTATAACTCTTTTCCTTATGCCGGTAAAGCTCTATGACAGCGGTATCTCTGGAACTTCTATGCTGCTAGCGCAGGTCACTGCCAAAGCCTTATCCCTTTCGTTTTTCCTGATACTGCTTAATATACCACTATTTCTCTACGGACTTAAAAAGCAGGGCGCAAGCTTCACCTTTTCTGCAATATATACCGTAGCCGTATATTCCGTTATGTCGTGGCTTATCACCGATGTGCTCCCCATAGACGTGAGCATAGCCTCGCCTCTTGCAGGCACCGACCTGTTGCTCTGTGCTCTGTTTGGCGGTGTGATATCGGGTATAGGCAGCGGACTCGCAATACGCTTCGGCGGAGCTATGGACGGAATAGAGGTAATGGCTGTAATATTCTCAAAGCGGCTCGGACTGTCTGTGGGCTCATTCGTCATGGCATACAATGTGGTGCTGTATATTGTATGCGGAGCCGTGATACACAGCTGGATACTACCGCTGTACTCTATAGTTACCTACGGAGCGGCTCTAAAGACCGTGGATTACATAGTTGACGGCTTGCAGCGAGAAAAGGCGGCTATGATAATAACCGCAAAGCCTGATGATATAAAAAAGCAGCTCATGTCAGAATTTGGCTGCGGAATGACGCTGATAAAGGCAATGGGAGGCTATTCAGGCGAGGAGCGAACTGTCCTATATTTTGTGGTGAACCGTTTTCAGGTCATGAAGATGAAGGGAATAGTGCAAAAAATAGACCCTCTCGCCTATATTACCCTCACAGAGGTAGCGGATATCTTCTCCGTGAATCAGGACAGGACTTAAAGTGGTTTTTTTTCGAACATCAGCACCGGATATCCCTCATAGTAGGGCTTTACTATCTCAGGGTGTTCGTCGGCATAAGCAAAGATAATATCCGCAAGTCCATCTTTCAGCAGTCCAACCAGTTGAGACAGGGGACGATGATAGAGCTCATCACATATAGAAGCGAAGGTTATGGCTCGTCTGCCGCCTACCTCCATTATACGGTAGGGCCATATACGGCAGTCGAAAGGCTTCTCGTCGCCTAGCATACAGCCGTTTTCCGTGAGGGCAGGACAGGAGAAGAGCTCGTCACCCCTGAGCTCACCAACTCTGAATATATAGCCGCCGTCCTTGGTAACGAACTCAGTACCGGGGCGTGCGGCTTTTATTTTTTCGCAGAGCTCCGCGGTAAATACGGGAGTTTCCCACACGTCGTAGCGGTCGAAGATACAGCACAGCCTGCATTTTGCACAGGCTTCGCTACTGAGTATCTTTTTCAGCATAGTTCTGCTCCTTTCAAATAAAAAGTCCAAGCAGGAAAGCCGCGCCGGAAGCCGCAAGAGCCACAACTATGAGCGGCATCTCGAAGAAAGCCAACAGTACGGCTACAGCCGTGCCTGCCGCGGCAGTCCACATATTATGGGTGGTATAGAATATAGCCGGTATAGTCATGGCAGAAAGCACCGCATAAGGGATATATTGCAGGAAGCTGCGGAAAAAGCGGTTCTTTATCTTTTTGCGGAAGAAGGTGAAGGGCACCATTCTTATTAGGTATGTGACCACGGCCATGACGGCGACATATACAGCAAATCTCATCGTTCAGCTTCCTCCTCTTCGTCCTTTACTGGGAATATGAGAGCTGCAAGTGCAGAGGCTGCAACAGCGGATATTATCATAGCGAAACCCTCGCTGAGCCCTGTAATGAAATATCTGAATAAAACGCTGAGTGCCGCGGCAATGACAGCCACGAAAAGTATGCTATGCTGCTTCTTTGCAGGGGGAATGACTATAGCAATGAACATACCGTATAGGACTATCTCCATAGCGCTGCTGACAGCAACAGGGAGAAGCTCTCCTGCGGCTGCTCCGAGAGCGGTACCGGTTATCCATCCAACAGCGGCAATGAATATCATTCCGTACATATAGGCAGGAGTCAGAGGCTCCTTCTGTGCGGAACACACCGCGAATATCTCGTCGGTTATGCCGTAAGAAGCAAAGAGTCTGTGAGGCGCGGTAAAGCGTCTGTCCAGCTTCTGTGAAAGGGAAAGCGCCATGAGAGAATAGCGTATATTTATAGTCAGCTGGAGAAGTATCATCTCTATGAGGGTACCTCCTGCGGCGATAACGTCTATACCTGCATTCTGTCCTGCGGAAGTTAGGTTTGAAGCGGATATTATCGAAGCCTGCAATACGGAAAGCCCAGCCTTGCTGACTGCAAGTATGCCGAAGCCGAAGGAGACGGAAATATAGCCCAGACATATCGGTATACCGTGGGATATTCCGCGCAAAAAATTGTTTTTCAAATATATTCCTCCGATTTATCGCTCCGCTGTCAGTTGCGGAGCAATAGAATACTTTACGAAAAAACGGGCTTAACGCCCGTTTTTACATATCATTCCTGTTTTCGAGCGCCTTGAACAGCGTTACCTCGTCAGCATACTCGAGTATGCCTCCGACAGGCAGACCGAAGGCAAGGCGTGTGACCTTTATGCCCATAGGCTTGAGAAGTCCCGCTATATACATTGCGGTAGCATCGCCTTCTACGGTGGGATTGGTCGCCATTATGACCTCCTCCACGCCGCCTTCTGCTATCCTTGCGAGGAGCTCCTTTACCCGGAGTTTGTCGGGTGTTATGCCGTCCATAGGTGAGAGCAGCCCATGGAGCACATGATACACTCCGCTGTACTCTCTTGTACGCTCGAAGGCTGTGACATCCTTTGGGTTTTCTACGACGCATATAACGCGCCTGTCACGTTCGGGATCGTCGCATATAGGGCATATCTCACGTTCCGTCAGGTTCTGGCAGCATTTGCAGCAGTGAACGTTCTTCTTTGCATCTATGAGAGCCTTTGCGAAGTCCTCAACAGCTTCCGTATCCATAGACATTACGTGATACGCCAGTCTCTGGGCAGATTTCATGCCTATGCCGGGGAGAGAAGCGAACTTCTCCGCTAATATCACCAGCGGCAGCGCGTTGTGGTCAGCCATTGGCTATCAGAAAAGACCGGGGAGAGATACTCCGCCTGTGATCTTGCTCATTTCTGCTTCAGTTGTGGACTCTACGTTGTTTACAGCCTCGTTTACAGCGCTGATGATGAGATCCTGGAGCATATCTATATCCTCGGGGTCAACGACCTCGGGCTTGAGAGTGAGGGACTTGATAGTCTTCTTACCGGTGATAACGACCTCGACAGCTCCGCCGCCAGCTGTAGCAGTGAAGTCTCTTGCCTCGATATCCTCCTGAAGCTCTGTGATCTGATCCTGCATTTTCTGAGCCTGTTTTATCATCTGGTTCATGTTCTGAGCTCCGCCGCCGTTTACGTTCTTTGGTATTCTTGCTTTCATTTTAAAATTCTCCTTTGAAAATATGGTTTCTTATTATATCAAGCAAATATGATTTGCTTATGAACTTATAGTTTATGCGGAACGCCGGTAAGGCATCACTGGCTTTCCACTGCAGTTTCTATTTTGCTTTCTTGAGCTTTTTTTATAAGGTCCTCTGCGAGGTTCTTCTGCTCTGTGACAGTAGTTGCACATTTTGCCTTTATTATGAAACGCTGTCCGAGCACCTTGGTTATAGCCGTTCCAAGTGAAGATGCATTCTCCTTTACCTTGAAGAGCTCCATGAAGAAGCGGTTCTGAGCGGTAATGAAGATATAGTTGCCTGCTGTGCCTGCAAAGGAGCCGTCAAGGCTTCCGGCAACGGCAGGGTTTATATTCCTGAACTCATCGAGGACCTCTCCCCAGCGGTCGCAGGGCTTGATATCCTCGGGCTTAAGTTTCTTGAGGTCTACAGTGGGAATTATCTTTTCGTCCGCAGGAGCCGCGCTGGCTTCCAGTATTTCGGGCTGTTCCTGTACCGCAGGGGCACTCTGCACAGCTCTAGGAGTAGAATTGATTTTGTTCTCCAACTGTTTTATTTTATCATATATTTCTGAATTGTCAATACTTTCGGTAGCATTCTTTACGTTTCTGCACAATTTTATAAGTGACATCTCGAACTCTATGCGCTTGTTCATAGCCCTCTGCATACGCTCCCTGCACTCCTGCATGGCTGAGAGCCTGTCCATAACTGTTGGGAGGTCGCATTTGTCCGCCATGGCTTTAAGACGTGCAAGCTCGTCGGGCATACATACTATCAGCTTGTCCGCCGTCTCGGGTGAAGCTTTTATCAGCATGATATTGCGGAGCTGCATGATAAGCTCCTCACAGAGCCTTGAAAGGTCCTTGGACATATCGTAGAGGGAGGCTGTTATGGAAAGAGCCTTTGCCGTATCTGAATCGGATACAGCTTCGAGCATATCGTAGAGATAGTCCCTTCCGGCTATACCTGCGGCATTTGAGACAGCCTCAGCGTCTATAGTCTCGGCGCATACCGAGCACTGGTCGAGGAGAGATACCGCGTCACGCATACCTCCGTCTGCAAGTCTTGCGATCATGGCAGCGCCGTCATCAGTGAGATTGATATCCTCCTGCTGAGCGATATAGCTTATGCGCTTTGCGATATCCTCAGGCTTTATCCTGCGGAAGTCGTAGCGCTGGCAGCGTGATACTATGGTAGCCGGCACTTTCTGTATCTCGGTGGTGGCGAGTATGAACTTGATGTAGGGAGGCGGCTCCTCCATTATTTTCAGGAGCGCGTTGAAGGCTCCCTGTGAGAGCATGTGGACCTCATCTATGATGTATATCTTATAGGCTCCTCTTTCAGGAGTATACACCGCAGCGTCGCGGAGGTCGCGGATATTGTCCACGCCGTTGTTGGAAGCTGCATCTATCTCGATGATATCAGTAAGGGAGTCATTGTCGGCGTCGCGGCAGATATCACATTCAAGGCAGGGATTGCCGTCCTTCATATTTCGGCAGTTCACAGCCTTTGCAAGGATACGGGCACAGGTGGTCTTTCCTGTTCCGCGGGAGCCTGTGAAAAGGTATGCATGGGCGGTTTTGCCGCTTATTATCTGGTTTTTAAGAGCTTCTGTGGTGTATTCCTGAGATATTACGTCGTCGAAGGTCATAGGACGCCATTTGCGGTATAGAGCCTTGTACACAGCCTTTTCTCCTTTCGCTATTCTTCCTTTTTATCGTTTTTCTTGAGTGCGATTATTCCGCGGTAATAGTGTTTAAAGTCGTCGGCATTGTCGATATTATTGAGTATCGCTAGTCGATATAGTTCCGCGCTTTTCTCGGTATTTCCAAGCATAGCCTGAGCTATAGCAGCTCCGCCCACAGCGCTTGCGTAGTTTTCATGTTTTTCTATGGATTCGCCGAACCATTTAAGCGCGGTTAGACCGTCGTCCATTTTTAGGTACATATTTCCGAGTTCACAGCGTATCCTGTCCCGGTACTTATAGTCCTTGGTCATGAGTTCCTTGTAGAGAGCCTCAGCCTTTTCGTAGTTTCCGCTTCCAACGTGGCAGCGTGCCTCGAATATGGACATTTCCGGTATATAGAAGCCGTTTTCCCTCGCCTTCCAGTAGCAGAGTATGGCATTGGGATAGGTATCGAGTATATGATAGCAGCGTCCGCGGTAGAATTCGAGGATAGCTGTTTCCTGCTGAGACAGCTTTTCACCGCTGTTTTCAAGGTCTGTGAACATTTCGAGAGCCATGCGGAAATCGTTCTTGTGGAACAGATCCAGTGCCTGTTCAAAAATCACAGAGCTGCGTTTCAGACCAGTGAAGGATCGGCCTATGAGATCCTCGTCGTAGAGGTGATAAAGCTTTCCCTTGTACTTTCCGATCATATCAGCTGAAAAAGCGACTAAAGCGAAGAAAAAGCAGAATACTGTCATTTCTATGATGCTGACCCTGCTGACGCTTCCGCCCTTATATTTTATTGCTTCGTATATCATTATGCCTGTCATTGCGATCGGGACAAAGGCGGCAGCCTTTATAACCGACCGCTTTATGCAAAGCAGCACGCGCTTTGTGCGCATTGCAAGAACAGAACGTAACATTTAATGCACCTCCGTGTCTAAAGAAAAATTCCGGAACATAGATGTGCAGGCTTGCTGCGGCACACAACACGCACCGCTTAATGCTGCTCGGTCTCCCGCCTGACATGGTTCACGGGGTCTTGTTGCACAGGGCCCACACATCTATATTTCGGAATTTCTCACCCGTTTATACGAGCAGACGATGCTCTTTTAATATGATACCACAAACGAGGAGCTTTGTCAAGAAAAAATTTCAATGTAAGCGGCTCTGCTGAGGGCTGAGGGATAAATGTTGACAAACCGGGATACATTATGTATAATATAGAAAGTATGCTATCGAAAGGATATTTTTATGGTACAGAAGAATAAAGTTGTGAGAGCGGTGCTTATTTTTACGCTCATAATGGGTGTTACCACTCTATTTGTCACGTTTACCGGAGTGATGAAGGAGCGCAACAGCAGCTATATTTCAATAGATCCCGAAACTATGAAGCTTGTACAGCTTGAAGGACCGAAATACGGTGATCCTATAGCCATTGTGGACACAACGCTGGGAGAGTTCAGATTTGTTCTCTACCCGGAATATTCTCCGAAGGCAGTGGAGAATTTCATTGACCATGCAAAAAACGGTGGCTATGACAATACTTATGTGTTTCATTCCGACAGCGGCGTATTCTCGGCAGCAGGTGCTGCGAATAAGGACGGCTCTGCCAAAGACAGCTTCCACGAGCACGTGGTAAGGGAGCTCAGCCAGGACCTCTGGCCATTCAAGGGCGCCGTTATGGCCATGAATACGGATATAGACCAGAATCTGAAGGATAAGATATTTGGCGGAGGCACATATCTCAACGGCAGCCGCTTTTTCCTCGTGAATACTATCGATTTCACCGACGAGCTGAAACAGGAGATCAAGGATATATCACAGGATCAGAGACTGGCTGACGCCTTCATAGAAAAGGGCGGAGTTCCAAATTTTTCACAGCAGATGACAGTCATCGGTCAGACCTACAGCGGCATGGAGGTCATCGAAAAGCTTGCTTCGCTTGAGACAGTTGAAAAGGACGGTTACAAGTCACCTGTTGAGGACGTAATGATAAAGTCGGTAAAGCTCGGTGTATATTCTGACGTGGAAAAGCCTTCAGACAGCGGAAAACGGACGGAATGACATAAAAATGTGCTTAAACTCTTTACAAATCAGTTTTTTTGATGTATAATATATAGTTGAAGTATAATATTTTGAACCTGTCCTCGGACATGCTTCACTAAATCAAAGATATTCAGACACTATATTTCCAAGGAGAAAACAGATGTTCAGAAAAATCATCTCAGGTCTTGTCTGTCTTGCAGCAGTTGCTTCGGCATTTGCTTCATGCGGAAAGGACGCGAGCGGAACTTATACGAATAATACCGGCAGCAGTACAACTGCCGCTACCACAGCCCCGACTACACAGCCGGCTACTGCGGAAAATGTTGATATCGCAAACTTTACTGCACCGCAGAAGGGCGATACCATAGTTGAAATGAAAATAAAGGACTACGGCACCGTAAAATTCAGGCTCTTCCCGGAGTATGCGGATAAGGGCGTGGAGAACTTCGTAGAGCTGGCTAAAAGCGGCTACTACAACGGTCTGAAGTTTCACAGAGTAATAAACGATTTTATGATACAGGGCGGCGACCCCAACGGCATCGGCACAGGCGGTGAAAGTATCTGGGGCGGAAAGTTTGACGGTGGCACTGATCCGCACCTTATCCACGTTGCGGGCGCTCTTGCATATGCGAACAGCGGCAGCACTGCTACTGACGGAAGTCAGTTCTATGTGGTCACTGGTACAAAATATACCGACGAGGACTTTGAATCGCTGGCTCAGAGAAATTACACCTTCTCAGACAATGCAAAGAAGATATACAAGGAAGTGGGCGGAGCTCCGTGGCTCGATGGAAGCTATACGGTCTTCGGACAGGTCATCGACGGACTTGACGTTATATTCAAGGTGCAGAACGTTTCTGTTGATGCACAGAGTGCTATGCCCTACAAGGACGTTATCATGGAATCTGTTAACGTCGGCGAGTACGATGGCAGCGATATCCGTTGGTATATAGAAGATTATGACGATTTTGACCCAGAGGAGATTAAGAACTCCACTGGCAGGGAAAATCTTACTGTAGCTAACTTCACCGCTCCCAAGGAGGGTGAAAAGATCGTAAGCATGAAGATAAAGGGCTACGATAATGAGATAAAGATCAAGCTCTTCCCAGAATATGCAGAACAGGGCGTTGAGAACTTCGTTACCCTTGCGGAGCGTGGTTATTATGACGGACTTACCTTCCACAGAGTCATCAAGGACTTTATGATACAGGGAGGAGATCCCAACGGCGACGGTACAGGCGGCGAGTCCATATACGAAAAGGGCTTCGATGGCGGCACCGATCCTCACCTTATCCACGCAGCAGGAGCTGTCGCATACGCTAACAGCGGCACTACCGCTAGCAACGGCAGTCAGTTCTACATCGTAACGGGTACGGTCCTCAGCGACGATGAGCTTAAGGATTATAAGTCAAAAGGCTACGACTTCACAGACAATGAAGCTGAGATATATTCCACTTACGGTGGTACGCCGTGGCTCGACGGAGGCTATACCGTGTTCGGTCAGGTGTTTGACGGACTCGATGTAGTATTCAAGATACAGGAAACAGAAACAGAAAGCAATAATAAGCCGGCAGAGGACGTTATCATAGAGAAAATAACAGTAACGGACTACGATGGCGGTGATGTTCGCTGGAGCATCAAGGATTATAAATGATAATACCGGACGGAAGATCCGGAAATATGTGTGTTCGGCGATATATGCCGGGGAACAAAAGAAAGAAATTCGGGAAAAAATACATATTACCCGAAAAATAAGGAGAGAAAAAATTTGGATAAGTTTGTTGTAAAAGGCGGAAGACGCCTTGAAGGTGAAGTTACCATAAGCGGAGCCAAGAACGCAGCTGTTGCGATACTGCCCGCAGTCATACTTTCAGACGAGCCCTGCGTTGTAGAAAATGTACCTTACATCAGCGATGTCAGGATTTGTCTCCATATCCTTGAGGAAATGGGAGCTCAGGTAGAGAGCGTGGGAAAGGATGCTTACAGGATCGACCCCACGACTATAAACAAGATATGCGTTCCATATGAGTATGCAAGGAAAATGCGTGCTTCCTACTACTTCCTCGGAGCTCTTTTAGGCAAGTTCAATAAGGCAAGAGTATCCATGCCGGGCGGATGTCCTCTTGGAGACCGTCCTATAGACCAGCATCTGAAGGCTTTCACAGCCCTCGGCGCTGAGTATACTCTCAGTCAGGGCATGATAGACCTTAACGCCGAAAAGCTTTCGGGCAATCAGATATTCTTCGATGTTGTAACTGTCGGAGCTACAATGAATGCCATGCTTGCTGCCGTAAAGGCAGAAGGTCTCACCATTATAGAGAATGCTGCCAAGGAGCCTCATATCGTTGACCTTGCGAACTTCCTCAATTCTATGGGAGCAAATATTATGGGCGCAGGTACAGACGTTATCAAGATAAGAGGCGTTGAGCACCTTCACGGCACGACCTATGCCGTTATCCCTGATCAGATAGAGGCAGGCACTTTTATGGTGGCAGTTGCAGCCACAAAGGGCGACGTACTTATCAAGAACGTAATACCCAAGCATCTTGAGTCGATTACAAAGAAGCTTGAAAAGATCGGCGTTAGTATAGAGCAGTATGATGACAGCATAAGAGTATGGGTGGACGGTCCTCTTGTAAAGACCAATGTAAAGACAGCTCCTCACCCCGGATTCCCTACGGATATGCAGTCACAGATAGCTACGCTTCTCTGTCTTGCAGAGGGTACAAGCATTATTACCGAGAATATATGGGAGCAGCGCTTCCGATACGTTGATGAGCTCAGAAGAATGGGCGCGGATATCACCGTAAACGGCAAGGTAGCTCTTATCGAGGGCACAGGAAAGCTCATGGGAGCCCCTGTGAAGGCGTGTGACCTGAGAGCAGGAGCAGCTCTTATTATCGCAGGACTTGCCGCAAGCGGCGTCACTGAGATAGAGGACATATACCATATCGAAAGAGGCTACGACTGCATGGAGGGAAAGCTCCGTGCACTGGGTGCCGATATTGAAAAGGTAAGCGTTCCCGACAAGGCTGAGGACAAGTCCGACAGCACAAAAGCTGCGGTTTAATAAGTAATGTGGCTGCTGCACTGAGGTGCGGCAGCTTTTTTGTCTGCGATACAATTGGATAGCACATGAATTGGACTCCAAAGGACGATGCCCAATAAAAATATGAGGATTAATTATGAATAATAAAAGCTATGAAACACTGCATGATACCAGTCTATCAATGGTAAATACTATTATTCTGATACTTACGATATACTGGATATGTCATTTTATAAAGTGTATTATTAAAACGAAGTCATTTACAACGGCACTTCTTAAATCAGTGATAAGTGATGCAGCACCAATTATATTTGTTCCTTGTATCATAGCTATTTTAATATTCTTTTTAGATTGGGCAATATATGCAGTGCTCAAAAAAGTTGTCTTGAAACATGGAAAAGTTTTCAATGGATACATTTCAAAAGAAATAAAGCAAAGCAGAATAAACAGAAATGGTGGTTATTCGACCTACAGATATATTGTCGATCTTGACAATGGTACAAAGGTAAAAAGTACTGTATTTACTTCTCAAATCAGCGAGAGTAAATGTGTGGTTCACAAATACTTAGGTATTGTTGTACTGACAGACTTTGAATAATCTATATATTGTAAAAAAGCTGTCAGCAGAGGGCTGCGTATCCTGTCGGGTGGCGTTCCATGCACATAAAAAGGAGATATATGAAGGATAAAGGATTATACAAAAAACTGTTCACAGTTGTCACGCCCATAGCTTTCCAGTACTTCATGTCGTCGCTGGTAACAGCTTCTGATGCTTTTATGCTGGGATTCATGAATAAGGATTCGCTGGCAGCTTCCTCGCTGGCTGGGCAGATAGCCTTTGTGTATGGGCTCTTCATCTATGCTTTCGTGCAGGGCTGTGGCGTTATAGCTGCCCAGTACTGGGGAAAAAAGGACAAGGCTACAGTAGAGTCGGTGCTTGCGCTGAATATGAGGTATTCCCTTTTTGTGGGAGCTTTTTTCACGCTGGCGGCTTTAATGATACCCGAGCAGATAATGCGGATATTTACCTCAGATGCCGAGCTAATAAACCTTGGCGGAGTATACCTCCGGACAGTTGCTCTGTCCTACATACTTGCCGGCTTTTCACAGTCTTATTTCGGCATTATGAAGACCTGTGACCTTGCAGGGTTAAGTTCCCTTATAGGCAGCCTTGCTGTTGTTATCAATATCGTGCTCAATGCCTGTCTTATATTCGGTCTCGGGTCCTTTCCTGAAATGGGTATATCAGGTGCTGCTCTGGCGACTGTTATCGCAAGAGCCTTCGAGTGCGTGTTCGTTCTTGCGGTTATACGGAGCGGAAAATGTATTCCTCTGCGTATAGGACTTATGCTCCATTCCAAGGATAAGGATCTCCATAAGGATTATATGAAATATACCATTCCCCTGCTGCTTAATCAGCTGGGCTGGGGCGGCGGAGTTACCATGTATTCGGTAATTATGGGACATCTTGGTTCAGACGCTACGGCCGCAAACTCAATTGCGAGCATAGTTCGGAGCATGATAGCAAGTCTTTGCTGGGGCATAGCCACGGGAGTAGGCATAGTACTCGGCGGTATGCTGGGAAGGAACGAGATAGAGGAGGCTAAAAAGGCAGGAGGCAGGTTCGTCAGGCTGTCCCTTGTTATAGGTTTTGGCTCCGGACTGGTTATACTCGCGGTAACTCCTCTTGTACTGCACGTAATAGACCTGAGCGAACAGGCGAACTATTACCTGAAATACATGATGCTTATGGCAGCCTACTATATCATCGGAAACTCACTGAACTCCACCGTGATAGGCGGACTTTTCCCCTCGGGCGGAGACACAAGGTTCGGCATGATATGTGATATCGTGACGCTCTGGTGCGTTGTAGTACCTGCCGGTATGATAGCGGCTTTTGTACTGAAGCTGCCGGTGCTTGCGGTAGCTTTTATACTCACTCTCGACGAGTTCGTGAAAATACCTGCGGTATATAAGCATTACGTGAAGTATAAATGGCTGAAAAACATTACAAAATAGCTCATACAAAAAGGCAGTCCCTCACATGGACTGCCTTTATTTTTGTTCAAGGGAAAAACTTTGCATACATAAGTCCTTTTAAAATCTTGCATGAAAGGTTCCCTGTTCTTTATGCACTTACGGTCTGATATATTATTTCCCGCTGCCCTCGTGCTGGGATATTATCAGCTTTATGGAATCGTACAGATAGGGCTTGAGCTTTTCAAGGCTACATGGTTCGCTGTAAAGTATCGCCGAGTAGCAGGTGGAGCTTACAAGCTCTATTATCATGAAGAGCATTATCTCAGGATCGCGGAAGCCGTTTGGAGCTTCTGCCAGCATTTGGTAGTACACGGAGGAGAAGTCCACATCGTCCTCGGATACTGGCGATGTGATAGCGTTTTTGAATATGCCCCAGCTTAGGTTCTTGGAAATGAATGTGAGGAGTGACTTGTTCTCGTTGAGCTGATTGATGATATTATCAATTATGCAAATCAGCTTTTCCTCAAAGGGCAGCCTGTCCAGCTTATCGCCGAGAGCGCTGATGGCATTTTTGAAAAGCAGACTCGATTTATGGGCAACAAGCTTGTTGCGTATGTCGTACTTGTCCTTGAAATAGAGGTAGAACGTGCCCTTTGCAACGCCTGCCTTGCTTACTATGTCGGTTATAGAGGTCTTGCCGAAACCCTTTGTGGTGAAGAATTCAAAGGCTGTCCTCAGGAGAGCATTTTCTTTCAGCTTTTTATTTGTATCTACCTTTCCCATTATCGTACACCTTTCTTTGAATCATAGTTTACAGTTATTATGCATCTTCTTCAAGTGGCCAAGTATTGAAAATAGCACCTATTCCGTTTTTACAGGCTAAATCAAAACAAGATTGTAAATCAGGTTCATCATCATAATAATCCCTGCTGGATAAATAGACTTCTTCGATGTTAATAGTTTCCCAACCTTCAGAATCTATATATTGTTTAGCTGCGTTTATTGTAGATTGCTGGTTTTTAGCATTTACCCAACAATTTACATACGCACCTCCAAACTCTTTGGACTCATTGTTGTTCGAACAAGGTCTTGCTTCAATCAATAAATAGTATATATTCATATTTTCTCCTGATTAATTAATTACGATTTATTCTAATTATAGTCCGAAAAAACAAATGTGTCAAGATAATAAAAATGACCAGTAGTCAGGCTCTTTTTAGGGATAAATTGTGCAAATATACAAAAATATGACCAGCAGTCAATTTGCAACGTTCAAACTATTGACTATTGGTCATTTTTGGAATATACTATGTAATAACAGCAACAGCTGAAAATATACGGAGAAAGGATCGGTAATATGCTTAAATTCAGTGAGCTGATCGTAAAACACCGGGTACTCGTACTTATTATCGGAGTGCTACTGCTTATCCCGTCAGCTCTCGGATATGTGAATACCCGCGTAAACTACGATATACTCTCATATCTCCCGAAAGATATAAATACAATGGTGGGACAGGACATACTCAAAGAGGATTTCGGACAGGGCGGTTTTTCTCTTGTAATGGTGGAGGGAATGAGCGACAAGGACGTTGCGGCGACTGCCGATAAAATAAAGGCTGTAGACCATGTTTCCGACGTTATCTGCTATCAGTCCATGACTGGCTGCACTATTCCCAAGGAAGTTCTTCCCAGTAATATATATGACTTCTTCAACCATGGCGACAATACCATGATGGCGGTATTCTTCGACGATACCACCTCAGCTGACGGCACTCTTACTGCGGTTGGAGAAATGAGGAAAATAACCTCGGAGCAGTGCTTCATAAGCGGTATGTCGGCAATAACCCTCGACATGAAAAACATCACCCAGAGCGAGACCCTTATATATGCAGTAATAGCTGTGATACTTACGAGCATCGTCCTTACAGTAACTATGGATTCATTCCTGATACCACTGTTCTTTATGCTGAGTATAGGCTTCGCGGTGATATGGAACCTCGGCTCGAATATACTTCTCGGCGAGATATCCTTCATAACGCAGGCGCTTGCAATGGTACTCCAGCTGGGTGTTACTATGGACTACTCCATATTCCTGTGGCACAGCTACAAGGAGCAGCAGAGATACTTCCCGGACAGCAGACAGGACGCAATGGCGCACGCTGTTGCGGCTACTATAACGGCAGTAGTGGGTAGCTCCTTCACAACGATAGCCGGCTTCCTTGCAATGTGCTTCATGACCTTTACCCTCGGTCTTGATCTCGGACTTGTAATGGCAAAGGGCGTTGTATGCGGAGTTATCGCCTGCGTAACTGTTCTTCCAGCAATGATACTCATATTTGACAAGCCTATCGCCAGGACCTCCCACAGAGATTTCCTTCCGGCGTTCAGGCGAACATCGTCATTCATAATAAAACACTCGTGGGTATTCCTCACAGCTGCCATAGTGATACTGATACCTGCCGTATTCGGCAATAGCCACTACGGGGTATACTATAAGCTGGACAGCACCCTTCCTGTCTATCTCGACAGCGTTAAGGCCAATACAAAGCTTGCCGAGGACTACAATATGAACAGTACACATATTCTCATGTTTGATTCTTCCATGAGCGCCAAGGACGCTAACAAGATGATGAATGAGATAAAGAGCGTTGACGGTGTGCAGTTCACTATGGGCTTCAACTCCCTGGTGGGCTCGGCGATACCCGAGGAGGCAGTCCCAAGCGAGCTGACAAGCGTACTGAAAAGCGACAAATGGCAGCTTATGCTGATAGGCTCCGAGTACGAGGTGGCTTCTGACGAGGTAAACGCTCAGGTGGAAAGGCTGAACGGTATAGCAGCAAAATACGACAGTGGCAGTATGCTCATAGGCGAGGCTCCGGCAACAAAAGACCTTATAACAATAACAGACAGGGATTTCAGGATAGTGAACTTCCTTTCAATAGCGGCGATATTCCTTATAATCGCAATTACCTTCAAGTCGCTGACCCTTCCTGTGATACTCGTATCCGTCATAGAGCTGGCAATAATGATAAATCTCGGCACTGCTTTCTACACGGGCTCAAAGCTGTCATTCATAGCTCCTATAGTCATAGGCACCATACAGCTTGGCGCGACGGTGGACTATGCCATACTCATGACTACTAGATACCGTACTGAAAGACACAGCGGCAGGGACAAAAAGGAAGCTGTCAGCATAGCGCTAAGTACTTCGATAAAGTCCATTATAACCTCGGCGCTGGGCTTCTTTGCGGCAACGGTAGGAGTTGCGGTGTACTCGGATATAGGACTTATCTCGGAGTTGTGTATGCTTCTTGCAAGAGGTGCACTTATCTCAATGGCAGTGGTAATAACAATGCTGCCGTCGATGTTCATGATCTTTGACAAGGTGATATGCAGAACAAGTGCAGGTTTTCTTTCCGAGGAAGAGAAGAAAAAGCATCGTAATATATTCAGAACGGCGTAAACAGAGTTTTATACAAAGGAGAGAAAGATATGAAAAGGTTGAGCAAGGTAATGGCTGCACTGCTGGCGGTAACTGTTTCAGCAGGCGCAACAGGTTCCATAGCTTATGCAAACAGCAGAAACGAAAAGGGTGCTGAACAGGCACCGGAAAGTGAAAAGAAGACAGCTTACGCTGACAGGAAGGATAACGGCGAACGCGCCTCCAAGGACGAAACGGTATATGTTCTCTGCAATAACGATTCGTCAGTAAAAAAGGTGGTGGTCAGCGACTGGCTCAAGAACTCTCCTGCTCTTGCGAGCCTGTCCGATGTATCCGACCTCAGCGATATAATAAATGTAAAGGGCGACGAAGCCCTCAGCATAAGCGGAGCTCATCTTAACTGGGAAGCTGACGGCGACGATATTTACTATAAGGGCTATTCCGACAAGGCGCTGCCCGTGGATGTGACTATGGATTACTTCCTTGACGGAAAAAAGGTTGAGCCAGCTAGTATAAAGGGCAAAAGCGGTCATCTTGTGATACGCTGGACCTATAAGAATAAGCAGAAGGTCAGCAAGCTTGTAAACGGAAAAGAAAAGGAGCTTTATGTGCCCTTCATGGCAGCAAGTGCGGCTGTACTCAGTACGGACAGCTTCCTCAATGTTGAGGTCACCAACGGAAAGATACTTTCCGACGGCGAAAAGCTCATTGCTGTGGGTATGGCTTTTCCCGGACTTAGAGACAGTATAGATCTCAGCGGTTTTGATGGCATAGATGTTGATATACCGGACAGCTTCGAGATATCTGCTGACGTCAGAAACTTTGAGATGAATACCTCAGTTACGGTCGTATCCAACGAGATATTCTCAAAGCTCGATGTAGACGGCGCTGTGGATCTTAATGAACTGAGAGCCAAGGTGAAGGAGCTAAGCGATGGAGCCGAAAAGCTCGAGAACGGTACGGCTTCGCTTTATGACGGAATAAAGCAGCTGGGCGGCGGCACAGGCAATCTGACGGCAGGTATAGACAGGCTGCTCTCAGGCTCTCTGGAGCTGAAAAACGGTGCGGCAGAGCTTGATGACGGAGCAAAGACGCTGTCTGACGGTGCGAAGACGCTCTCAGACTCCACAGGAAAATTCGAGGAGGGGCTTTGCAGTGCAAAGGAAGGCTCTGCAAAGCTTGCGGACGGTCTCGGACAGGTAAGCGGAGGAGCTGCACAGTTATCGGATGGTTTAGGCGGCGCAAAGAGCGGCTCTGAGGCTCTTGTTGAGGGCTTAGGAAAGCTAAGCGCAGGTGCGGAGGCTCTCAGCGGCGGTATAGACGATGCAAAGAAGGGTTCTGATGCTCTTGAAGCAGGCTTTGCACAGGTAAACGAGGGGGCGGCTGCTCTCAAAACCGGAGCTGATACTCTTACATGCGGCGTGGGAGCTCTTGCGGATGGCAGTAAGCAGGTAAAGGACGGCTCCGCACAGATCTCCACGGGAGCGGCTGCTCTCAGCGAGGGAGCTTCAAAGCTAAGCGAATCTGTGGGACAGGTGTCCGCAGGCATAGGTAGTGCAAAGAGCGGTGCTGACGCTCTTGCAGAGGGTATAACGAGCGCAAAGACCGGCGCTGACAGTCTGACAGCAGGTGCGGCTTCACTTACTGAGGGAGCTTCAAAGCTAAGCGACGGTATCGCACTTGCAGGTGCTTCACTTGATACTACTATAGCGGCAAATGAGCAGGCTCTTGCGGCTTTGCAGCTCATATATCAGCAGTCTCCCTCACAGGAGCTGGCTGTGGCAATAGGTACATTGCATCAGACAATAGAGGGTCAGAAGCAGATATCCGCTTCAATGAACGATGACGGACAGCTCAGTACGGGAGCAGCTTCCATCAGAGCAGGAGCTGCACAGCTCGGTGGCGGCCTCGGACAGCTTGGCAGCGGTCTTGAAGCAGCACAGAGCGGATTGGCTTCATTACAGCAGGGAATTGCAAAGCTCGATGATGGCGGAAAGGCTCTGGAGGCAGGAGCAGGACAGCTTTACAGCTCAACGGAGCAACTCTCAATTGGCGCGGCAGATCTGAGTACAGGTGCGGCGGCTCTCGACAATGGTATAGGTAAACTTACAGGCGGTAGCAGCCGGCTTACAGGCGGTCTTGATTCTCTCATAGAGGGCATAGAACAGCTCGGAGGCGGTAGCACTTCTCTGAATACAGGTCTCGGAAAGCTTTCTGCAGGAGCGCTTGATCTCACAGGCGGTATATATAAGCTGTCTGACGGTGCGGCAGCCCTCGATAACGGTCTTGCGCAGCTCTCGCAGGGCTCGCTTACGCTTAATGGCGGTCTCGGACAGCTCACGAGCGGAGCGAAAGAGCTTGACGGTGGTCTTGCACAGCTTTACGGCGGCAGCACTCAGCTCAGCGGCGGCGCAAAGGCACTATATGATTCGATAGTGCTCCTGAGCGGCGGTGCGTCTAAGCTTTACGGTGGTACAGGCGAGCTCTACAGCGGTATCGGACAGTTAAAGACGGGCGGTACAGCTCTTTCAGATGGCGTGAGCAGACTTGAAAGCGGCGCAAAGGAGCTCAGCGACGGTATGATAAAATTCAACAACGAGGGTATCTCCGTTATTACAGGGGCAGTCGATGAAAAGCTGCCACAGCTCGTTGACAATCTCAGAGCGCTCAGAGAGGCTTCACTGGAATACAACAGCTTCTCGGGAATTTCTGATGATATGGACGGCAGCGTTAAGTTTATCTATCTCGTTGACGGAACTAAGTAAGAGAAATAGTTATTAGAGTATAATAAAAGCCATAGTCATTTGCACTGACCATGGCTTTGCGTTAATGTCTTATTTTTTTAGCACCATATTGCACCTGCCCCATATTTCTTCGCCGAAGGCAAATGCGTTTTCTTCTGTGCGCCTTTCGGTAAAGCCGGCGCTCTCATAGCACTTATGCGCTCTTTCGTTTGCGGTAAAAACGTTTAGCTGAACTGTGTCCGCTTTGAGTATCTCGAAGCAGTATTTTGCTGCAAGCTGTATCATTTCTTTTCCGTAGCCCCTGCCACGCTGTGCAGGGTCAATCAGAACAAAAGCCAGCATAGCCTCGTTGCTTTCGGTGTTTATGCCGCAGCATAAAAATCCTACCGTACTTCCATCGTCAGTAGTTGCCACAAATGGGCAGTCTCCGTGTTTTGTGTACATAGCTGCCAGGAATTCGTCAAAGGCATTTTTTTCAAGCGGAAACGGAGCGTGTTTTGCACTCCACATTGCATGAGTGCGTTCGTCTGTAACCCAGTTCTTTATTGCGTCGAAGTCGTGTCTTGGTATGTATGGTCTTAGTCTCATGGTAACACCTCTTTGTTAATTCGTAATTAGTGTGTCCGCTTATTCGGACATAGTGAATATGCAAAAAGTTAGCTCTCAGGCCATTTTTTAAAAATCTCGAGAATGGTGGATAACTTATCTGTATCGCCAGCCCCTTTAAATCTGCCATCTTCGACCCAACACATAATCCAGTCTTCATCGCCGTTATCAATCTGAATTTTTTCAAATTTTTTGTCTTCTAATGATGTTTCAATCAAATTTATTTCAACAGACCATCCTGGGTTGTCTACAGTGCGGGTAGAGACGTTTTTATATGAGTGCTCCCAGTCACCGTCACAATTGGATTTATACCATTTTTCCAACCATTTTTATCATATTCATATACCTTACGCAGCTCCTTATTATTTGTAAGTATAAAGCATGGGCGTCCAAAGGGCGCCCATATTACTTTCTATTCTCTACTTACTTCTTATCAGCCGCCCGCTGGAAGCACTTTACTATCTCAACGATAGGTACAATACAAGCGCCTACCAGGAATGCCCAAAGATAATTTGAACCAGTGAGAGCTTCAAGTGAGAACATTGTCCTGAGCGATGGTATGAAAAGTACCGGTATCGTCAGGAGTGCTGAAAGCGCAATAGCTCCAATAAGAACTATATTTCTGCTCTTCATTGTGAATATTGAGCCCTTTAAGCTTCTCATGTTCCATGCGTGGAGCATTTCACATATGCAGAGTGTAATGAACGCCATCGTTGTGCCGGCCTCGGGAGAGGTCTGTGCTCCGATGAAGTAGGAAACAAGTGTGAGAACTGCGATCGTTGCGCCCTGCCACAGCAGGTTTATACCGAGACCGTCAGAGAATATGTGTGAATTGCTGCTTCTTGGCTTGCGTGACATTATACCCTGTTCTGCAGGCTCCATGCCAAGAGCTATTGCTGGGAAGCAGTCAGAGATGAGGTTTATCCATAACAGGTGTACAGGACTGAATATGCTTCTGCCCTCACCGATGAAGAATGTAGCCGCAAGTATGCAGAGCACCTCGCTGAGGTTGCTTGAAAGCAGAAACTGTATAGCCTTGCGGATATTGTCATAGATACGTCTGCCCTCTTCGACAGCGCCTACGATAGTTGCAAAGTTGTCATCTGTGAGCACCATATCAGCAACGTTCTTTGTTACGTCTGTACCTGTGATACCCATACCTACGCCGATATCAGCGCTCTTGATTGAAGGAGCATCATTTACGCCGTCGCCTGTCATAGCTGTGGTCATGTCCTTCTTGCGCCATGCGTTTACTATACGCACCTTGTGTTCGGGCTGAACTCTAGCATATACGCTGTAGTCCTCAACATGGGCATTAAACTCGTCGTCAGGTATCTTTGAGAGCTCCGCGCCTGTGAGAGCCTGCTGGCCCTCGCCCAGTATGCCAAGCTCCTTGGCGATAGCAACTGCTGTATCCCTGTGGTCGCCTGTTATCATAACAGGACGTATGCCGGCAGTGCGGCAGAGACCTATAGCGTCCTTTACTTCGGGACGTACAGGGTCTATCATACCTGTCATGCCTATGTATATAAGGTCGTGCTCCAATGCCTCGGGAGAGGTATCAGAGGGGAGCTCGTCGTACTCGCGGTAAGCAGCCAGAAGAACTCTGAGTGCCTGATCTGCCATTTCCTTGTTTCTGCGGAGTATCTCAAGCTTGTCGGACTCCGTCATTATACGTACTCCGCCCTCCTTGTACATACGTGTACAGTTTTTCAGTACTTCATCGGGAGCGCCCTTTGTGTACTGAATATAGCCATTGTCGGTCTTGTGTACCGTGGACATCATCTTTCTCATGGAGTCAAAGGGAGCCTCTGCAACACGAGGATGATCAGCTTCGAGAGTGTATTTTTTAAGTCCGCACTTGTTTGCGTATGCTACGAGAGCGGCCTCTGTTGGCTCGCCTGCAACTGTGTCGTCAGAGTTGAGAACAGCGTCACAGCAGAGAGCCATAGCTGTTGCAAGAAGGGGTATATCCTCTGTATTCTCGCGGACAACAGTCATTTTGTTCTGTGTGAGAGTACCTGTCTTGTCGGAGCATATAACCTGTGCGCAGCCGAGAGCCTCAACGGCGGTAAGTCTGCGTATGATAGCTCCCCGCTTTGACATATTGGTAACGCCTATGGAAAGAACTACAGTAACTACGGCTGCAAGTCCCTCTGGGATAGCAGCAACTGCAAGGCTGACAGCTATCATGAATGAGCTGAGGAAGCCGGGAAGAGTTATCGCACCTTCCTTAACGAGCATCTGTAAAACATTTATACCAAGAATGATGATACATATAACAAGCACTGCAACAGAGAGTATCTTGCTGAGCTGGTCGAGACTCTTCTGGAGAGGAGTCTCATCGTCGTCGGCGTTTGCGATAGCGCCTGCGATTTTGCCCATTTCGGTCTCCATGCCTGTTGCAACAACTACAGCTTCAGCACGTCCGTAGGCGATACTGCTTCCCATGTAGAGCATATTCTTTCTATCGCCGAGAGGTACCTCTTCGCCTGTGAGGATATCACTGTCCTTTTCTGAGGGAACGCTCTCACCGGTAAGTGCTGATTCCTCTGCCTTAAGTGCAGCAGCTTCGAGTATACGGCAGTCCGCAGGTACGTTGTCGCCGGCCTCGAGAGCTATAACGTCTCCTGGAACAAGCTCCGAGCTGGGTATTACTATCATTTCGCCGGAGCGGTATACCTTGCTCTGTGCGGCGCTCATAGCCTGCAGAGCTTCAATGGCGGATTCCGCTTTGTTTTCCTGGTATACTCCGAGAACGGCGTTGGCTAAAACAACGAACAGGATAATAAATACGTCCGCTTCAAGCTTGCCCTCGGAAATTATACCCGTGATCGCAGATATTACTGCTGCGGCGATAAGTACGAGTATCATAGGGTTCTTGAACTGTTCTATGAACCTTGCAAGCAGAGTGGGCTTGGGAGGCTCGTCGAGCTTGTTCTGACCTACCTTTTCAAGGCGCTTTGCAGCCTCTTCTGCGGTAAGTCCGGAAGCCGAACTTTCAACTTCTTTAAGGACCGATTCTGTGGATTCAAGATAGTGTTTCATGTTTTTCCTCCAATATCCGTTAGCACCGTGTGATTTAATGCGGCGTATTCCACATTATAACAGTACTAAACAGATAATATTTTATCATTTACAGTGAAAAAAGTCAAGATGCTAAGGTGATGACATAGTGATAAGACGGTGTATAAACGGTGAAGTTGTTTGCCGATACAAATAAAAGCAAAAGAGTCCATTCTGATCAGGAATGGACTCTTTTGCTTCGGGAGCTGAAGCGGTACTCCCTTTTATGAAAAATCACTGTATGATTTACTTCGAAACAAGCAACTGAATGGAAATTCTGAATTGCTAATTTTTCTTTCAAGCGTTTTTTAGAGATGGTTTTTTTAAGAGAGATCTGAAAGCGTCATATGTTCATTGTTTGTTCCGGTTTAGTATTTCCATACGAATGATCATCATCATGGGGATTGGGGGGAGACGAAAGAGGCTCCTGCCGGAAGGAATCTCCGGCAGTTTCCGCTTCCGCTTTTTGGATATGATGTATTAGAGAAGATGTGGTTTCGATCAAGCGTTCAGGCATTTATGATCGCAGTAGCATTGATCATGTGCCCGCTTTTTAGGTTAGCCGCCAGAAAGTGACTGCGCGATCATTTTGTCTGTCCGTCTGATCGTTTGGCAGAAAAATTACAGCGTCAGTTTTTTTGGATTTTTAGAATCGATTTTTGCAATTGTGAGGATCGATTATTGCGATTGTGAGGATCGATTATTGCGATTGTGAGGATTGATTATTGTGATTGTGTAGATCGATTATTGTGATAGTGTGGATCGATTGTAGCGATTATGTGGATCAATTGTTGCGGTTACTTAATCAGTAATGGTAAGATCGTTGATAGTCCGCGTATCAGATAACAAATACGCATCAGAAATAATCGGCATTTCAGTGTTTTTAGTTTAGAGTATTGTTATGGATAGAGGTTAGGCTTTTCTTATGTAAACTATTGTTTAAAATTTTCTGAACTTTTTTAGATCTTTTGGGGGAGTAGGTTGGTGATGCCAAAAGAAGCAAGCTGAATTGGCATTCTGCTCTGCTGCCTTTACTGATTTTGCTACGATAGTTTTCATTATAATGTCCGTGACAGTGTGCCGAGTTTTCTTCATAAAAATGAGATCCCTCCTATATAATGATAGTGCGGGCACTTTCTGGACGACGCCTAAGTATTATTATATTTATAAATTCCGAAAAGTCAATAACTTTGCACTAAACGCCGCGTATTTGCATTTTTAGTCCGAAACGAATAAAAAACCGACCTCTATACGGTCGGTTTTAATCAAAGTGCATAATCTGGTATTGGAATAAGAACTTCCGTGATAAAATGCCCGTTTTCTGTATGGGCATTAAAGCTGCCATCGTACTTCTTGCAGGCATTTTTTATATTCGACATACCTATGCCCTGATGGTCTTTTTTTGTACTTTGGTAATGATTTTTGCTGTCGGCAATGACTTTACCGCAGGTATTTTCAAGGAGAATGAAAACAAAATGGTTATGACGCTTTATGGAGAGAGAAACATGGCGATTCTTCTCGGGGAGCTCCGAACAGGCTTCAAAGGCGTTGTCGAGGAGGTTTGAAAAGATAGCTGTAATATCGAGGTTTGAGATAAAGTCTATCTCGGTATACTCCGAATCAACGGTAAAGTCTATGTTCATTCTGTCAGCTGCTTCCATTTTGTTATTGATAACAACTGTGAGAATGGCATTATCACACTCAAATCTCGGTATGAGCTTGTTGAGCTCAGAGGTTAGGAGCTCCTTATAGTGCTTGGCTTCTTCGGTCTTGTTGTCGTTTATGAGACCGTCAAGGGAAGCAAGGTGCTTTTTAACATCGTGGATAACGTGTCTTGAGGCTGTATACTTCTCGTTCAGAGCTTTGTATGCGTTTAGCTGGAGCTGTGACTGCTGGGTGAGAAGGTCGAGTTCCTTTTCCATTCTGTAGCTCTGAGATATTCTGCGCAGAACATAGGTAAGATAAAGATCAAATACAAAAATAATGGCAAGTAAAACTATTATAGTATATCGCGGAGCATTTGTCTCGGATGATACGAAGAAGTCGTGGCAAAAGCCGAAGAGAACGATTTCGCCTATGATAAGCACCATGAACATCAAAAGCTCATTAGTGCGAACATTGTACAGTCCTTTTTCTGTTACTATGGTTATAAACGCTTTAGTTATCACAAGCATGAATATCCATTCAAAAATGTTCGCGCATGCCATGCATATCTCGTCTTTATACCTGAACATATCAATTTCGATTCCTGTGATCCTTCCGAGTATATTCATTGTAAGGGCTTCTACTATAGCCATTATTGCGATGAAAGCTAGAACATACACGGAGACTCTCAGAGAAGGCTTTTTATTGAAAATTGTTGCTAGTATGAACAGAAACAGAAATGTACTGACCGCATTGATAATTGGCATATTATTGTCCTGACTGAACTTTTGTATAAGCGCCTTTACGGGCGATACAGTCAGCAGGAATAATATCCTGATAAAAAGAGGAGTGTGTTTTTCAGAAAATAGTTTTTCGAAAGCTATTATTGCGTATGTATATGTGGCTATAGCGGCAGCCAGATTGATCAGATAAAGAACCATGATTTACTCCTGTTTGATATAGTTTTTAATAAAGCTGCTAAAAGCGTTGTGGAATTCTTTCAGTTTCTTTTGTGCGACCGGGACTTCTATCCCATTGGTAGTATATAGTGTGAAGCCTGATAGTTTATCGATGTGTTCCATATTAATGATGAAGCTCTTGTGAGGAGAAGTAAAGCTCTCGGAGTCAATAAGCGAGAATATTTCGGAAAGGCTGCCTTTTATGCAGTATGTTTCCGATTTGGTGTATACTGTGATCCTTCGGTTGCCGGTATACTCAAAAACGTATATGTTTTTGAGATTGAGCAGCAAAGGTCCGTCCATACCCTTGAGCTGTATTACCGATTCTGGCTCGGCAGTATCGGCGAGGTATTTCATAAGCTCACCGAGCACATGGGTGATACGCTCTCTTTTGAAGGGCTTCACCACGAAATCGAAGGGATGTACGGAATAGCTTTGCAGGGCGAGTTCTGAGTGATTAGTCACGTAGACTATCCTCGAACGCCTTGCCGTGGGGCGGATCAGCTTTGCGGTCTTTATGCCGTCGATACCGCTCATTTCAATATCGAGGAATATAAGATCGAAGTTCAGCTCGCTCTCCACAAGCTTTTCACCGCTGCTGAAGCTGTGAATTTCAAACTCAACTGAGTTGGCGGCGCCGAAATCAGTTATAGCCTCCTTAATAGAAGTTATTACTGATTTGTCGTCATCGCATATTGCGATTTTAATCATGTGACCGCTCCTTTTTTATTGGCGAGTCTGCCCGCTGCCAGCATGGCACCTGTCATAAGTACCGCGCAGGAAGCTGACAGAGCAAGGTTTTGAAGCCCGAATACTGCGAGCGCTGATGATATAATTAATGCAGCAGCAGTTGCGATAAGAGATCTGCGTCTGAAAACAACGCGTTCAACGGAGTCGAAGGGCTTCGTCCATGTGTCTACCGGTGCCAGAATAAGTATGAGCACCGTTCCTGTACAGAGGAATGCCGCTGTAAAGTAAACAGATCCTCTGTCCTGTATAAGTTTTATCGCGGTTATAACTGCCGTGAGTAAGATTATAGACGAGAAAAAGCAGGCGATGCGCGATCTTGAATGATAGCCTCCGCAGTTACTGCGAAGAGGCGCATACACGGCCATAAAGACCAGTACCTCGGGTACGCTGTTCAAAGCTACAGCAACTACTATCATCGCTGTAGAAATGACAACTTTCATTATGATAAGCTCCAGTCCGAACCGGACGATTTCGGCGTTTTCGTCGTTTACGAAGCCGCGCTGCAGGAGCTTGTTCATAATTGCGTCAAGCATTTTATTCATAATTCTGCTCCTTATTCAGCTATAATAATGTTTCCCGTGTCTTTTATCCCTTTATTATATATCAAAACATAGCACAAAGTCAAGATATAATGCCTAAAGTGTTGACTGAAAGGGGTGAAATGTTATATAATAACTATAATAACAGGGCTCTTTTTATAAAATAAGAGATAATCAATGTATCAGGGAGGGATCATAATGAAAAATATAACAGCATCGATAGTTGCTCTTTCTGTGGCGTTCGGAATGGCTGTCAGCAGTTGTCCAGCAGTATTTCAGGTGGAAGCTGTCACAGCTGCGGAGACTGGCGGCGATTTGGCTTATAGTTTTGACAAACCGGAAAGTACCGTCACCGATGGGATATACGTATTCGAACTGTTCAGCGGTTACGCTTCTCTTAAGGAGGCAGTCTCAAGCGATAACGGCAGTATCACTGAGCTCACTGTTCCTGAGACTGTGAATGGCTTGCCCATAGTAGGAATCGGTGCGGACGCATTCGCGGAGTGTACCTCTCTAAGGAAGCTGAACCTTTCAAGGAATATCAGCGCTTTCGACTGGAGCGAGCTCGCAGAGGAAAGCATCGCGGAGATAACGGTTCCGGAGGACAGTGAATACCTTATGGTATCAGACGGAGTTCTGTACACGAAGGATATGAAGGAGCTCCTTGCCTGCCCTTCAAAAAGCGGTATCACAGAGGTGGTGATATCTGATAAGACTGCGGAGATAGCACCTTATGCTTTCTTTTGCTGCAAGAGTCTGCAAAAGGTGGTTATCCCTGAGAGCTTAGGTATTATAGGCGAAGCCGCTTTTCTCGGCTGTGATTCTCTCAGAAGCATCGCTCTTCCGGAGAAACTGGAAAAGATAGAAGCTTTTACCTTTGCAGGCTGCCCATCTCTTAAGGAACTATATATCCCCGAGGCTGTTGTGAGCGTTTCAAATGACGCTTTCATGGGTTCCGGCTGTATTGAGAACGAAAATGGTATATACTACGTGGATAAATGGGCTGTAGGCTGTGACAGTGATATCGAAGAGGCTTACATAAGGACCGGCACCGTTGGAACTACTGATTATCTGTTCTCCGACGCAGAAAAGCTTTCTGTACTTTCGGTACCCTATTCCTGCGTACACATCGGAAGATACCTTGCCGTGGGACAAGACGCTCCCATAGAAAGAGTGGATCTCTGCTGTCCTGTTGTCCCGGACATTAGTTTGGTAGTGAACGCAAAGGAGATAAATATATATAATTCCGACTGTATCATAGCAGATTCGGAAAACATTTTCTCCCCATACTGGAAAGAAGTTGACAGTAAGAGCTCCTCCAAAAATGTAAATAGTGAAGAATCGGATTATTCCACTATGGTGAGCTGTCGAATATTGCTTGCAAACCGTTTGGCATCCAATTTAAAGAAAGCGATAAATGCTGCTCTATTAGAGATAGATGATACTATTCCCTTTAGCCGGAAATATAAATACGATACCGTTATATGCGGTCTGTCCGGTTCTACTGCCGAGGAATATGCTTTAAAGTACAGGAGATGCTTTGAACCTTTTCCGGCAGCCTCGGCAAATGTGGGACCCGAGATATACCGTCAGAACGAGACGGGGCTTGAATTCTGGATATATGACAGCAGCTGCGCAATAGCTATGATTTCGGACAAGAATATGCTTAAGTCAGAGATCACTGTTCCCAGAGAGATAAAAGGAGTTCCCGTAACAGGTTTCCGTGACAATATCCAGGATTCATTCCAGAAGTACAAGGTGTATCTTCCCGAGACTATTCAGAGTATCGGAACGGGCGATATCATTGAAAACAATATCAAATACTACGAGGTAAGTGCAGATAATCCCTATCTTTGCTCCGTTGATGGTATAGTATACAACAAGGAAATGACAAAGCTCATAAGTATACCATCCTTCTATACAAGTGAGAATATAATAATTCCAGATGGTATTAAGATTATAGCTCAGGGAGCAGGCTGCTTCCTTGCTAACGTGAAGAAGCTCGTCCTGCCAGACAGCATTGAGATGATTAGAGAGGGAGCATTTATGGGCTCTATGCAGCTTGTCTCTGTAAGAATGTCCGAAAATCTTGATATCATCGGACCTGAAGCCTTTTTTATGTGTTCGGCTCTCAGTGATATAGCTATTCCAGACAGCGTGAACCAGATCGGCTATAACGCATTTACAGGCACTCCGGCTGTGGAATACGAGAACAACTGCGGATATATCGGCAAATGGCTGGTATCAGGCAGTGGCGTAGAGGAAGCAGAGATCAGGAAGGATACCGAGGGGATTGCTACGGTGTTCATATCTGGTACTGTTTCTATCCCTGCGACCGTTACTAAAATGAGCTGGGAAATGATAAATCTCAATAGTTGTGATCTTGAAAGAGCCGACGTATACTGCCATACTATAGGCTATGATGCTTTCAAGAACGCATACAAAATGAAGGATATATATATCTACGATCCGGAATGTGTGATAAAAACAGGAGAAAATACCATACCTGCAAAATATATCGTAAAAAGCAGATTTGATGACTCCACTGCGAGCAATGGACTTCCACAGATATCGAATATCACAAGATCTCCTATGCCAGGCTGGCTGTTCAGGGATGACGATGTGCTTGATGATGTGGTCATACACGGCTATAAGGGCTCCACAGCAGAGACTTATGCGGAGCTTTACAACAGGAAATTCGTTGAGATCACCGATGAAGGACACTATATAAATGGCGACCTCAGCGGCGACGGAGAGCTAAGTGTGAGCGATCTTGTAATCATGAAAAAGTATCTCTCAGGCAAATATATACTCACTGAGCGGCAGTTTAAATCCGCTGACCTTAACGGCGACGGAAAAACTGATGTATTCGATCTAATTAGGTACAGAAAAGCGCTGATAACACAGTAAGACAGTGTAAATAAGACGATCCCGGAAGTATAGCTTTCGGGATCGTTTTTTACATGAAAATCAAGGACGATACATCACATATGATGCATTATGTATTGCGCATTGTTTACATGCGGACAGCGTTCCAGCTCTCCATTCCTACAAAGAGGAGCATAAAATTTAAGTGAAAATCACCATATCAGACAGCTTTTTGAATATTAAACATTGTAAATTAAGTAGGTTTTTATACATTTTGTTGCAAAAATATGGTTTGATATGTTGACACCGAAATGTTATTAAATTATAATTATATTACAAAAGTATGTATTGGATAAGATAGGGGGAAACCTTGGATTTGGTCCGGGGGTACAAGATTAAGGAGGAATTCTCATATGAAAAGAATTATAGCTGCGGTGATGTCAGCAGTAATGCTTGTCAGCATGACAGCCTGCGGCGGAAAGAAGGAGTCTCCGGAAGGGAGCGGCAAAAAGACCGTAGGTATCGCAATGCCTTCCGTCAAGCTTCCACGCTGGAACAGCGACGGAGATTATCTCAAGTCCCTGTTTGAAAAATCAGGCTATGAAGTTAAGCTTGTATATTCAGATAATGACAGTGCCCGTCAGAATAATGATATCATCAGTATGCTCAATGAAGATGTTGATCTTCTTCTCATCGCTGCTGTTGACGGCAAATCTCTTTCAGCCTCTCTTGATGAGGCAAAGAAAAAGGAGGTACCCGTTGTCGCTTATGACCGCCTTATAATGAATACAAACGCCGTTACGTACTATGTTACGTTCGACAATAAGGAAGTTGGAAGGATGCAGGGCTCCTACGTCCGCGACAAGCTTGACCTTGACAATTCAAGGGGCACATTCAATATCGAATTTCTTTCAGGTGATATTGCGGATAACAATTCAAAATATGTCTATGATGGCGCTTACGAGGTGCTCAAGGATTATATCGCTTCCGGAAAGGTCATTATACCTTCAGGTATGACGACATTGGCACAGACGTACATAGCACGCTGGGATACTGGCGTAGCTAAGAATGTCTTGAAGCTGCGTCTGAACAAATACTATTCTGATACCAGGCTCGATGCTGTGATATGTGCAAGCGATTCTCTTGCTTTGGGCGCACTTGAGGCTCTGGACGAAATATATAAGATGAATTCACAGCCTATTGTGACCGGTCAGGACGGCGATGTCAACAATATTAAAGAACTTGTAGACGGAAAGCAGTCCATGACGATATTTAAGAATATACGCGATGAAGCAAGCGTTGCGCTGGAGGTCTGCAAGAAAATTCTCAACGGCGAGGTGCCTACGGGAAAGCTTGTGGACTCCCTTGCAGTAGACGTTACCTACGACAGCGAGTCATACTATAACGATGTCAAGTTTGTACAGACCTATCTGCTAAGACCTATGGTTATCACTAAAGAAAATTTGCAGGTAATGGTCAATTCCGGACTTTATCAGTGGGATCAGGAAAATAAATACCTTGAACAGATCATGAAGGAATAACAACGAAAAAGTATATCCCGAAGACAGGTCACGATGCTGACCTGTCTTCGGGATATTTTGATTTATGCAGTTTTTTGAGTTATGCGTACTCGTAGCCGGATATCTTCCATATACCGTCTTCGAGCTCAAGGTGAATGATTATTTCGTGCTTTGCGCCTGCGTATACGTATGCCGTATGGGCTGTGATCTTTTTATCTGTTGATTCCGTAATGATGATCTCATCTGTGAAGTCGAAATCCGGACGTCCGCGGTCGGCGTCGCTTCGTACATAGAGCAATCCGCCCTCTTCGATGTAAAGAGGATTAACTGTTTCAACTCTTGGCATAAGATTTTCTTCGATAAGGTTGGTCTCGAATATGCCGCAGGTCAGCTCTGATATGAGGTTCTTGATAGCGCTTATGGATTTAAAATCATTTACTTTTGAATAGATGCAGACGTTTCCTGGACCGTCAGCGTCCTTTGTGAGTTGGTCTGTTTTATCCGCAGCGATATTGCCGCAGGCGGCTCCAATGGCATTGTTCATGTTATCCTGTGCCTGCCTGACTACAGCCAACGCGTCATAGCTGACGGAAACATTTTCAGACTCAGGGTATCCGATATATCCTACGTTATATGTAAGGTCGTCGATAACTATGGTAGCTTTCAGTGTTTCTGTTCCGCCGGGGACCTCATTTTCTATAAGCACATCGTAGGTATCGCCGTTCTTGCTGATAACTATGGGATCGCCTGTGAAATGATAGCGTTGCTGCCTTACGTAGTCACGGTAGTAGAGCTTTCCGTCAATCTCCTTGAACATGGGGAGATCCTCATTGCTATCCTCATAGAGGAAGCTGAAATAGCTGGTGAGCTCCGGACCGGCGATACAGCTGTCTACAAATTCCCTTAGATCTTCAATACTGCTGAATCCGCTAGTGACTCTGTGGTAAGCTGCGGTCCCGCCTCCACTCATGGGAAAGGATATCACATCCTCTGGGTCGGTCTCTATATCGGCGCAGCCTGACAGGATACCGTCTCTGTATTCCAGTCCCCCCAGTGTCTTTTGAGCTACAGCCGCGTCAAGCTCTGTGCCCTCCAGAGATGTGGGAGCCTCTGTAGGAGGCTCAATGGTCCTCTCGTTATCTAAGTAGACAAAGCTGCTGAGCTTCCACTTTCCGTCCTCGGAAACAACGTGGAATGTGCCTGTCTTAGTGCCAGTGATATCGCCGTTATAGCCGCCGATAGTGTCGACCACCTTTATATCAAAACTGCTGCCACTATAGTTTTCAACTGAATACTCTATATGTGTGATTTTTGTGGGATTATCTGAAGCTCTGTAATATAGCTTGCCGTCGATTTCTTTGAATATTGGCTCGCTTCCCTTGTATTTGAAGCACTGTGCTTCATAGTCCAGAAGCAGATTATCTGTGAGAGTATCTCTGAAATACTTCATAAGCTTGTCTTGTGAGTCAAACTCGCCTGTAACTCTCTGATACTCCGCGTAATTGCCTTCATAGATATCGATGCTCTGTGTGTCGTTCGGGTCGAGCTCTATGATTTCAGGCTTGCCATAAGAGGTTCTTGATATCCCGTCATATCTGTCTAAAAGCTCTCCTGCGATTTTGTTGAGATCTTCCTCAGCATAAGTGGCTGATACCGAGGAGCTCGCACTTTCGAGGGGGTCGTTGCCAGATGGCTTTACCTTGTTAAGGGTCATGAATGTTCCTGTGATACCGCCGACAAGGAGCAGGCAGGCTGCGATGGAGGCAAAGGTCTGCCACTTTGGCTTGTTGTAGCGCTCAACGCCGCTTACCTGATAGTCGTCGTCGTTAACTTTTATATGTCTTTCTCTGTTCATTTTGTCCAGCTTTTTCTTGCTCATAGCCAGTATCCTCTCTTTTTCTTCCTTTGTAAGAACAGGGACCTCTGAAAGGAACTCTACTGTTCTGTCGTCTGCATTTTCAAGCATATCAAATTCACGATTCTCTTTCATATTCCGCATCTCCTTACATAGTGATACCGGCTGCTGCCAGTGTGTTCTTAAGCTTTTGCAAGGCTCTTGCTGCTCTCATTCTCACAGTTGAAGCCTTCATCGAAAGCATATCCGCTATCTCCGAAGAAGATCGGTCGTAATAGTACTTCTGGAGGAGGATCGTAGAATCGGGTTCACCGAGATCGCAGATCTTGCTTATGAGAATACTGCGTGTTTCTGCCATATCCGAAGCGGTTTCCATATCGCTGCATGAGCTTATATTGATAAGCTCTTCGTCGTCGCAGTCAGAGAAATGGCTCTGCCTTGCTGTGATACTGCGATAAACGCTTATAGCGCGGTGCTTTGCGACTGTGCTAACATAAGCTTTCATGTCGCCTTCATATTCGCTTTCCGTATCGTAGCCGAAGAATATGTCCGCGAATATATCGCTGACACATTCTTCTATATCCTCTTTTGAAGCAACGCTTCTCAATTTATTATAGGCTATAGCATAAACGTAATTGCAGTAGCTTTCAAACAAGGCATCGTAAGCCTTATCCCGAGACTTTCTGTAAAGTCTGCAGTATTCTTTGCCCGTCATATATTTCATCCTCCCGGTGTTTTGAAAGTGTTCCATGGATATCGTGCTTTCATACATAACATTCGACAGTATCGGCAGAAGTGTCACAAAAAATAAGAAAAAATTTTTGTAAGCTGGTTTTTTATGAAATTGCCGCATTAATAATCTATCATCAAACTGCTAGTTTGTCAATAACTGTCCCTCTAAAAAGGGAGATATACATAATATTTTATAGTATCAAACACTTTTTTCTGCATATACTATATTGGAAGAGGTGGTAATAAATGAAGATAAAATGGACTAATCTTATTCTTTGGGTAGTCGGTACCGAACTTGTGGGAGTATTGTCTGTTTTGATTTCCGGTGGAGATTTTTCCGGCTTTTATCAGCAACTTAACCAGCCGCCGCTGGCACCTCCGGGCTGGCTTTTCCCTGTGGTATGGAGTATACTTTATGCGCTTATGGGCATATCGGCTTATCTTATATTGAACAGCGGCGATAAGCGGCGCAGGACAGCTCTTATGCTGTACGGCGCTCAGCTTCTTGCGAATTCCCTATGGACTCCGATGTTTTTCGGTCTGCGGTCTCTCGAGGGAGCTACAGCTGTTGTTATCGCTATGCTGATACTTATAACAGCTATGATACTCTCGTTTTACCACATCAGTAAAGCGGCTGCCTATCTTAATATCCCCTATCTTTTATGGACCGGGTTTGCAGCTTACCTTACAATAGGCTTATTGGTGCTGCAATAGCACGTATTTGCTGCTTTTGAAATATACATCCTCGATGGAGCTTTTTATTCTCTGACCCGCCCCCTGTCAAGTAGACAGTGGAAAAAACAAAAATAATTCTATGTAATATCTAAAAGCAGTCTGTTCAATTTGTGCAGGCTGCTTTGTTGTTAGCAGTAACTGGCAAGCACCTTTTGGAGTGAGGAGCGTAGCG
>JAGCWY010000058.1 GCA_017961625.1 Ruminococcus sp. | reverse complement strand
TGACTTCTCACAGTTCGTTGTTACTACGGGTTATATCCCGCCTGTGAGACCTCCCCGATTAAGGCGCACACTCTTTCCCTCCATATATCTGCCACATTTACTTTGCTACTACTAACAGGTGATAGTTATCAGACTTTGCTGCTTTTGGCCAGCTTATCTCTCGTAGCCCAGCCTTATATGCGATTTCTGTTCGTCAGACCAGATGTTTGCTTACAGCTTCCTTCAGATTCCGCCTCACGGCGGACACCCTTGCTGTTCAGCTATACACTTCCCACTATCTGGGCGTGTTCGGGACTTTCACCCGTTAGATTGTGCCCATGTCGGGCAAACCCAAAAAAGCCCCTCCCTATTGGGAGGAGCCTTTGTTTTAAGTTATGATCTTTAAGGTCTTACCTTATCATCACGATGCCTTATTAAGAGCAGCAGCTGCAGCAGTAGCATAAGAACCGCCCTTATAAGCAGTATAAGTATCAACTGTTACAACACCAGAAGGTGAAGTACCGCAGTAAGTATTGTCTATAGCAACACCGATAGCCTTGCAAGCGCCGCCTTCACAGTAAGCAAGGAACATACACTTGCTTGCCTTGTCCATGTAGTGGCGAATCTTATTCCATACAATTGTACCACCGTCAGTTTTGTAATTATTATCAGTCCATGTGAAAGCAGTTTTAGCAGAATCGGCATAAACAGATACAGAACTTGCACCCTTGGCTGTACGCTCAATCGCATAGATATCTGAACCCTCTTCTGTCTCTTCATCGATTTCGATAAGAGCTGTGTTGATAGCCTTCTGGAGTGAGCTTGCTGCTGAGTTAGCAGAAGAAATCTTAGACTTCTTAACATAACCAAGCATTGAAGGAACGAGGATTGCTGCGAGAACACCGATGATAGCGATAACAACGATGAGCTCAATAAGTGTAAAACCTTTCTTTGTAGTTTTCATAAGAAAACCCTCCTTTAAAAAATAGATTTGTGAAAGCTTTGCTTCCACTCGATTTTTAGGTCCGGGGATTTTTCTCCCTTTCCCTTCCCTGTGATTATAGTATATCACCTTATTCACAATATGTCAACAGATTCAGAAAAAAAAATCCATATTCGAGGGCACTTTTTACATCAGAACGGTAAATCGGTACATTTTTTTTGTCGTTTTCGTCGAGTTGCACAAGTTTTTATGAATAAATTAAATCTTTAATTTAGTATTTGTTATATTCACAGTTATTTATACATTTTGTAAATCGCATTTTTCTTGAAATTCTTGAGGCTACAAACCTTTTCTATAGTTCCGTGATGGCTGAAAAAATAATTTCTCCGTATTATTTGCACAAAATAATACTAATTGTGATAGCAACAATCAGGGTATAAAACCGTGTTTTTTCTTAGTCAGTCACTCCCAAAAAACAATCCGGGGAAGGACATTTTATTAGAATGATCCTTCCCCGTTAAATAATGTATACTATTTAAATAGGTACCGCACTTATGCGAAAGGCATATTTTTATGCCTGAGGAGCAACTCCTCTTCCAGCACCGCCCATCTGAGCAAGAAAGCGGTAGAATTCCTGCTTGTCAAGACACTTCTCGAGAGCGTCTACTTCTCCGATAACGTTTCTGGATACAAGTCTAGCAAGCTCCATATCCAGAGACATCATGCCCTGCTGCTTACCGGTCTGGATAGCAGACTGAACGAGGTGTATCTTATTATCACGTATCATAGCCGAGATAGCGTCTGTTACGTTAAGTATTTCCATACAAGCGATACGTCCAGAGCCATCCTTCTTTGGTATAAGTGTCTGTGAGATAACAGCTACGAGGTTGTTAGCAAGCTGCGTTCTGATCTGTTGCTGCTGATGCTCAGGGTAAACGTCGATGATACGGTTGATAGTATCCGCTGCTGATGTTGTATGAAGTGTTGACATAACGAGGTGTCCAGTCTCGGCAGCGGTTACAGCAGCCTGAATAGTCTCGAAGTCACGCATTTCTCCTACGAGGATTACATCTGGGTCCTCACGGAGAGCAGCTCTGAGGGCGAGGGCGAAGTTTCCAACGTCATCGCCAATCTCTCTCTGGTTTACCATACATCTCTTATGGTCGTGAACATACTCGATAGGATCCTCTACTGTGATAACGTGAGCACTTCTGTTAAGGTTAACGAAGTCAATCATAGCAGCAAGGGTAGTTGACTTACCGGAACCAGTAGGACCTGTTACGAGAACGAGTCCACGGGGACGCATAGCGAAGTCAGCTAGTATCGGAGGAAGTCCAAGGTCTTCAAGTGTAGGGATATCGTTTCTCAGAAGACGGATAGCGATAGCAGGCTTACCCTTCTGGAAATATACGTTTACACGGTGACGGTAGCCGCTTCTTGTTGTGAACGAGAAGTCGGTATCATGATGATTGTTGATGCTTGTCTGCTGAGCGTCGTTTGTCATCTGATGAACGATATTGAGTATTTCCTCCTCGTCCATTTCAGGGTACTGTGTACGCATTGTTCTGAGCGTACCGTTGAGACGTACAACAGGAGCAATCCTGTCTGTAAAGTGTAGGTCAGAACAGCCGAGGAGTCTGACCTCGTCAAGTATTCTATGTATTTCGATTGCCATATTAATTATCCTCCCTGCAAGCCATTAAACTGTAAATGTAGTTCTTACAAGCTCATCGATTGATGTTTCGCCTGCCTGTACAAGCTCGGAAGCATTGTCACGGAGAAGCTTAGTTCCCTGTTCCTTAGCTGCCTTCTCGATCTCTTCTTTACTGCCGTTTGCAGCAATGATAGATGCTACCTTAGGTGTACAGTGAATGATCTCATGTATAGCAGTTCTTCCTCTGTAGCCAGTGTTGTTGCATACAGGGCATCCACCCGGCTCAAATATCTGTATAGAGTGATCAATACCCATAAGATCATTTTCTTCGGGAGTAGACATTCTTGGCTTCTTGCACTCGGGACACAGTACCTTAAGGAGTCGCTGTGCAATAACACCGATGATAGATGTAGCAACCATGTAAGGAGCTACGCCCATATCAACTAGACGGACAACTGTTGAAGCAGCGTCGTTTGTATGGAGTGTGGAAAGAACAAGGTGTCCTGTGATAGCAGCACGGATACCGATATCCGCTGTCTCGGTATCACGCATCTCACCGATCATTACTACGTCAGGGTCCTGACGGAGGATAGAACGGAGAGCAGCGGCGAATGTCATACCTGCCTTTACGTTTACCTGACACTGGTTGATACCGTCGATAGCCTTTTCGACAGGGTCCTCAACGGTAACAACGTTTACATTAGGCTTTGCGATCTCACCAAGAGCCGCATAAAGTGTAGTTGTTTTACCTGAACCGGTAGGTCCTGTAACGAGGATAACGCCGTGAGGTACACGGAGCATTGACTCAAACAGTGTATAGTTATAATCTGACATACCGAGATCTGTGATCTTACGGAGCGCAATCTGTCCTGTTGAAAGGATTCGGATAACGATTTTTTCACCGTGAACCATGGGAAGCGAGGATACACGGACGTCAAGAGTAGTTCCATCAACGACCTGTGTAAAACGGCCGTCTTGAGGGATTCTCTTTTCAGCGATGTTCATACCGCTTATGAGCTTAAAACGTGTTGTAAGGGCACTGTGAACTGCACTGGAAATATTCATAAGCTCAACGAGATCGCCGTTTACACGGATACGTATTCTTGTGTACTTGTCAAAGGGCTCGATATGAATATCGGTCGCATCTGCTCTGTAGGAGTTCTCAACGATAGTGGTAGCAAGCTTAACGATAGGAGCACTTTCAACTCTGTCCTTGGATTCAAGGTCAGCCTCGCTCATTTCGCCAAGATCGCCACCCATAGCGCTTACATTCTCGAGAACGCTGTCAACGTTCTGCATTGAGTAGCACTTACCGATTGCCTTATTAATGGCCGATGTTGTTGCAAGAACTGGAACGGTGTCCATACCTGTTGAAACCTTGATGTCCTCGAGGACAATGAAATTTACAGGATCATTCGTTGCAACTGTAAGACGTTTGCCCTGTACATTAATAGCAATTACAGTATGCTTTCTTGCAAGTGCCTCTGGAACCATTTGAACAGCGTCGGAATTGATCTCGATATTGTCGAGGTCAACGTACTGAACTCTCAGATTTCCTGCAAGAGCCTTTGCGAAATTAACTTCAGACATGAAGCCCAGCTCAACTACAACGTCACCGAATTTCTTGGAACCGTTGGAATTTCTCTGCGCGTCAAGAACCTGCTGAAGCTGCTCGCTTGTGATAAGCCCTTGATTGACTAAGTAGTCACCAATTCTCTCGTTTCTCATAAAAAACCTCCGCTTATTTTCTGAATGCTCAGTGTACCGTCATACACTCCCGCATTCTAAAATTTTACTTGAATTTTCCATAATTTATGTTATAATAATATTATGAACTATTTAATATGAAGGAGGGGTAAAATCATGTTCGGCTTTGAAGATATGCTCCACAGTGAATTTACCGAGCTGCCATTCAAGATCATGTTTTACGTCATAGTTTTTCTTTTTGGTATATGTATAGGGAGCTTCCTAAACGTTGTTATCCTTAGGCTTCCCAAAGGCGAATCCATACTCGGCATTGGCGGAAGCAAGGAAGAGAAGGAAAAGGCTTCTCACTGCATGACCTGCGGAGCTAAGATAAGACCCATTGACCTTATACCTGTTTTCAGCTGGCTCATGCTACGAGGCAAGTGCCATACCTGCGGCGCGAGGATATCCCCACGCTACCCAATAGTTGAATCCCTCAACGGTATCCTTTACGTTCTGACGTTTTATGTTCTAGACATCAATGTTAAATCCATAATAACCTGCGTTCTCATGTCGCTTCTGATAGTAGTCGCATTTATGGACTGGGACACTATGGAAATCAGCATGATAATTGTCGGAATCATATTTGTCCTTGCAGTTCCTCTTGCTCTTTTTTATTCTCCAGAATATGAAGATATAACACTGAAAAGCCGTATTATTGGAGCTCTTATAATCAGCGTACCGTTTTTCATAATCGGCGAAGTCAGCCGACCGATCATCAGAAAGAAGTTCGGTGAAGACTTCAGAGCTATTGAGCTTGGCGATACATTTTTAATGTTCGCTTCAGGAGCTGTGCTTGGAACACAGGCTGTTATCGTTTCAACATTGATTGGTATTTTTTCCGCTGCAATTGGCGGACTTATAATAAAGAAGGTCACAAAAGATTCAAAATTTGCATTTGGACCTTTTCTCTCCATCGGAATTGCCGTTGGAGCTTTATGGGGACCACAGTTAGCTCAGATGTATCTCAATCTTCTTGCCACTGAATAAAAGTGAAAAATAAGTACAGGCAGCAGCATTTGACTGCTGCCTGTTTTCTTAATTATTATGTTGTTATCTCGTCGCCCAAAGTCATTTCATCGGGTAAAGCGTAAATAAAATATATATCATTGCTGAAATCTACTTCCTTCGAAGTATACGCATAAAACGACCAGCCGACACTTTGATCCAAAGTTATATTTGGATGATAAGCTATATCACCTGTACCTTTTTCCTTATAAAGTCTGTTTGGACCAAAATCACTAGAAAGAGTATTTGTTAGCTCGATAGGAGCTATCTGAAGTACGGCAGGCATTCTGAAAGCTCTGTAATTTCTTGTTACAGGAATGCCGTCTGCATTCTTTACAGGATTTTTATCATCATCAAGCAATTCTTCGCTCACATCAATAGATCCCTGATTATTCTTACCAGCCTTGTCAATAACGATTGATATATTGAAGTTATCTTTTTCTACCAGTGCACTATTCTCTTTTTTACCATCAGCTTTATCCTCAACTGGAATATTATAATCACTATTAAGAGCTTTGTACATTGAATTAGGATCTCCACCTGCTGGAACCGGTACATTTACAAGCGTTGATGCGCCAAGTGCATAATTAAAATTATACTTTGCGTCACTCGCCTTGAAAAAAGCGGGGTTTATCTCGTTCACTTCGTCCTGCACAGGATGATCGAAATCCACCTGAACACCTTTGTTTTCGTCTGTATTTGACTTGAATTTGTAGATGCTGTGCTTGATCTGACCTCTGTCATCTCCGCTGTTGACCATTCTCAGAACATGTATCTGACCGTCCATCCAACGTACATCATTACCTGTTTCTGCATGAATTACATTATACGCAAAATGCTTCTCAGCATAAACCTTAACAGCTTCCTCAATATCCTTTCCCGGATGATCAAGAAAATCTTTATCATCAGAAACATCCTTAAACATATCGTCTGTTGCAACAACAATTGACTCTGCATACTGTAAATGAGTCTGCAAATAGGTTTGGATATTATGTGCGTAGGAATAAGTCTTTTCAGCTACTGACTGACGCTTGAATATATTTGACACAGGCTCTATGACCGACATTACACCGACCATCAGTATCGAGAATACAGCCATTACGACTATAAGCTCAGTGAGCGTAAAGCCCTTTTTGAATGTTTTTTTCATAGCTGCACCTCCGCTCATGGACCTGGCTCTGCAGGCGGTGCTTCGGTCGGTGCTTCGGTCGTAGTCTCTTCTAACTCAGAATTCATACAAATAAAATCAAGGTTAAGTCCGCTGTTGAAACCGTTCTTTATGTTCTCCTGTGACTTATCTGATCTGCCTTCAAGAACTATACTTTCGGTCTCAAACTTCGTTGCTTCGACTTTTACTTTATTTGTGCCGTAATCGATTTCTATAGTAATCGGTTTAGTTGGGAACTCAGGATAATTACCATCCTCATCTTTTTCACCCGGATATTTCGTGATTCTGTTTGCAGCATAAGGCGACTGCTTAACAATCTTATCCTTGAGGTTATTTGTCGCTCTTGACTGAGCGTCGATATGAGTACCAACCATAACAAGAACTCCGCATAAAGCAGCAAATACCGCAATGGAAATTATCATTTCGATAAGAGTCATGCCCTTGAGATTCTTTTTACCCTTTTTCATAAGAACATTCCTCCTTCATCACCGTGTATAGTACTTGAATTTCCACTCTGTACCACTCGGATCAACCGCAATTTCATCATTACTATTAGAATTTGAACTTGCACCTGATTTTGTATATGCAAGATTGAGTCCATTCTGAGCATCAGTAACTCTTCTTACAAGCGCATTTCCTATTATACACGGTTTATAGGCTTCATTTTTTCCTTTTTGTTCGCCGCTTTCAGTTGTATAAACAAATGAATATTTACCTTGACCATTTGCAAACGCAATATCAAGGTATGGTGCCTTTAAAGAACCAACTATCAAACAATTATTTTTGCAGGTTAATGTTCCTTCAGTGTCCTTTCCGGTTTCCTTTTTTGGATCCGAGGCATCGTCATTTGTCCTGTATGCTCCGCCTGTAAAATATTCAATGCCAAAATCATCCTTATAATGAATTTCATTCATTGTTTTGTCAAGAATCTTCGAAGGAGCTATAGAAGAATTATCTAATTTAACATCTCCTTGAATAAAGAATCTTATGATTCCACCCTGATACTTTACATGGCTGTTAGGGGACTTAATAGCAGATGTATTATCAACTATTGATATTTCATAACCTGACAGATCTACTCCATCAAGTATATACCAATCTGCATTTTCTTTAGGCCTTACTAGTTCAATCTGATTTTGACCATCTTTAGTTACTTTGTGTTCCTCAAGGTATGTTGAATCTATTACTGCAACAGGATTTGAAGGCTTTTCACGAATATAAATCTTTTCATCAAAATAACCGTCATCAGGATTCATACCGAGAGCCTTTCTCGCATCAATAAGAGTCGTAATGAGCTTAGTTGAGGAATCTGCGTTCTTATTCTTTGTACCATAAATCTTTTCACGGGTCATATCCTCTGGATATGCGCTGCCCTTTGGATAAGAATTTACATTAACACTTCCTGAACCGCTAAAACTTATGTTATAAGCATCTGCCCTCTGTACTCTGTTTCCTTCCGGGTCAGCATAATACTCTCCCATTGCCTCTGATTTTCCTACTTCTACACCGTCTTTTGTGTAATATGACTCTTTTTCAGTAGTTACTTCAAAATATCCGGCATCATCTAAAATACGTCCGTCTGAAAATGTTTTGAATCGTGTATTTTCCGATGTAGTAATGATTTCAGGTACTGTAGCACCTATGGTAATGCCTGCTTCATTATCTGTAAGCGGTTTACACTGAATATATGGCTTGCTGTCGTACTCTACGCCGCCATAGACGTACTTACCATCAGAATTAATCTCGTAAGAACTCTCTACTATCTCGACGTTAGGCAGTGACTTGTTCTCATACACCTTATAATCCGGATAAACTCCGGTCTTTTTTGAATAACCTTCCTTTAAAGTCGATGTATCTGTAGCTGTGCCTTGGCTTACATATATTCTTCCGTGTATTTGTTCCGCTGAAGCACCGTCTGTAAATGTCAATCCAGATACTTTCTCTGCATCTGATTTATTAGCGTTTTCGTATGCGTTTTCAACCACCAAATCACCATCTATCACGGTGTCCTTACCACTAATAACACATTTGCCCTTTACTCTTACATCACCATGTATTTTTGCAAAATATAAATTTAAATCGCCGTTGCAGTATATTGTACCACCAATAGAATCTATTTTAGTATCATCTAATCGCTTAAATGTACCAAGAGTCCATTTGTACAGCTGTTTTCCATCGGCAGATTTAGTATCTGTTCCGATAACATTTTTGCCGACTTCGATTTTGGTTTCACCGCCAATAATGTTAGCAGGATCCTGCATTGCCTTTTCCTTTTCTTCTACTAGACTCGGATCATTCCAATATTGCTTATCAGGCCAGTATCCCTTGAGCTTAGGAAATCCATCAGGAGCAAGATCATATCCCTCTGAATAATAATCTCTCAGAGTCTCGGGAGTATCATCAGTAGCGACCTCATCCATAAGATATAGATCTGCGTCTGCTTTAAAATTGTACGGATGATATATTGTTCCGGCAAAAATGTTAAAAGGTGCGCCGTTTCCTGTTGAAAAAGTAAAATCTGACTGGTCACGCTGATATAATAATCTGTCTACATAGAAATAAGGTATATCCTTCTGGGTAAAATCTTTTTTAAGTGTATAATTTACTTTAATAGCAGTATTATTCGATGATGAACAATTGCCCATTATGACATATGCAGCAACCGGAGTTACACCTGACTCATTGTCATCAACATTAAATTCAGTACTTGATGTTTTAAAGTCAAAGTCTCCGTTGATAAATGTAAGGCTTGTATGAGTTCTGAACGCATTGGTTCCGCCATAAGACCCAGGATGATCATCAGCAAGTCCTATACCAAGACCGCCATAAATATCTGCGCCATTTACATAGTTATTACCGCCGGCTTCCTGAAGTCCTTTAACCTCGTTGTTAGTCTGCTGTGTCTCGCCAGGCTCACCATGTTTGCTTATATAAGCAATGACCGTTTCTTCCTCCTGACCGACACGGCAAGTAGATGTCAGTTTTACAATATTCCATGAGACCCATTCGTTTTTATCAACATCGTATACCCAATCTACCTTATCCGGAACAGGTTCCAGTACGATCTCATTATCTACCCACTCATTGGGATTCGCTTCATCCCAATGTCCGATTATGCCCATTGATTTGTCATCCATAGTTACCTTGACTTTAAGTGGAATATTACCACCACTCTCACCAAGTGCACCTACTGCAGCTGCCAAATCTGCATCCTGTGTCATACCTTCCTTAAATGCTCTTATCGCTGCCCTTGCGGTATAACTTGCCTGAGAAACCGCATATGACTTATGGGCTCTGCTATTGGAAGCAGTTGCCAGCGCAAGAGTACCTGTCAGGAAGAGAATAAGTATTGCCATTACAGCAACTACTGTAAACAGTGCTGAACCACACAGTGTTTTCTTCTTCTCTGTTTTCATTTTTCCTAACCGCCTTTCAAGTTATAATCCTAATAACTCAGCGTTTGAAATCAGGTGTTTATGCTTTTGCTCACTTGAACCCGCATTAATCAACGTTAGGTTCATCCATTTCATATACTGAATAAAGTGTTATGACAATCTGAGCTGTCTGTGTATTTTTGATTGTCTTATCGCCTACCTGGATTGTCTGCTCATCCTCAGAATTTAGACCGTCCCAGTCGTTAATGTTTGCATCCTTTAGAGTGTTTTTTCCGAATGAAGGATCTCCTATCGATACAGACTTGACTGTAAGAGCCTTGTCAAATTCCTTTATAGCCTTAAGATAATTCCCGATATTCTTCTTAGTTCCGTAAATCTGTACACCATATTCTGTTGAAAGAATCTTTTCGCTTGTTGAACCGCTTAGAGCAATAGATTCAGCGTAAGTTTCATTAAACTGTTCCTGGAGTCTTCCATTTATATCAGCGCTTTTTCTTGCTTCTGCAAGATTGTCATCCTTCTTGTAGAAGTAAAAAGGGATATCAGAGATAACTGGTGATTTTACCTGAAGGCTGTCGATCCTTACTTTATTGTCATCTGCAAGCTTCTGAAGATATTCATCTACTGCAATAGGATCGCCAATGTTATCGACTGCAACGAAGATTTCTGTCTTCTTGCTTGTTTCCGTATAAGTATTTGTGATATCCTTTTTAAGACCGGGTATCTCAGCGATCTTATTCTCGATATCCTGTCTTTCAGTCTGCTTCTGTGCGAGCTTGACCTTGTTATCCTTGATATCGGAATATTTTGGCTTTACAAGAGCAAAGAAGCCCAAAAGCAAAACTGCAAATGCAAGTACGATCGCAGCAATTATCTTATCTCTGTAGTTAAGTTTCATTTCTTCTTCTCCTCCTTAGAGCTTGTTTCAGGATGATAAGCACTTTCATTAGGAGCCATCTTTAGATTTACTGCAAAGTTAATCATCCTCTTATCCTCTTCCCCGTCGCTTTTAATAGTTGAAACATTATATCCGGCGTATGAAACTGCATCAAACCAGTCATCACTTGCAAGATTCTCAATGAAATCAGCCGGTAAAGTCTGTGCATATTTATCCTTATCCTTATTTGCATCACAGGTAACGGAGAATGCGATCATACCATTATTATATGAAGGAGAATTCACCTTATAATATTCAATCTTCTCTGCCTCGCATGACTTCTTAAGGATTTCCTCAATCTTTTCGTATACTTCAAGGGTAAACACAGGTTGTGAAAGGTATGCATCGTGAGCCTTTGACATTTTTGTATAGTAAGCATTTACTGTATCCTTTAGCTTAAGAAGTCTTGTGCGGTGGTCAAGGTTCTTTTTTGTCTCAGGGCTGTCAATAAATTCCTGACACTCCTTAATATCGTTCTCTACACTTTTATTCTTTAACGCAAGAATTCCCCATGCTGCACCAACGATAACCAGTGAACCGAGAAGAGAAGCGATAATAGCGATATTGCCTGCATTCTCGTTTCTCATTCTGCTCTTTACAGCGGAGCTGAAATCGGTATCGAGAAGATTGATCTTTTCAATCTCCCTGTTTCTCTTGAACATAGCGCCAATAGCATTAGCGTACAGCGAGAACTCAAGATTTTCATGACCGTGAATCTGCGGAGGCACATTGATGAGACTTGTCTTAAGATCGAGCTTTTCAAGTTCGTCTGTAAGTCGTACATACTCGTGAGTATCGCCGTAGAATATTACGTTCTCGATTGCCTCTCCGGTGTTGCGGCTTCTGTGGAACTGAAGCATACGGAAGATATTCTCGTTGACTGCTTCAAATACATAGTCATCAGAGTAACCATAATCAGCAGCATCGATAGATGCAAAACGCGAGAACGAAAGCTGTCCCTGCTCATATAGGTTGAGTGAAATGAAGTTGTTGTCAATCTGTACTGCAAGGAGCGGCATTTTAGATCTAATCTTTGTATCAGCAAGAAGCACCTTGGTGATACAGTTACAGCCAATCATTACTGATCTGAGCGTAATCGTAAGCAGCTTGAACATATCGCGGTAGCTGTTTACAATCTCATAAGGGCAGGCTGTAGCGAGTATCTTGTACGAGGGCTCGCTTACTTCGCTGTTGTCTGCATCGCCTACAATGATGTAGGACACGCTGTAAGAATCGTCGAGATTGAGCTCAGCCTGCATCTGCATCTTAACGACTTTCTGAAGATCCTGACCTCTGTTGCTCTTTGCAACTGTCATTTCCTTGAATATCGTGAGGTTGGATGAGATAGAAACTATCGCTTCCTTATCAGGCATCTTATGCATTTTGATTACATTGTTAATGAGTGTAGCAACTGCAGGAACGTCCCTGACGTGACCGTTGACGATCAGTCCTTCTTCAACACTTACGGTAGCAGCAGAACTGATCTTGATCTTGCCGCCGCTTTCAACACCTTTAACAACTCGTATATTTCTATCGGTAATATCAAATGAAAGCATTTATTCTTTCCACCTTTCTTATTCGTTTTCGATATTTGAGATCGAACCATAAAGTGCTGGGTAGATGCCCATTACTACAAGTCCGATGATAACGCCCATGAATATGATGAGTATAGGCTGTATCATATCAACGAGACGCTGTACTGCCGCGTCAGATTCCTCTTCATAGTAATCTGATGACTTTTCAAGGATAGAGTCGAGGGCACCTGCTTCCTCGCCTACGTAGATGACCGAGCAGAACATAGGCTCGAACAACTCTGTACGTGTGATAGCTGCCGAAAGGGGTTCGCCCTGTTTTACCTCGTCGATAACTTCTTCAAACTTTTGATCGACATAAGTATTGCCGAGGATACGTGATGCTCTATCGAGGCATTCTACCATTGGAAGACCGCTGGAGTACAGTGAAGAAAGTGTACGTGAGAATCGTCCTGTATAAATCTTTGTGATAAGAGGACCAAATCCAGGCCCCTTGACCAGCATACGATCAAATTTAAGTCTGAACTTCGGTACCTTCATTGCATAAATGAAAGCCGCTACGCCAATAACTATGATACCTATCAGGAGATACCATTTTGACTTGAGGAAGTCGCTTATCGCCGCGAGGACCTTTGTCAGGAAAGGCATCTGACTCTTATCATCGAACATATCAATAAATGTAGGCATGATGAACGTGAAGAGCAGTATTACGACTGCCACACAGAGTACCAAAAGGATGATAGGATATATCATTGCACTCTTGATGGTGTTCTTGAGTTTGTTTTCCTTCGCGTAGTGATCAGACATTCGCGTCATAACGATATCCAGCGAACCGCTGCTCTCACCTGCGCCGACCATCGAAATCAGGAAGTCTGGGAAGGATCCCGCGTGCATTTCGAGAGTTGACGAGAAGGATTCACCCTTCTGTACGTTCTCGTAGACATCCTGCCATATAGCTCTGGCTTTTTCGTTTTCCTGCTCTTTGGTAAGGATATCGATGGCTTTTACAAGCGTAAGACCTGAGGTGAGCATCGCAGAAAGCTGTCTGCAGTTGAATGCGAGCTCCTTGGTTCCAAACTTGTAGATTGATTTTGCTTCACTTGAATCGCTTTCCTGATAATCCCTGACATAAATGCCCTTTTCCTTGGCCTTCTGCAGGAATTCCTGGTCATTCTCAGCGGTTATGATACCCTTTTTAGGCATCCCCTTTGCGTCCTGACCACTGTAGGAATAACTCCTCATGAAACCACCTCCGTAAATTAATAACTTGTGATGAACGTTTCTCACTGCCTTAATAATAACAATTATAACATTTTAAAAGTTACTTTTCAATCGCTTTTTTGACATAAATAATCCGCCGTTTTTTATCAATATTAACTAATCTTTATACCAACAGTAATATTGAATAGAAATAAACGGCTATATAGCGTACAAAACAAAGCATAAAGACAGCGCAATATATGGTATAAACAAACCGATACCAAACATTGTTAAACTTCCACAATAATTATATCACACTCACTTTTAAAATGCAACATAAAACACCTTTTTTTTATCTTATTTTTACAGAATTGTGAACTGCGGCAATTTGCTTTATAGTAATTTAGTCATTTTGCACGTTCTTGCACTAAAATGCCCTTTTCAAAAGACAAAAACCCTTTTGAATTCTGTGGACAAGTTTATATTTTTTACCATATTACACCGTTTTCACAAAAGTATTCACGTATACTATTATAATATAGACTTTTTCACGGTGTTAGGGAAAATAACTCACATCTCACGTATAACTTCCCATAGCTCGTTTGCAGTTTCCTGACTCACTCCGGCAGCAACCGCAAGCTCATACGGAGAAGCTTTTTTCAGGTTTGCGATTGTCTTATACCTCATGAACAGCTTGGCAGCCTTCTTTTCGCCTATACCGCGTACATTAAGGAGCTCCGAGCTGTATGTTTTTTTCTTGTGACGCGAGTGCATGAAGCTGACTGAAAATCTGTGTACCTCGTCCTGTATCCTCGTAACAAGGTCGAAAACGACTTTTACGCTGCTAATCTGTATCTCTCTGCCACCCGTTGCAATAGCTCTCGTCCGGTGCTTGTCGTCCTTTACCATACCAAATAAAGGTATATCCAGCCCAAGCTCCCGAATCAGCGGTTCTACGGCATTTACATGACCTTTACCACCGTCAAGAAGTATAAGATCGGGAGTGCGTGTGAAATACTCGTCCCCCTCCCCAGTTATTATATGCATTAGCCTTCTTTTCAGCACCTCCCGCATACTTCCATAGTCGTTCTGGAGCTCCTGCTCCTTCACGGTAAATCGCTTGTACGCCTTTTTCAGCGGTCTGCCATCCTCGAATACCACCATACCAGCAACCATTGATTCCGAAGAAAGGTTGGATATATCATAGGCTTCAATATACCGCGGCGGTTTCGAAAGGCCGAGGCTTTGTCCCAGCTGTTCAAGTGCTATGACCTCTTTTCCTGTACGTGAATTCTTTATCGCAGCATATTCCGCACTGTTATTTTTAGCCAGTCTCAAGAGCTCCAGCTGACGTCCCTTCTGCGGCACGTGGAGCTTCACCTTTCTGTCTGCCTGAGTTTCCAGCATTTCAACTATGAGCTCACTGTCGGCAGGAATATGATCTACCACGATATTCTTAGGTATATCGGGCTTTTTGTAGTAAAATTGCAACATAAACTGACTGAGTATCTCCTCGTCCCTGTCTGGCAGCGGCAGCTCAAAGACAGCCTTGTCGAAGAGTCTGTCCTCACGGTACATAAGCACAGAAATATACAGTCCGTCATAAAATTCAGCAACACCTAAAACGTCTGCCGACTCCACGCCGCTGTTGATTATCTTCTGCTTTTCCGAAGCCTTTTTCACCGCAGTGATACGGTCCCGGAGCATTGCTGCCTTCTCGAAATCCAAGTCCTCCGCGGCACGTTCCATTTCGGCTTTCATTCTCTCCACAGACTCCGCGCTGCCGCTCTTTATGAACTCTACAGCCTGATTTATAGCACTTCGGTAATCCTCAGCGCTTATTCTGCCCTTGCACACTCCCATGCACTGCTTTATGTGGTAGTTGAGGCAGGGGCGACTTTTGCCGAAATCCTGTGGAAAGTGTCGCTTGCAAGTAGGCAGCATGAAAACCCGGTTCGCTTCATTCACAGCCTCCTTTGTAATATAACCGCTGGTATAAGGCCCTAGATATGTACCGCTCTGTTTTGTGTTTTTTTCATTGGTTATACGGGGGTACTCATCATCGGAAATACGTATATAATGATATCCTTTGTCGTCCTTTAGAAGTATGTTATACTTCGGCTTATGCTGCTTAATAAGGCTGCATTCTAGAAGCAAAGCCTCAAATTCGCTGTCGGTAACTATGAAGTCGTAATCGTACACATTCGACACCATAGCTGCGACCTTCGGCGTATGATCAGGATTTTCGCGAAAGTAGCTGCTGACGCGGTTATGGAGATTCTTAGCCTTCCCTATATATATGATAGAGCTGTCCTTTTTGCGCATTATGTATACTCCGGGGGAAGCTGTCAGCTTTGCGGTTTTTTCACGCAGATACGGCAGTCTCGGGTTCATGAGTAAATTCATTCCTTTCTTAAATAATAACGTCGAAACACACACTCCTTTAAGAACTGTACGTGCGGTTTTCCCGCATACAGCTCCCCTCGTCTCCTTCGCGTTATCTGTTGTTATAAACTACTCCTCCTTCTGCCCATATGTTTACATGCACATAAGGTTTGTGAATAGTTTTATCCCATATCTTTTGAAACGTTTCAAATGTAAAGCTCTTCCTCTAACTTATTCTGTTCAGCCATTTATAGGTTACATACTATGCATGTGCGTAAAGCAATCCAACTTTCGAAAATTCTCCACTTATGCCATAGTAATTATTTGTTCCTGTTAGCTTTCTGTCCAGCGTTTGAAGGAATATCTTGCAGTCCAGATTTCGGTTCGCTTTTATCCATGTCTTTAGTTTTGCTTTGATTACCTTCTTCTTTTTCTTGCTTATCTTATGCCCGATAGTGTATTTGCCAGATTTTTGTTTTGCCATCGTAGTGTGTGAAGCATAGAAAGTCAAATGTATCTTGCGCGTCGATATTTCTGCCAAATGGTAGGATTCTGGATTTATCCTCTGCAAGCTGCAGTCCGAATTTTGCTAGTCAAACCTTCAGCATCTGACTTCTTACAACACTTTTTTCGTCCTTGTGCCTCGCATTTGTTCTGTAATCCCCTGTTACTGGGAAGCCATAAGATCTCCTGGGTACGTAGTTAACACCTTGATCCCTCGCACATCTTTCAACACTGGCGGTGTCTACCCGTTCACGCTTTAACGAACGGTTCTTACTGACTTCGACCAAAATGAGGGGAGCGCCCACCGCTTAGTCAGGCCTAACGACGCTAAATCGAAACAGCTTGCGCTATAAGGCTCTGAATCTTTCCTACCTCCCCTTAATGCTGGCCTCACGGCTTCGCATCCAAGGCTGGATACTTCTCCATGCAAAGGGTTGCCGGGATAGAAGTTTCACCTATCTATGTTAATTACGCCAAACTGCCGCACCATTTCTGTTACTCCTTTACAATCGGTTCAATTCCAAAAACAGGGCGCACACTGTGCGCCCATAATATTGATCTTTTGTGTAAATCAATTAAAAATATAACTTTTTGGGTAAATATATTCTGCATGGTATTAAGATGGCCGTATGTTCGCAATTACATATTAGACCGTCAAAAAATCATATTCCCAACTTTTTTCGGTTGAAGGATAGCGGCGTGTTAAGCTCTCCAGTCCCTATTAACAGCTCTTTCTGACCTGACTACGTATATATCGGAAGGTTTCTTCCTCTCCTTTGTCGCGGAGCATAGTTAGCAGAAATTCTAGCTTTTCAGCCGTTGTCTTTTCAATGACTCTCCTAGGCTTTGCCCGAAGGAAGTACTCAAGTGGCATGGAGTTATTATACTTTTCCTTATTGTATATTTTTGACGCAGCAACTCGGTCGCAGAACATCTCAAATATGTATATATCCGGCATTTTTACCGGTTCGAGCGTTTTTACGACGGGGTCATAATCTGTCCAGTACTCAAAGTGGTGCTTATTTCTGCCCTTATGGTGCATCCATGCCTTCGAGTAGCCGTCTACCTCGCGTTCACGCTCGTTTGGGCTCCTTGTACCCTGATAGTATTTTACTCCCGGTATGAACTCAGTAGGCGAAAACTTCGACAAATCGTGAAGAATTCCCCTTACAGGTATACCAGCTTTAATACAGTGGATAAGTACCTGATGTCTATGCTGCTGGACTGTTTTTAAATGTCCAAAGAAATTTTTACAAAGCATTTGAACGCTCCTCGCTGTAGCTTCCGCTTATATCGAGAACGCTTTCTTTTTCGATGAGCCTTCCGCTGATGATGCGCCTGCCCTCGGAATAAGTTGGATCTGCCAGCTTTTTCGCCATAATGCCTACAGATACCTCTGCCATTTTCGAAAGATCCACCTCAACGGTAGTAATTGTCGGTATGCATATACTCGACACTGTATAATTATCATAGCCCACAACGCTTATATCCTCGGGAACACGTATGCCCTTGGACTTAAGAGCAGATATGACCCTGAATGCGGTCTCGTCACAGTTGCATACAAAAGCCGTAGGCATCTCGTCGGGGAACATGATATCCTCAATAAGCACGCCCTGCTTGGTCCTATCACCGATAATCCACTCTATGCGGAATTCAAAGTCATTTTCCATGATACACTTCAGATAGCCGAGATATCGGTCGTTTATACTACTCGTAGCATTCAGCGTACCTATAAAGCCTATATTCCTGTGACCTTTTTCCACAAGGTAATCCGTCAGCATATAGCCGCCGTTGAAATTATCAGAAAGAACAGCGTCCACCTTATACCTGTTGTCGTAAAAATCAACGAAAATTACTGGCATTGTTAGCTTGCTGAGACACTCTATGTACTTTCTGTGTACCTGTCCAATGACAATAACACCGTCAACCTTGCCATCGGTCACCATATTTGGAAGCGTTCCGTTCTTTTCGTTTTCAGAGTTGACACACTCGTATACCGTGCATACGTTTATCTGAGAAAGCTGATTAGATATGCTTGCAGTCAACTCCCAATAAAATGTACCTCTTGCGCCCACGAAGCGCTCCGAGGTGAGTATACCCACGTTTTTCCCTGTTTTAGGCAGAGCAATGCGTTTCCTTTCGCTCTTGGTATTGGAGGGCTTGTAGCCCATTTTTTCGGCAGTCTCGCAGATCTTTTTTCTCATCTGCTCGCTCACGCCGTCCCTACCTGCAAGAGCATTTGATACTGTCACCACACTCACACCGAGCTTTGTGGCAATATCGAGCATTTTAACACCGTTTTTCATAATGCCCCCCATTTTCGCTTATGGAATAATCTCCACAGCAATTCTTCCTCTTTTTTCCGGTTTGACCGGATTAAATAAACCTTAACTATTATATCATGCTTTAAGTGATAAATAAAGTATTTTTGCAAATTTCGGAATATATGTCAATTTTGTTAGTATCTGTTTGTGCATATTGCAAAGAGTTACACGGTAATTTCTTGTAGCTCTGCTACCGGTCTCTTAATTCTTTTCGCTGTATTTCAGAAGGTAAGAGTGCACCACACCCTAGGAGCTTCTCTCGATGTTATCAATGGCTTAATAAGGGATAAGACCTTTCATATCCCCTTATGAAACGGTAGGACATTCGTATTCTTCCTTTTCCAGATCATGACCCGTATTTTCTTTTTATTTTTACTCGTAATATTATCTCCTGCACTATTATCTTCCATAACTCTCATTTTATTAGTTATCATTTGACGGTACAACCATCCATGCCTCTTTTAGTGAGTAGTTCATTATGATCTAGCCCGCTCTGATTACTCACAAACAAAAAAGCCACAGCATTTCCGGCGCAATTGTCAGAAATGCCATGGCATATAACATTATTCAATTTCGGCATGTCCGTTCAATGTCTGGGTTATCATGGGCTCTCCATCGTTCTCGTCATGTCTCGGAGCCACCATAGGAGCGTCTGGCTCGTAGGTAAGGATTATCTCCTTGACCTTCTCGTCACGTGTGAGGTTATACGTCATTTTAAGCGCCTTAAGAGCGTTGGGTATATCCTTGTCCATAAGATAATTGGCGGAAAGCTGAGCAGCTACGGAAACAACGTCCTGGTTCGGTCCGAATTCAAAGTTGTACTTCTTCATGACCTCTATCATGTCATTTCTTGAAGGCTGCTTAATGGGCTTACCCTTTCGCTGAACGAGGTCCCTCATTTCATGAGGAATAGCAGGGTGGGGAGCAAAAAACACACTTGCTGCAAGGAACACAAACGCGTCGTCATACTCACCCATATCTGTAAGCGCATAGCCCGCGTTTGCGTAGCATCGTGCGATTGCCACAGGCGACGATGCTACCTTAAGAGTCTCTCTTGTTGTTTCGAGAGTCATTCTCTTGTTTTTCAGTAGCTTGTATACCTCTGCAAGCTCGAACCTCGGACCGCAGTCCAGAGGATTGTACTCTATAGCCTTCTCCAGTACGGGTATAGCGTCAAGAGGCGATCCCGTCTCAACGAGAAGATATCCATAAGTAGTAATGAATGTACCAAAATCAAATGGAGTGCGGTTTAAAACCTTTTCGGACTTGTATCTTAGTTGATATAGATTATCCTCGAAGGGATTCCTCAGAGATACGAACTTTGAGTTCTCAGTATCCTTATAGTCAAGAATTATTTTTTTGTAAAGGCGTTCCGCAAGTGACTTTGCCTCGGTAGTATTCTTTTCCCTAATGAGCTCCATGATCCTGTCATGCATCTCATCGAGGCGCATTCCGTCGATATGAGTAAGTCTGTCTATTTCCGCCTTCTGCTCCTCAGGCATCAGTTCAATAAGAAGCTGCGTTGCAGCGTCCACGCCCTCGAGATTCTTCTCTCTTGCGAAGCGTTCAGCCTCTGCACGAAGAAACTTGTTGTTATCCTCGGCGGAATCTGTGAGCTTTGCCCTCAGCTCCTCAAGGATCTTGTTTTCTGCCATTGTATTTCCTCATTTCGTAGGGGGTCCCGGTTATTCTCAGAAGCCTCTCTTGGACATTTCCTTTCTGAACTTAGCATCAATCTTGTCCTGCTTCTTCTTGTTTTTCAGTTCAGCCTTTGTCATATAGCGTGCGTCCATCTGCTGCATAGGTCTTGAAGGCTGATTTCCGCCAAATGGCCTTCTTGCAGGAGTCTTGTACTCATCAAATACCGGTACATTCTGCTGAGCCTGCTGTGCAGCCATCTGTCTTCTTTTTGCAGAATCGTCGCCCATTGTAGAAAGAACGTCCTCAACAGAGTTAAGAACGGGGCTGTTAGCCTTAAGACCCTGTGTCTCAATGAGGTTCTTGTCAGCGTACTCTCTTGAGCTTGCGATAGCGTTGATGAAAGCCTGTGAAGTAGACTTGCTGTGAGGATTTACTGCAATCTTCGAGATATTTGCAGTAGGTGTGCCTGTTGTCTGTACAGGCTTCCTCGGAACCACCGACTTTACAGGAGCTTGCTGCTGGACAGGAGCTGATGCAGCTCTCTGGGCCTGTGCCGCAGTCTGCTGTGCAGGAGCTGATGCCTGTTTGGGCTGTGCGTTAAGCGGGATGAATACAGGCTTGCCATTCTGATCGTAGCCTGCAAGACGCATCTGAACGTACTTGTATACAGGCTGATTGTTGGCGTCGTATCCAGCAAACTGGGGCACCTTAACGATCTGCGGCTGCTGAGCCTGCTGGTTCTGCTCTGTCTCTGCACCTGCGTTGGGTGCTGTATTATTGTAATCGCTCATATATAAATCATACTCCTCTTCTGCCTTTACCGGCTGATTAAATGTTGCCTCGGATATATCATCAAACACGACTGCCCCGTCATCTCTCGCCTTAGAGAAACCGTCAAGGGTCTGTGCTGATATGTCTGGAACCTCGGGGATATCGTCAAGCTCGGGAACTGAATTATCCTCCACTGCCGGAAGGGTATCAAATTCAGGAGCCGTAATGTCCTCTACCGTCGGTACTCCCTCAAGAGCTGCTGCCGCAAGGCTCTCAGCTGAGGGGATAGCTTCGAATTCAGGAGCAACGATATCATCTACCTTCGGAGCGCCGTTGAGAGCTGCTGCCGCAAGGCTCTCGGCCGAAGGAAGCTCGTCTGCTGCAGGAGCTGCTATATCCTCTACTAGAGGAGCCTCTCCTGGTACGTGCTGGAGGGCGTTTGCAGCCATATCCCCATAAATTGGTGCAGAAACATCTCCAACATAAGCTGTATTTTCAGCAGCGTACTGCGGCATATTCCCTGCTGCCGCCATATTGCCGTAATCGGGAGCACTCATGTCCGGTACTGCAAGCTCAGCCATTTCGTTAGGCTGCATGAAGTCGGAAGGAGCCATATCTCCTCCGGGTGCTGTATTCTCAAATCCGAAGAGTTGATCCGCAACATAGTCCCACTCAGTACCCTGTGTAAGAGGCTGCTCCGGAACCGGCTCATATCCGTAAACCGGTGTTATGGGGCCCTCTATAGGATTGCCGTTTGCGTCGTACAGAGTCTGACTGCCGTCGTAGATGTTCGGCTCGCCGTATACTGCCTCGTCGTATACCGGCTCGCTAAATGCCGGCTGGCTGAACGCCTGATTGTCGTAAACAGGTTCCTCGAATACAGGCTGCTCAAAGGCAGGCTGCGGGAAACTGTTTTCCGGCTGATGCTCCGGGGTTATCGAGAACAAGTTCATTATGTCCTCATCAGAATGTGTAATCTCAGGTACCGAAGGCTTCTGATACGCATCATCGTAACCGCCCACATCGGTATAACCGCCTGCACCGTCATAGCCGCCCACATCTCCGTAGTTTTGTGGCTGACCGTAATTCTGCGGCTGACCATAATTCTGCGGTTGGTTGTAGAACTGAGCCGGCTGCTCGACAGGATTCTGAGGATTCGGTATAGCAAACTGCGCGAGGAAATCGTCCTGGGGAGCTACTGCATTATGCATCGGAGCTGCAGGCTCTTCGCCGGGCTTCTGTATTGCAAACTGCGCAAGAAAATCGTCCTCTGCCGGAGCCTGATTGTTATTCTCATGCGGATTGATTGCAAACTGAGCAAGATCGTTGTTGGCAGGCGCCCCCGGGCTTGGGAAACCGTTTTGCGGAGCCTCTGCCTGGGGCTGATATCCGAACTGATTGGATTCGTTCCTCTGAGCTTCCTCCTCAGCGGCCCTGCGCTGCTCCTCGGCAGCTTTTCTCAGCTCTTCCTGAGCCCTTCTTCTTGCCAGTTCCTCTTTCTGTTTGGCGTTAGGATCTCTTGTGATCCTTGCCGTGGTATTTCCTAGGGGAACTATTCCCACATCGTTCATACCCATTTTTTCGCGCTTTTTCTCTTCCTTGAGAAGGAGCGAAATTTCCTTTCTGTCAGCTTTTATAAGCTTCTTTGCGAGATTCGCCTTGCATTTTTCACAGGTTATCTCCTTTAAATCCGTCATAAGAGACGTTCTGTGAAAGCGAGTCACGTTTTCAGGCTTCATCAGGTTAATACCGCAGCCTGTTTTCTTCTCATTCTCGGTTCCGTGAACCACTTTGTCGAACGAGGACGTTACCAGAATTATATCCATATTTCTTCTCTCCCCACCACTGCGAAACTGCAGTATCCGCTTTACGGCAGCGGGCAGCCGATTTCCCAGCTCGCAAATCGCACTCCAAAAAATTGTTGCAGCCACCGGTAAAGAGGACCGTGCCGCAGAGCTTTTAATGCGAATATCTATACAAGTATATTATACATGATATTTCAAAAAAAATCAACACTTTCTTAAGAAATGAACGCAAAAATTATACCGTTTTTAAAATTTTCGGTGATAATAACAAATCGTTATTGATTTTTTTGTCAATTTTTCCTGTCGATATCTCAACTTAATTAGGTAAAAAATAATACGGTTTTTTGCGAGGAATCATAATTTCAGCCAGTTTCACCTTGTATGATGTTCCACATTATTCTATCAGATGTATCAAAATCGGGGTATTGAACAGTCATTATTTTACTTATGTGTAAAAAATTATTAAAAACTCATTTTTCTATTGCATTATCATTGATTTTGTTGTATTATTAATAGTGTATTGGCAGGCACAGGAAGATGTCTGCCGCCAGCTTCTTTCAAAGGAGGAAAAAACGTGAAACTCGTTTCAGTAGTTGTTCCGTGTTACAACGAGCAGGAGGTTCTCCCAATGTTCTATGAGGAGATCACCAAGGTGTCGGCACAGATGTCAAAGGACTGTCCGGAACTTGAATTTGAGTACCTGTTCATCAACGACGGTTCAAAAGATACTACTCTCGACCTGCTCCGCGGTCTCGCAGACAGGGACAAGAGAGTGAGATACATTTCATTTTCAAGGAATTTCGGCAAGGAATCCGGTATGTACGCCGGTCTAAAAAACGCCAAGGGCGATTTCGTGGTGGTAATGGATGCAGACCTTCAGCATCCCCCTTCATTCCTGCCGGAGATGTACAGCTACGTCAGGAACGGCGAGTACGATTGTGCTACCACGCGCCGTGTTAGCCGCAAGGGTGAATCCAAAGTACGTTCATGGTTCGCAAGGCTGTTCTACAGGATAATGAACAAGATATCTCAGACGGAGATCGTTGACGGAGCTCAGGATTTCCGCTTCATGACAAGACAGATGGTGGACGCCATACTTGATATGTCCGAATACAACCGATTCTCGAAAGGCATATTCAGCTGGGTAGGCTTCAATACGAAATATATTGAATACGAAAACGTGGAGCGCCCTGCGGGTACATCCTCATGGTCTTTCTGGGGACTTTTCAAGTACTCTCTCGAAGGCATAATGGCATTCTCTACAGCCCCCCTCGCCATAGCCTCGCTGTTGGGAATGATTACCTGTTTAATAGCCTTTGTGCTCATAGTCATAACGATAATCAGGTCAGCTTTCGGCTGGCTCAACGCTCCCGACGGATATCCCACGATGCTCTGTCTGATTTTCCTGTTCAGCGGACTCCAGCTCTTCTGCGTAGGTATACTCGGACAGTATCTTTCCAAGACATACCTTGAGACGAAAAATCGTCCAATTTATATAACTAAGGAAACAGAGGAACTTTACCGCAAGCGGAAGTCTGCGGCTCAGAATGGCGCTGCTCAGGAAAACGGCTCCAAGGAAAACGAGAAGAAATGACTGTAAGGAGGTGCTGAGACCATGAATAAGCACGTAAGGCTCTTGGCTTCCGTATTGTTCATAGTCATCATCGTCCTCGCAGCTGCGATAACGCGTTTTAATTCCGATTCCGCGAAGATCTCCGTCAGCAGTGCCGAGCAGCCCGCCGTGGAAAGGATAATAGACACAAGCTCAGACGGAAGTCGCATATTCAAAGACAGCAGCGGTCTCACCGGCATAATTGACAGTAGCGACAGGGTAGTAGTCTATCCCGAGTGGAACGATATCAGGTTCACTCAGAGCAGTATGTGCATAGCGGAAAAGCGAATCAAGAGCAAGCTGCTTTACGGATGCATAGACTACGAGGGCAATATCACAGTTCCTTTCGTCTATTCGTCGATTGAACCCGTAAAGTTCCCTAACCGCACCCTATACTTCGCTAAAGCAGCCGACAACGGCAGCTATGCGGTATACGACCAGAATTTCAGCCCCTGCTTCGCAGAAACGTGGAGGAGTTTCAAAACGTCTGGTGACAATCTCACCCTAAGCACAGAAAATGGCTCCTACCTCTACGCCGTGAAGGAAGATGGGTTGATATTCAGAGAGGCCACTGTGGACGGCTTTGTAATGCAGAAAAAGTTCCCCTTCAGCTTCGAACTAAAAAAGGAAAAATATCTCGCCAAGCTAACGCCCCAGATACTCGAAGCGATATCACGGGATATCAAAAAATACGTGGAATTCGCATTTTCTGGAGGGACAGAGTTCCCGGAGCTCTCCGAATCATCACAGATAGAGACACTTTTTCCCAATGAGACCGGACTGTCATGCAGTCTGAAAAAGCTCTCAGATATCCTCGTTACCCATGTGTCATCGGACGGCGATACCATAAAGGCAGAGGTGTCGCTTACAGTGGAAACCGACGTGAATTACACCGCCAACGGCAGACCTGTACAGCTGCACGAAAAATGCCGGGCAGAACTTGCGTTTTCAGGAAGCTTTTCGGCCGATTTCCATATAATATCCGGAAAATTCTCAAACGAAAAACCGAATTATCCCAAAGCCGAACCTGCGGACGAACAGGATGAGTGATGATATGATAATGAAGCTCCCATTCGCAGAGGATGGCATACTTTGGGCTGTGAGCTACCACTTCGGCTCTCAGTCCCCTGATATGCATGGAGGGCGACAGCACATACGGAAGCCGAACTCCGCGAGATATATGATATGTATTTCAAAGCTGCCTCCGAAACACACAAATGACCGGCAGTAAAAACGATATAAACGAGATGATTGTCTCACGTTAAATAAAAAAGATAAAGGAGAAAACATCATGGCAAAAAAAATTGCAGTTATCATGGGAAGCGACAGCGACTTCCCTGTTGTAAAATCAGCTCTCACGGAGCTTAAAAAGTACGGCGTGGAGTTTGAGTGCAGAGTAATGAGCGCACACAGGACTCCAGCAGAAGCCTGCGAATTTGCGTCAAAAGCAAGGGAGAACGACTTTGGAGCTATTATATGCGCCGCAGGTATGGCTGCTCACCTTGCAGGAGTAGTTGCAGGACATACCACCCTGCCCGTTATCGGAATACCTATGAAATCAAAGGCTCTTGAGGGAGTTGACGCTCTCCTCGCAACAGTTATGATGCCTCCCGGAGTACCAGTAGCTACGGTAGGTATAGACGGTGCAAAGAATGCAGCTGTGCTCGCTGTACAAATGCTCGCTATAGCTGATGAAGAGCTTGCTGCAAAACTGGTTGCCGAGAAGAAAACAATGGCTGAGGGCGTTATCGCCAAGGATAAGGCTCTTCAGGAGCAGATTGCCGCGCTCTGACAACACAGTCCAGTTTCCCGTGATAAGGAGGTACTATCATGACGCCCACCGAAAGAAAAGCAAACTCTGAAAAGATCATAGCTGCAAAGGGTATCGGTATAAACCCGAATCTTCCACTCACTGAGACTGCTTCACAGATAAAGCTGAGAAACCTCGACGAGGTATGCAGACGTGCCGTAGCAGCTCTGCTTTCAACGCAGGTAGGCTTCGGAAGGAGCGAGCAGAACGACGAGGACGTGAACTATTTTGTCGGTCTCATGGACTACTTCGGCGTAAAGGATTGCCTCAACGCCAAGGAAAGGCGCCTTGTTGACGGCTCATATACCCAACAGGACGTTATTGACGTTGTATGGGAGTACGAGTCCTACTGGACGCTTGTATGGGCTCTCGGACTTGTTGACGATATAACTGACGCTGAAAATATCTGCGACTGCCCTCAGGCTGTCCGCTTCGTTTCACAGAGCGGCAGCTTTGAGGAATTCAAAGAGAAATGCAGTCTCAGGAGCGCTGACGAAATAATGGATATGCTGGATCTCTACTACCGCTATCACTGGGCAGTGGTACAGCATGAGAGTAAAGACAAGAAATACCCGATAGGTGGTCTCAATACCGACGCCGTTTCTGAGCGCAGACGCGGTCTCGAATGGCTTGTCTGTGATACTGCCGACTGGAACGATATCTCCCTTGATACATGATATGACGGGATATACGACTCTGCTCTTTGATCTTGACGGAACTCTTACGGACTCCACCGATGGCATAATCAAATGCCTCGTGAACGCCATAACACAACTGGGCTTTGATATGCCTGAAGACAGCAATAAATTTCTCGGACCGCCCATACGACAATCCTTTGCCGAGTTCTGTGGCATGAACGAGGAACAGGTAAACCGAGCCGTAAAAATATTCCGCGAAAGATACTCTGCCGTGGGACTTTTTGAAAACCACGTCTACGAAGGTATACCAGAAATGCTAGACAGGCTGAAAAAGGGCGGCAAAAGACTAATGGTCGCTACCAGCAAGCCACAAGTGTACGCAGTGCGCATATTTGACAGGTTCGGACTATCGCAGTTCTTTGAATTTGTGGGAGGCGCAGAGCTTGATGGCTCCCGGGATTACAAGGATGAGGTCATAGAATATGTACTCTCACAGACAGACATCACCGACAGGAGCAAGGTACTAATGATAGGTGACCGCAGCCAGGACGTCCTAGGAGCACATAAAACAGGAATAAAATGCATGGGCATACTTTGGGGCTTCGGCTCAATAAAGGAGCTCACGGAATCAGGCGCCGACTTCATCGCAGAGACGCCTGACAAAGCGGCTGATATGCTACTTGGTCAATAATTCGTAACCGCAGTATTACTTCTAAGTAATGTCGCGTAAACGATACAATAATTACGAATAGGAAATAAAGCCTACAATTTCCGCTATGATGCGGAATTGCATATATTCATTCAAACAATTCTCAAGGAGGAATTTTAAAATGTCAAACATTGAAAAGAAGGAACAGCTCTATGAGGGCAAGGCTAAGAAGGTCTTCGCCACAAATGATCCTAACCTCGTTATTGTTGATTACAAGGACGACGCTACAGCGTTCAACGGCGAGAAGAAGGGCACTATCACAGGTAAGGGCGTCATCAATAACAAGATGACCAATTATATGTTCAAGATGCTCGAAAAGGAAGGCGTTCCCACCCATCTTGTAGAGGAAATCAGCGACCGCGAAACTATTGTCAAGAAAGTCTCGATCGTTCCCCTTGAGGTCATCATAAGAAATGTTGCCGCTGGTAGCTTCTCAAAGAGAATGGGCGTTGAAGAAGGAAAGAAGCTCCTCTGCCCTATCCTTGAATTTAGCTACAAGAACGACGATCTCGGCGATCCATTCATAAACGACTACTACGCACTGGCTCTCGGTATCGCAACAAAGGAAGATATCGACACTATCTCAAAGTACGCCTTCAAGGTAAACGAATTCATGGTAAAATTCTTCAAGGGACTCAACATCGACCTCATCGACTTCAAGATAGAGTTCGGAAAGACTGCTGACGGCACTATTATACTCGCTGACGAGATCTCTCCTGACACCTGTCGCTTCTGGGATTCAACAACTCATGAGAAGCTTGATAAGGACCGCTTCCGCAGAGATATGGGCGGCGTTGAAGAAGCATATCAGGAAATCATGAAGAGACTTATGGGAGAATAAGCTATGGGCGGTTTTTTCGGTGCAGCTTCCAAAAATGACTGCGTTACCGACGTATTTTTCGGAACTGACTATCATTCGCACCTCGGCACAAGACGCGGAGGTATGACCTCATGGTCTGAGGAGCACGGATTCCAAAGAAATATCCACAGTATTGAGAATTCACCCTTCCGTACCAAATTTGAAGACGATGTTGTTACTATGCGCGGAAAGATCTGTATCGGCTGTATCAGCGATACGGATCCCCAGCCTATACTCGTCCGTTCAAAGCTCGGTATCTACGCCGTATGTTCTGTAGGTATAATCCGCAACGCTGACGCTCTCGTAAACGAACTCTTTGAGCAGGGTTGTGCCAACTTCGAGGCAATGAGCAGCGGAAATATCAACTCCGGAGACCTTATCGGCGCTCTCATCGCGCAGAGGGATTCCTTCGTAGAAGGCATACGTTACGCTCAGGAAAAAATTGAGGGAACCATGTCACTTATCGTGCTTACGCAGAAGAGCATAATCGCCGCAAGAGACCAGTACGGCAGACTTCCTATAATCATCGGCAAAAGGAGCGATGGCTTCTGCCTTTCGACAGAGTCCTTCGCATTCCAAAAGCTTGGATACACAACCTACAAGGAACTCCTCCCCGGAGAGATAGTTGAGCTCACAGCCGACGAATGTAAGACTATCGCAGAGGGCGACGCCTCAAAGATGAAGATATGTACCTTCCTGTGGACCTACTACGGCTATCCCAACGCCGTATACGAGGGCGTCAACGTAGAGGTCATGCGTACCCGTAACGGCGAGATAATGGCTGAGAACGACATCAAAAACGGCAGGCTCCCCGACGTTGACTATATATGCGGAGTACCTGATTCCGGAACTCCCCATGCTATAGGCTATGCCAATAAGAGCGGCATCCCCTTTGCAAGACCCTTCATCAAATATACTCCCACATGGCCGAGAAGCTTCATGCCTACAAACCAAAGCATGAGGAATCAGGTGGCTAAAATGAAGCTTATACCTGTACACGAGCTTATCAGTGGCAAAAAGCTCCTCTTCGTCGATGACAGTATCGTAAGAGGAACACAGATGAGAGAGACAGTTGAATTTCTTTATGAGCACGGCGCAAAGGAAGTCCACATGCGCTCTGCCTGTCCTCCTATTATGTACGGTTGCAAGTACCTCAACTTCTCACGCAGCACATCGGAAATGGAGCTCATCGCCCGTCAGATAATCGACGAATTTGAAGGTCCCGTAGGAGTAAGGCATATAGAGGAGTACAGCAACTCCGACACAGAAAGAGGACGCAGGCTCAGGGACGAGATATGCAAGAGACTCCGTCTCACCTCGTTGGAATTCCAGACCCTTGAGGGTACTGAAAAGGCAGTGGGACTCAACTCCTGTGGTCTCTGCACATATTGCTGGAACGGCAAAGAATAAACTTATAATCTGTCTCCCTGCCTACGGCAGGGAGACAGGCAACTATGGAGGTAAACCAATGAACAACAGTTTTTCCGAAAGCTACAAGAAGGCAGGCGTTGACGTTACCGCCGGCTATAAGTCAGTTGAGCTGATGAAGGAACATATCGCCCGTACCATGATAAAGGGCACTCTCTCAGGCATCGGCGGTTTCGGCGGTCTCTTCGAGCTCGATATGACAGGTATCAGCAAGCCTGTGCTCGTTTCGGGCACCGATGGTGTAGGCACCAAGATAAAGCTCGCCTTCATCATGGACAAGCACGATACTGTCGGTATCGACTGCGTTGCCATGTGTGTAAACGATATTATATGCTGCGGTGCAAAACCACAGTTCTTCCTCGATTATATCGCCTGCGGCAAGAACTACCCCGAAAAGATAGCAACTATTGTATCTGGTGTTGCGGAGGGCTGCGTTCAGGCTGAGTGCGCTCTCATAGGCGGCGAGACTGCTGAGCACCCTGGTCTCATGCCCGAGGACGAATACGACCTTGCAGGTTTCTCAGTGGGCGTTGTAGACAAGGACAAGATACTTCAGCCCAATACCCAGAAGGCTGGGGATGTACTCATCGCAATCAAGTCCAGCGGCGTTCACTCCAACGGCTTCTCCCTGGTAAGAAGAGTATTCGACATAAGTGAACAGAACCTCAATATGCACTTCAGCGACCTCGGAACAACTCTCGGCGAATGTCTGCTCACTCCCACACGAATCTATGTAAAGGCTGTAAAGAGCCTGCTTGACGCTGTGAAGGTAAAGTCCATATCCCACATCACAGGCGGTGGCTTCTACGAGAATATTCCCCGCTCTCTCCCGAATAACCTTGCAGCAAAGATTGATAGGAACACGGTACAGGTGCTCCCGATATTCGAGCTTATCCAGAGAACTGGAGATATCCCTGAGAGAGATATGTTCAACACCTTCAACATGGGCGTAGGCATGGTAGTTTCAGTTGACAAAAAAGATGCCGACAATGCAATCGCAGCTATTAAGGCTGCCGGCGAGGACGCTTATGTGCTCGGTGAGCTTGTCGAATCAGAAGAAGGCGTTATAATTTGCTGATACAGCAAACAACGTGATAATACATCATAGCAGCAGCCGCGTAAATTATCCGAATACAACGCCTTTATGCTATAAGTTCAAAAGGGATATGTGGTTTGGAACAATTTTATCAAAGACGGTGATGTTTATGAAAATATGTAAATTCTTAGCTGCCGGGACCGCCTGCGCTATCCTTGCAGCAAACCCGGTATACACCGGTGCAGCCGTAAATATCGATATGGACTACAACTCTGACGGGGTTGTGGACTGCTTCGATATGATCTCGGCACGAAAGAACAAGGAAATATCAAGGGCTGAAATAAACGCCCTGCAAAAATTCCTACTCGGCGTCAACGGCAAGACTCCCACTGAGTTCGAGATACCAGACTATCCTATCGACGAGAGCTGTATTCTTGAACCAAAGGGCACGGTACATACCGGCGAGGGCACTTTCTACGGCGGCGGATATACAGGCGGTCATGCTATGCTTGACCCTGTATCTCATGACTACTGGATAGTTGCCATGAATCATTATGACTACAACGAAGCTCAGTTGGCAGGCGCTTATCTTGAGGTAACAGGTGAGCTTGGTACTATAAAAATGCTAGTAACGGACGAGCTTCCCGAGGGCAAAAAGGGCGATCTTGACTTATATACCGATGCATTTCCACTGATAGCTCCCGTGGAGAAGGGCAGAGTTCCTGTAAGCTGGAAGATAATCCCGCTCGATACTGCAGAAAATGCTCCCATATCCTTCAAATACAAGGAGGGCAGCACGGAGTTCTGGTGCGGAGTACAGGTAAGGAACCATCGCTATCCCATAACGAAGCTAGAATATCTGAATGAAGATGGCAAGTTCGTCGAGATACCACGCCGTCCCTACAATTACTTTGAGTCACGGGATATGGGCAAGGGACCATTTACCTTCCGCATAACCGATATCTACGGTCAAGTGGTCATAGATGAAAATATCCCTCTTTCCTACGACGATACGGAAATAATACAGGGACACGTACAGTTCCCCGAGTAAACCGGCTGCGGAGCTGCACGACACCACGCCCCTGACACATCAAACAGGAGGTATACATCATGAAGAATATAGTCGTGCTCGTATCGGGTGGCGGCACTAACCTTCAGGCGCTTATCGACGCCGAAAAGTCAGGCATCATAAAGAACGGCAGGATAACCTGCGTGATTTCCTCAAAGGAGGGCGTATACGCTCTTGAACGCGCTAAAAACAACGGTATCCCCACAAGGGTTATACCCCGAAAGCAGTACTCCTCCAGCGTAAACTACAGTGAGGCAATACTTGAAGCTCTCAATGAGGAAAAGGCTGACCTTGTAGTGCTGGCAGGCTTTATGACAATCCTTGACCAGTGCGTGACACAGGCTTACGCCTATAAGATAATAAACGTCCATCCAGCGCTCATACCTTCCTTCTGTGGAGAGGGCTTCTACGGACTCAAAGTCCACGAGGCAGTACTTTCCTACGGAGTAAAGGTCAGTGGCGCAACGATACATTTCGTAAACGAAAAAGCCGACGCAGGCGCTATAATACTTCAAGGCACTGTCGATGTGAAAAGGGATGACACTCCTGAGATACTCCAGCGCCGCATAATGGAAAATGTCGAGTGGAAGCTGCTTCCCGAAGCCGTTTCACTGTACTGTCAGGACAGAATAGATATAATCGACGGAAAGGCTTACGTAAAATAATATCATGGAAAAGCTAAAGGGATTATTTGAAAAACAGGTGATTCAGAAGCTGTTTCTCTGCTTCTGGATGTATGCGATACTGGGCTGGTGCTACGAGGTCTTCCTCGAGGTAGTGGTCTATAAATGGGGGTTTCACAACAGGGGCAATATGTTCGGTCCCTACTGTCCCATATACGGCGTGGGAGCACTTCTATTCCTGCTGTGCTTCGGCAGGCTCATGAAGAAAAAGGACGTGAAATGGCTGAATATATTTAAACCGGTGCTTATCTTCCTCGGCTGTATGGCGATTGCCACCCTTGTGGAGCTGATAGCTACCTATATACTCGAAGCAACAACAGGCTCATGGCCGTGGCAGACTTACGCTAGGTACAAATACAACTTTCAAGCTCGTATCGCTCTCAGTACATCCTTACGCTTCGGACTTGGCGGCTGGGTATTCATGTATATAGTACAGCCATTCTTCGACCGACTTCTTGCAAAGCCGAAACGCAGAACTCTCAATACTATTACGCTTGCCGTGCTAGCTATAGTTCTCACGGACTTTATATTCACAAAGGCTACAGGCTACACTCCGAAATTAGCAGAAGCCGCTGTGTTCATTCATCACATCGCAGTTATAACATAACTAAGAGGCATAAAAATCATGAAAAAAATAAAGGAATTATTGGAAAAGCAGACCATTCAGAAGCTGTTCCTTTGTTTTTGGATGTATGCTGTACTGGGCTGGTGCTACGAGGTCTTTCTCGAAGTAGTGGTCTATAAATGGGGTTTCACAAATCTTGGGATAATGTTCGGACCTTACTGTCCGATATACGCTGTGGGAGCGCTCCTATTCCTGCTGTTCTTCTCAAAGTTCATGAAAAAGGAAGGCGGACTTCTCTTGCAGATATCCCGTCCATTTATAATATTCTTCGGCTCTATGGCAGTCGCAACAGCTGTGGAGCTCGCAGGCACGTATATCCTTGAATATTTCACAGGCTCGTGGCCATGGGATACCTACGCAGACTATGATATAAACTTTCAAGCAAGGATAGCGCTCTCGCCTTCTCTGAGGTTCGGCATGGGCGGAATACTTTTCATGTACTTCATTCAGCCATTCTACAACTGGCTTCTTGCCAAACCGAAACCCAAAACTCTCAACATCATCACACTTGCAGTGCTGGTGATAGTTGTAACAGACTTCATACTCACACTTATCTTAAGATATTGATATAATCAATTACCCGAAAGGAGTTATTATTATGAAAAAGCTCGATCTTGCAAAGGAACTCAGCACAAACGCTTATCCCGGAAGAGGTATCGTCATCGGTAAATCAGACTGCGGAAAGTACGCTGTAACTGCCTATTTCATCATGGGCAGGAGCGAGAACAGCCGCAACCGCGTATTCATCGAGGACGGAAAGGGCATACGCACAGAGGCGTTTGATCCCTCAAAGCTCACCGATCCACACCTTATAATCTACGCTCCAGTAAGAGTTCTCGGGAACAAGCTTATCGTTACAAACGGCGACCAGACAGACACCATCTACGAGCTAATGGACAAGCAGTACACCTTCGAGCAGTCTCTCCGCACAAGAGAGTTCGAGGACGATGCTCCAAACTATACTCCCCGTATCTCAGGCATACTCCGTTTCGGCGGCGATGGATTCAACTACGCTATGTCAATACTGAAAAGCGCAAACGGTGATCCCTCTTCATGTCAGAGATTCACCTTCAGCTATAATAACCCCATTGCAGGCGAGGGCCACTTTATCCACACATATATGGGAGACGGTTCTCCCCTGCCGAGCTTTGAGGGCGAACCCAAGCTCGTAGGTATCAGCGGTAATATTGATGAGTTTACGGACTTGCTCTGGAACAACCTCAACGCAGATAACAAGGTTTCCCTCTTTGTACGCTACGTTAACCTAGATTCCAATACTGAGGAGACACGTATCGTAAACAAGAACAAGTAATCCTCAGCAAATGAAAACATTCAGTATTCTACTTATGCTGCTTTGTCTAATGACAGCAACCGGTTGCGGAGACACAAGCAGTGAAATAAGCCAAGACGAATACATAACAGCTGATACCGCCGTGGAGGGAACTGCCTCAGAGAATTGCCCTCAGGAAACAACGGCGAAATCAGAGCTTTCTGCCGAGATACCTGCGGAAGCAGTGACAAAAAAGACGGAAGTAACAACAGTTAACGACGAAATAAGTTCAATAACCGTTTGTTATCTCAACAATCATGACGACGTTCTGCTCAAAATAAAAGTTGACCCTGAAACAGGTGAGGAAACGATAGATTCAAGGATAGAGTACCTTTATGACGAAAACGGGAGTATGTCTTATGAAAAAATCAATTCCCGTATTCTGGGAGAAAGCGAGAATTATTACAAGTATAACGAAAACGGCGACAATATAAGAGTTGAAGGTAAGGAAAACGAAAAAACAAGCTTTGAACTTGATATGATATATGACAGCAATCATCATCAATACGCCGCACACGAAATCATATATGACCCTGGAACCGATTACAATGAAATACTGAGCGATAACAAAACAGATTATTCAGACTGCGAGTTTGACGATAACGGTAATATTACTTTCATTCGTTACAGCAACCAGAAGTATTCCTCTGTCTCAATGACATATACTGAAGAAAACTATCCCCTTTCTTCAATAAGTTGTTATTCGGATTACGGGAAGGAAGAAGGAGCCGACTACGCTTTGATACAGAACGCAAAATACAACGATAACGGCGACTTAATGTCCTTAGATATCATTCTTATGCCTGACCCCGATACCGAAAGGATAGTACGTACTAAGGAGCTAAGGTACGATGAAGAGGGACGTATGATATATATTGAGGATAATTACATATCAAAAAACAAGCTCACCGTGACGGAATATGAGTACGAAGACCTTAAACAGGCTGATTGATGTATTATGAAAATATCCTTTGACCTTGATGAAACACTTTTTGTGAATCCAGCGGAAGTCCCCATTGAGCCTGAGCTGAAATTCCCGTATAACAAGATATACAAGGACAAGCTCAGAAAGGGCGCTGTGGAACTCCTAAAAGAGATTAATTCTTCCGATACTGAACTGTGGATATATACCACATCCAACAGGAGCGAAAGGTATATCCGCGGTATATTCAGGCATTACGGCATTAGGATTGACAGCATAGTCAACGCCATCCGCCATGAAAAGGAAGTTGCAAAAGGAAGAGCAAATTTCCCATCAAAATATCCTGCTGCTTACCGGATAGATCTTCATGTAGACGATGAAAAGTCTGTTTATGAAAACGGTATCGCCAACGGTTTCAGAGTTTATCGTATAAGCAACGATGATACTGAATGGGCTGACAATATCCGCAAGGAGCTTGCTAGGATAAAAAGGAACAAAGCTGACTGAACCTTAAAACAGGCTGAATAATTATGCATTAAGCATTACGAATTATGAATTAATATATAAGGAGGACATTAACAATGTCAAATGAAATGCAGTTAAAATACGGCTGTAACCCAAATCAGAAGCCTTCAAGAGTTTATATGGCTGACGGCAGCGAGCTCCCTATCGAGGTGCTCTGCGGAAAGCCCGGATATATAAACCTGCTTGACGCCTTCAACGGCTGGCAGCTGGTAAAGGAGCTCAAAGCTGCTACAGGTACGTGCGCAGCTACCTCTTTCAAGCACGTTTCCCCAGCAGGAGCTGCTATCGGCAGACCGCTCAGTGACGATCTCAAAAAGATATACTGGGTGGACGACCTTGGCGAACTCACTCCCCTTGCAAGCGCATACGCAAGAGCAAGAGGTGCTGACAGAATGTCCTCCTATGGTGACTTTATCGCTCTTTCGGACAAGGTAGACATATGCACAGCCAAGATGATACAGCGCGAGGTATCCGACGGCGTTATCGCTCCCGATTACGAGCCTGAGGCTCTGGAGATACTTAAATCCAAGAGAAAAGGAACCTACTGTATACTAAAAATGAACGAGAACTATAAGCCTGCTCCAATTGAGACAAAGCAGGTATATGGCGTTTCCTTTGAGCAGGGGCGTAATGAGCTTGATATAAACCGCGAGCTCCTCGCAAATATAGTTACAGACAATAAGGATATCCCCGATGACAAGAAAGACGACCTCCTTATCTCCCTTATCACTCTTAAATATACCCAGTCCAACTCCGTATGCTACGTCAAAGACGGACAGGCTATCGGAATCGGTGCAGGTCAGCAGTCACGTATCCACTGCACACGCCTTGCAGGTCAGAAGGCTGACAATTGGTGGCTTAGACAGTCTCCGCAGGTAATGGGACTTCAGTTCGTTGACGATATCCGCCGCGCAGACCGTGACAACGCTATAGACGTATATATTGGTGACGAATACGAGGACGTTCTCCGCGAGGGCGAGTGGCAGAGAATATTCAAGGTTAAACCTGCTGTATTTACCCGCGAGGAAAAGAAAGCTTGGCTCGCAAAGAATACCGGTGTATGCCTCGGCTCTGACGCCTTCTTCCCCTTCGGCGATAACATCGAACGCGCTAAGAAATCAGGCGTTGAATACATCGCAGAACCCGGCGGCTCTATCCGCGACGACAACGTTATCGAAACCTGCAATAAATATAACATAGCAATGGCATTCACAGGAATAAGACTTTTCCACCACTGATAACCAAATTGCCGGCTGCGGTTCCCTGACCGCAGCCTTATTACAAGGAGAAACCGATGAACAAAAACACTATAATATCTATAATCTCTGCAATTGTTCTTTCCACATCCTTCTGCGGCTGCACTAAGCAAAAGTCATATGTTCCCTCAGAAAGTCCAGCCGCTACTGAACAGGGAACGAAAATAGAACTGAAAAAGGAAGTGCTCAGCTACAATAAAGGCAACGTAACATGTGACGACTTCACTTTTTTTGCTGACCCAACTATCTGGAACTACACCGATGCCTCAGACGATATATGCGATTTCCGTATGAAGGCTGCCAAGGAACTGACTATCTGCGGCATAACGCTTTTTAGGTCTGAGGAACAGAGAAACGGGAACGACGCACAGTTCAAGGTGCTCTCAGTGATAAACGACGACGACGTTGTATCTACGGGAACTCTTGCTACAGCTAACAGAAACTTCTATTACTACGAATGGTCGATAAACGAAGACCTTCACGGCAGGACCTATATTGCCGACTGCGGCAACAATTACCTGTGCGCTTATGCAGAAAGCAATAACTTCGGATTTGTGGACGGAAAAATAGCAGAGCTTCTCAGCAGCATAAAGCTAGCTGACGAAAAATAACATCTTGCAATATCCGGCCCATTATGATATACTATATATAACTAAATAAGGCGGATATGCACCATTATGTTTTGTTTATTCGGGGGGAAAAACTATGGGCAGCTACAATTCAATATCTTTAAGGAAGCTATACATCACAGCGTCTGTTTTCTGCGTCACATACATCATACTTGCAATCCTCGCCTATATACTTTCAGGTACTGTATTCGGCGCGTTTGCCGGCGAAGCCTTCAGGGAGGCTCACCCGGAGATGATGATATCAGGAAAATGCAGACTTCTGCTTTGTCTCGCAGAGATAGTATGGCTTCCCTTTATTGCTTATATAATCAGCTGTACTGGCTGGGCTTTTTCTGCAAAGCGGTGCAGGCGCACTCTCAAAGCGGCTCCTGCTCTGTGGATACTGGGGTTCACAGCCGAACACGTACTGGCGCTGCTTATCTCTCGCTCCTCGATGAAGTCCTACGCTTCCGAGGGCTGGCTGATACAGCGTACTGAGTATATAACATTTTTCTTCTCTATATTCCTTGTGGGAGCACTGGTGCTGGTATGCACTGCTGCCGCTCTCGGTATAGACGAGGACAGACATGTTAAGCATCTTAAGTACAAATGATTAAAACAAACATGATATAATGAAGATTCAAAGGGGAAACTAAAAAAATGAAAAAAGGAATCATTATCACAGGGGCAATTATCGCACTTGCAGGAGCCGTTTTTTAGGCTATGGCTGGTATCTGTCCGAACCGACGGAAACTGTCACCACGAAAAACTACAGCTTTAAGGTCCCGAAGAGCTTCAAGCTGGAAGATCAGAACGGCGATTATAAGCTGACTTTCAAATGTCTCGGCGAAGATATCGTTTTCACTGATGAGCATCTGAACTATAAATCTGATCTGATAGGCGAACTCTTCCATTATCGCAGCACTGAAAAAAACAAGCAACTGGAAAAGCTTGAGGGGTATCCTTATACAGGCTATTTCAGTTTAGCGGGAAAAAAAATATCAGGCAAAACGGAAACTAATCTGCATTATATGCTTGGAACAGATACTTATTTTTTGTCGGCAGACTGTTGGTCTAGCAGCTCGTTAAAAGCAAATATAATAAAAAAGATAATATTCAATGTCGTAAATACGGCGAAATACACTTCCGATTTCCGTATTGCCACAAAGCCTGATGTATATGACTACGAATGGTTCAGCGTTGATACGGGATCAAAGTATTATCTTCTTGACACGACAGAAGATGCTCAAGCTTTACACGAAAACGCTCTGCTCTGTGTCAGGGAATGGTATGCAGAGGCTGACAGCGTTGACAAAATGTCTTTTCCTTGTGTCTCAATATGTGTTGAGAAAAATAAAGATTCTCCTGCCGACCGTGCAGATGAAATCTATAAGAAAAAACTCGAAAAAAAAGATAGATATTCTGTACTGACAAGCGAGAAAAAGAACAGGTTTGGTTTTGAATGTGAGCGCTTTTATTTTGATTATGCTTCCACATCAAGTGGTTATAAGTTATTCAGCGATACATACTTTTTTAGAAACGGCGATCTTTTCTACACGATCAACGCAGTATATGAAACAGACGAAGAAAAAGCCGATATCTAAGAAATGCTTGACGGCATAACCATAAAGGATATCAAATAACTATTTACATACAGGAGGAATACCCCAATGAAGAACGTATTAGTAGTCGGCGGAGGCGGCCGTGAACACGCCATAATAATGAAGCTGGCAGAAAGTCCGCAGGTTGGAAAGCTCTACTGCGCTCCCGGAAACGGCGGTATATCAAAGTATGCCCAGTGCTTCAATGTTGCGGCGACTGACGTTGACGGTATAGTTGCTCTCGCTAAGGAGCTAAAACCGGATATGGTAGTTGTAGCTCCCGACGACCCGCTGGTACTGGGTATGGTGGACGCATTGCAGGCAGAGGGCTTCATGACCTTCGGTCCCAAAGCTAATGCGGCTATTATTGAGGGCTCCAAGGTGTTTTCAAAGGAGCTCATGAAGAAGTACGACATACCTACCGCTTTCTATGAGGTATTCACTGATTCTGAAAAGGCTGTGGCTTATTTAAAGGAGCAGAACAGTTATCCGACTGTAATAAAGGCTGACGGTCTCGCGCTCGGAAAAGGTGTTATCATCGCTCAGAATGAGGAGGAAGCCATAAAGGCTGTCCACGAGATGATTGACGAACTCAAATTCGGAAAGAGCTCTGCACGTATAGTTATAGAGGAATTTCTCACAGGCCCAGAGGTATCTGTGCTCAGCTTCACCGACGGAAAAAATATGGTGCCTATGATATCTTCAATGGACCACAAACGTGCTCTTGACGGAGATCAGGGGCTGAATACCGGCGGTATGGGCACGGTATCTCCCAACCCCTGCTATACCGAAGATATCGCCAAGGAATGCATGGAAAAGATTTTCATTCCCACTATGAACGCTATGAATGCCGAGGGACGCACCTTTGAAGGATGCCTTTACTTCGGCCTTATGATAACTCCCAAGGGGCCCAAGGTCATAGAATACAACTGCCGCTTCGGCGACCCGGAAACTCAGGTAGTCCTTCCTATGCTCGACGCAGACCTCTATGAGATTTTTGAGGCTATATATAACCACGAACTTAGCAAAGTGGATATAAAATGGCATAAGGGCAGCTGCGCCTGCGTAGTCATGGCAAGCGGCGGCTATCCGGAAAGCTATCCCAAGGGCATTGAAATGAAAGGCTTCGATGAAAAGGGACAGGTGGAAGGCTGCTTTGTTTACCACGCAGGTACAAAGCTCTCTCCAGACAGTAAATTCCTTACCAACGGAGGAAGAGTCATCGGCGTTACTGCCAAGGGCGACACCTTACAAGCTGCTCTCGATAAGGCTTACAGCGGAGTTAACAGGATAAGCTTTGAGGGAGCTCATTTCAGAAAAGATATCGGACAGAAAGCTCTGAAAGCTCTCGGTTAAGGAGTTATGCAAATGCATGAAAAATTAAATAAGGGGCTTAGGTTCTGCCTTTTAGGTAATATCCTGTTTATTGCCTTCGGAATTATAAGCTATATCTTTTATATGACCTACGATACCCATGGACTGCATACAAGAATACTTGCCATTATAGCCTATATTACCGAAATAACCGGTTTTTCACTGCTTATATTCGGTGATTGGCTAATAATCTCGGCAATACGTTTTAGAAGGGCTTTCAAGGCTGCATGGACCTTCTATGTCATCTTTGAAGCTGTGATTATGTTAATGGATCTCAATTCCACTAAACTATACTTCTACCATCCTTTCTCTCTGACGCTTGCAGTTATTCACACCATTATATCGGGTTTGGTATGTCTGACCTTCGTTCAGCTCGATACCAACAATAAAAAAATGGAAAGGCTCGTGATTATATGTATATTCATAATCGCGGCAGGTATGCTCGGAAATTTGCTAGGTATAAGAGTATATTTCGGTGTCATCTGCAACGCTATAGCCTTTATTATAATGTTCCTGAGCATTATTAAAATGAAAGAACACGGTGATATCGAGATAGACTGCCACGGCGATAAGGCTCGTGTGGCAGAATACAAGAGCGAGTTCATTGACAACTGAGCTTTTGCGCCGGCACTTGTAAGCCCGCATGCATTATCACATCTTTCTATAAGAGGGCTGAAATGGCATAAAATTCAATGGGAAATCGTTGGATATTGATAAATTAATTTTGAAGCTTTATCTATTGCATAAATCAGGCGGCTTGCATTGTGAAATATTTACAATACAAGCCGCTTTTTTAAGTTATCAAGCATTGACGGGTTGCGTTCCTCCCCCTCCAACGATAGGAATTTCTTGGTTTCGTAAATCACTGGCGCACACTGTGTGCCCATATAAAAAGGCAAACTTTCGTTTTGCCTCAGCTTATCAAAAAACTATAAACATAAATGCCCCTGCGCTTAGGGGCAAATCTTTTTTTCGGAGAACCTAAATTAATTAGTCCTCATCTTCCTTGTACTTTTAAGCTTGTGTTTATCCTCAAGGGCGTTTGCTGCAATTTCATCTTCTAAATGAAGGGCGTGAATATTTTATTCCGCAAATACACATAAAAGCCTCTAAACTTTAAATCTCGTTTTATCCATAATCTTAACCTTATGATTCCTTGTCCATATGATAATCGTACATTCCTATATCAATACGTACCTTGTCAAGGGCCGACGGATCCACGCCATTATACTTGAAATAAAGCTCATCATAACAATACGCTTTTCCATCAAGCACTATGATTTTAATATCTTTATCAAAACAAATTGCTGAATCCCAATGATACATTTGGTATGGTAGACATATATAGTTTAAATGGCGCTGATTAGTATCAAGCTGCTCCTTTATATATTTCACGCGGAGAACATCAACATACTTGTTTGAGATATCAACAAATGATAGGAAGCCTAGGATACCACAGGACGCCATAACTGCAATGCTATGGAGCAAGCTGTACTCAGGCATCTTGAGAATGGTGACCGCTGAACCAAGCAGTCTCAGAGCAAACAGGCACCAGAAAATAAAGCAAACAAAGAAACAACGACTTGTGATAGGATTTATTACAATAAACGGGGCAACAGTCATTACTGCACTCAAAAGATATAATACTGCCTTGATACGTTCAGGGCCGCTCAAAATATGATATACCATATATAGTAGCGAGATTATATATACGAATACAAATGCCGTCTCAAAAGCACGTTCACGGTAAGCCGTACTGGTGATGACCAATTCCTGACCATTACAGCTGAGGAAGCTATAAAAAAAGAACAATATAATGACAGTCAGACATATCTTAGCCCATTTCGGTTTCTTCTCGTAATTTCTGAATTTGTATATATAAAGCATTATGATTGAGATAGCTATTACTGCATGTATAAGGAAATATGAACGGGTAAAGTTCGGGATTATTTCAGTGTATATCTTTGTCATAATATCGAAAAAGTTGAATTCAAAACTTCTGAATCCGATAGCATCTTCTCCGGTTGACAATATATCGGAATAATTATGAGCAGAAAACATCAGAATACTGCCGGCAATTGCTCCCACAAGAAAAAATATGTTTGCAAGCCTGACTTTTTTTATAGTTGTAAGAGAAAAAACAATAATAAATATACCGAACAATACATTATATATCGTGATATGCTCAATACAGAGGGAGCCAAGGAAACCTGCTGTAAGGAACAGTAAAGCTACAACAGCACCGCCCGTCGGGAGCTTGTTTTCATATAAAGGCTCACAATAAAGGAAATAACCGAAAAGTAATATCAAAGGAAACACATAGTTTGGGAAACCGCTTGTCCAATTTAAAACATAAGCATAAAAAAAAGAAGGTGTAAAAAAGAAAATGAGAACGGTAAAGAACCAGTGGAGCCATTTGAAGTCCATATCTGAATTTAAAAGCTTTGCAGTAAAAAAAGCAAATCCACTCATGGTAAGTATATAGAATACATCACGGAAGCAGATATAATGACAACAAAGATAGGTCAAAACATTGGTAAAATACCTGCCATTAGGATTATAAGACTGAAAAAGCTCCTTCATCGAAGGAACAAATGCCCACCATATATCATCTGAGGAAATAAGCATGCAGTAACCTTGTATAACAAAATATACGAACAGGAGTATTATAAAAATATGCTGCCCGCCTTTTTTTTTCTTTTCGTCCATAATAAACTTTCTCCCTGAATAAAATAATTGTATCATATATATTTTTTAATCACATGGCAATGTCATATCCTGATCCTTATCCTACTTTTCTAAATAAGAGCTCACATTTGAACATTCAAAAAGAAGTCAACTATTCATGAAAAACGTCTCAAGGAATGGCCGCCAAGGTAATAGGCGGCAAGATATGAATAGTAAGAACATGCCAGAAATTTTAAATATAAAGCTATGAACTCAGAATTGCTATTTGAAAAGAACTAAAATATTTGGCGGAGTCCTTAATAATTCACAGTTTGCAAGGCAGCATGATATATTGCGAATGACGTTATATAGATACCTTGAAGGAATTCAAAAGGATATGATATTTTCAGGCTATACCCATGATCAACAGATAAAGTATTATCTTAATATAATATTCCTAAACTGAATTAGAAATACAATATTATACATATGTTATCATTATATCACTATAAATAAAGCAACATCAAGCATAATTATTATAATTAACGGTTTATCAATAATAATTGTCAGTTGCAACAACTACTACAATCACACTTTGTAGCTTATAACTACAAAAGACTAAGGCGAACCTTTCGGTTCGCCTCTTTTCTATATAATTTACCGTGCTGTAAGCAATTTACAAGCCACGTTCCTATTAAGAGTAACCTCGTTTACAAGCGGCAACATAGCAAGGGGACAGCCCCTAACGCTGCTTAATACATACCGCCTGCGGGCATTGCAGGTGCAGCAGGTGTGTCTTCCTTGATATCAGCTACAAGGCTCTCTGTTGTGAGTACCATTGATGCTACGGAAGCTGCGTTCTGGAGTGCGCTTCTTGTTACCTTTGTAGGATCTACGATACCTGCCGGTATCATGTCTGTGTATACCTCGTTGTATGCGTCAAAGCCGTAGCCTACCTTGCGTGAACGGATTATCTTGTCTACAATAACGCTGCCTTCAAGTCCTGCGTTCTCTGCGATCTGACGTACAGGTGCTTCGAGTGCCTTGAGTATAATCTTTGCGCCTGTCTTTTCGTCGCCTTCAAGTGTAGGAACGAGCTTATTAACTGCCGGCATTGCGTTTACAAATGCTGTACCGCCGCCTGCTACGATACCCTCCTCAACTGCTGCCTTTGTAGCTGCAAGAGCGTCCTCGATACGGAGCTTCTTCTCCTTCATCTCGATTTCTGTAGCTGCGCCGACCTTGATAACTGCTACGCCGCCTGCAAGCTTTGCCAGTCTCTCCTGGAGTTTCTCACGGTCGAAGTCGGAAGTGGTCTTCTCAATAGCGTTTCTAATCTGGGCAACTCTTGACTTGATAGCCTTCTTGTCGCCTGCGCCGTCTACGATGATAGTATTCTCCTTCTGGATTACTACCTGCTTTGCCTGACCGAGCTGCTCAATAGTTGTCTCATTGAGTTCAAGACCAAGCTCTGAGGAAATTACCTCGCCACCTGTGAGCACTGCGATATCCTTGAGCATTTCCTTACGTCTGTCGCCAAATCCGGGAGCCTTTACTGCGGCTACCTTAAATGTGCCTCTCAGGTTATTGAGTATGATAGTTGTAAGAGCCTCGCCCTCCACGTCTTCAGCAACGATAACGAGTTTCTTGCCCATTTTTACTATCTGCTCGAGAAGGGGAAGTATCTCCTGTATAGATGATATCTTCTTGTCTGTGATAAGAATGAAAGCATCGTCGTAAACTGCTTCCATTTTATCTGTATCTGTTACCATATAGGGTGAGATGTAGCCTCTGTCGAACTGCATACCCTCTACAACCTCACTGTATGTCTCAGCTGTCTTGCTTTCCTCGATAGTGATAACGCCATCAGATGTTACCTTCTCCATAGCCTCTGCAATGAGCTTACCAACATTCTCGTCGGCAGATGATACTGTACCTACTCTTGCGATATCCTCTGAGCCTGTAACAGCCTTTGAGTTATCTACGATAGCCTTTACAGCTACGTCAACTGCCTTTGCGATACCCTTCTTAAGTACCATTGGGTTTGCGCCTGCTGCGATATTCTTCATACCCTCGCGAACGATAGTCTGTGCGAGAAGTGTTGCTGTTGTAGTACCATCGCCAGCTGCGTCGTTTGTCTTTGTAGCAACTTCCTTTACGAGCTGTGCGCCCATATTCTCGAAAGCATCTTCAAGCTCGATATCCTTCGCAATGGTGACACCATCGTTTGTTATAAGGGGAGCGCCGAATTTCTTGTCAAGAACTACGTTTCTGCCCTTGGGTCCCATTGTTATTCTTACTGTATCAGCAAGCTTGTCAATACCTGCCTGAAGTGCCTTTCTTGCTTCTTCGCCGTACTTTATATCCTTAGCCATAATTATCTACTCCTTTAGTTTAAATCTTAATTCGTAATGCGTAATTAAATCTGTTCGTTTACGCTCACGAATCAAATGCTTAAATTTATCGCCGTAAGGCGACAACTTAATTACGAATTACTTAACTGTTGCGAGAATGTCTTCCATTTTTACGATGATGTACTCTTCACCTTCAAGCTTTACATTTGTGCCTGAATACTTAGAAATGAGTACCTTGTCACCCTTCTTTACTTCCATTTTTACATCTGATGTTCCCGGACCTACCTCAACGACAACTGCTACCTCGGGCTTTTCCTTTGCTGAGCCTGAAAGGATTATACCGCTTTTGGTGGTCTCCTCTGCTTCTACCATTTTAACGACAACTCTGTCCTGTAAGGGTTTGATAGTCATAATATATACCTCCTGATCAAATATAAGCAATTCAAGTTTAGCACTCTTTCTGCTCGAGTGCTAATTATATTTTACCACCTTTTTACAATAAATCAAGCCTTTTCTGCAAGCTTTCACAATTTTTGGCGCTATGTACAAATCTAATATGCTTTAGTGAATTTTTATGTGCTGTAAGCTGAGCTTCCCTCGGTTTTATCCCCGAATTCCCATATCAGCATTACTGTCATCAGTATCAGCATGACCGACGGCACAGCCCTTTCAGAAACGTGTCCCTCTGCCAATACAGCTGCTGCCGCTACCGCCTCATCCTTTATGAAAAATGGCAACAGTATACTACATATTCGGCTGCTCAAAAAAGCTGCCGCTGTTCTCGTTATTATAAGCGGTCTCAATGAGAGCTTCCCTGCGTTCAGTGCCGACAACTGAAACAGCACGCAGAGTCCACCGAATGATACTGCGCCGCTTATAAATGGTAGCAACTGAAAGTCGCCGCGGGGAAGTCCTTCCACGTTGGTTATATCTATTAGTGCGGTGACCGCTTCCTCAACGTAACTGTGATTGAAACACAACAATTTTGCAGGGATCTTCACTGCTTCTGCCATGGCGCCTGTACCCACGAGAAATGCGGTCAGAACCGAAAATCCAGTTATCATTATACATATATCTGCCATTGCCCTGCCACTACGCAGAACACAGTCAGTCAGCATATCAGCCGATATGCTGACTCTGTGGTGAGAGAACGACTGCTTCGAAACCACTCTCCGTAGCGGCACTGACATTATAAAGGCAATGATAATATTTGCAGACACCGATGAAAGCAGTATCAACTTCCCGGCATCGGCGGAACGAAAAAGCTGACGGGCTATACAGCCGTATATAAAAGCGGGGCCTGCGCCGAAACAAAGCCCTGAAAGCAGTTCAGCCCTCTTTGCCGTTATCCTTCCAAAAGTATATTCATCCAACAGCATTTTCATACCCACTGGGTAGCCTGCGACCATACTAAATAAAAATATTGCAAGTTCCACTTTATCCATACCGAACATTAGCCTGCCAAGCCGCCCCATCCATTCAGGGAGCATGTCAGTCATACCACTTCGGACTATCAGGGAAGAAACTATCATCATCGCAAAAAGCGACGGTACGATCACGCTAATGCAGCGCTGAACGCTTCCCGTCACCGCCGCTGCAACTGATGCGGCGTTAGTAATACAGAAACAGAAAAAAGCGGCTGTCATGGATATTTTAATGGCTGCAGCTGCTTTTGCAGCGTATTCTCTCATAATCATCCCCCCGTATATCATATTATTGGAAGTGATAAAATATACGGGAGTGACGCTTATGTTTGAATGGCTCGGGGAGCTGACCCGGCAGACGCTCAGCCTCGATACGGATATTCATATATCTGACAGGAACGAGCTAATAATAGAGAACTGCCGCAGAATCGAGGAGTGCAACGAGGTCTTCATGCGCTTTTTGGCAGGCAGCATATATGTGAATATCCACGGCAGCGGCCTCAGGGCTTACGATTTTAGGACGGGCGCACTTGTTGTGCGCGGTTGCATTGACCGATTGGAATTTGAGGAAAGGAGAGTAAAGCATGGGCCTGAGAATAAGACGGTATGTGAGGATAAATGCCAGAGGAAGAGAGCTGAATAAATTCCTGAATACAATGCACAGCAGAAATATAGAGTGTCGGGAGCAGTACTGCCGTAGCAGCACCCTTTACGGAGATGTTCTGCGACGAGATATGGGTAAAATAAGATGCGCTGCGGATGAATGCGGTATTGAGCTGAAAATAGCCCCCTATGACAGCGTACTCGAACGCCTTTCACGGTACCGCCGCAGGGCAGGTCTCATAATAGGAGTTTGCCTCGCTTTATTCACAGCTTTTTACTTCTCCCAGATAATTGTTACTGTGGAAATACATGGCAATTCTGCAGTGCGCGATGATATCATTTTTGCCGCCCTTGAAGAGCTCGGTATAAAAACCGGTAATTCCCTCAGAAATGTGGATCTGCACAGCTGCGAGAGCAGGCTCCCCTTCATGGTGGATGGCGTCGCATGGGCAGGTATGCATCACACTGGCAGCCGGGTCGTGGTGCAGATACGCGAGGAAGCTACAAAGCCGCAAAAGGTCTCAGGAAGGATACCCTGCAATATTATATCAAACCGGGACGCCGAGATTACCTCGGTGCTGGTGCGCTGCGGCACTCTTATGCATATTATCGGCGACTACGTACCCAAAGGGACACTCCTTATCAGCGGCGTTACGGAATACGAAAGCAAAAGGGTCGAGGTACTGCACGCTATGGGCGAGATACGAGGAATATACAACGAGAACGTCAGCTTCTCCGCAGCCTTCCGAAGCGAGGAATACTCCCCCACCGGCAGGAGCTGTACTCAGCACACTCTTCGCCTTTTCAGTCTCGATATTCCACTGTACTTCAAAAGGAACAAATACATAAAATCCCTCTCCTACTGCTTAGAAAAGCCGCTTATACTGTTCGGGAAGGAGTTGCCTGTGAGTCTGCGCAGCAGAGTCATCGAAGAGACCGCCTGCACGGAAAGGGTCCGCACTGCCGAAGAGCTAAAGGAAAAGCTCATGGAAAGGGTATATCTCTATGAAAAAAACTTTCTCGGCGATGATATCAGAATCATAAGCAGGAGCATAGTCTCTTCTGAAACTGAGGATTCCCTAACACTCAGCGTTTCCTACATGCTGGAGGGAAATATCGGCGAGCAGAGGGAGATATTCATAAAGTAGCTGCAAGGCATTACACACAAATCTCCTGACGCTTTTTTGTTAAATCTTACAAAGTGACAAAAACTTAAATGTATGTTATAATTAGTGTGTATTCAATAACTGTCGTCAGACGGTTATTGCCATGAAAGAGCACAGTATCAATACAATAAGTGATATATAGGGGGATTTGAGGTGAAATGAAAAGGTTTTTAAGAATACTTCCACTCCTTGCAGTTATTTTCGGACTGTTCCTTTTCCCTGCAAGACCGCTTTTCTCTGAGGCGTCTCCGCGCCGTGCAGACTTCGGTGATTTCTCAGGTGACTCGGATTTTGGCGACAGCGGAGGATGGGACAGCGGAGGCTGGGACAGCGGAGGCGACAGCTGGGACAGCGGAGGCTGGGACAGTGACAGCGGAGGAAGCTACAGCGGCGGAGGCAATTCAGATGGCGGCGGCGCCTGCGGTATACTGTTTACAATAATCATTATCGCAGCATTTATCCTTTTATTAGCCTACTTCTCACCGAGCAACAAAAGATCACTGGAACAGATGGCTCAGCCAAGTACGACTGCAAGAAAGCTACGCCCGGTAAATGAGTACCTGAGCGTTGATCCTTCATTCAGTGAGGAACAGTTCAGAGACAAGGTCTCCAACCTCTACGTGCAGTTCCAGAACGCATGGCAGAAAAAGGACCTTTCCTCTCTGAGGCCATACCTCACAGATACCTATTTCGCTCAGATGGATAATCAGCTCGACAGATACCGCCAGAACCGCCAGACCAATATGGTGGAGAGGATAGCGGTACTGAGCACAAATCTCCTCGGCTGGACACAGGACGCCGGCTTTGACGAAATGGTAGTCAGACTCGAAACAAGAATAGTGGATTACGTAGTGGACGACGCTACAGGCAATATCGTCCGCGGCAGCAGAACTGCTGAGAAGTTCATGACCTACGAATGGACCCTTATCCGTAAAAACGGTGTGGTCACATCGCGCTCAACAGGCATGACGAGCCATGTCTGCCCGTACTGCGGCGCAAATGTTAATATAAACCAGTCGGCGGTATGCGAATACTGTGGCTCGGTACTCACAACAGACGAATTCGACTGGGCTGTAAGCAATATCAAGGCTCTCGCTCAGCGTACACGACAGTAACCTTTAAGGCTTCCGTACTACGGAAGCCTTGCTATTTAGTGGCATATACGAAAGAAGGCTTATATATGGCTGCTCACCAAGTCTCGAAAGCTGATTGACAGATAAGACAAATAATACAGAGCTGACTTGTGCAGTTTGCGATGGCTTCTCTTGCTGTTAGCACATTTTTTATACCCATTTTTTGTAAAAAATAACTTAAAATTATAACACTAATTCAAAAAAAAGTGATTTTTGATTGACATTTTAGTAAAACTGAGTTATAATTAACTTAATATCTTATAAGCAGGCAGATATGCCTGTATTGTGTCAAATACTTTCTTTGCGAATGGCGCAAAATAAGGGGAAGTATATGTTGAATACGGAAGGAAGGTATTAAAAATGGCTAACGAAAAAAATCCAAAGGTCCTCATAGTAGACGACGACAAAAACATCTGCGACCTTCTCAGACTCTATCTTGAAAAAGACGGATACAGCGTTCTCCTCTGCCATGACGGCGACGATGCTGTAGTAAAGTTCAAGGCGCTAAGTCCGGATATGGTTCTGCTGGATATCATGTTGCCTGGAAAGGACGGATGGCAGGTATGCCGCGAGATCAGAAAGATCTCAAACGTCCCGATCATCATGATAACCGCAAAGGGGGAAACTATCGACAAGGTTATCGGTCTTGAACTCGGAGCCGACGACTATATCGTAAAGCCATTTGACGCTAAGGAAGTCATCGCACGTATCAACGCAGTTACCCGCCGCGTAGGCACTGGTATGGCTGAGCCTGAGCAGAAGGAGGTACACTACGACAGACTCTCTGTCAATATGGACAGCTATGAGCTCAAGGTAAACGGCAAGAATATCGACACTCCGCCAAAGGAGCTCGAACTGCTCTACTACCTTGCTTCCAACCCTAACAGAGTATACACAAGAGATCAGCTCCTCGACGAGGTCTGGGGCTTTGAATACTACGGCGATTCACGTACTATCGACGTACATATCAAGCGTCTGCGCGAAAAGCTTGAGGGCGTATCAGACAGGTGGGCTCTCAAGACCGTGTGGGGCGTCGGATATAAATTCGAAGCTGACGAAGAGGAATAAGCCCATAACAACAACTCCAGAACATCAAGGGGACTTATGTCCCCTTATTTTGTATAGAGGTGATATACTTGAAGGGCAGAAAGAGTTCTTATGACAAGCTTTTCATATTCTTTGTCATCATTATCTTTTCAATAAATATCATATTGGGCATAGTTGCAATAACTATAAGCTCTACTATATATAAATCAAGCAAGCTGGAAGAGCTCCAAAAAATAGGCGATCTGTTCACTGGCTGTATGCAGGATAGCTACGCCGAAAATATGAGCCCCCGCTCAGCAACTATAAAGAGCCTGCATAAGCAGTTCTCAGGCAAGTACCACCTGATGATATATATTTACGACGAAAATGGCAACTGCGTGCTTTCAGACGCGGATTACGAGGAAACGCCGAAAAAGGTGGTGAAGAACAGTGAAAAGATATCGGAAACTGAGCGTGAAAAGCTCAGCAAAAAGGACTACTGCGCTATGGAAACAAAAAGCATATCCGCTAATGAGCCATATATGCTCTATGCCACCTGCTTCTTCCTGAAAGGAAAGGATGAGTTAGTACCTAACCGTATGTTTGCGAAGTTCTACTCCAATTCCAATGACGTTAACTCCTTTGCGGTAAAAATGGCAGCATTCTATGCGCTGTTCTTCCTGCTCAACATATCAATACAGATATTCATTCTCAACTGCAGAGTAAAGAAACTCTCGGATTACGAGAATGAGTTTAAGCGCGTGAGCGAGCAGTACGCAAAGCGGGATTTCTCGGAGAATATCCCTATAAATGTTCCGTATACAACTCCAGAGATAGCAGAATACGTAAATACCGTTGCTGCCGACGTTGCAAAGAGCGAAGAAACCAGCAAGACCTTCATCGCCAACGTCTCCCACGAGCTGAGAACGCCTATTACAACTATAGGAGGTTTCGTGGACGGAATACTCGACGGAACTATCCCCAAGGGACGTCAGAACGAATACCTCGTGCTCGTATCAAAGGAGATAAAGCGCCTTCGCATACTCATATCCTCAATGCTTAATATGTCGCGCTTCGAGACAGGTACCCTCAGGCCTAATTTCCGTGACGTTAACCTTACAGATATAGTTATACAGACCGTTCTTATGTTTGAAAAGAAAATTGAGGACAAGCATCTTGACGTAGAAGGACTCGGAAGCGACCGCATGACTGCAGAGGTGGATCCTGACCTGATACAGCAAGTAGTATACAACCTCGTCGAAAACGCTGTAAAATTTGTGAACGACGGCGGTATACTCTCATTCAGCTTCGAGCGCTCGGTAAACGGTTCCTGCACAATAGGCATAAGGAACACTGGCGAGGGGCTGAAAAACGATGAGATACAGCAGGTATTCGACAGATTCTACAAGACCGATTCCTCACGCGGAAAGGATACTACTGGACTTGGTCTCGGACTAGCAATATCAAGAAAGATAATACATCTCCATCACGGTCATATAGTTGTAAAAAGCGTGTACGGAGAATATACGGAGTTTCTCATACAGCTCCCTGAGAAACAGCCGAAAAAGAAAGGATAACAAATGGACGCAAAGGATAATATCTATCAGGATACTTCTGAGGATACAGGCTCAAACGAGTCATATAAACCACAGCATGAAAAAACGGTTGAGGATAACCTGTCCGTAAACAGCTATAGTGACTTGAACGGCAGTCAAAATGTTCAACCGCAGAATACAGGCTTCGGTCAGCAGAATTATCCCCACACCCACAACAACGGCTACAACCAGCCCGGATATAATCAGCAGCCGAACAGCGGCTACGGTCAGCAGCAGGGCTACTATCATACACAGCAAGGGGGTTACGGCCAACAGAATTATCAGCAGCCTAATAACAACATCTACGACCAGCAGGGCTATTACAATGCTCAGAATAATAATTATGGTCAGCATAGAAGCTACAGCGACCAACCTCGAAAGCCGGTGTACGACCGCTTTATGTTCGAACCTATCGGCTTTGAGGAGCTCGAAAGGAATCAGGCTAATGCAAGCTCCGCAGATGAAGCAGCTGCAAAACAGCGCTCAAAAAACGAAAGAAATATAGTCCGGATTTTTGCCCTGCTCGTTGCAATATCGGCTTTTATATCCATATTCGGCATAGTTTTCGATATAATCAACAGCAAAGGCATCATAGACAAGATAGGCAGGCAGAATCAGGTAATACTCTATAAGGAGTCCAAGCCAAAGGGCGCTACCGATATTGAAAACTTCAAGGACGAAAATGGCAGATATACCCCTGAGGGGGCCGCTGCCCTTGTAAAGCCGTCTATAGTAAAGATATATACCTACTCCAACTACTCGGACTATGCAGCTAAAAGAGCTGTAGGAACTGGTTCGGGCATAGTTCTCAACGAGGACGGATATATCGCCACAAACGCCCACGTTCTAGAAGCAGAGGGCTATCACAGGATAGAGACAATGGACGGTGAATACTATGAAGCAAAACTGGTTGGAAGGGATACAAAGACCGATATTGCTGTTATCAAAGTAACCGCTCCTGACCTCACTCCGGCTACTCTCGGAGACTCCGACGAGGCTGTTGTTGGCGAGACAGTTATCGCTATCGGAAATCCTGCAAACCTTGCCGGCACAGTCACCGACGGTATAATCTCAGCCGTTGACCGTAAGATAAGGAGCGATTCCACAGGCTTTGAGATGACGTGCTTACAGACCAACGCGGAGATAAGTCCTGGAAACTCCGGTGGCGCTCTCGTAAATATGTACGGTCAGGTCATAGGCATAACCTCTTCAAAATATGTAAGCAGCGACCTTGAAGGTCTCGGCTTTGCGATAACCATAAACGAAGCTACTCCCGTTATAGAAGACCTCATAAAGAACGGTTTCGTTCCGGGAAGATTCAGGATAGGTATACACCTTCTCGATATGAGTAGCACTGCAAAAAAAGACGCCATCGAGGAGCGTATAGGCATGACGCTGCCTGATGACTTCAAAGGAATATATATCGATGAGATTGACGAAGACTGCGACATTGCCAAAACTGAACTGAAAAGCGGTGACTTCATCGTAGCAATAAACGGCAAATCCGTGTCCACCTACGACGAGCTCTACGAAACCATAAGCAGCCAGTACGAGGCTGGCGATAAGGTGCCGGCTACCTGTGCAAACATAGACAAAAACGGAGACGTTAGCTACTATGAGATAGAATTCAAGCTCATGGAGGACACCTCCGGCAACTACTGATCCATTAGATTTTTCGGGCGTTTTGAGTTTACGCCTGCAACTCCTCCTGCGCCGCCGGCTATGGCAAGCAGGAGGAGCTTTTTTATACCCGTGGGAGAACCGGTGACTATTATTCCTGCTATACTGAGCAGCGCATACATCAAGACTCCGCACAACGAGCCGCCGAATAGACCTATGCGCCGGCGGTATTTCCCGTAGATATATGCTCCTGCGTAAGCTCCGAGGATAAGTGCTGCTCCAGCAAACCCTCCTGTAAGCTTCATATCCCTCATAACATAAAAGAGTAGCATCCCCAGCAGCAGAGAAGCCGAAGCCGTACATACCAGTCCGCAGATCACCGCGATGGCAGTGCTGAGGAATACATTCGTCCATATACTGCGTTTGTGTCTGCGCATAAAAAACCTCCCCACAGAATTCTTGTAAATTCTATGCGGAGGCATATTTTTTTATTCTTCTTCGTCCTTCTTTTTCTTCTTGGACTTTTTCTCCTCAGCGTCGTCGTCAACCAGTGCTGCAGATTCCATTGAGTCTGACGATGAAGAAGACGAGCTCTTTCCTGCTGCCTTTGCTTCCTTAATTCTCTCGGTTGCTGTTACGTTCTCGGTGATAGCCCAGTTCTTAATTCTGAGCTTATGCTTTGCGCCACCGGTCTCGATAACTACTGTATCCTCGCCAACGCTGACAACTATACCGACGATACCGCCGCCTGTTACGACCTCATCGCCTACCTGAAGATTCTCCTGCATCTCCTTAAGCTCTCTGTCACGCTTTTTCTGCGGTCTGATAGCTATAAAGTAGAGAATGACGAACATTCCGATAAGAGGAATAAACATACCTCCTAAGCTGGCAGCCGGCTGCTGAGCAGCCTGGTCGGAAGCAGCACCAGCCTCCTCTGCGAAAGCAGTCAGGGTCGTATATCCTGCCATAACAGCTGTTGAAACAGCTGCTGATAAAACGCATACAAGCTTTCTGATATTCATAAATTTTCTCCTGTCTATATTGATTTGTTTTAATACAATGGTTATTATAACACATATCAGAAGGTTTTGCAAGTACTTTCCACCGATTTTCCGCAATTAAATTGACATACTCGGTCATAAAAAATCCGTTCCCAGAGTGGGAACGGATTTTTTACTTATTATTTTCGATCAAACGAGCTTGATGATAGCCATTTCAGCAGCATCTCCGTGGCGGGGACCGATCTTAACGATCTGTGTATAACCACCTTTTCTCTCTGCATACTTGGGAGCAATCTCGTCGATAAGCTTCTTAGCAACGGACTCCTTTGTGATGTAAGAGAATACCTGACGCTTGGAGTGCAGATCATCATGTTTACCGATAGTGATCATTTTTTCTGCAACTGCACGAACTTCCTTTGCTCTTGTTACGGTAGTTTCAATCTGACCGTTCTCAAGCAGGAAAGTTACCATGCCTCTGAGCATAGCCTTTCTATGATCAGATGTTCTGCCCAGTTTTCTTGTACCCGGCATTGTATTCACTCCTTTTTATAGTAGTGCGCTGTACGCACGTTTTATGGTTTATTCTTCTTCTGAAGAAAGGTCAAAGCCCAGTGACTGAAGCTTTTCCTTTACCTCGTCGAAGGATTTCTTTCCAAGGTTTCTAACCTTCATCATTTCTTCCTCAGACTTATTGATCAAGTCATCTACGGTATTGATACCTGCACGCTTCAAGCAATTGAAGGAGCGTACAGATAAGTCAAGATCCTCAATGGTCATCTCAAGGATTTTTTCCTTACCCTTCTCATCCTTTTCAACAAGGACCTCAGCCAGTCCTGCCTCTTCTGAGAGGTCAATGAACAGCTTCAGATGCTCGTTGAGGAGATTGGCTGCCTGTGACAGAGCTTCCTTAGCGGAGATAGTGCCGTCGGTCCATACCTCCATTGTAAGCTTGTCATAGTCGGTGACCTGACCGAGTCGTGTATCCTCTACGGTATAATTTACCTTAAGAACAGGAGTATAGATACTGTCTACGGCGATAACGTCAACGGGGAGGTTGATCTGCTTCTTGTTTCTTTCTGCTGAAACATAGCCTCTGCCTCTGTCTATTGTGATCTCCATATAGAGCTTGGCATCCTTACCGAGTGTTGCGATATGCATACCGGGGTCGAGGATATTTACCTCTGAATCGGTCTTTATATCACCGGCAGTAATCTCGCATTCGCCCTCTGCCTCTATATATACTGTCTTAGGACCTTCTCCGTAGAGTTTAGCCGTCAGTCCTTTTATACTGAGGATAATTTCCGTAACGTCTTCTTTAACGCCCGGAATAGTTGACAACTCATGGTGAACTGTACCATCCTTACCAGAAAGCTTTACGGATGTTACAGCGACACCAGGAAGTGAGGAGAGCAGCACACGTCTGAGGCTGTTTCCAAGTGTAATACCATATCCACGCTCCAGCGGTGCTAAAACGAATTTGCCGTATTTGCCGTCACTTTTAAGCTCGACGATCTCAATATCAGGCTTATTAATTTTTTCCAGCATAAAAACCCTCCTATTTCGCAATTAATGTTGATTTCGAATACTGACGCTTCAAGTATTTCAAAACGATTACTTGGAGTACAGCTCGACGATGAGGTGAGTAGCTACCTCGTAGTCAATATCCTCAGCTAAGGGGAGACGATTTACTTTAGCAGAGAAGTCGTCCTTGTTTGCTGTGAGCCATACAGGAACGAGTCTGTCCTTTGTTTCCTCAACTGTGGCCTTGAACTTCTCAGAAGTCCTGTCCTTTTCTCTGAGGGCGATAACGTCGCCAACCTTGATTCTATAGGAAGGAATGTTAACCTTCTTGCCGTTTACTGTAAAGTGGCTGTGTACAACGAGCTGTCTTGCTTCTCTTCTTGTGAGAGCTAGGCCCATTCTGTATACAACGCTGTCGAGTCTAGATTCGAGACAAGTGATAAGGTTATCACCGGCCTTACCCTCCATTTTTTCAGCGATTGAGAAATAGTGTCTGAACTGCTTCTCGAGTACGCCATAAATGAACTTCAGCTTCTGCTTTTCTTTGAGCTGGAGTCCGTATTCAGAGATCTTCTTTCTGTTGTTAGCGTTCTTGAAGCGGATAGACTCCTTCTTTGAAACGCCCATTACAGCGGGGCTGATGCCCAGATATCTGCACTTTTTAAGAATTGGTTCTTTCTGTACTGCCATATTAATACACCTCCAAATTGATCAGACACGACGTCTCTTAGGCGGACGGCAGCCATTGTGCGGGATAGGTGTTACGTCCTTGATCATTCTTACCTCAAGGCCTACGGTCTGAAGTGCTCTGATAGCTGCTTCACGGCCTGCACCGGGTCCCTTTACATATACTTCTACATTCTTGAGGCCGTGCTCCATAGCTGCCTTTGCAGCTGTTTCTGCAGCTGTCTGAGCTGCGAAAGGAGTGGACTTCTTTGAGCCTCTGAAGCCGAGCTCGCCTGCGCTTGCCCAAGAGATAGCGTTTCCGGCTGTATCTGTGATCGTAACGATCGTGTTATTGAAAGTGGACTGGATATGAACAGCGCCGCT
>JAGCWY010000057.1 GCA_017961625.1 Ruminococcus sp. | reverse complement strand
TCATTTCTCTTTTGTCGATATTTCGGTGAATGTTTAGGGCTTGAGGAGAGACTAATTAGCCTTGACGAAAAAAAACAAATGCCATAGAGTTAAAAACTCTATGGCATTTTTATATTTATGGAGAATTATTATGAGCCTGTTTTTCCATAAATTCTTCCATTGATATTATTCCTTCCTTTTCAGTTGAGGTATAGGCATAATAGGACTGAATATTTGAAGCGTCCACAGCATTGATACTGCCGTTGCGGTCAACGTCTGCCGCAAGCTTCTGTTCCTCATCATATCCACCATCCTGATTTGTTGAGATCATAGCATAATATGCAAGAACTGATGAAGCGTCAACCGCATTTATCAGCCTGTCATTATTTACGTCGCCAAGCTTATACTCAGTAGTTTCATCAGGGTTAGCCTTTGTTGTGACAGTAGTTGTAGTGGTTGGCGTTGTTGTCGTAGTTTTTTTCTCGCCGAGTATCCTGATGTAGCCGTTGTATATACCCTTAGTGAATACATAGGTCATCTGAAGTTTTCCTGCCTCGTCCTTATGACTGTTTATAAAGGTATCAGCTACTATGCCGTCGTCTGTATACGCCAAGCCTATGGGATAGACTTCACCCTGCTCAGCATTTTCGGGAACTATAAAATCAATGGTGAATAAACAGCTGTGATTCAGCAGAGTATCCTCGGCATATGCATAGAATGCCAGCTGTCCGTCTTCGATCTTTGCCGAGCCTGTAGTGAAGCCGTTTAATCCTTTGCCTGGTGTTATGAACTTACCTGCTGAGTTTTCTTTGACAGTCAGACGAGTGTCATAAAAAACGTGGAACTTGATGTAGCTGACCGGTTCCGTTGCGCCTGTAATACTGAAATAAACTCGCTGGACCTTGCCCTTTGCATATTCGGGGTCAAGTCCTATCTTATCGAAATAGAGCATAATGCCGCCATCATAATCCCTGGGATCTATCTTCGGAGTATTCCAATCCTTCGGCTGTACCCAGCGAGTTCTGTCGTAGGGGACTTCCATGTCGTCCTGTTTGTCAAAGGGATTATCTGATATCGTATCAGACGTATCAGCGACACTTTCTGCTTCGGTGAGATCTGTTGAATTTGCTTTTATGATGCTGTCGGGAAAGCAATAATAAAGCGATAAGACCAGTGCAAGACTTGTTATTAATGATATAAAGCGAGTCAAAAGTCTATTATTCATAATTGACCTCCTGTTACACGGCAATTCAGTAATAACAGATTATCATAATTTCTGCAATGTGTCAATACCTTTTATGGAAGAATATATATATAGAACAAGGCAGTCCAACGGACAGCCTTGTTGTAATGTTCAGATACGTTTTCTGTTCTGATTTGTCCCTTACAATTAATATTAGAAATTATATCAATCTGTGCAGTGCTATGTGCAGATGCGCCGCACAGATCAACATCGGAAAAGAACTATAACATCAGATATTGATGTGTATGGATCAGTAAAGCCACTTTGAAGCAAATGTATCTGCGAATGAGTCTTTATTCTTTGGAAGAGCAAATACAGATGTCTGAAGCTCTTCAAGGTTCATTTTCGGCTGTATTCCGTATACGTGATAGTCGAAATACTGTACCATTTTCTCGACGTCCTCTGCTATGACTGCGTGGCCTGATTTATGGATATTTATAGCAAGATGATCGCTGATACCGACATAATCCCATACGTGCTTCATACCGAGGTAAGCCATCCATACTGACGGAGCATTTACCCAGTCCTCGCTCTCGCATGAGCCGATTATAAACAGATACCTTTCAGGATCACAGCAGAGAGCGCCCAGCATATGCTGATCCATTGGGAACTGTTCGGCGTTTCTGAACTCCATGAATCTTCCGTTGAACCAGCCCTGCTCGCCCGAAGCCTGTAAGCTTCCGAGAGGCTCATTTTCCTTATATGTATACGATGAAGATCCGCCCTTGCTGGAGAAGTCATAGGTCTTTCCAACTGAGCTGTAGCGATACAGTGCAAGACCGCCTGCACCAGAGCATGAAGGAGCACACATCTTGATACGTGTATCAAATGCTCCGCATACAGCAGCGGCTTTACCGTATCTTGAAACACCTGTAACGATAGAGCTGTCAGGATTGATGTTCAGTTCCTTTGCGGCTCCATTGTAAAGAGCGTCGAGTATCCTCCCGATTCCCCATGACCATGCCATAAGATCACCAGTCTGCTCGTCCCAGTTCCTTCCATAAGGATAGAGATCATAGAAAGCACCCTTATGCTGGTTGTTGTCCTGTGCAGTTCCCGGAGCGCTGAACATTCCGTCACTGTCGTAGGTTATAACTGCATAGCCGTTTGAAGTAGCGGTGCTTTCAGAAATACCCTTGTGCATACCAAGGATAACAGGAGCTCCGCCCTCATGGCGGACATTC
>JAGCWY010000056.1 GCA_017961625.1 Ruminococcus sp. | reverse complement strand
GCTGGAATTTGGTCTTATTTGCTGTGGTTTCAACCTTCATAAGTATCATTTAAAGAAACAGGCAGCTTTGAAAGCCGCCTGAACTATCAATAAAATATATCTTTACCAGCGCGAAAAAAGCATTTTTTCTTCGTGCTTGTTTGTTATACCCTGTTTATGGAGAATTTGAGAAGTTTTCAACAATTAACATGAAAAATACAGTTGCCCCTTCAAATTTTTCTTGAAGAGGCAACTGTGTTGTTTTGGCGGGCTGTTTTTTTACAGCCCCTAAGTTATTATATAAGAAAGAAAAAGAGCTTGTCATTGATATCTTTATTTATATTTGTGCATGCTAACATATGGCGTTTAATCTGTTAGACATGATAATATACAAACCGACGAAATGGGGAATAGCTACTTGACTTTAATGTAATTATATGCTAATATATGAATAGATATTCATGTGTTCATATGAGCTTTGCGAGAGATCGGGCTTTTTAGCATGAATATGGAAAATGACGTAAGGAGATGGAGATAATGAGTAAGAAAGACAAAGCGTTTCTTTCAGTCCGTGGACTGAAAAAGAGTTTCGGAAGCGGCGATACGAAACAGGAGGTCCTAAAGGGAATTGATTTTACAGTTGCAAAGGGTGAATTCTGCGTACTTCTCGGACCTTCGGGATCAGGAAAATCCACACTGCTCAATATACTCGGCGGCATAGACAGCACAGACGAAGGCGAAATATCCATAAATGGTGATAAGCTTGCAGAAATGAATGAAAAGAGCCTTACAAGGTACAGGCGCAAGCATCTCGGTTATGTGTTCCAGATGTATAATCTTATCCCAAATTTGAATGTGAAGGAAAATATAGAAACAGGTGCTTACCTGTCGGATAAGCCTCTTGACATCGACGAGCTTCTGAAGATACTCGGTCTGTACGAGCACCGCCACAAGCTTCCAAACCAGCTCTCAGGCGGTCAGCAACAGAGAGTATCTATCGGACGCGCTATAGTAAAAAATCCGGATATACTCTTATGCGACGAGCCAACAGGAGCTCTTGACTACAAGACCTCAAAGGAGATATTGCAGCTCATCGAGGAGGTCAATCAGAAGTACGGAAATACCGTTATTATGGTAACTCATAATGAAGCCATAAAGCAAATGGCTGACCATATCATAAAGCTCCGTGACGGCAAAATAAGGCACGATATCATCAATAAGGAAAAGCTTACAGCTGCCGAGATAGAGTGGTAAGGGGGGAGCAGTATGGAGAAGAACAGTATCTCGTTCGGCAGGCGTTCGAAGGATCCTCTGCGCATACGTGTATGGAAAGATATGCTCCGGGATTGGAAGCGATACCTGATGATAGGACTCTTGCTTATCGTGACTATTGGCTTCGTATCGGGGATGTATGTTGCAAATAACAGTATGCTCATCTCCCTTGACAAGAATGTTACGGCAATGAAGCGTGAGGACGGACACTTTAAGCTGTCAATAAAAGCAGATGAAGCGACCATAAGGGCTATCGAAACCGGGGAGCTTGCAGATGTTCCTGCGGTATATCGTGAACGCGCTTACAGTGAAGCGGCTGACGAGGTAAAAAAAGCCGTCGATGAAGCTGCTGCAGAAAAGGTAGGAGAGCAGGTAAGGGATGCCATAAAAGCACAGGTCTCTGCTGCTGTTGACAAACAGATAAATGCTTCCAAGGCAATGGGAGTGGAGGTCACAGAAACTGAGCGTGAGAGCATGATCAGCTCCGCCTACGACTCTGCTGTCGCTGAGAATTATGATAAGGCTTACAGTGACGCGCTAAATACCGCGAAGGAGTCCGAAGACTATGAAAAAGCCATGTCAGACGCAATGGACGGGGCAAAAAAAGAGATTGACAAGGAAATAGACGATAAGTACGATGAGCTTGCCGAACACTATGGCCTTAATGATGAATTTGACGCTGTTCCGGTCAGGATCTACGAGCTCTTCTATAAGGATACAGATGAGTCTCTGCCTTTGGACAGCAGTTATTCCGGTACTATCCGTGTCTATGCCGAGCGCAGTGACGTTGATCTTTACGATGTCCTCAGGGGAAGGGTACCTGAAAATGACAACGAGATAATTATCGACCGTATGCATGCAGACAATGCAAATATAAAAGTGGGCGATACATTATACGCAGGAAATACGGATTTTGAAGTAGTTGGACTTGCTGCTTTTGAGGATTACAGCGCCCTATATGAAAGCAATACCGACACCATGTTCGACGCTCTTACTTTTGATGTGGGAATGGTGACTGATGGGGGCTTTGAGCGTATCCGTGCCAATACATGTGCCAATTATGCATTCACATATAATAAGGAGCCTTCCGATGAGTATGAGGAAAAGAAGCTTTCGGAGAATTTCCTTAAAGCGCTCATAACGCAGACTGCTGTTTCGGATACGGAAGATCTGAAGATAGAGGACTATGTTCCTGCTTATGCGAACCAGGCTCTTAACTTTGCGCAGGACGATATAGGCAAGGATAAAGCTATGGGAGGAGTTCTTTTATATATCCTCACCGCTGTTCTTGCCTTCATCTTTGCAGTAACTATCAGCACGACACTTGAACAGGAGTCATCAGTTATAGGTACTCTCAGAGCGTCGGGATACACCAGGGGAGAGCTTCTACGCTACTATATGAGTGCTCCGCTGCTTATCGTCATTATTGCTGCCGTTATAGGAAATATCCTCGGATACACAGTGTTCAAGAATACAGTTGCGGATATGTACTACAGCAGCTACAGCCTGCCGGGGTTTGAGACTTTATGGACTCCTGAAGCGTTTATAAAAACAACTGTAGTACCGGTCGTGCTCATGCTGATAATAAACGCTGTTGTCATAACAAGAACACTTAAGCTTTCGCCCCTCAGATTTTTAAGGCATGACCTGAAACAGAAAAAGAGGAAAAAGGCGATAAGACTGCCAAAATGGAGATTCTTCCAGCGTTTCCGAATGAGAGTGTTTTTGCAGAATATTCCGAATTACCTGATGCTTTTCGTAGGTATAACCTTTGTGATGCTGCTTATCTCAATGGCTGTGGGAATGCCAGAGACCCTGTCCTATTATCAGGACGCAATGCCGGATATGATATTTGCAGAGGATCAGATAATACTCAGCAGTACCGAGGACAGCGACGGTAATACTATAACCACAGAGGATGAAGAAGCAGAGCGTTTTTCCGTGACATCACTGGAAAGAAAGTCAGATACATATAACGAGGAAGTAGCTGTTTACGGTATCGAAAATGACAGCAGATACGTAAAACTAGGCAGCTGCGGGGACGACTCTGTATATATAACCAAGGCTTATGCTGATAAGTATGATGTCAAGGCAGGGGACACCATTACGCTTTCCGAGAAATACGAGCACAGGGAATATGAATGGACGGTAAAGGACATATACGGATATTCTGCCGGAGTTGCCGTCTTTATGGACAACGAACGATTCAACAGTGTTTTTGACAAGGAGCAGAATGAGTTCAGCGGATATATGTCCGATAATATGATAACAGATATCGACAGGGAATATATCGCAAAGGAGATAACCGCTCAGGATATGATCAAGGTGGCGGATCAGCTTGATCACTCTATGGGGGCGTATATGAAGTACTTCCAGTACGTGTGCTTTATCGTGGCTGCGATAATACTGTATCTGCTCACAAAGATAATAATCGAGAAAAATGAACGCTCTATCTCCATGACAAAGATACTTGGCTATGAAAACGGAGAGATAGCTTCGCTTTACCTTGTGCCTACGGCTGTCGTGGTATTCTTATCTGAATTCCTTGCAGTCTACATAGGCTACAAGCTTATGGCGTTCTTCTGGAAACTCATTATGATGAAGATGAGTGGATGGTTCTCATTCATACTGCCTGCATCTGGCTTTGTAAAGGAATTCCTACTTGTATTTGTGGCTTATCTTATCATTACATTGTTTGATTTCATACGTATCCGTAGGATACCGAAGGTGCTTGCTCTGAAAAATATGGAATAAAATTTATTCTCACTTAAGCCGGAGATGGTTTGACGGCCTATTATGTACCTGCAATACAAAATGAATATATTACACTGAAAAAAGCCTGTTGATCGATCACTGCTCAACAGGCTTTTACTGCGTATGAAGATCATGTTTTATTTTCTTACTGATATGAAAATAACGGCGGGTTTAAAAAAATGTTGATTAATCTGATACATTGTGATATAATGTTCGTGTAATAAGCATTATTTTATTTTAAAGTCCTTGACTATACGCAGATTGGAGACCTGATACCTGCTGTCGGATGGTCACGTCCTATCGCTTTACCTGCGTACATTATATGGACGGAATTCACTTTTAAATCTATAAAAAGGAGTCAAAAATGAACACCACAGACATCATCATTATCGGAACGATAATTGCTTACCTTGTTGTCATGGTAACAGTAGGCTTTATCTTTTCCAAGAAAAACGACAACGTCGGAGATTTCTATCTCGGCGGACGCAAGCTGGGTCCGCTTGTTACTGCAATGAGCGCAGAGGCCTCCGACATGAGCAGCTGGCTTCTCATGGGACTTCCCGGAGTAGCCTATCTTACAGGCGGAGCCGAGGCAGGATGGACGGCTATCGGTCTCGCTATCGGCACCTATCTTAACTGGCTTTTCGTTGCAAAGCGTCTGAGAGTTTACAGTCAGCGCTGCGGAGCCATAACGATACCTGATTTCTTTTCGAGGAGATACAAGGATGGCAGCAGAGTGCTTATGGGAGTATCAGCGCTGATAATCCTGATCTTCTTTGTGCCCTATACGGCTTCTGGCTTCTCAGCATGCGGAAAGCTTTTTAGCTCACTTTTCGGCTGGAATTATCATCTTGCAATGATAATCAGTGCGGTTATCATAATCTCCTACACCTGCACGGGCGGTTTCCTTGCTGCAAGTACAACGGACCTGATACAGAGCATAGTTATGACAGTAGCTCTTATCAGTATCGTTTTATTCGGAGTCAGCGCCGCAGGCGGCTTTGGAAATGTTGTTGACAATGCAGATTCAATTGCAGGTTATCTTTCACTCAGCCATATACATAATACCGAAACAGGCGGAGCCGATAAATATACCGTTCTGACTATCGCTTCCATACTTGCATGGGGACTCGGATATTTCGGTATGCCTCATATACTCCTTCGCTTCATGGCTATTGAAGACAAGGACAAGATAAAGACATCAAGAAGGATCGCTTCAGTGTGGGTCGTTATATCAATGGGTATTGCCATACTTATTGGCTTTATCGGAAACGCTCTCTCAAAGAGCGGTAAGCTTGAGATGCTTGACGGCAGCAACTCGGAAAAGGTAGTTATTAAAATTACTCAGTACATGAGCGAGCATCATGCTGGACTTGCAGTCATAGCTGGTCTTGTATTTGCAGGTATCCTTGCATGTACCATGTCTACCTCCGATTCCCAGCTCCTTGCAGCTTCGTCTTCAATGTCCGAGAACATCCTCAAGGGAGTATTCAACGTGAAGATGAGCGACAAGACTTCTATGACAGTTGCAAGAGCAGTGCTTCTTGTAATAGCAGCACTGGGTATCATACTTGCATGGGATCAGGACAGCTCTGTATTCAGAGTAGTATCTTTTGCGTGGGCAGGCTTCGGAGCTACCTTCGGTCCGGTAATGCTGACAGCTCTTTTCTGGAAGCGTTCAAACAGGTGGGGAGCTATCGCAGGCCTTATAGTCGGTGCGGTAATGGTATTTGTATGGAAGTTCGTTATAGCGCCTGTCGGCGGAATATTTGCGATATATGAACTTCTTCCCGCATTCATATGCGCACTTGTGGCAGTTATAATAGTTTCGCTGATAACCGGAGCTCCGGAAAAGGAAATAACAGAAGAATTTGATACAGTAAAAGCTGAACTCAGCAAGTGAACGCTTTGACAGAAAGTATAATACCGAGCCCGAATTGCAGGCTCGGTATTTTTTAAAAAAAAGTGCGTCAGTGGCAGGTGTACAAAAGTCAGACTGAGGTAAACTTTTATAAATGCAAAACAGGCGACACATCAATTGCCGCCTGTTTTGCTGTTGTTTCAAAGGTGGATCATATTATGAAACACTTTATTATCTCTTTCTTTTCCTGCGCAAATTATCCTTCGTAATCTTCGTCTGGATATTCGTATTCATAAGTTTCTTCAAAGGTGATGCTGTCCTGAGGAGTGATGGTCTCCATATCAGCGGAGGTTATACCGTCGCCGGTTATCATATATACATAGTCGCCGATATATATAGCTCTTATATTGCTGCCAGTGTAGTTGACCTCGTCCTTGTCGTAATCGCCTGAAAGAGTTCCTGTTTCTACGAGCTTTCCGTCCTTATAGGAGAAGAACTTGTAATACTCTGTATACTCCGATGAATAATCTTCATCATATATATTTGCAGTGTACGGGAATGCTATTATATTTTTCTTAGGATCTATGAGGAGTGCCTTGCGGTCCCATACTGCATAAGATGTCATGTAACTGAAATCGTCGTTTATATAATCAGACCAGATCATGCTGTATGAGTCTATAGCCTTGATATCGTTAGAGTCAGAATTGTCGAACATCGTCAGCTTTACACCGATAACTCCACCCTCGTCGTCTGCGTCAGGGCCGAAGCCGAGGAGCAGTCCGTCGCTCCACTGCTGCAAATAGCTGCTGTAGCCGTTCATCTTGAATTCGGAAAGTATAGCAGGTGAAGCGGGATCGCTGAGGTCTATAGCATAGAGGGGATCCGTCTGCCTGAATGTAGTGATGTAAGCCTTGTCGCCGCTGAAGCTGACAGACCTTACATATTCGTCAACGCCAAAATCGTCAATGCTTCCGATTTCATTGAGCTCAAGGTCGAGCACGTAAAGGACATTGTCCATCTTATTGTCCTTATAATCATAATAGCCGTATTCGACACGCTTAGGAATGAATTCGTCGGCTTCATCAGCGTTGCCCTCATATTCGTAATAGTCGCTGTAATCATAGTACTCGCCCTTTGTGTACTCCATAGTGCTTGTGTTTCTTGAAGTAGCAATGCGGAAGTATCCGTCGTACTCGCTCATTGAGAACTGATCATTTACAATACCTTCTACCTTTGCAGAAGCGGCAGGAGTAATCTCGCCTTTATTTATAGCAATTCGGGTTATATGGCTCGAATTTGTATTTACTTCAACATGACCGTATTCAACATTTTCGTAAGGAAGTCTGTAATAATCGGATGAAACCATGTAGAGATTATTGGGTGCACAGTAGATTTGAGTTCCGTATCCGTAATTATTATCGTTGTGTACCAATGCCTTGATAGAGGCAGGAGCCATCTTTTTCGATACGTTAAGGTCAAGGCTTCCAATCACAGAATATGCGATAGTTCTTCCGGGTGAGAGTTCGGTTTTGGGTACATAGATATTTTCAGGTTCTATGCACTTTATATCTGTAGACATGCCGTAGGAGGGAATATAGCTTTCAACGTCTTCAGCACCGTCTACACTGATGTAGTTATATGTGTTGTGATTGGTTATGAGATACATATAACCGTCGGGAGAGATGCGGACATCGTTGAAATAACCGTCCTGATAGTATATACCTAAGCATTCGTGTGAATCGTCAAGGGAATAAGCTGCCACAAAAGTGACTGTCTTTGAATTCAAATACCACATGTATTCTTCGTTGTAGCTTGATTTATCCTGACCAATGGTCGTGCCTATAACGAGAGCCATATCGTCATAGATATACATTTCACGGGTATAGGTCTGCTTATGTATATATCCATCACCAAGTAAGCTGTTCATCTCGTCTGACAGATTGATGGTGTAAAGATTGCTGAGTTCTCCGTCGTCTGCGTCAGTAATGTGAAGAACGGAGTTTATTCCGTAGTTTCCGATACTGTAGATGCGTTCACCGTCAGTCTTTACGATGTCAGCTTCAAGAACGTTCTCCTCCTGATTGAAGGTAGTGGAGTAATCTCCGCCGCCGCCCTTTCCTCCGGCAGGTTCAGTAAATGCCTGGTCTTCGTTTTCTATAGTCGTCGAGAGATCGGCTTCATCATCATTAACACCGGAAATAACGCGGTTCCTGCTCTTGTAGTACTCCTTTTTGTACCTTTCTGCGCTGTCCGAGAACAAGGAATATATATCGCTGTAATCCTTTATGCTGCTCATATAAGGAGCCTTGATGGGATTAGTGAAGTCGTCGGAGACATTCTGATTCGGCTCTGCCGCAGTATTTTCAGCTGCTGTTGTTGGGGTCACGGTTGTGTCTTCTGTAAATGAGTTTCTCTTCTTTGATGCAAAATGTACAGCAGTTCCGCTGACTATTGCACAAGCTGCTGCTATTGCTACAAAGCGCGATACAGCAGTGATCTTTTTTCTCTTTAATGCCGGAGCCTTCTGATCAAGCATCAGTTTGATGTTTTCAGGTTCGAGCTCTTTAGGTATCTGTTCATTTTCCAGCATCTTTCTAACCTCTTTATCGTTCATAATGATACTCCTTTCTTTTCATATTTCAGGAGTGAGCTCAAGTCTGAGCCTCTCCTTGATACGCGACAGCTTTGAACGTACTGTGTTAGCTTTTATCTTGCATATTTCAGCTATCTCGTCGCTCGTATAGCCGCCAAGAACTGACATGGACAACAGTAAGCGTGATTCGCCGTCAAGCTTGCCGAGGGCTTCTTTGAGCTCTGATGACTCATAGTTGAAGCTGTCTATCTTAGCGTCGTCGCTGAGCTCTTCTCCGGCTGCGAAGTACTCTCTCTGCTTCTGTTTTACCTTTGCAGAGAGTATCTTGAGTATCCAGCTGCGGAACAGCGACGGATCGCGTAATTTTTTTATGGAACAAAAAGCGTCAAGAACTGTATCACTCACAACATCTGAAGCGTCGTGGGAGCTTCTTAAGCTGTATAACGCAATGTGGTACATATCCTTGTAGACATAAGAGTAAAGTCTCGCAAAGGCTTCCGTACTGCCTTGCTGTGCGAGTTTAACGTCTTCGGTATTGTCTTTCATAATGGATCCCTCCTTTGAATCTATTTTTAAGAAGCTTTGCACTTCTTCGGTGCAAGTTCATTCATTAAGTGTTAGAAAAAGCCTGAATTGTTGCAGGCAAGTTTGAAATTCGGCGATGTGCACAAATGTGCCTTTGCGATTGTGTGCATGTAGTACAAAAGTTCTCTTGCAATATACATAAAACTATAATGAGGCAAGTATCAGACGGCTGATAATATGCAGCGCTTGACGTTGCTTCCCTTATAAGTTATAATAATATAAAAGACGTCGCATTGCAAGTTTTTTTATAAAATAACAGGTAAAGCTCAACGGGGCTGGATATGTGAATCTGTAGGTATTCCGGAAATTGTCAGTCGGAAAGCGAGTTGAAGTAAATGGACAAGCGTAGATTATTTTCTATCGTTCTTATCATGGCCTCGGCTATTACTTATGGAGCGGTCTGTATTAGTAATGCAGACCGGGCTGAATCTCCGGGAGTCCTGCTGCTGTTGACGGCAATGATGCTTCCGGTACTGCCTGTTATTATAATTACAGAAATAATACAGCTGTGCCGGGCTAATGATAAAGCCGAGCTGGCAGGACTTGTACTTGCGCTGATCGGAGCTTTTCTCATGTCGGCATTCTGGTTCTTTATGGTACTTGTTGGAGAAGATAAAAACAAGACCATGGCAATAGCGGTGATAGGTATAAATTGCATAGCTGTACTGTTGCTGTGGATCAAGATAAGGATCAGCAGATTATAACATACAATATTCGAATCAAGGAGATATTTATGAAATACAGATCAAAAACTGTTATAAGTGCAGCTTTTATCTTAACGCTGGGCATTAGTGGATCATTCCTCGCCTCATGTTCAGAGGGAGATAAGTCTTCATCAAAGCCCCAGCCAACTGAAACGGCAGAGACGGGGGCTAAGACAGAGCCCTTTGAGGCAGAGGGAATGCGTTTTTCTGCGGTAAGTGGATTTTATGATGAGGAATTCTATCTTGACATAACAGCTGACGACGGCTGCACCGTATACTATACTCTCGACGGAAGTGTACCTAGTGTTGAAAGTCAGAGGTTCACACAGCCTGTTCTTATCAGCGACAGGTCCGCTGAGAAAAACGTCATCAGCGCTCACAAGGACATCGCCCAGCCTGCTAATTTTGTTAAGTACGATCTGCCGGATTCTCCCGTGGAAAAGGCAACGGTGGTAAGAGCTATAGCTGTAGACGGAAGCGGCAGTCAGAGCAGAGTAGTGTCATGTACATATTTTGTAGGCTTCAGGGAGAAGGCTGACTATTACGATGACGTTAAGACAATCTCACTCATAACAGAGGAGAGCAGCCTTTTTGATTACGAAAATGGAATATATACGATCGGAAAGACCTACGATGACTGGCTTGAGAGCGATGAATACGATCCCGAAACTCCGGATTGGTTCCTGCCTGCAAATTACACTCAGAAGGGCAGGGAATGGGAGAGAGAGGCTTTTGTGCAGTTCTTTGAAGGCGGTCAGCTCACATGCTCTCAGAATGTTGGTATACGTATTCACGGCGGTGCAAGCCGTTCCTACACGCAGAAAAGTCTGAATATTTATGCAAGAAAGGATTACGGCGCTCCTAAGCTTGTATATGATCTGTTTTCGGGAAATGTCGTGAGCCAGCACGGCAATGCGCCTGTCACGGAGTTCGATAGCTTTATGCTTCGAAACTGCGGAAACGATGCGATGTATACGCGCTTTCGAGACAAGCTTATACAGTCTCTTGTTTCCGACAGGCAGTTCCTTACTCAGGGCATGGAGCCGTGTATACTCTTCATAAACGGCGAATACTGGGGCCATTATGAGATCACTGAAAAGCTTGACGCAGCGTTTGTCAAAGCCCATTACGGCGTTCCCAAAAAAGATGTCTGCATAATAAAAAAGGATCTTCTTGAGGAAGGTTCAGAGGAGGTATTTGCCGAATGGGAGGAACTCCGGAAATGGATAAATGAAACTGATTTTTCTGACGATGCAGCTTACAAAAAGCTCTGCGAATTTGTGGATATGCAGGGCTTTATGGACTATATAAGTACTGAGCTGTACATAGACAACTGCGACTGGGGCGCTCCAAATTCGGCGATGTGGAGAGTACAGACCATTGATAAGAGCAATCCTTACGCCGACGGAAAATGGCGCTTTATACTGTTCGATACAGAGTACAGCACGGGCATCTACCATGAAGCGCTTGCTGATAACGACAGTCTTTCAAATTTAATGGAAGAAGACTGCTTTATTACTGACCTGTTTAAAGCTGCAATGAAAAATGAAGGCTTCAAGCAGAGCTTTATGGACACTTTTGAGGATATCTCAAATAATAATTTCAACGATGAACGTGTGGAGAATGAGATAGACCGCATTTCAGAAACGTATCATGATATGGTAACGGATACCTATGACCGTTTCTGGCGCATTTCTTTTGGAGGCTCTGCGGGAGAATACAGCTATGACGAAGCGGTCGGTGAACTCCGCAGTTTCTTCTCCGAACGCAGGAAATACATCACTGACTATGTTCAGAAGTATTCGAAAGAATAATGACAAGCAGAGAGCTTTGCTTTGGCAGGGCTCTTTTCTTTTTGAAGAACCTTATTTTCAGGTGAGACATTTTTCAGTTTATGTTGCCTAAATAGTATAGAGACAAAATCATTGTTCTTGATGGATAATGTTGAACGTGGATACTACTGTTTCCTTGAAGGTGATAAAAATACTCTAATGGATATAATAAACGATCATAGAGAATGCAGCTGAAAATGCATGACGACAGCTATGCATATGCAGTGGACGCTTCTGCAGTACTTGCAGAATATGCAAGCTTGTCCTCTGAGTGGTTTTAAAACGCATTACATACCTGAACATAAAACGAACTCTACTGGTAAAACATGTAGCTCTTTAAGAGTTAAATTAATTTTCCTATGTTGATATGCGAATGTAAAATAATTTTGTATATAAAATAATAAATTTTATTTAAGGTTTTTGAGAAGAGTGTATAAAAATTCGCAATATTATACTTGATTTTTATTCATAAATAAGATATAATTTGTGTAATATACTATGTATCTGTATGGATACAAGGGAGGGCTTAACATGAAAAAACACACAAAGGGCTTTTTATCCGCTGTTATTTCTGCGGCGTTGTGTACGGCAAGCATTCCGGTGCAGACAGTCAATGCTGATATAGTTATCGACCATGATTGCAGCGGTATCGACAAGAGCTATTACTATGAAATAGCAAATAATGATAAGGACAGTCAGCCGAATTTCCTGATACAACCGGGCGGCTGCTTCCGCTGTGAATGGGATAATGAAGAGGGCTTCAGGACTGGAAGAGGTCTTAAGTTCGCTTCTCCTGTCAGCTACAAAGAGCTGGGGAATATCACATACAAGTACTGGAAAAGGATAGATACGGAAGGCTACACTGACAGCAAAAACGGTTATGTGAGACTGGGCGTCAGACTTCATAACTCAAAGGGCGACGTGATCGATATACTTGAAGTGGAAGATTCGGCAGACGGCAGGAGCATTGTTGAAAAGGATGAAAATTACAAGGAGATAGGAAAGCTTTGCTCTGAGGAAGTATTCCATGACACTCTCTTTGGTCTTATCGACGTTAAAGGAGATGCCTATGCTGTTGACTATACTCTGTACTCCCGTGAGAACGGTGATGAAAATGGCAATACCTTCATATTCCGTAGAGATGTTCCTATGACTATCAATAACGATATTGAGGACGACAGAAGGATAAATATAACCGACAAGCTTAACGCACTAGCTGCGACAGGATATGATATTGGAGAGATAACTGATATCGGACTGTTCCTTGAGAGCGCCGGCTCAAAGGGAAGCGCTTATGTCTATACTGTTGATGTATCCATAGAGAATATGCCGGAGCTTGCTCCCGACGAGTACGAGGATGAAGAGGCTGCTGTAACACTAAAAGATATAGATTACGGCGTCCGCACAGGTTATTATTACCACATTGAAGGCAGGGGCGAAAAAGATCAAATGGTGCTGATAGCTCCGTCGCAATTCAGTGCTGAATGGGACGCAAGAGATAACAGTTATAATAACGATCCTATATTTGAGCGTGGAAAGCAGTACGAACCGGGACAGTCCTATAAAGCTATATCGGGCTCGTCTATAGAGTACACTATGGATTTTGAAGCCAGCGGTTCTTTCGCTGTCAGTGCAGCGGCAAAGCTTGGCGTTATCGAAATGCCGGAGTATTATGTATATACCGATATTTATGTAGTTGATGCCTGCAGCCAGGGCTGGGTACCGTCGAAAAATGCACAGAATTTAGGCAAGCTCACTGTAGATGGCGTGGATTATGATGTTTATGACGGTTCGCAGAGTTGGATGGGTACCGGCAAGTCTCAGCTCAAACAAAGATATTACTTCATAAGCAGAGACGCAGCGGAAAACGGTATGAAGGGAACAGTTACTGCTAAGCATGACATCGCTCCCTTTATGGAATATGTACACAATCTTGGTATCGTACTTGGCTGCGCCGACGTTCTTGTCGCTCAGGTAAACGGTTCTGTTTCAGTGGGAAGTGCGGAGTTAGTGAAGCTCGATGTGGAACTGCCGGAATTCATTGCCGATGAAGGCGAGTACGAAAGAATGACAAGAAAGATTGACCTTAATGACTGGCATAATTCTGTATATCTGAAAGGCCTGCACTATGGTGTAAACGGCACCGCAATGACGATGTATGGATATGCAGATGAAAAAATAAACTACGAATGGGGAGAGTATCAGCCGGGAGTATTCGCATCGAATAATGCCGAGTTCGCCCGCAGTTTCAACATCGGATTATGTGAAATTCAGAGAGAGAACTATGAGTATGGCTGTGAAAGCAATGAGAGCCTGCTGTTCGATTACAATATTGATATAGGTGATATCTCTTCCGATAAGGAGGGCTCCGAATGGGCGCTCGGTGGATTTATCAACTGTATAAATGAAGAGTATTTACATTCTATGGGGGAAGCTGACTGTTATTTCGGCTGTTATATCCTGATCGCTGATAAATGGGAGGGAGAGCTCACATCTGAATTGGTGTACGGTTCGTTCCGTGATCCCGAGAAGCTTGGCGTTATTGAATCAGGTGGCGTAAAGTATGATGTTATTGCTTATATACCTGAGGTCAGGAAGGATAATTTACCATTCGTGATCGTTAAGCGTCAGAAACAGCTTGAGGCAGTTGAAGCTGATGACGTATCTGATGGCTGCATACGCTATGAAGGCTCATTTGATGCAGCGGACATAGCCAGAAAGGTAAGCGGTCTTGGCATAGATACTTACGACATACAAGACGTTTATTTCACACTCAAAATTTTTAAGAACACCGGATCTGCGGTTGTCAATTCAGTAAGCGCAAAGAGAACTGAAAATGATATTGCCGTTTATACTGCTGACGATATCAGGAACTTCAAATCTTTCCTCCTCGGAGAAAAGATTGAAATACCGACAGGTGCAGATTATGACGTCAACGGTGACGGAATATGGGATATTCACGATCTGTGCGTGATGAGAAGTAGAATCGCTCCTACCGAACTAAATTAAAACTAAAAAGGCTTTTCGCAGATATTCTTGCGGAAAGCCTTTTATTTCAATATATTTTTTTATGTTTTATTGTTCTGAGATATCATCGGGCAATCCAACATAACCGCATGCTTCAATCATTGTCTGACCTTCCTCTGACAACAGCCAGTCAACGAGCCTTTGAACATTGGCGTTCTGATTATCCCTGCGGTACACTGCATAAAAATTCGCAGTGAGCGGATATGAGCCGTTCCTTATATTCTCAGTGTCGGGATATATACCGTCAACTGCAAGCATTTTTACGTTTTCATCGGCTACCATTCCCGAAAGGTAGTACCGGAAGGAGTAACCAATCGCTCCGCCGAATACGGACAGTGGAGCCTTGGAGGTGATCATATCTCCCTCCATGAATTTCTCCATCATCGTCTGGCTTCCCGATCCTTTGACTCTGGTCAGGGGATATATCGTTCTCGAAGCGCCGCCGACCTCATTCCAGTTAGTTATCTCTCCCCGGTAGACAGAGCGTATTTGCTCCGAGGAAAGACCGTCCACAGGGTTGCCTTTGTTGACAAAGAAGACGAACGCTTCCTGACCAATGGGAACTATCTCCAGTTCCGCTCCTTTTTCTTGTGCAGACAGCATCTGTTCCTTTGAGGGGTGAGCTGTAAAGAACAGGTCTACCGAGCCAGCCACAAGGGCATCAAAACCCCTGATAGTGTTCTGGTACTGCATAACGCTGTCGGGGGCAAAGTTTTCGCCGTAGTAATTATCGTCGGAGAACGTACCGCCCTTGTAGGTGATGCAGCCCTCGGGGTAGCAGTTTTCGATCACAGAAGCATAGACAGGTACGAGTGCAGCTGCACCGTCTAAAACAGGCAGCTTGTCGCTCTCTGTGAATTTAAGTGAAGCCCCTGTTCTTGCAAGCTCAGAGCCCTCCTCAAATGGCAGGAACTTTCTTACATCAACCATTTTCAGCTGCCCAGTTCCACTGAAATTGTTTGCAAGACGTCTTGTTATTGTCACATACAGCATGGCGTTCACGGCAGCAAAGATTAAAGCTGTTGTGAGTATCACAGTTATCCTTTTCACAGCCATAGCTCCCTTGCAATAAATTGTATGACAGATGAGTTCTGATAAGCGTGGTAAATAAATATAAGATGTGCAGCGGTGAGGAGAAGTCCGATCAGAACTATTGCTATCAGTATCCTTATAAATCTGCGGTCACTCATACTACATACTCCTCATAACAGCCATTGCAAGGAGAAGCAGAAATATTCCGGCCATTGCGGCCATGGCGATAATAGCCATACTGATTATGAACATGACCTTATACTTGATTTTTCTGTTTCTTCCTTCGCTTTTAGCAAGTATTCCGTCCCTGATGAAAAGAATGACAGAACTGATCACGAATAAAACGACAGCAGCAATGACTGCCCAGCCAATGATCTGTATCAGAATCTCCATGGTCTGTACCTCCTGATGCTCCGGTATCCTGCTGACTTTGTCAGTATATTATACCTTCTCTGTCTATATTATATAATACGCTACGAAGCTGTTCAAGATGACGAATGTCATTTTATGCAGTGACATTTGTCACATTGGAGAAAATATAATTCTTTACAGGCTGTCGAACACAGCCTTATCTTTTTTCTGCTGATATCTCAGATAATAGCCTGCTGTCAAGGAGGATAGCATGGTAGTAAGTATCAGCACAGTGAAGAATTCAAGAGAGATGATACCGGCTCCATAGCCTACGGTTGCAAGCACAATACCAGGGCCTCCTCTTGCGTTCATGGTTACGGCGAAATTCATTTTCATAGTGCCTGAGAGGTCGGAGAAAATAAGAGCAGCCAATGTGCCGATAAATTCAAGTCCGAAAGCTATTATGAAAAACAGCAGGAATCTTGAGAGAGAAAAATCGTTTATAACATTCAGCTGTATGCCGACAAGTGCAAAGTATACCGGTACGAAAAATGAGAACACGATATCCTTTAGAGCGCCTAAATCTCTGACTGTTTCGGCTTCTTTTCCGAAGAACACCTTTACAGTATATCCGACAATGAAGGCGGAATACATGATGTTTATGCCAATTGCGGAGAACAGTCCGCATACAGCGAGCAGCATAACGAAGCATACTGTATACAGCAGCTTTGAGTCGCGGATTTTTATTGACGATCTGACCATTCTTGACACCACGGTTATCAGCGCGAACGCTCCGATGGTGGAAAGAACTATCATCAATATATGTGGCAAACCTATCTTTCCGGCGTCTGATATCTTTGTGGCGATATTCAGAAGTATCCACAGGCACAGATCCTGAAATGTCGCAACTGTCAGCACAGTGTTTGAGAATTTTGTGTTCATTATTCCTATATCAAAAAATATCTTTGATATCACAGGTATTGAGGTTATCGCAACTCCTATACAGAATACAAGTGAAAATGAGATGTTATTGCCGGAGACTCCGATGAAGCTTTTCCTAAACATTGATATAAAAGGTATAGCTGCCAGCATGGGTATGACGGTTGCTCCGATGAATACGAGAGATATAGTCCTTGCGTTCTTTTTACAGAGCTTTATCTCGGTATTGTAACCCGAAAGGAACATAAGGAATATCAGCCCAAGCTGATAGAATATATTCAGCACCTGTCCCTGCTCGGGGTAGGCAAAAAATATTTTTTTCATTGCTTCGGGAAGCAGAATGAACAGACAGCTGCCTCCGAGTATCATGCCGCCGAGTATCTCTCCGACAACTCTCGGACCCTTTATCTTTTCGGCAAGAGTGCCGAAGACGTAAGAGAATAAAAGCAGCAGTGCAAGTGAGATGAAGGTCATCATGGTCTGACTCTCTGATAATGTCATAAGTTTCATTTACATCGCTCCTATCGTTCACAGTATTTGTCTGGTGAAACGCGATATAATACCGATTATCGCTGCCAGACGCAGCCTGTTTCTGATATAATGATACCACGACGGGAGCAGAGGAACAAGATGAGAAATGTAACTATACATGTTACAAATGTCACTGCTTTTTATCAGGGCTTTGATGTTGACTGATGAATAGATGGGTCTTTATATCTTGTCGGCAGTGTCATCCGTGTGCTATAATAAGTGTGTCACTGATGAACGCCGCAGGGCGGTCACATAACATGCATAAAAAATCCTGAAAATTATGCAACCGGCATACCGTGTTCGGGTAGTAGTATAGTAGAAGCTTCTAAGGAAAAACGAAAGGAGGAGCATCGTGGAGGATCACCAGATCATAGAGCTGTTCCGGCAGAGAGAAGAAAATGCCGTTGCTGAGACAGAGCAGAAATATACGGCGTACTGCCGTTCTGTTGCTGCACGCATACTGAACAGTGCTGAGGACACCGATGAAGCCCTCAATGATACATGGCTTGCTGCATGGAACAATATTCCGCCCCACGAGCCGGAGTGCCTGAAAACCTTCCTCGGCAGGCTGACACGGAATATAAGCCTGAATAAAGCTCGTTCGATAAAGGCTCTGAAGCGCGGCTCAGCAGAAATGAGAGTAGTTTTTGAGGAAATCGAGGACTGGCTCGCTTCTGGACAAAGCGTAGAGCAGGAGATATCTGAACAGGAGCTCGCAGACTCAATCAACGCTTTTCTTGCCGGTATCCCAGAAACTGAACGGAGCGTATTTGTCCGCCGTTACTGGTATATGCAGTCTGTATCGGAGATAGCCAGTCATTACGGCTTTTCGGAAAGCAAAGTAAAATCCATGCTGTTCCGCATACGTAAAAAACTGTATGCCAAGCTTAAAAAGGAGAATTTTGTATGAAAGCTGATACGTTTATGAACGCTGTAGGTATGATTGATGAGCGCTACCTTGAGACGGATGCGCCTGAAAAGAAGATAACCCAGAGCAAATGGAGGAGGATAATATCTATGGCCGCAGCTGCCGTCCTGATCCTTTGTCCACTGCCGACTTTGACTGCTTATGGCGTCGATTCGGCATACAATGTACTTTATCATATCGCACCATCTGTTGCTCAGACTTTTAAGCCTGTCCGTATGACCTGTGAGGACAAGGGGATAGAGATGACAGTTATATCCGCAGAGCGCATCGGCAGTAAGGCAAGCGTATATCTTGCCATGCGTGATACAACAGGAACCTGTCCTGACGGCGCATGGGATCTATTTGACAGCTATAATATCAATGTTAACCGTGATATGTCGGGACATTGCAGCTTTGCTGATTATGACGCCGACACACACACCGCCTATTTCGTGGTTAGTATGGAAACTATGGACGGAAGCAATATGCCTAAGGGGAAAGTGACTTTTTCTGTGAGCGATCTGCTCATCGGCAAGGTGAATACGAACACAGTGCTTGAAGCTGTTGACATGAGCAGTATCCCTTATGAGCCAGATGCTTATGTACCCGATGAATTGCGCGGACAGCCGGTGCCGGAGGGGCTGCGTTTTCTTACTGTTCCAGAGCAGCCGGTATGCACGCCAGTACAAGGCGCGGATATCATGAATATCGGCTACATTGACGGAGCTTTCCATGTCCTTGCCAAGTATGAGGATATACGTAATACAGATGATCACGGCTTTATAACTCTTATTGACAGTAAGGGGAATATTGCCGTCGATGAAATGCATTATGAAATATACTATTACTGGGACGAGAACCATAAAGACAGCTACGCGGAGTATGTCATACCGGCTTCTTATGATTCACTCACAGAATGTAAGCTTAAAGGGGAGTTCGTGACTTGCACCAATAATGTTTCAGGTGATTGGGAGATCACCTTTCCACTCAGATAAAGCTTCAGTCCACAGCCTGTATACGATTTATATGACACTTCATGATACTTTGATGACCTGAAATGTGACTTTATAGCAAAATAGCAAAATATCGTAGGCTAGAGCTATTTTTGACTTGACTTTTTTCCTCATGTTTGGTATACTATCATACGCACTAAAAGGAGAAACGCTTTTTACGGTGTAATATGCAAGAATTGAGGGAAAAACATGAGTAAAAAAGGACAAACAAGAGAACTGAAAGCTCCTGCTTCCTGCTGTGATCTCCTGAAACGTTCACTGTCAGGTATCTTGTCGGCTGTACTTGTTATGAGTACTTCACTGTACTTTACCGGGGACCTCAGTCCGGTAAGCACCGGCGCAGCAGCTGAAAACACAGAGACAAAAAGTATTTCGACACTTAGTATTATGACAGAAGATTCGGTAGAGCCTACATGTGACTATATCAGTCACCCTGAGAACTGTTGGGGCGCTACGATCATTAACAACGAGTATGTAAACTGCAAGGTGGAGTACACCGACCCGAACGGCAAGATAACGTCTGTTATTGATGAAGAAGCAAAGATCAAGATCAGAGGAAACACCTCAGCTTCCGGCAAGAAAAAGCCCTATAAGGTAAAGCTGAGCAGCAAGCAGTCCTTCGGAACAGACAGCAGCTCCAAGACATGGGTGCTCCTCAGGGACGGCACCAGCCTGAATTTCCTGTTTTCCAACTGGGCTGCGGAATACTGCGGCTCTGAATGGCAGCCTGAATTCGAGTATGTCAACGTATACGTCAATGGCGATTACAGGGGATGCTATATTCTGTCACAGCCCGTAGATCAGATAACAAAAGAGCTTGATTTCGACGATACAGGCTTTGTTGTAGAAAATGATGCTTATTGGTGGAATGCCGGCGATGATTACTTCAAGGTGGATAAACAGCGTGAGCAGATGGGTTTTACTTTCAAGACACCTGATGCCGATGAGCTTGACGAGCAGCAGACTGCTGCTATAAAGGAAAAAGTCAGCACTGGAACGGCAAGCATCGTTAAAGGCGATAACACGGAGTATCTTTCATATATTGACGCAGCTAATTTTGCGTCATGGTATCTTGCAAAGGACTATATGTGCAACAGTGACGGCGGCGGCTCAAATATGTACTGGTATGCTGCCGGAGAGAACGAGCCTCTGAAGCTGGGACCTGTCTGGGATTATGACAATGACTATAAATCAGGTGCTTCATACTGGTCGCCTATACATACAAACAATATCAATTTCGGCAATTATCTTTTCATGAAGGAAAGCTTCAAAAAGCTTTACCGTAACGAATTCGAGAAATCGAAGAATATCTGTACGGATCTCAACGCATATATTAATGAGTATATAGATACCTATGGCGAATCGCTGCAAGAGAGCTGGGATTCGGACACCAAGAGGTGGAACGGAACTGCCAAGTCTGTTGAGACTGTAAAAAACACATTGCTGGATTTTTACACAGAAAGAAACAGCTGGATAGACAACTCTACATCAGGCTGGTCGCTTGACTTCTCCGACTATTACAAAGCACGTGAAGGTGCTCTTGCCTACATCGGTTCAGCTTACGGTAACCATGACGCCCTGGAGGAAGCACTGGCTGTAGATGTTTATGCTCTTGATTTTACACAAGCTGAGCTGGACGAGACTACTGCTGCTATCCGGGCAGCGCTTGCTGGCGTAAATACCGCTGGTGAGGTAGAGCTGACTGAAAGAAAAGGAGCTCCATATAAAATAAATGAAAACTCCTATGTCTATGATGTCAGCGTTCCTCATGTAGTTATCAATCAGGTCTACGGCGGAAAAAAGAAGGAGGCATACTCATCTGACAGCTTTATTGAGCTGTACAATCCGACTGGTGAAGACATCAACTTGAAGGGGTGGTCTCTGCAATATAGATCAAGCATCGACGGCGGAGACAATAAGGAATGGAGCAAACTTGAGCTTTCGGGAACAATAGGATCACACTCCTCGTATCTTGTGAAATGCGCCAGCGTAAAGGATCCGGAAGAGGGAGCTTTCACGATAGACAGCTTTGACCAGTCATGGAATCAGGTGATAAACAATAAGGGCTTGTCGGTAGTCCTGCTTGACAGCAATTCGCTCATACCTGCTGATTCTGGCGTATATGACAACACTGCAAGTAAGCCAGTCATTTCCGGTTATGTAGATATGTTTGCGGTTTCAGGAAACGATAAGGAGGACGGCGTGCCTGTAAGCAGCGAGACTGCACTGTACTATGAAAAGGCAGCTTCGGGAGTTCAGTCCAAAAAGAGTACCGTAAGGCGTGTAGGCTTTAGGGATACGGACGACAACTCTGTTGAAGGTGACTTTGAAGAGGTGGACTACAGCTTTGACTCGCCTCGTTACAGGGATTATATACGTCCGAGATCCGGCGCAGACGGCGCATGGTACGCTCAGGACAATGTAAAACCTTCATTCACTGTCACTCTTAACTCTAATGGCGGAAGTAATCTTGCGCCTGTTACTGTAGAGGCTTGTAAAAAAATAAAAACCGTTGAGGAGCCCGAGAGAAAAGGTTTCACGTTTACCGGCTGGTTCATAGACAAAGAATGTACTGTCTTGTGTGAATTTCCGCTGCGCCCCTCAGATGATATGACGCTCTATGCGGGCTGGAAGAGCAATGCTCCTGAATTCATGGCTAGCAGCCTCGTTCTCAGTGGACAGATAGGCGTGAACTTCTATCTTGATCTGTCATCGCTTTCAGATGTTGAAAGAGCTGCAAGCTTCATGGAATTCACCGTTAACGGCAAGACCTCCACAGACCCTTACGATGAAAAGTGCATAAATCAGTCCGGCGAGTACTATGGCTTTACCTGTTATGTTACTTCCGTAGAAATGGCTGATACGATAAATGCAGTATTCCATTACGGAGATGGACAGACGGTGACAAAGGATTATTCCGTGCTGAAATACCTTGAGGCAATAGAAGAAAATGCTGAGAGTTATGACGGAAAAACTCTTGAGCTTATCCATGCCATAGCCGATTACGGACACTATGTCCAGCCCTTCCTTGCAGACAATAATAACTGGACTGTGGGCAGTGAGCATAAGGAAATGAAGAAGTTCTACAAAGCTTCCTATAATTATGACAGCGTAAAGGAGAATGTCAGAAAATATCAGCACAGCTTTGACCTCGGTACATCGGATATAGAGGAGATAAAGTATTCTCTTTCGCTTAATGCCGAAACTTCGATCAATATCTACTTTGATACTATCTCCGGATACGAGGGGGATATTGCTGTAACTGTTAACGGTGATCCTGTAACTGTCGTAAAGCAGAATGACGGACGCCGTAGGATAACGATATCAAATATCTCGGCGCATCAGCTCGGAGATACTTATTCAGTAAGTATAACAACTGATAACGGAACAGCTTCATACAGTGTATCTGCTCTTTCCTATGTATATGCAGTTATCAGCAGCAATGACTTTGATGAGTTGGCGAAGGATGCAGTATCTTCGTTATTTGCATATTATAATGCTACAATGGAATACAGGAAAGGAGAATAAGTTATGAAGCAGTATACAAAGGCTGAAATGGAAATCATCTTTTTTGAAGCAGAAGACGTAATTACTGTGAGCAATAAGTTAACAGAGCAGGGCGATACTTTAACGCCTGAAGTGAAATGAAATAGCAACAGGTGTAAAACAAAGTTTTGCACCTGTTTTTTTCTTTACAGTCTGTGTATAGGCGGGATGATGAGCAGTTGTAAGTGCTGAGTGTTTTCTAGTCTGCACATATATTATCTTCAAGAAAAATTTTTTCAAATATTTTTTTCAAAGTTGTTACATTTTGTGTTTTTGAAACGAATATTATTATAGAAGCTCATTATTGATATGCCTGAGATAAGCAGTCTGAGGAATTCGGTACATGAAGTCGTTATAAGATATAATTAAGGAGAATACTTACCATGGAACAAAACAAGCGTATTTCAGAATTGTTGAGGAGCACTATTGGACAGCGTTACGATGCAATGGCACTTAAAATGATAACTGACGAGGCAGAGGTACCAGAGAATGCCGTCTGTCCTCTCCGCGATCTAGGTCAGCATCTTGCACTGTGTCAGGCTTTTGCCCTATCAAGAAGAGAAGGAAAGACAGTGTATATGCAGAAGCAGGATCACTGGTGCTGGGCTCCGCTTTTTGCTTACGGTCATGTAGAATTGAAAAAGGGAACACCAGAGTTCAACGAGCTCCTTCCCGTCATAGGTATATTCGATCCTGACGCAGCCGCTGCGTTTATTGAGAGAATGCCGCATCTTCCGGCAGGTATGTATAAAGGTATACTTACAGCGCCTCTTGGAAAAGCTGACTTTGAACCTGACGCAGTGATAATAAACTGTCGCAACGCCGAGCTGAGAACCATCCTGTTCGGCATCAAGACACAGACCGGCACCACCATGAAGACGGAGTTTGACGCCATAGATTCTTGCGTATGGGGCATAGTTCCCTCACTTACAAAGGACGAGTATCGCGTTTCATTTCCTGACCCAGGCGACTTTTCAAGAGCCGGAACGAGTGAGGATGATGTGATATTGTCTGTACCAAAGGCAAAGCTTGAAGAATTTGAAAGGGGTCTTGAATCTCTTAACCATATGGGTATGCCTCACTCATTCTTCCAGCCGGGAATGGAATACGATTTTGCCCGACCCACATTTTATAACAGAATGTTTAAATCATGGGGACTTGATGAAGGAAAGAGTTTTAAGATACCGGGACTCGAATAAAAATATAAGCTCTGAGATCGCCAGAAGTATCATGCATACGGTGCTCCGTAAAAGCAATGGTGTAAATAATCTTTCCCTCAGATGCAACACTTGTTTTATCGGATACGAATGTTGTATATGAAAGGCATTAAATACAGAGATATTTCAGGACAGATAGGAAATATTTCCCCAAAAGAACAAATGAAAATAACGGTGAAACACCGGAAAAAAGGAGTAACAATTATGAAAAAAGCAGCAATTATCTTAACACTTTCAGCAGCAGTATGCACGCTTTCATCGTGCACTGATTTTAGGTACAGTGGAGAGAACGATCAAGGTCCCATAATTGTTGTTGAGACCACGGAAGCAGCAAGGAAAGACGTTAAAACGACCAACACCGCTTCCAGTGAAGAAGCCGGACTGAGCCTGCTCAGCGAAACAGTGACCTACGCAGATACAGAGCAGGCTGACAGTTCGGAAGCAAAGACCACAACAGTATTTCAGGAGAAGGGGCAGTACGAGGATGAAGAGAACAGATATTATCTTGACCCCACTGTCGGAACGAACTACAGGGAGGGAAGAACCGAGGAAAATGTATATATTTCCGATTATGCAGGCATAAAAATAACTGCTCCCGAGGGTGTGAACTTCCGCAACAGGGAAGATCTTTATACTGAGTATATGATGCCTACAAGATTTATGGACGAGGAAGCACGCAGGCTGTACAACACTGCCTTTAGCGAAGCTTCTGTTGAATACGGTGATATGATCGGAGATGTAACGGTATGGTTCGTTAACACAAAGCTCGGATATCCCGAAGCTGCCGATATGACTGCGGAGGATTACATAAAGAACTATGTTATGGATTTCTCTCCCGACATTGATGTAACGGATATATGCGAACCCGTAAATGTCACTATGGGCGGTGCTGAATATACAAAGGCTGCATACACCTGTTTTTCTGTTCCTCGTGCAATTTATGCAAGAAGAATAGATGATGATTTTATATTGAAGATTGTTGTTGCAGGAGATGCGGTCAATGATATCGAAGGCAGAATCTCTTCGGTAGGCTGATAAAAAAGAACTTCAGATGAAAAATAGATAAAGACCTCGTTTATGCAAACAGGAACAGGGAAGCTGATGCTTCCCTGTTCCTGTTATGATATATATGACTTTCTTTTGGTTCTTTTATCTTTTTATCTTTTTATCTATTTAGCTGTTGAGCTCTGCGGCTTTTTCTTCATATACGGAGTGATTCTGTGTCAAAATGTCGTTTATTCTCCATTCGCCGCAGTCTGGGTCGATAATAAAATCAACGATATCGCAGGACTGAGAGTGCTCCATATCGGGAGTACCACAGTATCCCGGATAATAAGCTCTGAAGGAGCTATCTGTAACATCTGTTATTATCACAGGTTCGGTAGGAGCGGTATGACCTATCCAGCCGACACGCGGCAACACCGTACTTGCATATAAATTGCCCTTGTAAATTATATAGTTTTCGTAATAGAGCAGGTCAAGGTTGTCGATGTTTGTCTCATCTATATAGTCTCCGTTGCTGTATTCATCGCTTATAACGGCAGGCTCACTCATAGGATATTTTTCTGCAAAGCTCTTTGAGTAAACAGTTTTCTTGTAATCCATGATATCTTCCATTGAATTGAGTTCAAGACCTTTTCCAGAGATACGTGCAAATACAACATCTGTTATCTCACGCTGCATAAATGGATCAGCAAGCTTAAAGGTCACAGTGTCATCAAGATTTATGAAAGAATTGAATTTGAATAAAAAATTCGGGTGCATCTCGTAATATCTTTCAACGAGATCTAGGGCAATGCTCTGATATTCGGAATAGTCTGCATTTCCGGTATCAGATGTTGTGACGGAAACTGCTTCGGTACTATTCTTCGCAGTTGTAGTGGTATCTGCTGCCGATTCGGTATTGGCAGCGGTAGTCACCGCGGTGGTGGTATCCGCGGACAGAGCAGACGAAGACTGCTCCTTGTCTGCCTTGCTGCCGCAGGACGTTAGTGTACACAGGGCAGCGGCAAGTGCAAACGGAATGAATGATCTTTTCATATTTATTACTCCTTTTACTTTGATGAATAATGTCACCTGGTTAGATATACGTATCAGCAACGGGATTTGTGACATAAAAAGGCATACTTCCTCAAAAATCGTTGTTCTGACTATTAATTATTGTCATTGTCAGTGATTTATTAGTGCTGTTGAACCTTATGATTTCGATTAATATAGGATATTTATATTATTTTGCAAAATATAGCCTAAATCTCGCTCTTTTGATGATTAAATATGCGTTTGGTCAATAAAATGGCAACTTTTGTAGCTTTTTACCCACATTATACTCACCACCATTCTTGATTACTTTTTTCTTATAATGATTATAAATCATATTCATGGTACTGTCATATAAATCTAATGTTTCTTGACTTATTAATATCTAAAATGGTATAATGTAATATACGTTGAAATAGGATTTCTCAAAATAGTTAGTTTATAACAGGAAGGCATAATATGTCAGAAAACAAGAATGAAAGAAAACAGGCTGCTGAGAAGCAGCTTGCAGAAATAGCCAAAATAACAGACGAGGAGCTTTTTCAGAGACTTGAGACCTGCGACGAGGGACTAAATCAGGTAGAAGCAAGCGATCGGCTTGAAGAATATGGAAAAAATATCATCGACACAGGTAATGAGAACAGTCTGTTGAAACGTGTACGTGCAGCGATCATCAATCCGTTCAATATAGTACTTCTCATTGTTGCAGCAGTCACACTTGTAACCGATGTCATTATTGCTGCTAAACCAAGCTGGGCTACTTTCCTCATGCTGATATTCGTAGTTGCAGTATCTGGTATCATTTCCTTTGTACAGGAGGAAAAGTCCAACTCTGCAGCCCAGAAGCTCCAGAATATGATAACGAATAAAATAGACGTTATCAGAAACGGCAGCAGCATGGAAATAAATATCGAAGAGGTCGTTCCCGGTGATGTTGTAAAGCTCGCTTCAGGCGATATGCTTCCCGGTGATGTACGTTTCATCGAGACTAAGGATCTGTTTATAGACCAGTCACAGCTTACAGGCGAAAGCCAGCCGGTAGAAAAGTTTGCAGGTCCCGATCCCGAAGGTTCGGATATCAGTGAGCTTGATAATCTGGGCTTTATGGGAAGCAATATAATCTCGGGAAGTGCAAAGGCAGTCATCCTTACCACAGGCAACCGCACCTACCTCGGCAGTATGGCAAAGAGCCTAAACACCTATCAGGACAAGAGCAGCTTTGAACGCAATATCAACTCTATCAGCAAGCTGCTCATAAGGTTTATGATAGTTATGGTACCGATCATTTTTATTGCCAATTTCATCACTAAGGGAAGCTGGCTCGATTCGCTGATGTTCGGTATCACTATCGCAGTAGGACTTATGCCGGAAATGCTCCCTGTTATAATGACATCGTCGCTTGCCAAGGGTGCTGTTAATATGTCCCGCAAGCAGACAATAGTAAAGCGTCTTGGCGCTATACAGACATTCGGAGAAATGGACGTACTCTGTACGGATAAAACAGGTACTCTTACTCAGGACGAGATAGTGCTTGAAAAATACATGGACGTTCTCGGACGTGAGGACAAGAGAGTTCTGCGACACGCTTTCATGAATAGCTTCTTCCAGACTGGACTTAAAAATCTTATGGATGTTGCGATAATCAATCGTGCTGAAAAGGAAGAGCTCTCATATTTAAAAGAAGCTTATGTGCGCGAAGATGAGATACCATTTGATTTCAGCCGCCGTCGTATGAGTGTCGTACTGCGAGACAAAAATGGCAAGAGGCAGCTGATAACAAAGGGCGCAGTAGAAGAAATATTGTCAATATGCGGATATATCGAAATAGAAGGCGAAGTTAAACCAATCACACAGGATCTTATTGATAATGCTCAGAAGATAGCCACAGAAAATAACCTTGAGGGTATACGCGTAATAGCTGTTGCACAGAAAAACAATATCCACGACGTTGAGACATTTGGTGTAGACGATGAGAGCGATATGGTGCTTATCGGTTTTGTCGGCTTCCTTGATCCTCCTAAGCCGTCTGCGGAGTCGGCAATTGCGGCACTACATAAGAACGGCGTTCGCACAGTAGTCCTTACAGGCGATACAGAAGGAGTTGCTATCAACATCTGCGGCAGACTTGGAATACCAACGGATTATACTCTTACAGGCGCACAGGTCGAAGAAATGACCGATGACGAACTGAATGAAGCTTGCGAGAAATGTCATATCTATTCAAAACTTTCACCATATCAGAAACAACGTGTAGTGAAGGCTTTCCAGACTAAAGGACATACAGTTGGATATATGGGCGACGGTATAAACGACAGCTTGCCTCTTAAACAGGCGGATGTCGGCATATCAGTGGATACAGCTGTAGATATAGCAAAGGAAGTTGCGGATATCATCCTGCTTGAAAAAGACCTTAATGTTCTTGATGAAGGTGTTATCGAAGGAAGACGCACCTTCGCAAATATGTCCAAGTATCTCAAAATGTCTGTCAGCGGTAACTTTGGTAATATGTTCTCTGTACTTATAGCAAGTATCTTCCTGCCGTTCCTGCCGCTTCTGCCTATACATATCCTTGTACAGAATATCCTCAACGATTTCGCACAGCTCGGAATGCCATTCGACCATGTTGAAGATGAAAGCATAAGACTTCCGAAGAAATGGAATATCCCTGGGATAAAGAAATTTATGGTGATATTCGGCTTGCTTAGTACTGTTCTGGACGTCTTATGTTTCCTTGTGCTGTGGTTTATTTATAAATTCAACTGCAACGATATGGCAGGCTTCTTCCAGAACGGCTGGTTCATGTTTGGTATAATTTCTCAGACCGTGGTTATTCATACTATCCGAACTCCCAAAGTACCGTTTATCAAAGACCGTGCTTCATTACAATTGAACCTATCCACGCTGGCAGTAGTTATAGTAACACTTCTTATTGGTTTTACTGCAATTGCAAAGCTTTTCGATCTGCCTATAATGATCCCGTCCTATGTAATATGGCTTGCTGTTCTCATGCTCGTATACACTATACTTGCACAGATACTGAAGCATATCTACATCAAGAAGAATCATGAGTGGGTATGATGCTCTATTAATATGGACAATAATGCAGCTCATTAAGAGCTGCATTATTAGTTATATAAAGACTTTATTGTTTTATATATCATATAGCCAACGGTTTGCTATCATTTATGAAGGTAAGTATTGGGTTCTCCTGTTTTTTAAGTTAGGTTATTTTTGTCCAGTTTTAACCTTATATGTTATAATTTGACCTTTTGTGTATAATTTGGGGTTAACCAAATAGACTAAAAATATACAAAAGATATACCAAAATTATCTTGTCATAAAACCATTCGACATGATATAATACAGACATAGTTAATAGGCTATCAAGAAACTGTATTCTTGTTTAATGACAAGCTTGTCAAAAACAGGCTTTTAACGAGTGTTATATAATGACACAGTATATCATTATACAGGATTTATCAATGTAATGTTATTTAGCCTGTTAAGCAGTTCGAGCAGCAATAATTATCTACACTACAAAACAAAAGGAGAATCAATATGTTATCAAATAATATTGCTATTAAAGAAAAAGAAGAAAAAAGGATATACCATTTTCCAACTGATTCGTCAGTTAAAAACATAGAATTACATTCTGATCAACTTGAAATGGAAGTTATTAAATTTGTTCAGAAACTTGGAATACGTCCGAATTTAAACGGATATCATCTTCTTATAAAAGCTATAATTCTGGCTTTGAAATCGCCTGAGCTACTAAAATCTCTAACAAAAGGACTATATCCTAAGCTCGCAAAGGACTCTGGAAAAAATGCGAAAGCTGTTGAACGTAATATGAGAAAAGCTATAGAATCTGCTTATGAATACGATCCGGAACGTATTAGATCTGCATTTTATTATAATGTAGATAAGCCTTATATTTCTGAAGTAATATCCATTGCGGTAGAATCAATACGATGTGAGATTTAAATAATCGGAGATTTATCAAAGTGATTAAAGGCAATAATATCCTGATTATTTAAAACCTTCCTTATGATCAGTGATCATTTCAATTCCCTTCTCTATAAATTCCTCTAATGTTGGGGTATTATTGCCAAAGGCCTTTTTGAAGTTCGGTGTATCTTTGGCGTCTAGAATAGCCTTTTCCATCTCTTTACGTACTTCTTTAACTGACGTTCTATTTTTTTTAGCCACAAATTTTAATATAGTATTTATATTCACAGTAACAACAACTCCTTTATTATGATTACATCATAATATTTCATAATAAGTATTATATCATCTGTTGAATTCAAATGGAATGGCGTATTTGGTCGAAAAGTGTCAAATTAGAAAAATATATCTTTATTAATCATGAAAAGCTAAAGATAATGATTCAGATGTAATCTTTTTCAATATGAAAAGCCATAGTCATTCTGCGTTAATCAGAATACTATGGCTTTTTGATTGACAATTATTGTTATTTATGATATGATAAATACTAATGTATATCTGTAATTGTATATTAATGCAATATCTGTTGAATGATGAGCAGTATTTATTCAAAAGGTGCTTAATGGGTTTGGATGAACTTGTGCTCGGTATGGCAGGTGAAATAGTACCAGCTGTTATTTATAAGAAAGAAGCTGGACTTTGCTTGCGATGATTATCATATTCCATTCCATACGGACGAAGAATATGCAAATGCTGCGCCTTTTGGCAAATTCATCGATTTATGAGTTATGTCCTTTTTTGTATAAGCCAAATATCTTGAAGTGGATTTTTCATTGAGGATCTGCTTGCATGGAAATCACCCCAAATAGAATGGTTTAAGTCTGTTTGGGCAGAAAAGGTTCTGACAGGTAAAGCGAATATAACAAATTTAGTTAAGCAGAATGAGAAAAACAGTATTGTATAAGTTACCATCAATGCTAATAACCAGAATGGTGAAATTGTGTTGACTGATATAATTGAAGTAATAGTAAATTGCAGACTGAGATAAACGTATAAAAACCAAAAGTCTTAAAGCGATAATCAGAATGCTTAGGGCTATATTTATTATGTGGGTGGCTATGTATTACTATATTAAAAATACACTTGAAAAAACTAAAAAACTTGACTTCAAAGGGAAAAACGGTAAGTTTGTTGCCGTACTTACGTCAGATGAATGGTTTGAAAGTAAGGATAAATTCGATATGGGCATTGAAATGGATATCGATCTTTCCGTTATTCATTCAACAAAAGCCGAAGTGAACTATGATTCTTTGACAGGTACTTTTTCTGTTCCTGATAGAGAAAATATTACGGAGCCCAATACTAATTTTGCATTTGCTCTTGATGAGAAGGGTATTGTTTTCATTGATGATAGTGGATATGTAAACAAACTGATAAGCAATATCATCAGTACAAAACGTTGGGCAATACCGAGTCTTGAGAGATTCATATATGATTTCCTCGAACAGATAGTGGCTAAAGATCAGATAGTTCTTGAACATTTTGACAGAGAACTTGATACAATAGAGTCAAGTATACTGGAAGGTGAGGAGAAGGATCCTTCTCTGAGAGTAAGCCGTATCAGAAGCGATCTGCGTGATCTTAGGGTACACTATGAACAACTTCTTGATCTCAGTCAGGAACTTGAGGAAAATGAAAACGATTTCTTTAAAGAGGAAAATACCCGCTATTTTCATCTTTTTACACAGCGTATTTCAAGACTGCATGATCTAACAGCTTCGTTGCGAGAGTATTCAATTCAGATACGTGATTTATATCAGTCTAAACTAGATATAAAACAGAACAGAATAATGACACTTCTCACAGTTATAACCTCAATATTTATGCCGTTAACTCTTATTGCAGGATGGTACGGTATGAATTTTAAATATATGCCAGAATTGGAATATAAAGCGGCATATCCCATTGTAATTGCAGTAAGTATTGTAATAGTTATAATCAGTCTTATCTTCTTCAAAAAGAAAAAGTGGCTATAAAAATAACAGTAAGAAAACTATCAAAGGAGTAACCACAATGGAAATAAACAAACTAAAACGAGATACTGTCGAGAGGCTTCGCAAAGTGAAAAAAGACAATGGCCTGACTATTTCACAAATTATGGAAATGCTTGAAAAGAAAAACTGTTATATATCCGAAGCAACAATTAAAAAAATATTCTCAGAAAACAATGATCCGGGAAGTTTTAAGTATCAAAGTACTATAGCACCACTGGCAGACGTACTCCTTGATATGTTCAGCGATGATAGCGGCTCTGAGGATATTGCTGCGCTTAAAGCTCTGATACATGATAAAAATGAAATGATAAGTATTCTTGTAGTGAGGAATGAAGAAATCCGTGCTGATTTTGAAAAGCGTTTGAACCATTTGCAGAAACAAATAGGAATGCTTGAAGATCATTTGATATTCAGAGAAAAGCAGATAAATAAAAAGGACGAAATCATATCTAAGCTGCTTAATAAGGTAATTGATTGCCCGGGTTCATGTACAATGAAATTATAAATTTCTGTTTGGTAATCAGTAAAAATAGCTTTTATTTTCTTAGACTCTCTATAGATATATCAACTATTTCTCTCAATGATTACTAATGTAATCATAGCATTATAATGTCATACAAATAAACTCAGGTTTGTCAATCTCAAAAATCTAAGTAGCTGCAGATATGATGACAGAAAGGTACTTACATAAAGCACTATTTACATTTTGACAATACTATTTTTATTGTTTTTAATAATATATCTACATCTATAGGTTTGGTAATATGTGCCTGCATTCCGGCTTTGAGTGCAGTCTCTTCATCTTCTTTGAAAGCATTAGCTGTCATTGCTATTATCGGTATTCCTGCAAGTTCTTTGTTATCAAGTTCACGTATCATTCTTGTAGCGGTATAACCATCCATAACAGGCATTTGCACGTCCATAAGAACCACAGAATAATAACCTGCTTCGGAAACTGATATTTTTTCTAAAGCAATTTTACCATTTTCGGCTGTATCTACTTTAAATCCTGCCTGCGATAGGATCATGTGAGCAATCTCCATATTTATCATATTGTCTTCAACAAGTAGCAGCCTTTTATCTGTAAATAGCATTTCTGCGTCCTGTGAACGTTCATTATTGTCTTGATGAACAATATCGGTTTCATCAGCTATTTTTAGTCTAAGATTCAAAACTATCTTTGTTCCGTTCCCTGGAGAAGTAATAACATCAATATTTCCTTTCATAAGATCTACTAAACTTTTAGTTATTGACAGACCAAGTCCGGTTCCTTCAATACCACTTACAGTTGAAGTACGCTCACGTTCAAATGGAGAAAACATTTTTTCAGCAAATTCTTCTGACATTCCAATACCGTTGTCACAAACGCTTATCTCATATGAACTGAAACCTGCGTCTTCATTATTTTTTTCAGATACAGAAACGCTTATCTTTCCTCCCACCGATGTGAATTTGTATGCATTGCTAAGAAGATTTAGTATAATGCGATTCAGTTTTTTTTCATCGCAAAAAACATATCTGTTTTTGATACCAGAAGTGTTTATTTGAAAGTCTATTTTGTTTTGCTTCATTTGTTCTTCAAACAAATCATAGATATCATTAAAAATCCCGCAAATATCAGTAGCAATGCATTCAATCTCCATTTTCCCGTTTTCTATGCGGCTCATTTCAAGAATATCATTTATAAGTGTAAGCAGATGTTTGTTTGAACGGTCTATTTTCACAAGATAATTATGGAGTGCGGCAGATGCAGGTTCCTTCAGCGCGAGTCCTGTGTATCCTATGATTGCGTTCATAGGAGTCCGAATATCATGTGACATATTGAAAAGGAATCGGCTTTTTGCTTGACTCCTTTCCATTGCACGTATGCTGGCAAGTTCAGCAGCTTCATTTTTTTTTCGTACAAGGTTCTGTATGTATATCATTATGACCAGGCCTGAGAAAATTACTACCATCAGGATGATACCGCCTGATATGAGCGAAGAATGCACAGCTTTTATGCTATCTTTTGAGTCGATACGTTTTGCTAGCCACAGGAATGCCGAATATATAAGAAGGGCAAAAAGAATCACTCCCGATGCGGCTATGCCACTGTATTCACTCAATGTACTGCGTATAATTGTTCTCCAGTAAAAAACAAATCCTATTAGGCACCAGCATGAAAGAAGCAGGAAAGCTTCACTACCCATTGCTTCCATAGCTGTTAATCGCGGTATGAGCTGGACTATTACAAATATTATTGAAATAATAGTACCCGTAGCTCCTGTGACTTCGACTTTTTTTATTTTTTCATCCTTGGCGACTTTATAAGCTGATGCCGAGGTATATCCAAAACCAACTATAGCTCCAAATGAAGAGAGATCAACGAACCAGCTTAATGTATTTCGGCCAAAAAGTGCAAGTGAAATAGAAAATACCATTATGAACAAGGTACTGTAAACGGTTTTGGAAAAGACTTCAGATAGAATCTTGTCTTCTGCCATAGTTGACAAAATACGTATGGTTGCGCGATAGCCGCCTATTATTCCCGTAAGAACACCTGCCAGAGCTGTAATGCTTATCAATATAAGTCCAGGTGTTCCCATTATTGCTTTTGCAGCATAGAATGTCGGGACCGATTTTTCATTTGAAAGATTACCTATGTCTGCAATATATTTTGTCCAGTCACTGTATCCATCAGGAACAGAAGAAATACTGACTATCGCCAATGCAGTGTATGCAAGTCCTGCAGCTATTATAGCAGAAATAATAATGTGCTTGGATTTGTTTACCTTGAATCTGAAATTAAACGTGTCAAAGGAAATGACGTCAAATCCGACAAATGCCCATGGAGCTAGAAAAATTATACTATAAATACCATAAGCAATATTGGTATCTTTTAATCCGATAATATTTAGCGATCTGCTTGAAACAGCATGAGGAATACATATTACAGCAACCGTTAGGATCCCTGCAAACATTATGATAGAAAGAAAAGAATGTATCTTATGAAGGATCTTTTTGGCTGTAATAAATAAAACACCAACGCCACCAAGTGCACTTACGGAAAAAAGTATTTCTCCAAGATATATCTTATTGCCTGAGACAGTGTAATGAAAACCGGTATGTATGGCATCACCAAATATTGTTCGCAGCACAACAAAAAGCGCAGTACCGTTTAGAAATACTATAGTTAGATAAGATAAACAAAGAAACCATGAACTTAAAAATGCGTGATCTCTGCCGAAAGCTTCTTTTGTATAAGAATAAACACCTCCTGCACCGGGATTTCGGTTCATCAAAAATGAAAAATTATATCCTATAACCAACATGATAAGCGTACTGACTAACATAGCTATTATTGTACCGAGTGGACCGGCTATAGGAAGAAAAGTAGTCCCTGGCATTACAAAAGCCCCCCACCCGATCATACAGCCAAACGCCATTGACCAAACATCAATTTTGGATAAATTGGGCTTATTTATATTAGTTTTTATTTGGCCTTTCACTGCCTTTACCACCTTTCATACATAGTAATTAAATCAAAATAAGAATATTCTTTAAAATAACATCACTGCATTGTAAATAAATGATAAACGGGAGCAACTCAAAAAGAAGTGTTCCCGCTTTTTCATTACAAATTACACAGTTTTTGAAACTGAGTTTTTGCTTCTTCCAATAAAGCAGTATAATCCGTATCTGTCTCGTTACGAAGAAGTTCGGTCATCTCGCTGATTGGAACTGACAAAGGTGTTAAAGAAAGGTTTGAATACATACCTTTCAGCGTATGAGCAGTTTCAAATGCTGAATAATAATCTTTGATTCGTATCTGTTGTTCAAGCTTAGTTAATCTGTTATCATCGAGTGATTTAGTTACAAGTTTAAGATAAAAATCCTCTTTATTCATACAGCGCATAAGACCATTTTTCACATCTGCACCATAGTCGATGAGTTTATTTAGCGTTATCATTTTCTACACACTCCTAACTTCCGATTTTAAAAGAGCAGTTAGTTCTTCTGCGGGAAGAGGCTTGGAGAAATAGTATCCTTGAATAATATCACAGCCTAAATCTTCTAAAAGATCAAGTTGTTCCTTGGTTTCCACACCTTCAGCTATGACAGGAACTTCAAGAATTCTTGCAATATCAATCATTATTCCTACTAAACGAAAATGCTTTTTATTGTCACATATATTCCTTATAAATTCCATGTCTAGTTTCAGTGCGTCTATCGGTAAGGAGCATAGCATATTCAGTGATGAATATCCACTTCCAAAATCGTCCATTTCAATCTTGAAACCATTTTCACGAAGGTTCATCACGGTATTTATTATCTGTTGTGCATTATCTGAATACGCTGATTCGGTTATTTCAAGCAACAAATTTTCACTGTCAATCTCACTATTTTTTATTATATCGCTTAATATGTCGACTAATCGAGGGTTAAAGACATCAACTCTTGAGACATTTACAGATACTGGAACGTTAAATCCCTCTTCTTTCCATTTTTTGATCTGATTTGCAGCTTCATTCCATACATATTTATCAAGTTGTCTAATAAGACCATTATCTTCAAACAACGTTATAAACTCACCAGGTGGAATCATACCAAATTCGGGATGAAACCAACGTACGAGAGCTTCAACACTGGTCAACACAGGCTTACCGTCACAAATATTGTATTTGGGCTGATAGAAAACTTTGAATTGCTTTTCTAAAAGAGCGCTGTCCATATCATTTATGAGCCGTTCTGAATGTAGTTCTTTGCTGTGTAATTCGGCATTATATATATCGAAACAGGTTGTATAGTGATTTTTTATCTTTCGGCATACAAGTTCAGCTCGTTCAAAACGCTGCTCCATATCAAGATCACTGCCATCATCTGAATAGATCCCTAATCTGATACTAATTTTGCGATCATCCAAAACGTCTTCAATCATTGAAATAAACCGTGATATATGATCTTTTGGGTTGTCCATATGAGGTATATATATACCAAAACAGTTGCTGTTTCTACGGCAGGCGAGTCCTCCTATCTCACAAACCAGATTATGTATACTGTTTCCAAGTTTTTTTAACAGTGTATCTCCATATGCTCTTCCATAAAGCTCATTAATGATATGAAAACGGTTTATATCCAGAACAAGAGCGTCCATAGGCATATTTTTATTTTGATTATCAAGTCGTCGTCCGTACTCAAAGAAGAATTCTTTGTTAAAAAGCCCCGTAAGTACGTCTCTTTCAGTTTCATGAATAATTATCCTGTCTTCAGAAAGCTCGATGGAATGTTCTATCCTTGCCCTTATGATTTCAGGAACTTCGTATGGTTTTGATATAAAATCAGCCGCACCAAGCTGTAAACTTTTGACTTCTGCATTTTTTTCAGAGGTGAGTACAATGACAGGAATACGCCATAACTCACTATCCGAACGTAATATTTTAAGCAAGCTATAGCCGTCAAGTTTAGGCATATGCAGGTCAAGAAGGATTATGGAGAGAGATGTTTTTTCATGCTTGATAATTTCAAGCGCTGATACACCATTTGAAGCATAAATTACCTCATATGATTCGTTTAGCATAGCACCCAACATTTCTCTTTCAATTAATTCATCATCAACAATTAGAACAGTCCTATGAAGCCCTTGCTTCCGTTCAAGTAATTCCTGCATAATTATCCCTCCTAATACGATGATTTGGAAATATTATACTATAATATCTATGTGTTTTCAATTATTATGTGTAAATAAACTAAATAAATAGACTAATTAATTAAATTCTGAATCAAATATTGATTATTTAAAGAAAAAGCCGTTAATGATTTTAACTTTTTGATTATATAGCTTTTATAGTCACTTTATGCAAAATATTTTACTATATATGAAAGACTAGTTGATTGTATCTGGTCAAGGGCAGAATATAAGCAGCTGATAATAGTACAAGCTTTGAATGTCGTAAGCGCTCGAGCTGCCTTAGTTAATTCGATTTTAACCATGGTTAACAAGCCTAAAAACATAGTATAACCGCAGTCCAGATATGACGTGAGAAAAAAAGGTCCGGACAATGTATTAAAGCCGTTTGTTCCTAAAATGAACGTGAAACAAAAAAATGTCTAAAATAATTAACACATTTTGTGCCGGCTTGATGTTTACTTTTTTCTCATAATGTGAGAAAATTTTGCATAATGCGAATATCTTATTGACTTTTCTTCCTTAAATGTGATATAATCAATGTGGAATGGTATGACTTACCGTACTGAAAGCGGAATTTATAGGTGGGAAATAAAAATAAAACTTAATCTTAATACTCTTCTTCACCGTATAAGTACTTGACATCACGTAATACTTAGCGGAGCACATTATAATTTAGCAATATTTCTTCAATCTCATCACAGGTATATTCGTAATTTGGTAATAGCTCCACGTCAGACATGTCAGCCCTGCAGCTGAGTCATAATTACTCTGCATAGCACGGAATGGCAGACAAGATCGGCGTTCTGAAGGCGGCTCGTTTATAGGCTCCTTTCAGGAAACGTGAAAAAGAAATACTGAAAGGCAAGATGCTTTATGCTGAGAATTGAAGACTATTATACCGACGCTCTGTCGGCGGGCATTATAACTATGCTCGACAAGCCTGAGATAATAAACAGGCTTATGAATATTTTCTACATCAATTTCAAGGGGTATGACTTCACGAAAATGAGAGTAGAGATATATCCAGTCAGGGAAGAGCTTGAAGAATATAAAAATCTTAGCGTAGCTATCCTTGACCAAATACGTAAGCTTCGTGTGTACTATGACGGACACAGGATAGCTTTGAAGCGCGTCCTGAAGGACATAAATCATGATACACATCTGAATACCAAGGTCTACAGCCCTGTTGTAGGCTGCCCTATCAACTGTCCCTACTGCTTCAGCAAGAAGGTAGTGGAGCATTTTGAGGTTACGGACAGCTATACAAAGCCTGTGTTCCGCGGCTTTTATAAGATTACAAAGGATGCCGAAGGCAATGATATTCCGGAACTCTTCAATATCGAAAGCGATAATCCTATTGATTGGTTCCTGACATATATGTCGGATTTCGGCTGCTGGAAGCCTGAATGGCAGCAAAACGTACTTGAGCAGATAATCGCAGCGAATGCTCTTAAGCGCAGAAAGAACAAGTGCGTGGATACCTTCCAGCTGGTGACCAAGCGCCCGAAGGGAATAGACCTTAGCAGTATCCCCACGGATATTGATCTGCGGAATGTGGTTATTTCCTGTACAGTAGACAAAAACTGCTGGACCTCTCGTATCTCTGATCTCATTGAAAAGACCAGCGGTCATAATATTACAGCCTGTGTTGTATACCAGCCTGTGCTTGAGTATATAAAGCCTGTTCACCTTGACGAGTTTGTCAAGACTTTCGGCAGGGAAAACAGCTGGGTTGTCATTGGCAGCGAGATAGGCGAAGACGCTATACCGCTCAAGTTCGAGTGGATAAAGGATATCATCGATAAGTGCATTGAGCTTGGTATCCCGCTGAAAATGGAGTATGATATAAAGAACATAGTTGAAGCCAACGGCTATGAGTTCCTTGTACAGGAGCCTAAGCCCATGATGGAAACAAAGTCTATCCGCAGCAGGAACCTTGCACTTAAGAAGGCGAATGCAGCCGAAAAATATGATATCAAGGTGGCAGAGCTCAACAGGAAGCTGGAGAAATGTGCTGTCAACGATAAGCGTAACATCGCAACTCTGGTAATGTTTGGCGACGTTGATACAACCGAGGAAAGCGCCAAGCGTCTCCTTGACAGGTCTCCTGATTTTGATATCATACTTACTGCCGAGTCAAAGGGCATACCTCTTGCCTATGAAATGTCAAGACGGAGCGGCAGGGGCTATATCGTGGCTCGGAAGCTGCTCAAGCTGTATATGAGCGATACAAATGAAGCGGCAGTCAAGGCTCCGACGAAGCAGAAGTTCTATCTTGATGCAGAAGATGCAGAGCTTATTAAGGACAAGCGTGTCCTAATAGTGGATGATGTTATCTGCACAGGTGAGTCAATTAAGGCTCTGGAGACTCTCGTATTACAGATAGGAGGAAGTGTTGCAGCAAAGGTCGCAGTACTTGCTGAGGGTGACGCTGCAAAGCGAGACGATATCATCTATCTTGAACCACTTCCTGTTTTTCATCATGAAAATGAACAGTACAGTAAAGACAGCAGGAGAGCTTGAAAAAGCTCTCCTTTTTGGTTTGCCCGACATGGGCACAATCTAACGGGTGAAAGTTCCGAACACGCCCAGATAGTGGGAAGTGTATAGCCGAACAGCAAGGGTGTCCGCCGCGAGGCGGAATCTGAAGGAAGCTGTAAGCAAACCTCTGGTCTGACGAACAGAAATCGCATATAAGGCTGGGCTACGATAGATAAGCTGGCCAAAAGCAGCAAAGTCTGATAACTATCACCATAGTAGCAGCAAAGTAAATGCGGCAGATATGTAGAGTGAAAGAGTGTGCATCTTAATCGGGGAGGTCTCACAGGCGGGATATAAACCGTAGTAATAACGAACTGTGAGAAGTCAGCAGAACCAATAGTAGTGAAGAAGTCTCTGTAATGGAGATTGAGCGAAGGGGCGAACAGTCAATCAACTGAAGTAATCTAAGTTCAGCAGCTGATACGACGTCTGTCGATAGTATCAAAGGCGGTTAAGCAAAAGGAACTTAGAAGAAACAGTGCAAGGGAGAATACTTCTTGGTCAAGTTGGTTGAACCGCCGTGTAACGAACGGTACGCACGATGGCTTGAGAGGTTGGAAAAGAGCTTCTTACAGGGACGCTTCTGTAAGGAGCTTTGAAGTTTTTCTCAGGGATAGTGTATTCTACTTCTGGGGGAAATAACTTTTTGCGGTGGAGAGCTGCCTGGCAATCGCGAATGTCATGTACAAAATAAACAATCAAAAAATATATATACCATTTTATTGTAACACTATATGCTTTGGGTGCGAATGTTATATATGAAGGGTTTGACCTTACAAAATATTCAGAAAAGAGGAGTAATAAAATGAGAAAAACTAAAAATAATAATAGAACTACAAGACCCGCGGTATTTGGCATAGCGGCAATAGTGCTTATAGCAGGTATAGCTGCCGGAGGCGCGGCATATCACAGACACTTCTTAAACAAGGGAGATGTAGACGGTAGCATAATACCGGCTGCTGAAGCTGCTGAGACTACGGAAAATGTATATATAAATCTGGTTGCCGGAAAGTGGAGACATCAGGTGGCAAACGGCAGTGGTACAGTTGATAAGGGCGCATACGATATCGGTATCATAGATATACGCGAGGATTCGACATTTACCTATACAGACGCATATAACAATGTAATAACGGGAACAGTTGATATGAGACCAGAAACATGGGCAGGCGGAGATTATATAAGAGTTGACCTCAGCGGAAACTCGGATTTCAGTCTGCACGCAAGCTATATTGAAGGCAGGACTGACGAGCTTACTTTAGGAAACGGGTATTTGGATCGTTTGCTGCGTGCCGGTTCGGACGAGGAGATCGTATTGTGCGGTGAAGGAGATTTACAAAAAGGAACTGAGTAATTGGTCAGATGATAATATCAGGTGGGATATTCTGGATACAGCCTTCAGCGCTTGATTGACTTTATATTTATGGTGCTTACTGCAGTAAAACCAAAGGAGTTGTAAAAAAATCGGTATAATAGAAATAACTGCACAGAAGAACAACGTAGAATCGCTGCTTCTGTGCAGTTATTTTTTTTAGATATTGTTGGGGTAGCTTTGTTTACAGCCTCTTTTTATGCGGTAATAGTTATATCAGAAGTCGATCAGGGGCAGTACAGATAGCCGATACTTGAATCCTTCTGGCAAACGTAGTTGCCCTGGTCGTATACCTTGAATAGTCTGCCATGCATTCTTATCATACCGTTTTTCCAGAGAGTATGGTCTCCGCCGGCAATGTTCAGGATCTGATAATTGTATGAGTAGCTGCTGGTATTGGGGTTGTTGATATAAAGAGTTGTTGTGTTGCTCTTGTTGTATTTGAATATACTTCCGTTAGCCGAAGAGCCTAGTGTGAGAGTATGAGTTGTATACGGAAGATCAACGTATATGAGTGAATCGCAGCCGTAAAATGCGTCGTCTTCTATGCTTCTCAGATTACGGCATTTTCTCAGGTCAATCCAGTAAATTTTGGGACAGTTGTAGAATGCGCCTTTTTCGATAGTTGTAAGCTGAGGGTCGTTTCCGCTGAAGGATATGCTTCTTAAATCAGAATCTGAATTTGAAAATGCGTACTGCTTGATCGTTGTAACTGTTTCCGGAATAGTTATGCTCTGGATATAGGGGATATATTTTCCACTCGGACGGTCAGTGATATCGCCGATAGCGGTAACTGTATATTTCTTTCTGCTGCCGTCATACACCTCAGAGGCTACAGTGAAGCAGTCCTCATAAGTATAAAACGGACCAACAAAGGTTGCGGAATAGTTGTCAAGGGGCCTGTATATACCGCTGTTATAAACAAAGTAATCGTCTCCGATAAGACGGAATCTGTCATGCTCGTAAACATTGTTGCCTGTGCCGTAGAGACATCCCTGGGTATACGGCAGGCTTGCATAAGACTGGATATAGGAATAATCAGCTTCCGATACCCTTCCGTCGTTGTTTATATCATATGCTTCATCTTCTATGTAGCGTTTAGCATTTCCCTCTGTGCGGTAATAGATTTCGCCGCGATCGAGATAAGAGTTCTTGAAGTGTTCAACGTCGCCGCTGTCTATCTTGCCGTTAAGATCGAAGTCGCCCTTTACGTGCGGACGCTCATAATAGCTTAAGTGCTCATTGATATATTCCTTTGTTACCTTTACCTTGTGTTCTCCTTCGTAAACTGAAAGCTCAACATTGTTTCCCTGTGCGTCAGGCCACTGCTCAAAATGGCGGTAGAATTCCGAGTAATAATAGAAGCAGTCCCAGAAGATCTGACAATGTTCCATATCGCCGTTGCATTCTGCGTAGGTGATATGATCATCGGAGATGCCGGTGATAAATATGCTGTGTCCGACATACTTGTTTTCGTTCATCATGTTCAGGACAGGGAAACTCAGACGGACTACATCGCCTATCTGAGGCTCATATTCGCCCTCTGTACTGTAGTATCTTACAAAATCATCGGTTTTCCAGATATCTGTTGCGAGCTTGCGTGCGAAACCGTTGCACTGACCGTCATAGGCTTCTTTGATAGTCTGTGAATAATCTTCTTCCCACGTGGACCTGATAGAAGCCTTTATGTAAGTCTCTGAGTCGTCACTTACTCCCAGTGCTTTTTCAGGCGTATGTCTGCAAGGAGTGCTTGAACAGCAATCGTCGCTCCACTGATCGCTGCTTATGCCCTTGTGGTTCCAGTAGCTTCTATCCGGGAATTTTTGCTTTTCTTCTGCTATGAGCTGCTCCCAGTTGTCAATTACTGAGCTGTACATTACAGTCTCACCGGAAACCTGTGCAGACGACTGTCTGAAGTTTGCAGCATGACCGGCGCCGGCTATGACAGCAATTGTCAGAACTGCTGATGTGAATCTTTTGAAGTGTTTCATGTAGTGTCCTCCTGAATAAATAATAGTACTTTGCTGTTGAACACAGCAATTTTATTATACATCTTTTATTTAAAAATGTCAATAATTAGCAAGAGCCAATAACTGGCGTAATACAGCTTTTTGTCTGGAATCTCACTGTAAGTATTTTACAGCTTTTGGAGAGCGCAATTTAAGCAATGAAGGGAAAAAGGACATCAGCCTCATTGTCAGAATGAACAATTATGCATTTAATATCATGGTGTATATGACTAAAATTATTTCCAAATAGTGAATTTAAGACGGTAGTTATTGCTGATTTGGTTTAATTGATATATAATATAAGGTGAATAAGCATCTTTTAAGAATGAAACTGCGCTTTATGGTAGGCAGTTCTTGAAATTGCAACAATACCGAATTACAGTTCATATCAGAGTAACGTAATTCTTAATATATAATAGGAATACCGCTCGGAGGGATAGTATGTTTACGTGGAACTTTCAATATATATCCAAAGCAAGACTTGCAAAATCCTTCAGTCAGCTTATGCTTGACCCGAAAAACGGGGATATCTTTATAAGGATACACACAGCGATACACCTTGAGGACGAGGCGGTGGATCTTGCGAGATTCATAGCGAACATCGTACCGGGAGCGCATATTTTCGGAACGAGCACTTCGTCAACTATCTGTTGGGGTAAATTTTTCCAGAACCAGTGCGTTGTATCCGTAACTCAGATGACTGATGCAAGGGTAAAGGTGGCAAGAATACCGACATTTGATAGTTTCGATATGCCTGTTCCTCCCGATGAACTGTGCCAAAAGGTCAGGGACGCTGTTTGGGAAGATGACACGAAGCTTATGCTCACGTTCCTGACAGTTAGATATCTTGATGTCTACAGTTTTGTGGAAAAATGCAACGATTACATGCCAGGTGTGCCGATGATAGGCGGTATTGCCAATACATCGGAATTCACATTGAAGCGTTTCCAAAATTCAGGTTTCATATTCGACGAATACGGCTGGACGGATAAAGGTGTCATCGTTGCGTCCATAAGCGGTGAAAAGGTTGAGAGCTACAGCTCCTGTGCAACGGGAGCACAGGCTATAGGACAGGAAACAGTAATAACTGACACCTTCGGTACCTGTATACTCGGCATCGACGGCATGGATGCAGCTGATAGCTTCCTCTTAGGAATAGGTGATAAGATAAAGGAAAAGCCCGAAATCACCAATCTTTTCCCTTATGTATACTCTGACGCGGAGGAGATACCCATAGTTATGCGGTATTCCGACAATGTCAGCATAAGCGAGAAATTTGACGAATCCTCTCCAATAAATGCGGCTTTCTATGCTGCTCACCCCGATATTGACAAGTATATCAAGCGGAGTATGATAAATGCCAATCATAATGTTGTGCCGGGGAAGAAGATAAGACGAGGCTTTGTATATGACAGAAAGATAATCTCCGATAATCAGAGCCTATTCAGGCATATCGAGAATTTTGAGAAGGCGGAGACCATATTCGGCTATTCCTGTATGTCACGTTCAATGGTATACTCCAACTGCGTTAAATGGGAGCTTTCGATATACGAGAATACCAATATATGCGGCTGCATTACTGACGGTGAGATAACAAACGTTAACGGCAGGAACTGCTTTGCTAACTGCACATTTGCAGTGGCAGTCATCGGCGAAGAGATGTGCACTCAGGACTATAATCCCTACGCCTTCTCATTTGCGGATTCCCTTGCGGAGGATAACCGCGAGCTGCTGGAGTACCTCTGCGATATAGAGACCCAGTTTTCAAAAACTAAGCTTACCGTTTCAGCAGAGGCTCTCAGGACTTTTGTGCGCGACTGTGAGATGAAGCTGCTGTATTCCGACAGCGGCGATATACATAACGGTGCCGCTCTGAATATGGATATACAGACTAAGGACTATGACCGTGTCTGCATGATAAACGTATTTGAGACTTCCAGCATGGAAACCGTATTTTCGAAGCATCTTATAAATATAACTCACAAGAACTATCTGTCAAACTGTATACGCTTTGCCAAGAAAAAGAATTATTCTATCTATTCGCTCGGCAAGTGGCATCTAGCCATAAGTGCTCCGTCGTATATAGTATCTCTTTCGGAATTCGCAAGGGATATGGAGCAGCTTCAGAGACAGCTGTTTGAGGTCACAGAGGAATATATCGCTATAGTACCCATGTTCTGCGTGCTGGATGACTGCACCGTTGACAACCTTATGCCTGCGTACTACTCAGCCCGAGTGGAGATGATGCAGAAAAACATACAGTTCTATGTACGCAGCGCAAGGGTGGACCAGCTTGACGAGGAAAGCATACGTGAACGCTATCATATGGTGAACGTCATAAACTATGCCGTTTCCCATGATAAGGTCATACCTTATTTTCAGGGTATATATGATAACAAGAAAAAACGCATACATCATTATGAATCGCTTATGAGGCTGGAAGACGAAAAGGGAACTGTATACTACCCAGGAAGCTTTCTTCCCGTGGCGCGTTCCTACGGACTTCTGTACGACTCAATATCGAGTATAATGATAAAAAAGGTGTTTGATAAATTCAGGGACATTGAAGATAAAAGTGTCAGTCTCAATCTTTCCATACGTGATATCAAGAATTCCGAGATAATAGACTATATCTATGAATTTCTTTCGACTGCAAAGCATCCTGAGAACTTTGTCTTTGAGATACTGGAAAACGAGGATATCGACAACTATGACGAATTAGTAAAATTCGTGGACAGAATACATGATTACGGTGCCCAGATAGCTATAGACGATTTTGGCAGCGGCTTTTCAAACCTCCTTCACATCGCAAGGATCAATTGTGATTATCTTAAGATAGACGGTTCCATAGTAAAAAAATGCTGCGAGGACGAGAAGTCTGCGAATCTGATAGCGCTCATATCGAACTGGAAAAAGCTCAGCAAGAATAGTTTCAGTATAATAGCCGAATTTGTAGAAAATGAAGATATACAGAAGATACTTCTTGATTTTGGCATTGATTATTCTCAGGGCTATCTCTTTTCAAAGCCGAGTCCCGATATTTGATGACAGTGGGGGGTGTGTGAATGAAGGGAAAAAACATAACCGTTGTCGGTATGGTATTGGAGGATATTTTTGCGGATTTTTCAAAGGAGCTTATCAGTAACGTAATGGAGGCAATACCTGAGAACAAGGATATCAGGCTAGTGGTACTGCCTGGAAGGTACTATAATCCCGAGTTGCCTTATGACGATATATGTGCTTACAACGAGGTCTACAATACGATACTGAAACTAGGAGAGGTGTGCAATTTTGACGGTTTTATAGTACATATCGGTAATCTCAGCAGCAATAAGAGAAATACTATAGATGAAAGTCTTATAGCTGATTTCAAAAAGGTGCCGAATGTATTTATCGCTACTGACATAGAAAACGTTACGACTGTCAGCTATGATAACGAGAGCGGTATCCGTGAAGCGGTAGATTACTTAGTGAATATAGACGGACTTTCTAGGTTATGTATGCTGGGCGGAAGAGTTGACAATCTTGACTCTATTCTGAGAAAGGAAATATTCATAAGATGTCTTGAGGAGAACGGAATAGCCTTTTCCGAAAAAAATTTTATAAATACGGATATGTCCGAGAACTGTGTCGAAGAGGCAGGAAAGCTCCTTGACAGGAATCCTGATGCACAAGCGATATTTTGCGTCACCGACGCAGCTGCAAAGGGCTTGTATGTTGCTATGGAGGAAAGGGGGCTTGTTCCCGGCAGGAACATACTTGTTTTTGGATTTGACAATACCCGAATGGCTTCTGAAATGATACCGTCTTTGTCGTCTATTGGCTGTGACAGCTGTACCCTCGGTCAGAAGGCTCTTGAACTGCTCATAGATAAGTTCAACGGTATCGAGAATGGTTCTGCACTTGTTCAGACAAGGCTTTACGGACGTGAATCCCTTTTCTACGAGATGTATGATTATTCCGCAACGGAAATGACAAAGGGCGATCCCTCCTTCATATACCGTATGTTTGATGACTGCTTCTACAGGTATAAAAACGAGTATATGCGCAGGGAAAACGTCAATCTGAAAAGGCTTTTCTACGAGTTCATATCGAGGATACTTCTCTCACAGAAGCGGAAGTATATGAGCCTTGAATCCTATAATGAGATATGCATACTCATAGATATTTTCTTTGAAAAGGGAGCCATGAACTATACCGACGCTGCAAAGCTAATAAAGAGTATCGAGCGTCTGCAAAGCAGTATGAATTCTGGAAAGGTTTCTGTTGCCGCTAATGTAATGGTGAATCGCCTTTTCTCGCGAATGAAGGATAAGGCTATCATTTCAATTTCAGAGCGGAGCATAAAACAGATTTCGTACCTCATCGATATGAGAGAGAAATTCCATGATTTCCTTATCGCCGACATGGTGGATGATGGAACAATTGACCTTAAGAATGACAGCATAGCACATTCTATAAGTAAGCTCGGACTGAAGAACTCTGTCATATACGTCTTTAATGAGGCAGTGGTGTATTCAAGGACTGAGGAGTTAGTATTTCCAAAGCATATAAGACTTTACTGTGTTATTAAATCTGGGGATATGTATATACTTGCAAATGAGAGACAGGACTGTCTGCTGTCCGACATATTCACAAGGAACGAGCTCTCTTCAAAATGCAAGGGCTTTGCCGCCTTCCCGATATTTTATAGTGATCGCATATATGGTATACTGCTCTCTGAGCTTACCGAGGATATTTTCAGCAGAGGAGAGTTCCTTGCATTACAAATAGGGAGAAGCTTTTACATAAACGACCTTCGCATCAGCGAAAAGGGAAGTATTCACGAGATGTACAGGAATAAGGCTGCAAGCGGCTAAAGCCGTCTGTGCTCACAGAAAGAGGATATATAACAAAAATGCCCGTCAGTGCGCCGGGCATTTTTTATATTTTATTGCTTTATCATGATATAGGCTAAGTTCTGTCTGCTTCTGTCTCCACGCCTGTATGAGAAAAGGGAGTTGTCATGACAGGTGCATATATCTATGCAGATGATGTTGCCGTCAGGTATACCTTCTGCTATCGCAGCCGAGCGTATCGCCTGTCCAAGGTCAAGATGTAGCCTGTTGCCCTGTCTGGTGAAAAGAGCTCTAAGTTCTACGGTGGAAAAGATTTTTTCGTATTCAGCCAGCACCTCCGCACCCACCTCATAGCAGCAGGGACATATATGAGGTCCGACGGCGATATGAATATCATTAGGGGAGGCTCCGAGCTCATTCATGCGTTCCAGTGTATTGCAGAGAGCTCTTCCTGCCGCCGATCTCCAACCGCAGTGTAGAATACCTATCACACCTGCTGCTGCGTCGGTTAGGTACACTGGTACGCAGTCCGCAGTAATAACACTGAGAACTATCCCTTTTTCGGCAGTAACAAGTCCATCGACCATTCTGAGCTCATTATCCTTTATTACTCCGGAGCCGCCGTGAAGGGCGGTCACTGTCTCAACTCTGTCGCCGCCTGCCTGATATGGGCGTATAAAGCCTGATAGGGGGATGCCGAGCCTTCTGCTGAGAGCTGTATAGTCGCCGGTCGGCGGATCGTCTACCTCATTTCTTGTCCATAGACCTTCGCTTCCAGAGGTGAAGCCGCCATAAGCAAAAGCGTCGTCTATGATGTTTATTTCCTTCATATCAAACAGTCCAGTCTTATTGCTCGGAGCATATCCGAAAGATGAACACTGATATCCTCGATAGTACTGTGGCTTCCGTGAACTCTTTTTACAGTCAAGGACAGTTTTATGCAGTTTTCGAGATTGTCGGGGAGTAACGTATCGCTGTCGCTGCAAATCGTGTATGCGTGTTCGTTCATGCTGCTGTCTGTAAGTAGCCGATACTGATTTGTAAAATCAGCTGGTATACCGGAGGAAGTTATCAGTTCCAGCTCGTGAGGATAGTAACAGGGATTTGTAAGTATGCAGGGACGTCCGAGTCTACGGCTTAGCTTATCAGCATACCAGCCTCCGAGGCTCTGTCCGACGAGAATTAGCTCCTTATTTCCAGCGATATTTGCAAGCTGACTGAGCAGCTCTGACGGAGAGGTCTCCATATATCTGAGCTGCGGAGAAATAATGTCATCCGCAGAAATAAGTCCGCAAAGAGCCTTGTAATTCTTGTTATCGGCTTCACCCATGAAGCCGTGCAGATTAAGTATCTTCATTTTTTTCTCCTATCAGCTCGTTGAGAGCTCTTTCAAAGTCCTTGTCCTGCTGAGGGGTGCGCTTTGGCATACCCTTGGTACGACCGCCACTCCTGCGTATTTTTGCGGAGACTGCGCGAAATTCGAGAAGCCCTGAGATATTGTCCTCGGTATATCGCCGGCCGTCCTGATTGAGCACGACTGCTTTTCTACTCAGGCACATAGCCGCAAGACCGTAGTCCTGAGTTACGGCGATATCGCCTGCGCTTACAAGGTTCACCAGGCGGAGGTCTGCACTGTCCGCTCCTTTGCCGACTGTTATGGTTTTCGCACCCTCATACTTTATAGAATGCGCCGTGTCACATATTATGGTACATTCTACGTCGTATTTTACTGCTGTACGAACTGCGATGCCTACCACAGGACAGCCGTCGGCGTCAATAAATATTTTCATTATCCACCTCTGTATCGGATAAAATGAGCCTGGCATCAATTAATATGCCATGCAAATTGTTTTTGAAGACACACTAATTATAACACACCCGTAGAGCATTTACAATACTGCTGGTAGATGTTATAATATATTAGAGGTGATAGAAAAAATGAGAGCAGTTATTGCAATAGATTCATTCAAGGGCAGTATTACTTCTGTGGAGGCGGGAATGGCTGCGGCTGAGGGGCTGCGCCGCGTTTTCCCAGACGCTGAGGCCGTGATAAAACCTGTTGCTGATGGCGGCGAGGGCACGGTGAAAGCGCTTGTTTCCGGACTTAACGGCAGGTTTCGTACAGTAGAAGTGACCGATCCGCTGGGCAGGCGGATTAGTGCGTCTTATGGAATACTTCCCAGCAATACCGCCGTTATCGAAATGGCAGCAGCTTCGGGACTTCCTCTGCTCAGTGAAGAGGAGCGCGACCCTATGTATACAACTACATTTGGTACGGGGGAGCTGATACTTGATGCCATACGGCAGGGCTGCCGTAGCTTTATCATCGGTATAGGTGGCAGCGCTACGAACGACGGAGGCAGCGGCTGCCTACAAGCCCTTGGCTTCGATCTGCTCGACAAAAAAGGATATCAGATAGGATTTGGTGCGGAAGGTCTTTCTCAGCTGGAAAGCATAAACGCAGATAATGTCGTACCTGAGCTGAGAAAGTGCAGCTTCCGTGTTGCGTGCGACGTTACAAATCCCCTCTGCGGAGACAATGGATGCAGCGCGGTGTTTGCACCTCAGAAGGGAGCTGACATCAAAGACGTGCGTATTATGGACGGATATCTCCGCCGCTATGCAGATCTCACAAGACAGTATGCTCCAGCTGCTTCTATTGATGCTCCGGGAACAGGCGCAGCAGGAGGGCTTGGATTTGCACTTATGTACTATTTGAACGCCGTACTTGTATCCGGAGCCGACCTCATCATGAGTGAAACAGGTCTTAAGGCGGAGATAGAGACAGCCGACATAGTAATAACTGGGGAGGGGTGTCTTGACAACCAGACCGCTATGGGAAAAGCGCCGATATGCATAGCAAGGACAGCTAGGAGGTATGGCAAGCCTGTAATAGCCTTCTGCGGTGCAGTCCGAAGAGGAGCTGAGCTTTTAAATAAAAGTGGCATTGACGCATATTTTCCGGTGCTGAGGCAGGTCACCACCCTTGAGCAGGCAATGGACAGGACAAATGCCTGCAATAATCTTGCCGATACGGTTGAGCAGGTATTCCGGACGATAAAGTTGTTTTCTGGTATTATATGAAATAACAGCTAATATTTTTTCTCTTCGTAAATTCAATTTGAATTTTTTTATTATTTATGTCTGAAATGGTTTTCATGTTTCGTATATATTATTAGAGCGGCAAAAGAGTCGTGAAAAAACAAAAGGAAGATATAATATATATGAAAAAGACAGCTATCATTACAGCGCTTGCAGCAGCGGTTTGTGTGCTTCCGTCATGCGACAGACAGGTGAATACAGATCAGGATACGTATGATTCGGCTTCTGAAGCGGCAAACGCTGTAACTGCGGCTGCAGATTCTGAAAAGAACTCAATTACAGCAGATAACGCTGCCGGTAGCGAACAGGACGGAAGTTCGTTCGATATCGTTTCTTATGCGGATACAGTCGCTGGAACAGCCTTTTCTAACGGGGTTGTGGATGGAAGGGTATATACCTCGGAATATGCCGGCATTAGGCTCACTGCTCCCGAGGGTGCTCAACTTCTTGACGCTGAGGAAGTCTATACAGACTATATGATGCCAACCAGATTCATGAATGAGAGGGATAAAGAGATATATTTTACAGGCATCGAGGACGCAGAGGTCTGCTATAGCGATATGGGCGGAAGGATAAATGTATGGTTCTATAACGTAAGGCTCAGATGTCCACTTACTCCGGATATGCCCGCCGAAGAATTCCTGAACAGGCGCTTTGAGGAGGACTACAAAAAAAGCGGAGATCCAGTTGAGCACACCATAGAGAACGTAAGTATAGGTGGTCAGGAATACATAAAAGCCGTCAGAACAGGCGTGCTCAACGACAATGTTGTTTACGCAAGAAGGATTGACGATAATTTCATAATGGTAATAAATGCCACAGGAAATGCTGCAGCCGACATGGAAAGTATAATCGAGACTATCGGCTGACATAAATTTGCTGCTTTATTTAAAGGTACCCCCCAACTCCTTTAAGTAAAATAGATTTAATAGAGATACCCCGAACTCTGCAACAAGTTCGGGGTATCTTTTATTATAATGCTTTCTGTATATCTTTTATGTTGCCGAGGAGCAGTATGGCGTCATCGGCATGTAACACCATGTCAGGCATGGGTACGACGAGCTGATCTGATACGCGTACTGCTATTATATTCAGGTGGTGCTTCTTGCGGATATCGAGCTCTGCAATAGATCTGTTGTTCCATGACTTCGGCACGCGTACCTCGTAGATATTGATGTCGTGGTCTAGTTGGAACACATCGAGGATATCGTCAGACGCCTCCTTTGTGGCAAGTCGTACAGCAGTCTGTTTTTCTGGGTATACGGTCTCGTCGGCTCCGTTGCGGAGAAGGAACTTTTCCTGTACATCGTTCTGCGCACGAGAGATCACCTTACGTGCACCTAGCTCCTTGAGAAGAGCCGTCGTCTCCAGCGAATCCTGAAAGCTGTCGCTTATGGTAACTATGCAGACATCATAGTCGGGTATGCCAAGACTGCGCATAAAATCCGCGTTAGTGCTGTCGCCTATCTGAGCGCTGGTGACTAAGGGGAGTATGGTGTTGATACGCTCCTCCTCACTGTCAACAGCCATTATCTCGCAGCGGAGCTGAGACATACGCCTTGCAATATGTATGCCGAACTGACCGGCGCCTATTATCAGAACTGATTTCATAATTATTCTCCTGTCTGTCTTTATATTATAACTATCATCCTACGGTTATTTTTTCCTGCGGCAGCCTTGAAGCTTCGTTGTTTGAGGCAAAGGCTGCATATATCAGCGTCAGACCTCCTACTCTTCCTGCGAACATGAGTATCATCAATATGATACGGGATGGCAGTGAAAGAGAAGTCGTAATGCCGAGGGTAACTCCTGCGGTACCAAGGGCGGAACCCGTTTCAAACAGGCAGCTTGTAAGGGGCAGAGAATCTATCAGGCTCACAGCTATACCTGTTGAAAGAAACAGCGACATATACATGAAAAGTATAGCGCCTGCCGTGCGTATGATATCCTCGGGGATACGGCGGCAGAAGCATTCAACGTCGTTTTTGCGGCGGTATACGCTGAGAGCTGCAAGTAAAAGCACAGCCACGGTTGAGGTCTTCATGCCTCCTGCTGTTGAGCCTGAACATCCGCCGATAAGCATGAGCACTGTCATCAGCATTGCGCAGGGCTCACGCATTCTTGAAAGGTCTGCAGTATTGAAGCCTGCCGTTCTTGCTGTGACGGACTGGAAGAGTGAATGGAGCACTCTTTCCTTCGCAGGCTCGCCTGCGTATTCCGCAAAGAAGAAAAATAAGGCAGGTAGGATTATCAGCAGTCCCGATGTCACAAGTACAACCTTCGTCTGGAGGCGGTATTTCTTGAACCGGTGACGGTGCTGAACTATATCGTCCCATGTGAGAAAGCCTATGCCGCCTGTGATTATAAGCAGCATTAGCACTGTATTCACGTAGATATTACCGCCGTAACCAGTCATTGACGAAAATGGCTCCTTAATACCCATAAGGTCAAAGCCGGCGTTACAGAAAGCTGATACTGAATGGAACAGCGCGTACCATATACCTTTTAAGGCTCCGATATCCCGGAAAAATACGGGATACAGCAAGGCAGCACCAATCAGTTCGATAATGGCAGTGGTTTTCAGAATGAACTTTGTCAGGCTGAGTATGCCTCCTACCTGAGGAGCCGAGATTGAATCCTGCATCATGCCGCGAAAGCTCAGCCCTATCCTTTTTCCCGACAGCCTTGTTACCATCAGACCTATGGTTATAACGCCCATACCGCCAATTTGTATCAGCGTCAGTATAACAGCCTGACCAAAAAACGACCAGTGGGTGGCGGTGTCTTTCACTACCAGACCGGTCACACAGGAGGCGGATATCGCGGTGAAAAGTGTATCCCTGAAAGGAGTGACAGCGCGGCTCCGCGATGATATTGGGAGCATTAGCAGAAGAGCTCCTGTAAGTATCAGTATTATAAAACCCAGACTTATTGTTCTGAACGAGTTGTGGCTTTTGGGGAGTGTCTTGTCTTTTTTCATATATTATCTCCGGATAGTAAGCAGTTTCGGACTGTCCAGCGTGTTAGCCTCGACAGTCTTAATATTATAACATATTATAAAAAAAATAGCAATACTCACTGGTATAAACTGCTGATTATTAATTATTCTGACGCTAACTTGGCATCTTCGGCTGCTTTTTTTGTATTGGTAAATAATTATTCAGGAAGTCGAGGCCAGTCTGAGCGGGAGCTTTTTGTACCGGATATGGTGAAAGTTGAAACTTCTTTTCCAAATTGTAATAATTTCGCCTCTGTCTACTGAAGGGAGAATTTTAGATTTGTCAAAACAACGGTATATCGAAGATATCCGCACTGTTACCGTTTCTGCTTATTTGACTTTTTTGTGCCGTAAACAGGAAAAAGCCTTCTGAAAATCCGGATATCACCCAAAAACGCCAATTTTATGATTGACTTATGAAAGTCGATGTGATATAATAATTTGCGATTAATGCAGAAAATGCTAAAAACAGAGCATAATAGTATTCAACCTACAATAGCGTCGCAGAAAAGAACTTGATTCTATCAACTAAATCGGGTGCAAAGGAAAATAATTTACATCTTTTTGTGCTGTGGCAGTGCAGAAGCCGGAGCTGAGAACCTTTGCATGAACTGACATGAATCTATGACAAATAGTTTTATTTGGAAGGAATTGTTTTTTTGTGTTTGTATACCTTAGTATCCCGGCAGCTATTATCTTTCTTTGGTTAATAGATGCTCATTATAAAATAGGTAAGGATATAGTCCTGACCACTGGAATGATATATCTTTTTCTGACCTCCTCATTTCGTTCAATCAATCTCGGGGCGGATTCCGTAAGCTATATCAGAGCTTTCAATATAATCGGAGCAACCGGCTCGTTTTATATGGAAAAGGGCTACGTGCTGCTTAACAGGATAGTATATTGTCTTACTTCGAGCTATTCGGCGCTGATATTCGTTGTCAACTGTTTCTTCTTCATTTCGGTGTATTATTACATAAGAAGATTTGTTGATAAAGAATACTGGATATACTGTCTTATAATTATAGCTCTCCAGCCCTACATATACCTACAGACAACCTTCAATATAATACGTCAGTGCTGCGCTGTCAGCTTTGTCATCAGCGGACTGAGCTGCTATATCAATTCGGTAAAATTCAAGCATAAGTTTACTGGATTGATACTGTTCTGCCTTCTGACGCTAATAGGCGCTCAGTTTCACAAAAGTGCTTATTTTCTGCTGGCCATACCGATTATGCTGCATGTGAAGATGAACAGGAGAAAATGGCGGATTCTGGCTGTTGTATTCCTGTTATGCAATCTACTCCGCTTGACCCGTCGAATGACGCCATTGCTTGCGATGATGGGCTATTCGCACTATTCAGAGTACAGCTCCTCGATACTTGACAATCCAGCATATCTGCTTGTGGTGCTGGGATACTTCTTCTGGATCACTTCCTCCTATAACAGGATAGAGCTTGACGACTGGAAGAAGCATTTTTACGACCTGTATCTGTTTTCTATAGCTTTTCTTCTGTTTGCAGTCAGCAACGATATGTTTTACAGGGTATACGTTATACTTGCGATAATCACTATGCCGGCTATACAGATAATAGTAAAGAACGACACTTCGAAAAGGCTGGTATACAAAAAGAAGTTCGACTCTAAGGGTGTAGGAATGGTATCCTTTGTGCTGTGTTCGTACTATGTGCTGTTTTTTGTTGGATATATACTTTATCTTGGCAGGAAGCACAGTGCCGCATATATCCCTTATCATTCCGTTTTCTGGAAGGGCTGACGGTTGCGGACAGTCTTGCCTGAGGAAGCTATTGACAACTGGCTGATAATGTTGTATGATATAACCCGTGGGCTTGATCGCCTTGATAATCAGAGAAGAGGAATGAATGTATGAAAGATATTGCCGTAGCAGTTGCGTTATATAACAACGAAAAAGAAGTGATAGAATTTGCGAAGGGGTTGCTGAAGCAGACAGCAGCTGACCGTATACAGCTGCTGGTCACCTGCAATGCCTGCAAGGACGTTGAGGCCTTCAAAAGGGATATGGCAGAGGTAATGCCATCAGCAAAGGTATTTGATCCCGGAAAGAATCTTGGCTATCTGAACGGTTGCCTGTACGGCGTTAAGGGCTCGGTCAGCGATTATTCTTGGGTAATGGTATCGAATACGGACATAGAATTCAAGGAACAGGATTTCTTTGAAAGGGCTGTGGAGAACGTTTCTGAAGATATATGGTGCATCAGCCCAGATATTGTATTGTCTGCAACGGGAGTTCATCAGAACCCATTTTTAAAGGATAGGCCCTCAAAGAAGAGAGTAATGATATGGAAGATCGCATATTCCAACTACCTCTTTTTCAGACTGTATTTCAAGCTTAGCGAGCTCAAGCCAAAGAAGCCTCAGACAGGCGTTTTGAAGGACAGCACAGTCTATGCTGTTCACGGTAGCTGCTTTATACTGAGCAGGGAATGCGTAAAAAGCCTTTTGCCGGTATGCAAGAAGATATTTATGTATGGCGAGGAGCTCCTTGTGGCGGAGGTCATTCACAAAAACAAGAAGAAAGCCCTGTTCAAGGCTTCTGTCGGCATCGTACACAATGAGAATCAGGTGACCGGCTCTATAGGAATGGCACGCAAGCAGAAGTGGTTCAAGAACTCCTTCAATTACCTGACAGAAAAATTTTTCAAAAACTGAACGTTATATTATCCTGAGCGGACATGATAAAATTTTTATCATGTCCGCTTCTTTGTACTCCCGGCAGCTACTCGCGATAAGCAAAAAGACAATATTATCTGCAGTTATTCGGTAAAAAACTGATTTGAATACACTCTCCGGAGACCTACTGTTTGTTTTACAATTATTGCTTTTATTTGAACATTTATTGCTTTTTTTGTGTTTAATCTTTACAAATCTTCGATAACAGTGTATAATATATGTAAAATATGATAGGTTATGATGGGGGCGTTATCCCACTTTAACTAATAAGGAGGAATGTAAACAAATATAAATCACGAACAGAAACATAAGGCAAACAAATATTAAACTAAGGAGTTGAGAATTTTGAGACTAAAAACACTTAAAAGAGCTATCAGCGGTACGGTTTCAGCATTGATGCTTGCCACCGGAATACCCTCTATTCCGGTAGTAAATGCTGCTGACCAGCAAACAAGAGGAAACATCGGCGGTTATGACTACGAGATGTGGAATCAGAACGGAACGGGCAATGCCCAGATGAACCCCAGCGCAGGTTCTTTCACCTGCTCATGGAGCAACATCGAAAACTTCCTTGCTCGTATGGGCAAGAACTTCGACAGCCAGAAGAAACCTTATACAGCCTTTGGAAACATCGTACTGACTTATGATGTTGAGTACACACCAAGAGGAAACTCATATATGTGTGTATACGGCTGGACAAGAAATCCTCTTATGGAGTATTACATCGTTGAAGGATGGGGCGACTGGCGTCCACCCGGAGACGGAGCAGAGAGAAAGGGTTCTGTAACACTCAATGGCAATACCTATGATATCGCCAAGACAATGCGTTACAATCAGCCCTCGCTTGACGGGACAGCTACTTTCCCGCAGTACTGGAGCATTAGACAGACCAGTGGTTCAAGAAACAATACCCAGAACAATATGAGCGGAACTATTGACGTTTCCAAACACTTTGACGCATGGTCAAAGGCAGGACTTGATATGTCCGGTACTCTCTACGAGGTATCACTGAATATCGAGGGCTACAGATCCAATGGTTCAGCTAACGTTAAGAAGGTAACAGTTACAACTGGATCCAATCCAGATCCTGAGGAGGAGACAACTACAACGCCTGTTACACAGTCTGAGCCCGACGAGGACGGCTACTGGTTCCACGATACATTCGAGAGCGGTGCGGGCGACTGGTCAGGCAGAGGTGCAGCTTCTGTTGAGACAAGCAGCAGCGCTAAGTATGCAGGAAGCAAGTCACTTGCTGTTACTGGCAGAACAAATTCATGGAACGGTGCGACCCTTTCGCTCGGCAGTGCCTTCGAGGCAGGCGAGGAGTACAGCTTCTCAGTTAATGCTTGTTATACAGAGGGCTCCTCTGAGTCACAGGAGTTCAAGCTTTCACTTCAGTATTCTGACGGTTCATCAACAAAGTACGATCAGATTGCACTTGCCACAGTTCCGAAGGGCGAGTGGGTACAGCTTTCAAATGATAGCTATAAGATACCTTCTGGAGCTTCTAATCTCCAGATCTATGTTGAAACTACTGACACTAGCGATTACTTTGATTTCTATATCGACGAAGCTATCGGAGCTCCCAAGGGCACAACGATAGACGGCGCAGGACAGCCCAAGGTACGCAAGGTAACACCCGGCGATCTTAACTTCGATGAGCAGATTGATGCTCTTGACATGATAGTTGCAAGAAAAGGCTTGATTGCAGGCGGTTTCACTGATTCAATGACTCAGAAGGCAGCCGACGTAGACCAGAGCAAGGAATTTGACGTAACAGACCTCGTCTGCATACAGGAATTCATACTTGGCAAGATCAAGGAATTCCCCGTAAACAAACCAGCAGGTCCCGATGTTGATCTCTCCGCACTTGCAAGCAAGTTCGGCAGCGTATCACTGGCAGAGTCATGGAAGAAGGACAACGAGAACAATCCTCTTACTACACAGCGTTTCGGTGCAGACCCTGGCTGGATGGTATATGACGGAAGACTCTATATCTACACAACAAACGACGCTTTTGAATACAGCGGCAATACAATACAGGAGAACTCCTACGATGTTGGTACTATCAACTGTATCTCATCTGCGGACCTCGTTAACTGGACAGACCACGGCGCTATTCCTGTAGCAGGCAGAAACGGCAGAACCAAGAACGGTGCTGCAAGCTGGGCATCATGCTCATGGGCACCTGATGCTGCATGGAAGATGATTGATGGCAAGCCGAAGTTCTTCCTCTACTTCGCTAACAGCGGCGGCGGTATCGGCGTACTTACAGCTGACAGCCCGACAGGTCCTTGGAAGGATCCTCTCGGACACGCACTGATTACAGGTCAGTCACCTAACTGCTCAGACGTTGTATGGATGTTTGACCCCGGCGTATACTATGACGAGGCTACAGACGAAGCATACATCTTCTTCGGCGGCGGTGTTGAGAACAGAGATGTTTCCAATCCGAAGACAGGCCGTGTTGCAAAGCTTGGCAAGGACATGATCTCACTGGACGGCACACCGCAGACAATGCAGACACCGTACCTCTTTGAGGACTCCAGTGTTATTAAGATAGGCAACACATGGTACTACTCATACTGTGCTAACTGGAACGTTCCCAACGGCACAAATATCAACGGCGTAGGCTTCGGCAACGCAGATATCCTTTACATGACCTCGACCAATCCTCTTGGACCTTGGACATCGAGCCAGCTGAAGGGCAACGTATTCAAGAACACAGGAACACAGGGCATCGACAATGGTGGTAACAACCATCACTCGATAATCTTCTTCAAGGATAAGTACTACGTAGCATACCACTCACGTCAGCAGGAGATGCGTATGAACGGAGGCAAGGACAGAAACTACCGTTCAACTCAGCTTAATGAGTGTACTTATAACTCATCTAATGGCACACTTAGCGCAAGAGGCGATATGACCGGTGTTAAGCAAATCGAGAATCTTGATCCTACAAAGACAGTACGTGCAGCTACAATGGCTAACGAGTCAAAGGGCATAAGCGTATCCGGAGTAGGCGACACAACAGTTGAGTTCAAGAAGGGCGAATGGGCTAAGGTAAGCAAGGTCGACTTCTCGAATGTCAAGGACGGAATACTTACAGCTAAGGCTTCTTCAAAGAGCGGAGCAATCATTAAGGTTACATCAGGCTCAAGAACAGGCGACGCTATCAGCTATATCGAAGTACCTGCCGGCGGCTCTATGACAGAGATTGAGACAGTACTTGCAGAGATCCCGAGCGGCGCAACAGACATTTACTTCATCGCTAACGGAGATCTTAGCTTCGACAGCTGGTCAATGTCATAAAATAATTCTTTTCGGTATTGGTCTGTGCGGTGCATCTGCACATAGCGCCGCACAGATTGATATAATTCCCGAAACAAAATTGTAAGGGACAAATCAGAACAAGAAAGCCGTGCATAGGCAGCACGGCTTTCTTGCTTTTTTTTATATTTGGGAAGGTACACGCGAAAAAATGTGGCAGCCGGTTTAGGCGGCTGCCTATGATAGTAATGAGGAGTAAAAAACTTTGATTTATATCAACGGTCGCTGTGACTTACGTTAAGCAGATAATTCTGTATCGCAAGGACATCGGTAAGCGTGATGCCGTTGTCCCTTCCGTCTGCGTCTCCGTTTGATATTCCGTGTTCTGAGATCTGATACTTGTTCGGATTTGAGAGATACTGCATTATCAGGACAGCGTCAGCCATATCTATGCTGCCGTCGCAGTTTACATCGCCGCTTATAGTATCGGGATCCTTCGGGTATGCTCCTGAGCCGGTATCTGCATCGGCTGTGTCGTCCTCAGTGAGGAGGACATATATCTGAGCGAAAAAGATATCATAGATATCACCGCTTGTGCCGTTCTGATTGAAGTCGCAGCGGCTGTTGATATTTTTCCATACGTCCACAGGCATGGTAACTGAGCTTTCGTCGTGCTCTGCGGCGACCTCGAATATGTAAGCACTTGCGAGATCGTAGTCCTTGTGGTCTACGGTTCCGTCCATATTCAGGTCAGGCTCGGGCTGCTTTCCGCTCATCACGTTATCGCAGTAGGTCCTGAATCCACTTTCAAACAGCTCGTTGTCGAATCTAAAGTAGCTGTTCTCATCGGGGATTATACCTATATCCATAGCGTTGCTGCGGAGCTTGTCTCCGATAGAGTATTCGCCTGCGTAATCTATGATATCATCGTAGAAATCGTTTTCAAAGTATTCCGGCATGAGTATGGTGTGAGAAGCGTAATATTTTCCCAGACCGGATATAAACATTGAGACCTCGTAGGAGTTATCGTAATACAGGAATGGTCTTGCATAGAAAACTTTGTCACAGTTCTTTCGGATAGTATCCGGAAGCTCTATTGTATGAGGTCTTGGAGCAGTTGCATATCCGCCTTCCACAGGAACCACATAACTGTCGAGATAATTCTCTCCATTGATCATAAGGTAAGTGAAATCGGTTATGTCCACAACTCCGTCTTCGTTTACATCAAGGTCGAGGATATCGTTTTCAACCATATCCTCGATGATGTACTGGTCTATGAGCAGCTGATGTGACATATCGCTCACCATTCTTGCGAAGGAAGCCTCGTCGCTGTCATAGAAGACCGGGAGATTTATGCTTCCGCTGAAATCAGGGTCGTACGTTCCCGGGTGGACGTCCTTGTAGGTTACCCTGTTATTAAGGAGGTAATCGCATATAAGTATATAGGCGTCGTCGTAATTAATGCTGCCGTCGTTATTGTAGTCAGCATTAAGAATTATATTTTGAGTTACCTCATCGCTTATGCTTCCGGCGGAGCTTTTATTGCCGTCCGCCATACAGTAGAGCGAAAGCAGGAAGCAGTCTGTAAGGTCTGAACTGCCGTTCGAATCAAGGTCGGTAGTCATTCCGTTTTTGGTGATATTTTCAATTCCGTTTTTCTGTTTCGGGTATCTGTCGCTGTTTACATGGTAATCAGTGACTGATTTAGAGAAAACAGTTGACATTGATGCTGTGAGGGCTGACAGATATGCAGGTAATCTCTGCATATTCATACGCTCCTCGTGGATTGACACGGCGGAAGGCGTGACTGTAGTGGTTACAGACGCTACAGTCACACGTCCCGAAGATGTTACGTCGTTGTTTTTGCTCGCTGTATCGGAACTCTCATTGTTTTTTAAAGTGACAGTGCAGAAAGCGTCGGGCTCAGCCGGGCTTGTCACTATAATATTTTCATCTGCCCGTTTACGGGTAATTTCCGCAGCAGCCTCAGACAACGTCGTTGTGATCTTTACAGTGTCGTTTGAGTTATATGTGGTTGTTATGCTCTCATTGCCGGAACCTGATCCGGTGGTTTCCGCAGGCGTGACATCGGTGATGTCAGGATGAGCAAAATTGCTCTTATCATACCTTACAATGCCCGTACCTATCACGGCAGCAGCACAGCAAGCAAGAGCGGCAGCAGCACAGCGCTTTACAGTAATGGCTCTGCGTTTGTCCTTTGCTATCTGTTCATCACGCCGTTTGAGTATGGCTTGTGTGACTTCATCATAGTCCCGCATACGTTATTCCCTCCTTTTCAAGTTCAACTTTGAGAGCTCGTTTGGCTTGGTATAAAAGGTTAGTTATCTGGCGATTGCTCTTATTCATTATTATCGCCGTTTCAGCGTTGGAAAAGCCCTCGAGGTATATCAGACACACCACTTGACGGTATTCGTCTTTGAGCTTTGAAATAGCTCTGTGGATAATTATCTTCCGTTCCTCATTGATATACTGTTCCTCGATATCAATGCTGCTTGAAAGATCGGTGCAATCCTCGACAGAAACGTGAGATATGCCCTTACGTTTCCTCAGGCTGTCTATTGCAAGGTTCCTTGCAATGGAGTAGAGCCATGTCTTGAATGAACTTTTCCCTGTGTATCGCGGTTTTTTGTAAGCAAGTCTGAAGAAAGTTTCTTCCATCAGATCCTCAGCTTCTGAAAGGTTATTGGTAAAGCTGTTGAGAAATATGATGAGCCCGTCCATGTATTCCCGGACAAGCTCGCCCATAGCGGCATCATCGCCGGCCAGATAACGGCTGTAGCTACTTGAACCATTATCCATGACAGGCTCCTTTCTGAAAATTTCGCCTTTCATAATATTAGACGTAAAAAAATACTGATTATCTTAGTGATACTGAAATTTTCTTCATAAAGTTGTTTGCATAGCCAAACGATCCCTGACCATGATCTTTTTTTGCTGCGGTATACGCATACTTACTCATAATAATTATACCATAAAATACATCAGAAATCAACGTCTGTGCCTTAAAAATTGATTTGAGTCGTTAGCCTATTGTATGGGGGACGATGGCTATATCGTCCCATGTTTTCGGAGGGCAAAAAATATGCTGCCATGCGGCAGCATACTTATCATTGATCTCACTCTTCATCCTCAGCAGGTAGCGACCTCCCTGCTATAAAGTTTGTATTCGTATTTTTTCTGAACTAGCTTGCTAAAATAGCTTCCGTTCACCTTTCCTGAGCGTATGAGAGCCCCTACGGATTCAGCACCGTTTTCAGCCAGGGTGCGGCAAAGCTCGTCAGTAAGAGCCTTGCCGAGCCCTTTGTGTTCCGGCTTTATGCCTAGGTAGAGGAGTATATACTGACTGCATTTCCTCTTAGTGCGGAGTATTCTTATCAGCTTTGAGGGAGTGAGGCTTCCCCTTGCAGCATTGCCGATATCGGGTATCGATACAAAGAATCCCACCGCTTCTCCCTTGAAATAGGCTATCTTTACCATTGAGAAATCCGCGATACGTTTCAGAGGAGAGTAAAGTGTTGTGAATTCCTCCTCGGTTATTGAGCTGAAAGTCTGAAAGTCGCTGTAAAGCTCAATTATCAGATGGTATATCTCCCTAAGGCAGCGGTCGAAGCTGCTGCTGTCCGGGCTTTTCAGCTCATAGCCCTTCTGTATGAACTGAGGGAGACGCCTGCTGAATTTTCCGTCCCTGTACTCCTCTGGTATCCTTCCGAACTGATTTGATATGTATTCGCCACAGCTGCCGAAGCCGCAGCTCTCAAGGAGATTGGCATAGTAGTCGGGATTGTATGGCTCACCGGTGTAGGGTGAACCGAAATTGTCTGTCTTTAGCCTATATCGTATCCAGAAGGAGCAGTCAACGGGGCCAACGAGGGAACTCTTGCCCTCTGCTGATGCTGTTTTATCGGCACATTCAAATAGGGCTTTCGCGGCGTCTCTGTCGTTTATGCACTCCAAGAAGCCGAAATAAGCGCAGGAGCGGTCTGGGTATATGGTTACTGCACACCTTGCGGCAGCTTTTCCGTTTCCGTCCCTTACGATCACAGGTATAACCCTGAAATATCTGCTGAGGGTATGGGTGCCGCGGAGGAGAGATTGCTCCTCCTTCCTGTCTTGGGGCAGTTCATTCTTTTTGTAAAGCTTTTTCGGCAGTGAAAGGAAATCCGCAAGATCCTTGCTGCTGTCTGCCGTGAAGGTATATGCAGTATATTTCATACTATATCGCCTCATTCATTGTGATCTTTCTTTCAAGTATGGTCACTGTTCCCGTAGAGCCGTTTATGCGTATCCTGTCGCCGTTCCTTACAATGGAGAATAGTTCCTTGACGCCGACGACTGCAGGTTTTTTTAGTTCCCTTGAGATTATAGCCGTATGTGAAAGGAGTGAGCCTCTTTCCGAGACTATGCCTGCCGACCTGCTGAGAAGGAATACCCAGCCGGGATCAGTCATTTTTGCAGCGATTATTTTCCCGTCGCTGTCAAGGTCGGGAGTGAGCTTGTCCACCACGAGGACCTCGCCCTCTGCATCGCCAGAAGAGCATGGTATACCCCTGAGGGTGTCGCCGCTTATTAGGCTTCCTGCCGAGGCATCAGCCAGCTGTTTGTCAACGGGCTCACCTGCGAATACAAGTCTTGAATACAGCGGTAGCTTTTCAAAGCTCCTGTAGTTCTCACGGCGCTTTCTCACAAGCTCTCTGAGCTCCGTATTTTTATTTCCCACAGCTTCAAACAGCTCATCGAATCTGAGATAGTAGATATCATCGGAATTGCTGAGACGCCCCTGAGCACAGAGAGCCTCAGCGGTCTTGTTAATAATCTCGCGAACCAGACCGAATATTCTTCCCCTTGACATACGGGAGCTTTCGCGCAGTCTTATGCCTGCTGCGGCTTTTCTTGCGAAGATATCCGCGAGTATTCCACGCTTTGGCAGCTCTTTTTCCGTTGTGGTTCCGCATTCTGCTGCACTTACGATATTTTTCGCAAGCAGATAAGGCTTCATGCGGTAGGTGACTGTTTCAAGCTTCAGTTCCTCGGGACATCTGTCACCGTAAAGGTCAATATACTGCGATATGAGCCTTGCGCCGTTGCTGCACTTGCTCAGAGCCCGTTCAAAACTTTCCTCGTCGGTCACGTAACGTAGGTCGTCAAGAGCGCCGCTTTCAGTGAAGCACTTCTTTATATCGGCCAGCATTTTTACCGGTCTCATACTTTCGATATCACGGCTGCCAGCTATGAATAGATTTGTCAGCTCCTGCCCCTTCTCGCCGTATTTTCTTGTAAGGCACTTTTTGAGGAGACCTGTGAAAATGAAGGTATACAGGTCGTTTACAAGTGTTAAGTCCCAGTGCTCAGCAAGTTCGTCTCTGAGGCCGCAGTACAGCTCAAGAAGAGTCTCCGGGTCATCGGTACCAGATATGGCGTTCGAATATCTTTTATAGACATCGCCGAAGTATTCCTCCAGTTCCTTCATATTCCTGCGGTTTGTAGAGAGAAGCTGAAAGAAGGAAGTTGTTACTCTGAGCTTGGTCATGAAACCTGCTTTTTTATCACCGTGAGTGACTTCCTTATCCCTTACTCCAAGCATTTCCTGCCATATGGGGATAATTCTTTTACTGAAGGGGAGTAGGAGTATTATATCGTACCAGTTACTTATGCGGTAGTATATCCTGCCGTTTGCACTGTCGGTCATCTTCCTCAATGAAGCGTCAATTCGTTCGGCAGTGCCGTCGTTTTTTGTAGCTCTTTTTATGCAGCTTCTGAACACTTGATAATAGACCTCGCTGACGAAGCTTTCCGTCATGGGCAGTGATATGCCGGGATAGCTCTCGGAGATATTGCTGCTGTCAAGAACGGTCACTGCGTCGTCGGTGAGAGAAGTCACAGGTCTTGACTGTAATACGTATATCTTTCCGCTTTCTACTGCGAACTCTATGTCCTGACGCCTGCCGAAGATACAGCATATCTTTTTCGATATATTAATGAGCTCCTTTAGCTGTTCATCGGTGAGCAGGGGAGAATCGTTCTGCCTTTCGAGGCAGTAAAGGTCATCGGTGGTATTGTAATAATAGTGTGTAACGTCCGTCCTGTCTTCCACCACATTACAGCCGAGACCTCTTCCCACGACTATTACCGTCTCGTTGAGTATGCCCTGAGGGTTTGCGGTAAAGATTACGCCAGAAAGCTCAGACGGGACCATTTTCTGTATTATAGCTGTTATATGTGCTTCCTCCGGGTCTTTTCCCATGCTTATCATATATTCCTCAGCCGTTTCAGACGAGGAGAGACACCTTCTCACGTATTTGCCGAGCTCTATGCCTCTAACATTGAGGCAGGTGCTGAACTGTCCGGCAAAGGACATCGAATCTCCGTCCTCGCAGTCAGCTGATGAGCGCACCGAGTAGAGCCCGTTCATATCGAAGGGGAAGTCCCTGAGGCTGTCTGCGCTCTGAACACATACCAGTTCCGGAACATTGAGACCGTTTTCACGCATAATGAACAGTCTCTGAGCCTTTGCGCCTATTCTGTATTTCCTGAAATTCTTCTCTGTGATCATAACATCATCACTCCTGATTTGTTTGAGATGATATAGACTGCGACTGTAATGAGCATTATGCTCTCCTGTATGTATGTGTATTTCTCCACCTTGTCAACAAGCTTGAACTTTGTAGGGTCGTCCATGAACTCTACGAACTTGTAGGTCATCCATGCGGTGTTTATGAGCAGAGCTGCCACGGACAGCATACTGAGCCTGTACACAAGGAGTATATTCGTGATTATATCAACTATAGTAAGGATGAGGACGAACCTTACCGGTTTTTTGTAGCCGAAGAGCTTTGAATAGGTAATGTATTCTGTTTCATCCTTGGGAGCTCTTATCTTTCTTGATATTTCCCATATAAGTGCAGGAAAATAGAGGGTCATCATTGCAAGAAAGTTGGTGAGAGTAAATGCTGAAAGGCCGTACTTTATGCAGGTGAATGAGATTATATATATATTCAGTATCATCTGTACCGGATTATGTGTCACCAGCGCCAGTGGAAGGCTTTTCTGTATCTTCTTTTTCTGGAAGAACCACAGCGACATGAGAGTGCCATAGATATAAAGAAACAGGAAGAACATGAAGTTATTGAGGAAAATTAAGTTAAGCATTACAGTTACCGCGATAAGCGAAGTTATGAATATTGCAAGGTCTTTTTTTGTAACTCTTCCAGATGGCAGTGGACGCTGCGAAAAGAGGCGGCAGTCCAGCTCATAATCCTTGAAGTCGTCAGCTATCCTGAGCCAGCACAGGAAGCTGAATACGGTGAAGCCACCTATGAATTCAGCTAATGATATGCTGAAATTCGTGATTCCGTTATTGAGTAGCACGATGAAGTATATTTCACCGAAAACTATGAAGCCGAGGAGAAGCCGCGGTAAGAGCGGATACATCTCCTTGAAATATATATCGAGTCGTTTTAACATGGCAGTTTCCTCCCCTTTATATGTTCCGGCGTATCCTGAGTGCGTATAGTATCAGGTTTACAGCCGAATGTGTAAAAAATCCAACAAGTATGTAAAGCCAGTACTGAGCGAAGCTGATAGTGCAAAGGAGACTGAGACAGAGGACTACTCCTATGAGGGAATCTATCTGGTCTATTACATAGAATAACGCACCTTTGATGCCCTTGTCCGTTTTTCCTGCCGCAATGCCGAGCCTGCGTTTTATGAAGCTGTTCGGCAGCTCGAAGAGTGCGTAAGCAAGACCGAAAAGAAGTCCTGCACAGAGATTTGCCGCAAGGCTGCTGCCGTGAGCGACAATTAACTGATTTTTTTCTGCCAGTGCCGGTATAGAGCAGCACACCGCACTCCATATCACCTGAGCTATGCCGCCAAAGGCGACCATTCCCCAAAAGCCCTTCCACGTTTTGTTATCACCGAAGAGTCTCATGCCGTCACTCAGACATCTTCCGCGATCAATGGGCTTGTTGAGCTCACTCAGTACCGGAAGCTTCACAAATATCATGTTCAGCACGCCTGCGATTATGACTGAAGTCAGAGTTGCATAGATCTGTGCTACTTCAGAAGAAAGTCTCATTTTATCAGCGCCAGTGCCTTGGGTACGAGTATAACAGTCTCTGATGCAAAGAACGCCAGAGCTATCACGAGCACTCCGCCGGCGGCTGCGTCCTTGATGAAGCGATTCTTTTCACTTATTGTGTTATCGTAGGTATCGATAACGCGCTCGATAGCGGTGTTAAGGAACTCTGCCGAAAAGGCTGCGGTCACCAGTGCGAAGAATACGATGTACTCCCATACTGCACAGTGTAGCAGGATATTAAGTGTCAGGACGAACAAGGCGATAGCCGTGTACTCCATGAAGTTCCTTTCGCTTTTATAGCATTCAGCGATACCGTGTGCAGCACACCTTATGCTCTGAAAGATATTTTTGTTTTTCATAAAAAGCACCTCCAAAGTGATTTCTCATGATTTTATTATATTTATTCCGCGAATCTTTCTCAAGTAATGAATGTCACTTCCTCAGTGACATTTGTCACTATTTGAGTCCAGACCAATACTTTATGGCAATCTGTAATAACTTATGCACGATAGTTATAGCTGGTACAGAAGACGGCTTATCATTTGAAAGCTGCCATGCCATTTATTGCGGTCGGTGATTTCCGCTTGCTACAGGTAAAAAGTAAAAACTTCCTTGATGATTGAACGCAATATTTGACCGAGCTGCCGCAAAAAATGACTTGTAAAATAATTTGTATATGGTACACTATAATAGTAATGACTGCGTTTAGTCAGTCAATATGAATCGAATGGAGGTCAATGACCGGATGTTAAAAGGTTTTATAAGGAAACTCTCGATAGTTACGGCTTTTGTATGCATGATGAGTATATCAACAGGCTGCAACGGCACTAACAGTAACTCCAGCGAACCTGATTCTTCGAAAGAAACAGCAAAAAGAGAAACACTGGTATTTACCGAGAATGTCACAGACACAGCTGATGGCTATGATTACGAGCTGTGGAAGGACAGCGGAGATACCACATTTAATGTTGAGCCCGGCGGCGGCTGCTTCTCCTGTGAGTGGAGCAACATAAACAACGCTCTGTTCAGACGCGGAAAGAAGTACGACTGCACCCAGACCTACGATGAAATGGGAAATATTTCCATAGATTATGGCGTAGACTACCAGCCTGACGGCAATTCGTATATGTGTGTCTACGGATGGACGAGAGAGCCGCTTATAGAGTATTATATTGTAGAATCATGGGGAACATGGCGTCCGCCTGGAGCTCCTATGGCTCTCGGTACCGTAAAGGTAGACGGCGGCGTATACGATATATACAAGACAACAAGAGTGGAACAACCCTCAATAGACGATATCCAGACCTTTGACCAGTACTGGAGTGTAAGACAGACCAAGCCTGAGTCAAACGGTACAAAGATAGAGGGTACTATATCCGTGTCAAAGCACTTCGACGCATGGAAACAGTGCGGTCTCGAGCTCGGTAAGATGTACGAGGTAGCACTTAATATCGAAGGATACCAGTCACAGGGCAAGGCAACTATATACAAGAACGAGCTTAAGGTAGAGGGTACTTACTCCGAGGCAAAAGATATCGAAGTAACAGTTGACAAAGAGGCTATCGCAAAGATAAATTCCGCCGACAATACCACTCCCGAGGAGGTAGGTTTCTTCGAGATAGGTTTTGAGAAGGGCGTAGAAAACTGGATGACCAGAGGCGGTCCACTTGTTACTATAGATATGGACAATGCCTATGCCGGCAAGCAGTGCCTATCTGTAAGCGGAAGAACTGATAACTGGAACGGCGCTGCGGTAATGCTCAGCAGCGACACCTACAAGCCAGGCGAGGCGTACAGCTTCAAGGCAAAGGTAATGCAGAACAGCGGAGAAGAAGTCACCATGAAGATGACCATGCAGTATAATTATGAAGGCGAGAAGTACGACGAGGTTGCTCTTGCAAAGGCTAAGAGCGGAGAGTGGATAACTCTTGAGAATCCCGCTTATGTTATACCTGAGGGGGCCGAGAAACTCCAGCTTTACATTGAATCGCCTGACAGCCTTACAGACTTTTACGTGGACGAGGTCTCCGGCGCAGCAAAGGCTGAATGATAGTTTTTTTCAGCTGCAATTCAGCGGCTTGATAAAATGAAGTGAAAAACATTTATAGTGGTCGAGAGACAGGCGAACGCCTGTCGGACTTAAACCACAAAAAAGCTATTTAACGAAAAAATAAAGCCATAGTATTCCAGATAAATGATATAATCCCCCTAGAGTAGACACACGAAAAAACAAAAGTGTGAAAACTCTAAGGGGGTTATTTTATGTCCAGAGGAAGTAAGCTGACAGATGAAGAACGAATAGCTGCTGTTCAGGAATATCAAGAAGGAAAAGG